>CAYXDT010000005.1:95821-98812 GCA_964463845.1 uncultured Candidatus Planktophila sp. | reverse complement strand
GCAGTGGGGCCTATAGCTCAGCCGGTAGAGCAACGGACTTTTAATCCGTGGGTCGACAGTTCGAGCCTGTCTGGGCCCACATATATCTACTGATAACTTCTCCAAGTGAAAATCCGATCTCCCTGGCTTCCTGCATATTTGGCGCTGGGATTTGTCTGGGGATGTTCTTTTATCTTTATTGAGTTAGGCCTGGAACTCCTCACTCCTTTGGGGGTCGCTTTTATTCGCTGCGCCTTGGGTGCGCTTACGCTTCTAATAATTGCAAAGGCTCGAAAAATTTCACTGCCACGTGAGCGGATGACAATCTTCCATTTATGGATTGTGGCGCTTTTATTAAATGTGGCTCCAGGGGTTTTCTTCGCACTCGCCCAGACTGAAGTAACTTCGATTCTCGCTGGAATAATTAATGCTGTAACTCCCTTGATGACCTTGTTGGCAATCTTGGCGGTTAACCGCGAAGAGAGCCCAAAGCTCTTTCAGATAGTTGGTTTAGTACTTGGGTTCTTTGGAGTCTTGGTAGTTCTTGGAGCCTGGCGCGGGTTGGGAGAAAGCCCACTCTGGGCAATCGCAATTCTCTTCGCCGCAGTTACTTGCTACGGAATTTCCTATCCATATACCAGGCGCTTTGTGATGCCTCTTAATTTGCAACCAGAATCAATTGTTGCCGCACAACTTCTTCTCGGCGCAATTACTCTTGCGCCACTTTTATTCTTTGGTGGTGTTGAAAAGTACGAGTTTCAACTCTTTCCCATTCTGGCTATGTTGGGGTTAGGAATCTTTGGTAGCGGAATTGCCTACCTCTGGAATTTTAAAGTTATGCAGTTGGCGGGAAGCGCTATTGCCAGTAGTGTCACTTATCTAACTCCTCTAGTTGCAATTGCAGCAGGAGTCATGTTCCTCGGCGAGCAGGTAACTTGGAATGAGCCTGTGGGAGCGCTGGTAGTTTTATTGGGAGCAGCCATTGCGCAGGAGCGCTTCTCTTTACGAAAGCGAGAAGCCAACAGGTAGTTCGAGGCGATGGGCTGCCAAGAGCTCCTTGTTACTCAATACATTTTTAGTGCTGTCATCGGCGACGATGATTCCGCCAGAGAGAATTACTGATCTTTCGCATAGTTCGTAGGCATAGAGCAGATCGTGGGTAACCATCACGATAGTCACATCGAGAGATCTCACAATATCTGCCAATTCACGACGGCTGGCCGGATCTAAGTTTGAGGATGGCTCATCCATTACAAGAATTTCAGGTTTCATGGCGAGTACTGTCGCAACGGCAACGCGACGGCGTTGTCCGAAGGAGAGATGGTGGGGAGGGCGGTCTTTAAACTCAGACATATGTACTAGCGCTAAAGCTTCATCGACTGCGGCATCAAGCTCTGCTCCACGAAGCCCCATGTTGTAAGGACCAAAGGCAATATCTTCACCCACTGTTGGCATAAACAATTGGTCATCAGGGTCTTGAAAAACAATCCCAACTTTCCCACGAATTCTGCGCAAGAGCTCTTTATCTTTTGTATCAATTACTTCACCGGCGATGCTGACGCTACCGTGTTCGGCCGGGTGAATTCCGTTCATGTGCATGACAAGTGTTGTCTTACCGGCGCCATTGGGGCCAAGGAGGGCGAGGCGTTCACCGCGTTCGACGCGAAGATTTACTCCAAAGAGAGCTTGATTGCCATCAGGATAGGCAAAGGCCAACTCGCTAATTAATAGGCTTGGGGCGCTGGTCATTATTTATCCGATCACAGTTATTGAGATAAGTATAGAAAGTGCAAAGAGCGGTAGAGCAAATCCTTGTAGCCATATCTTAAGAGGTGCTCCCTCACTCTGATCATGTGGCAGAGCGCCGGTATATCCACGCGAGAGCATGGCAAGGTGTACTCGCTCTCCGCGCTCATAAGATCGGATAAAGAGCGCCGATGCTGCAATTGCCAAAACTTTCCAATCTTTAAGACCTGTTGCGATAAAGCCTCGAGATTCACGGGCAATCTTCATACGCGTCATCTCATCACTAATGACATTTACATAGCGCAACATAAAGGCTGCGATCTGCACCATTAATTTAGGAAGGTGAAGTCTTTCTAGGCCACGTAAAAGTTCGCGAGCAGTGGTGCTAGTAGAGAGTACGACGGCGCTCAAAACTCCGAGCGTGCCCTTTAGGACAATTCCTGCCGCCGCTAGCAGACTCTCCCGATAAAGATTTAGTGGGCCAATTTCAAAACGCTCACCTGTTCCAAAGAAAGGCATGAGAATGGCGAAGAAGATAAATGGAATTTCAATAAGGGACCGCACCAATAGCGTTGGAGTTGGGATTTTGGCGATTAGTGAAACGATGAAGATAGCTATGAAGTAGGCGATAAAGGCTTGCCACATCGTAATTGGAGTCGAGACAGATACGATAATGAAAGCAAGAACTGCCATGATTTTTACATGAGAAGGCAGGCGATGGACCACGGAGTGGCGATGTAGGTAAAGGCGCTCTCCTACATCATGGCCGTGGTGATGCTGGTGCTCTACTGCAGCTTTTATACTTTGCCTCTATTAAATCGGCGCATCAAAAAGAAGATGGCAAATGAAACGCCAGCTGTGGCAGTAACACCAATTAGGCCAGCTAGAGCCCCTGAAAGACGTTCGTTCTCTACGCCGGCAACTCCATATTCAGCCAAAGGGCTATCTTTTAGTGGGCTCTCTTCAGCTGTATCTAAGAATCCAATTTTGCCAGCAGCTTTCTCAAAGCCATCAGGCTGCGATGATGCGTAGTAAGAAACTCCACCTGCGAGAAGTAGTGATAGCGCAAGGCCAACAATTACCAAAGGATTTTTCACTTTATGCCTTTCGAATTTCAAGTTGTTGTTTCGATCCACGGTATCCATAAACTAGATCTGGACGGCTTGCCAGCACTGCGGTAACTGATAATGCCGTGATTAGCGCTTCTCCAGCTCCAATAACAATGTGTGCGCTCATCATTCCGGTAAAGACTGCCGCTACCGAGAA
>CAYXDT010000005.1:0-95721 GCA_964463845.1 uncultured Candidatus Planktophila sp. | reverse complement strand
CTCCAATAACAATGTGTGCGCTCATCATTCCGGTAAAGACTGCCGCTACCGAGAATGTGGAATTTGCACCGATTGCATACTGAAGAACAAAGCCAAGCACCGCAGCGGGAACAGAGATAAAGGCTGCTACTGCAGCGGCAGTTGATACTGATGATTTATTCTTCGGTAGTACCTTCTTAACAAGAACGAAGACCCCATAACCAACCCAAACGCCAATAAGTGAGAGGTTGAAGATATTTAATCCGGCAGCAGTTAAACCGCCATCGGCAAAGAGCAGCGCCTGCATCAAGAGCACGACGGTCAAAGCAAGGGTTGCCACATATGGCCCAACTAAGACAGCCGCTAGTACGCCACCAAAGAGATGTCCGCTGGTACCGGCTGCCACAGGAAAGTTGAGCATCTGAACGGCGAAGATAAATGTTGCAGTTAGGCCAGCAAGAGGCGCTGTCTTCTCATCGAGTGATCTAGCCGCCCCTTTGAGGCTAGCTCCGACTCCGACCGCAGCAAGGGCGGCAAAGGCGGCAGAGGTTGGGATATCAATAAAGCCATCTGGAATATGCATGGATTAATCTTAATGCAAATCATTCGCATCTGCATCTATTGGGCAGAAAGGGCGAATCTCTGCCCATTCACAAGGGAAATATCGCCGCCCCGAAGGGCGTTAGGGCTAGAGTGAAGGAATTCCGAGCTACGGGGAGGTCTTTATATGAGCGATGACGACGGCACAGACGAGCTCGTAACTGAAGAGATGCTCTGGGATCGAATTCCGGAAGTTCATGGCGAAGAACGGGCCAACACCTATTACGAGTTAAGTGCTCGCATCTTTGCGCGCGGTCAATATGACGAAGCTCTAGCGCTTGCTGAAACTGCTCGAGATATCTTCTCTGAACTTGGTGAATCAGCGCCTAAAGAAGGTTTAGCTCAGGCTTACTCTGCAATCGGATATAACTTAAATCAATTAAAGCGCATGGATGAAGCAGCAACTGCCATGAGTAAAGCGGTAGCGCTCCTGCGCGAAAACAAATCTCCAATTGCCCTAGAGCTTGCCTGCACGCTAGGTGAGTGGTGGTACTCATCAAAGAATTATGAGAAAGTAATTGAGACTATGTACGAATGCTCGCAAGAGCATCTAGTCGATGGCAACAATATTGGCGCAGCTAACGATATGCATCTAATTGGTTGTGCACAGCGAGAGTTAAAAAACTATAACGAGGCGATTATTTGCTTTAAAGAGGCGCGCCAAATGTTTAAAATTGAAAAAGAAGTTATCCATATCGCACGATGTGATCAGAAGATTGCTTCTTGCTACATTGAAATTGGCGAGGGCGAACTCGCACTTGAAGCTGCGCGCAAAGCGATAGATGTCTTTGAAACTGCCCACGATCATCGCCGCGAAACCTTTGCCCTCTTTGAATATGGCAAGGCAGAGATTCTGCTTGGAAAATTAGAAGATGGCTTAGCTACTTTAGATAATGTGCTGCAAATAGTCGCCGATGATGAACCGAAAGATTTTGATTTCATTTTGGATATCGAAGGTCGCATATCTACCGTGATGCGCCAACTAGGGCGTATCGAGGAAGCTGATGAGATTGATCGCCGCTTAGCCTCTGTTCGCGAGGCGATGGGCTAAAGCTGGCGCGGTAGGTGCTGTAGCGCCCAGTGATACATAGCTATCGCTCCGGCGGCTGAGGCATTCATCGAACGCGTTGAGCCATATTGCTCGATGGCATAGAGCACTTCGCAGATTGCAATGCCTTCGTCAGACATTCCTGCACCTTCTTGTCCGAATAAGAGCACGCACTCTTCTGGCAGAGCTGCGCCCTCCAGATGCTTTGAGCTGGGGACATTATCAATTCCGATAATTGGAATCTTCTTCTCGCCACACCATGCTGCAAAGTCGGCAACCGTTGGGTGGTGCATCACGGTGAGGTACTTATCGGTGACCATTGCACCGCGCTTATTCCAATCGCGCTTGCCGATTATGTGAACTAGCGCAACATTAAACGCGTTTGCAGTGCGCACAACGGAACCAATATTTAAATCATGCTGCCAATTTTCAATTGCAATCTGTAGCTTATGTCGCTTGGTATCTAAATCTGCGACTATTGCCTCAACGCTCCAGTATCTATAGTGATCTAAAACATTTCTACGATCACCATTTTCAAGGAGTTCTGGGTCATAGTGTGGGGCGGTCGGCCAAGGCTTCTCATGTGGCCCAACTCCCACTACGGGAAAAAATTCACCTGGTCCGATGACGGCAGGTGTATTGATTTCCATGGATGCACTCTAAACTTATCTCACCATTAATACCAAGGAGTCATCATGGAACTTACCTATCACATCGCATTTGGCATTCACCTGCTGGCAGTCTTGGGAATTTTGGTCCTCTTATTGCTCCAGGTAAAGAAGAACCCTAAGAAATTAAATCCTGGAATCATCCACGCCTCTCTTACTGCTCTAGTCACAGCGATAGTGATGGTGGGGCTGTGGAGTGAGGTCTATCCTGATGTCGAGGCAAATCATGCAAAGTTTGGCGTCAAGACCTTAGTTGTGGCCGTTATTTTAATTTTAAGTATTATTCATAAGAAGAGAGATTCCCTTAAGAATTCAATCTGGGGGGCTCTACTTGCTCTGACAGCTACCAATATCCTTTTAGCTTATCTCTGGTAAATGATTTTGCACTTTAAGAGAACCCTCCCCCTGGCGCTCGCTGCTGTCATGCTCTTGCAGCTTCCCATGCTGCCCGGAGCATCTGCGCTAGACCCAAACTCTGTTGCCAACGTCTTTGATCGCCTGGCCTCAAATAAAGAGCTGGCCAACCCTTCGGTTGTTGTGCTCGATCAAAAGACCGGTGAGGTCGTATTTTCAAAGAATCCCTACTCCTTGCGTAAGCCGGCCTCTGTCCAAAAGATTTTTGCTGCAGTCTCAGCTCTTACCCATATGCAGCCAAGTGACTCATTTACTACGACAGTTTCGCTGGGACAACAAGAGCGCACCTTGGTAATTAAGGGTGAGCGCGACCCTTGGATTAGTTTTAGCCATAAAGAGGCGCTGCGATTGGGTCGCACATCGCTTCCGCGCATAGGGCACAAGTCACTTGCTGCATTGGAAGAAGCCAATCCGGAGATTTTTTCAAAGATTACTATCTATTACAACAATCTCTATTCGCAGGATGTAGCGCAGTTAAAAACCTTTTATAAGCAGCGCGGAATTACTGCATCTATGAAGCGTGCAAACTCCAGCGAGATTCAGGATCTAGCTGGCGAGGAAATTTTAAGTTCGCAGTCACCAGAGCTACGACGCATGCTCGCCTATATTCTTACTTGGAGCGATAACGCTCTAACTGAGCGTATTGCCAGGCTAGCCGCGAGAGCTGCTGGTGAAAGTTTTGATGAAAAAGGCGTGGCCGCCACCTTCACAGATATTCTGGAATCTTTCGATATTGATTCTTCCAAGTTGCTCGTCCAAGATGCCAGTGGACTCTCGCGACAAAATAAAGTAACTGCCGCTCAAGTGGGAGAGCTATTAGTCAAGATTCGCCACGAGCCACAGTTCGCTCCTCTTATTAGTGGTCTTCCAATCGGTGGAATCACAGGAACGATGCAGGATCGATTTAGAGATACCGCACCCGATGCCATTGGTTTAGTTAAGGCTAAGACGGGCACGCTAAGAGGCACCACAAATCTTGCTGGTTATGTTGAATCTGGTGATCGCGAGTACGCCTTTGTGATTATCGCCGATCAACACCCAAGGACAATTACTGCAGCTAAACGCGCCAAAGCAACGGTAGATCGCATTCTAGGGCGTATCGCGGCGCCACTTCTGCCAGAGATCTTGACCGAACCAGGTGAATTAAACACCGAAGTAATTGCGACGATTTAGGGCCACCATTAATGATGAGTAACCTTCGCATATGTCGGTAATTCGCGCTTATGTAGATTTGATGAAGTTGCGAGTAGTCGAGCTACTAATTATCACCACCCTTCCTGCAATGGTCCTAGCTGAAAAAGGCTTACCCTCGTTTGGTTTAGTAGCAGCTACGTTAATAGGCGGCACTCTCGCCGCTGGCTCATCCAATGCCTTTAATATGGTGATTGAAGCTGAGACAGATAAGTTGATGGCACGGACATCTAAACGCCCGCTGGTAGTTGGCAGTATCTCGCGAATTCAGGCTTTAATTTTTGCCAGCGTAATCGGATTGGCCTCCCTTGCGATCTTCCAGATATTTACAACACCCTTGGCCACACTTCTAACAGCGCTTGCAATTTTTTATTATGTTGTTATTTACACAATTTTACTCAAGCCCAATACATCGCAGAATATTGTTTGGGGAGGAGCAGCCGGCTGTATGCCAGTACTAATTGGCTGGGCAGCTGTTACCGGATCTCTTACCTTGGTGCCATTGGCCTTCTTTATGGTGGTCTTCTTCTGGACCCCACCACATTTCTGGGCGCTGGCCATTAAATATAAAGATGATTACTCGGCAGCTGGAATTCCAATGCTGCCCTCTGTCTCAACACAATCTTCTGTGATTAGTCAGATGTGGTTTCATACCATTGCAATGGTGGTCTCATCTGCGGCCCTTATTCAGTTAGCGCAGCTGCCGGTCTGGGTCCTTTTAGCCACAGTATTGCTGGGCGCAGTCTTTACCTTCCAACTCTTCGCTTTGAAAGAGAATTCAGATAATTACAACAAGGTGGCAGCGGGAATCTTCCATTGGTCTATTACCTACCTAAGCTTGTTATCAGTCTTGCTGGTTGTAGCTCAGCTGCTTAGCGCTTGATCTAAATCTTTCAGTAGATCATCTATATGCTCTAAGCCAACAGAGAGTCGCAGAACTGATGGAGTAATTCCCATCTCTGCTTGAACATCTGGCTTGAGGCGACGATGAGTAGTTGAGGCTGGGTGAGTTATAAGCGATTTACTATCACCTAAGTTATTAGAGATATCAATTATGCGTAGCGAATCCATAAATTTGAAGGCATCCTTCTGTGTGCCTGCAAATTCAATTCCAATAGTGGTGCCACCGGCGCTCATTTGCTTCTCAATGACAGCGCGATCAGGATGGGAAGCAAGCCCTGGATAACGAACACTCTTAATTTCTTTACGCTTTTCCAGGAACTCGGCAATCGCCTGGGCGTTCTCGCACATACGTGTAACGCGCATCTCCATAGTCTCTAGCGATTTAACCAAGACCCAAGCGCTAAATGGACTCAGAGTTGGTCCGGTATGTCTTACAAATGGAATTAACTTCTCGTGAATATAGGAGAAGGAGCCAAGAACTGCGCCCGCTAATACGCGACCCTGCCCATCTATATGTTTTGTTGCTGAATACATAATTACATCAGCACCTAGTTCAAGTGGCTTCTGCAGAACAGGAGAGGCCATGACATTATCGACGATGACAGTTGCGCCAACGCGATGAGCTAAATCGCTAACAAAGGCAATATCTACAATCTCCATCAGTGGATTACTTGGGGTTTCGATGAAGACCGCCTTAGTTGGCTTACTCAAAGCCTTCTCCCAAGCAGCTTTATCGTTTGCCTTCACAAGCTCAAAGGTGACTCCCCATTTAGGAAGAATTTCAGTAATAACAACATGGCATGAGCTAAACATGGCAGCTGATGCAACGATGTGATCTCCTGCTTCAACGAGACAAGCCAATGAGGCAAACATCGCCGCCATTCCAGAACCAGTTGCCACACAGTATTCCGCACCTTCTATTGCAGCTAAACGCTTTTCAAACATCGCAACAGTCGGATTATGGAAACGACTATAAACAAAGTGGTCGGTCTCATCGGTAAAAGATTCCAGCGCTTCTTGTGCGCTGGAATAGGTAAATCCACTATTTAGATAGAGCGCTTCAGATGTTTCACCAAAACCGGAGCGAGCTAATCCGGCGCGAACCGCTGCAGTCTGAGAGTTGATCTCCCATTGCGGGGCAGGGCGATTGACTGGCTCTTGGTATCCCCACACATCTTTGCTCATGGCTTTATCTTAAGGTTTGCCCGCTATATTTCCCACATGGCATCTCTAGCAATCTCGGTTAAAGACCTCAGCAAGAAGTACGACTCGGGATTTGCTGTCTCTCATGCAAACTTTGAGGTACCAGCAGGCACAATCTGTGGCTTTGTTGGCCCAAATGGTGCGGGCAAGACAACCACGATTCGCATGTTGCTGGGTTTGATTTCACCAACTGGTGGCAGTGCTGAAATTCTCGGACATTCAATTAGCCATCCAGAGAAGTATCTCGCTCATGTTGGAGCGATGATTGAAGGCCCGGCCTTCTATCCAGCGCTATCTGGTGAGGAGAATTTAAAGGTTTTAGCAACTCTTGGTGGATTTCCAATCGAGCGAGTAGCAGAGTTGATTAATACAGTTGGCCTAGAAGGGCGCGGAAAATCAAAGTACAAGACCTATTCACTCGGAATGAAACAACGCTTGGGTATCGCAGCAGCGCTACTTCCTAATCCGAAAATTCTCATCCTTGATGAACCAACAAATGGTTTAGATCCCGAAGGAATACAAGAGGTACGTGATCTCCTTAAAAGGCTAGCCAGCCAGGGAACTACCGTATTTGTCTCTTCTCACTTGCTATCTGAGCTTGAGTTAATTAGCGAGTACATAGTTATGTTAAGAAAAGGTGAGGTTGTCTTCGCCGGCACGATGCAAGATTTGCTGCTGCAACAACAACCAATAATTTTAGTTAAGACTGAAAATCCATCCGACCTAGAAAAGATCGTGGCTATTGCTCAAGCTGATGGACATAAGGCGACCGTGCGTTCTGAAGTTGCTCACATTGAAGGTCCCGCGCAATGGGCAGGTACTTTAAATAGGAAAGCATTTGAAGCAGGAATTACTTTGACACAGTTAGCGCCACAATTACCAAACTTGGAAGAGACCTTCTTCGAAATGACTGGAGATCGCACATGATTCGCGTCATCTTGGCTGAATCTAGGAAGTTGCGCCGCCCAACTCTCTTTCTTGGAACTTTAGGCGCTTCACTCTTCTTCACTGGATTAACAACCACCTTTCTCTATCTGATGATTGACTCCGAAGAAGGAAATTCTGATCGTGGGCGACAGGTAGGACGTGAAGTTCTCAATCTAGCTAGTGGCTCTGTCTTTGGCTTTGCCTCTGTGGGTGGGTTACTCGGGATAATCGCCCTCTGCGTCTTTGCCGCGCAAACTGCACAGGAGTACACCTATGGCACGCTTCGTAATCTCTTAGTGCGCCAACCGGGACGTCTTCGAATCCTCATCGGCAAGTTGATTGCTATGAAGATCTTTGCGCTGATACTTGTAGTGATCTCTGCACTAGTAAGCATCTCAATTTCAGTCTTTCTCTCTGAGCGCGCCAAAGTCTCAACCGATTTATGGTTTACCGCTGAGGGTTATCAAGCAATTGGACAGAATTTACTTAATGTCAGTATCTCAGTTATCTACTTTGGAATAGTTGGAATGATTTTGGGGCTACTACTGCGCTCGCCAATCTCTGCAATCTCCATCGGAGTGCTCTGGCTGCTCATTATTGAAAATCTCATTGGTGCGGTAAAGCCAGTAACTCTTGATTGGATGCCAGGTAATCAACTCACAACAATTGCACAAGGAGGTACCCCAGAAGTTTCATATTCACATGCGCTAACTCTGGGAACTTCCTATGTATTTCTTGGTGCAATCGTTGCAGCTATCCTTTTTAGTAGAAGAGATGTGGCTAACTAGCGACACTTGAGCAAATACCCTTTAAAGAACGAGGGGCTCATTTATTCTTGAGCAATGCGCACGAAGAATCGCTTATTGAGCCTTGCCCTGATTTCGGGGTTGATGCTCTCTACCTCGCCTGCGCTTGCAAAACCAAAACCCTCAATAGCTGAGATTGAAGCGGCTAAGAAAGCAGAGGCTGCTCAAAAGAAAGCAGCGGATGCTGCCGCTAAAAGATTAGCTGCGGCAAACCTCACTCTTCGCCAATTAACTGCTCGCGCAAGCGAGGCCCGCACTCTCTATTTAAAGGCACAGAGCGAACTTGCCGTTGCATCGGCTGCGGCGACAGCTGCAGCGCGCTACGCTGCAGAGACCGCTCTAGCGGTGTCAGAAGCTCACCGCACAATTGGAAAACTTGCTACCAATGCCTACATTTTGGGTGGAAGTTTGAGCGATATACAACCGCTATTAAGTGCCAATGGACCACAGGATTTGATTGATCAAATAACAACGCTCGATACCTTAGGAACGCGTAACGCCACAGCGCTTGAGCGTTACAAGGCGGCAGAAGTTGTGGCGCGCGCTGCAAAGGCAAAGGCAGATGAGGCAAAGGTTGTGCAAGAGGCCGCTACTGCAAAAGTTGCTGCGGCCAAGAAGGTTGCCGATGATGCGCAAGCACTCCAACAAAAAGAGGTAAATAAACTTCGCGCTGTCCAAGATAAATTGATTAAAGATTTAGCAAAATTGAGAAATGTGCGCGTTACTCTCGAACAGCAGCGCCAACTAGCTTTACTGGAAGAGAGCCAGGCAGCAACAGCGGCGACCGTTATCAATCAGGCGAAGGTCTGGCCAGATAGAGGATTTAAGGGACGATCCACAATTAGAACGAATGAAGCGCAGCGACTAAAAGCTGTTGCTTTTGCTAAGAGACAGGTGGAAGCTCGCAAGCCATATGTCTGGGGTGACGAAGGGCCAAATTCATTTGATTGCTCGGGACTTGTCTATGCCGCATATCGATCTGCTGGACTCGGTTGGCCTAATTGGGATCGCCTAAACTCAGCCCTTTATGCTGGTTATACCTTCCATGTTCCGCTAACTCAGTTGGTTCCAGGAGATTTACTCTTCTACTCTTACAAAGGGAATATCTCCACTATTCACCACATAACCATCTACGCCGGTGGCGGAATGATGTGGGAGGCTAATTCAAAGGGCCGCGGACTGCTTTACTCAAAAATCCATAGCATTAAGGGGCTTATGCCATTTGGTGGTCGGGTCTAACCTTCACTCATGACAGAGGCGCTCGTTGCAATACGCAACGCTGTAAAGATTCACCTTGAAAAGCTGGAAGCAGGCGATTGCGTCTTAGTAGCAGTTTCAGGTGGTGCAGATTCATTGGCGCTGGCATATGCGCTCCAAAAAGAGGCTCCTCCTCTGGCGATTTCCTTGGTTGCCATCACTATTGATCATCAGTTACAAGAAAATTCTGGAGTTCAAGCGACGAGAGTAGCAGAACAGTTAAAGGGGATGGGTTATGGCAAAGTTTTTATTGAGAAAGTTGTGGTCGTTGCTTCCGGCGGCATCGAAGCTGGCGCTCGCGACGCACGCTATAAAGCTCTTGGTGCGTGCGCTGAAAAAGAGCGGGTTCGGAAAGTCTTCTTAGGACATACCCTCGATGATCAAGCAGAGACTGTTTTATTAGGTCTAGCTCGCGGTTCTGGTGCTAGGTCACTTTCTGGAATGGCAGATGAGAGTGGAATTTACTCCCGTCCATTTTTGCATTTAACTCGAAGTGAGATTGAAGAAGCCTGTAAGAGTGCGAAATTAAATTACTGGGATGATCCACATAATTTCAACTCTGAATTCTCTCGAGTGCGTGTTCGCCGCGAAGTTCTACCGCTCATGGAAGAGAAGCTAGGACCAGGCATCAGAAAGGCTTTAGCCCGAAGTGCAGATTTACTAAGAGATGATGCTGACGCTCTTGATGCGATGGCTCTAGCTGCAGTTAATAAATCTGACTTAGCGAATCTAGATTGTCAGCAGTTACTAGAGATGCCACGCGCCTTGCGCACCCGGGTTCTAAAGAGCGCTATCTACGCTGCAGGGGCCCCCGCGGGCTCAATCACAGCCGATCATGTGGCAGCGGTAGAGGCGCTGGTCACAAATTGGCACGGCCAAGGGGCGCTCAGCCTTCCAGGTGGTGTGAAGGTTGAGCGAATTTCGGGCAGACTTTCGCTCTTGGCCCTACATCCCTAGCCATCCCTACTCGCCTCTAGCCATTACTAGCTATCTCAAGCAAGGAGCACATCGGTGGATCTCGCAGCAGTCGGAAACGATATAGAAAAGGTAATCGCCACTGAGGCAGAGTTACAGTCACGTATCGCAGAGTTAGCCGCACAAGTAGATGCCGATTACAAAGATAAGAACGTCTTGCTCGTTGGAGTCCTTAAAGGTGCCATCATGGCGATGGCTGATTTAACGCGTGCCCTGCAGATACATATTGAGATGGATTGGATGGCTGTCTCTTCCTATGGTTCTGGCACTAAATCAAGTGGCGTTGTACGTATCTTGAAAGATTTAGATCGCGATATCACGGGGCGACATGTTTTGATTGTGGAAGATATTGTCGATACTGGATTAACTCTCTCTTGGCTTACCTCAAATCTTCTCTCACGAGGAGCTGCAACTGTAGAGATTCTTACTATCTTAAGAAAGCCAGAAGCAGCCAAAGTTGAGGTAAATGTTAAATACGTTGGCTTTGATATCCCAACGGAATTTGTCGTTGGCTATGGACTCGATTTTGATGAAAAGTATCGCAATCTCTCCTTTATCGGTGTGCTCGCAAAGCACATGTATTCATAGGAAATATCATGACTATTAATAACCCATTTAAGAAGGTGAAAAAGAGTACAAAGCCGATAAAAGTAGAAGGTGCTAAAAAAGCTCCACAAACTCGCTCACAGAAGATTTTACGTGGACCACTCTTCTGGATTATCGTGGCAATTTTTACTGTAACAATTTTTGGGCAGATTTCCAGCGTTACCAATCGCTATACCGAAATCCAAACTTCGCAGGCGCTAGATGCCATCTCCCAGGCGCAGGTTGAATCTGCAGTCTTAGTGGATAAGAGCCAGAGGATTAAATTAATTCTCTCTGCTGGAAATTCCATCAAGGGATCAACAAAGGTAGAAGCCTCTTATGTAGCGCGCCAAGAACCAACTCTGGTTGATGCCCTTACCGCTAATCCGCCTGCAAAAGGCTGGAGCGTTGAAGTCCCAAGGCAATCTTTCCTAACAACTTTCTTCTTCACCTTTGGACCATTCTTAATTATTGGACTGGTATTCCTATATTTCTTAAGTCGCGCCCAAGGCGGAAATCGTGTCTTCTCATTTGGTAAGTCCCGCGCCAAATTGCAAGATAACGATGTTCCACAGAATACCTTTGCTGATGTAGCAGGTAGCGATGAGGCAATCGCAGAGCTCGAGGAGATTAAAGATTTCCTAGCGGATCCAGCCAAGTACGCACTCCTTGGCGCAAAGATTCCAAAAGGCGTGCTGCTTTACGGCCCACCCGGTACTGGTAAGACGCTCTTAGCGCGGGCTGTGGCTGGCGAAGCCAAGGTTCCTTTCTATTCAATCTCTGGCTCTGATTTTGTGGAGATGTTTGTAGGTGTTGGTGCAGCGCGAGTCCGCGATCTCTTTACGCAGGCTAAGGCGAATGCTCCAGCAATTATCTTTGTTGATGAAATTGATGCAGTAGGTCGTCAACGCGGTGCGGGTATGGGTGGCGGACATGATGAACGCGAACAAACGTTAAATCAGTTACTTGTTGAGATGGATGGCTTTGAGACAAATGGCCAAGTCATTCTTATTGCAGCTACCAATAGACCTGATGTTTTAGATCCAGCTCTTCTGCGCCCAGGCCGCTTTGATCGACAGATTCCAGTAGAGCGCCCTGATTTAAAGGGACGTGAAGAGATACTAAAGGTGCATGCCAAAGATAAGCCGATCTCTAAGGATGTCGAACTATTAGCTTACGCTCGTCGTACACCTGGATTTACGGGAGCAGATCTTGCCAATGTTTTAAATGAGGCAGCGCTGTTAACTGCACGTGAAGGGCTAAAGACCATCTCTAACCTGCAGATTGATGAAGCTATTGATCGGGTAATGGCTGGACCACAACGTAAGTCAAGATTGATGTCTGAGGAAGAGCGCAGAGTTACCGCTTATCACGAGGCTGGACATGCACTTGTTGCGCATGCACTTCCACATACAGATCCTGTTCATAAGATAACGATCATGCCGCGCGGTCGCGCACTGGGTTACACCATGGTGTTGCCTGATGATGACAAGTACTCCACCACACGTAATCAACTCCTTGATCAGTTGGCATATTCACTTGGTGGACGTGCTGCGGAAGAACTTATCTTCCATGACCCCTCCACCGGTGCATCTAATGACATCGAAAAGGCAACTGCGCTAGCGCGCGCAATGGTTACGCAATATGGAATGACTGAGGCAATTGGTGCGATCAAGTTAGGCGCTGATGCATCAGCACCATTTATGGGGCGCGACTACGGACATCAGCGTGATTACTCTGAGAATTTAGCAGCAGTTGTTGATGCTGAAATCAGAGTATTGATATCTAACGCCCATCAAGAGGCCTATGAAATTCTTGAGGCAAATCGCACCATCCTTGATGAAATGGTCTTACAACTTCTGGAACGAGAGACGCTCAACAAAGAAGATATCGCCGAGATATTTAAGAAGGTTACAGCTTGGCCAAAGCGTCCGGCATGGACAGGATCTGCAACTCGTCTGCCATCTGCACAGCCGCCGGTAGCTATCCCAGAGAAGGTAGTTGCAGTTGCTGAACCTAAGAAGCCGCGGCGCGTTAAGAAGGCTTCTTCGAGTGAGTGAGATTTCATCCATATCTATGGGACCAGCTGACGGTCAGGCTGCTCATCCCTACGATCAAGAGCGAGCAGAGCGCGCAGTTCGCGAACTGCTATTAGCTCTAGGAGAAGATCCAGAACGAGAAGGGCTGAAGGAGACTCCAGCCAGAGTTGCCCGAGCATTTAAGGAAAATTTTGAGGGACTTTGGCAGAAACCTGAGGATGTCCTTACGACCACCTTTGATATAGGACATGAAGAGTTGGTAATTATTCGCGATATAGAAGTTTTTTCTCACTGCGAACATCATCTAACTCCTTTTCATGGCGTTGCACATGTGGGCTATATCCCTAGCGGCAAAATCACTGGCCTATCGAAAGTTGCTCGCCTAGTAGATTTGTTTGCGCGGCGCCCGCAGGTGCAAGAGAGACTAACGACTCAGATCGCAGATGCCTTGGTGGAGATTCTTAAACCTATGGGTGTGATTGTGATTATTGATTGTGAACATCTTTGTATGTCTATGCGTGGTGTTAAAAAATCGCAAGCTCGCACTACAACATCTGCGGTGCGTGGAGTTTTGCGTGATGCCACAACTCGCGCCGAAGCAATCAGCCTCATCACAAATCGGTAGCAAATATGTTGGTCATGGGTATTTTAAATGTCACCCCTGATTCTTTTGCAGATGGCGGACTCTTCTTTGACACCCAGTTAGCGATTGCGCGTGGTTTAGAGATGATTGATGAAGGTGTCGACATTATTGATATTGGAGGAGAGTCCACTCGCCCTGGAGCAGAGCGCGTAACTGCCGAAGAGGAGCAGGCCAGAGTTCTTCCAGTAGTACGAGCGCTCAGTAAGGAAGATACCGTTATAAGCATTGACACCATGCGCGCTGAAACAGCCAAGCTTGCCGTGGAAGCTGGGGCCACAATTGTTAATGATGTAAGCGGAGGAGCAGCCGATCCAGAGATGTTTGCAACTGTTGCAGCCCTTGGATGTAAATACACCTTGATGCATTGGAGAGGCCACTCCAAAGATATGGATGCAAAGGCAATTTACAATGATGTAGTAGCAGATGTGATTGAAGAAGTTACTATCTCGCTAGAGAAAGCCCTGGCCGCTGGAATCGCTCGGGAAAATATCATCCTCGACCCAGGGCTGGGATTTGCTAAAGATCCAGAACATAACTGGGAGATTCTCAATCGGATAGATGAATTTACTGCAATGGGATACCCAATTCTTATCGGACATTCTCGTAAACGCTTCTTAGGTTCCGGCTCGCCCGAGGAGCGCGAAGCGGCCACTGTATCTGTAACGAAGTCATTAATCGGTAAGGGAATTTGGGCAGTTAGAGTTCATGGTGTGAAGAGCAATGTTGCGGTCTTAAAAACATGAGTGATCAGATAACCCTTAAGGGAATTCGCGCTTTCGGCTATCACGGCGTCTTCGAACATGAAGCAAAGAATGGTCAAGATTTTTATGTTGACCTTGATATCTACTGCGATTTGGCAAAAGCTAGCACTAGCGATGATCTGGCAGACACTATCGACTACGGAGCCCTAACCGATTTAGTGGTTGAAGAGATAACAGGGGAACGAGTGGCTCTAATTGAAAGACTTGCAGGCAGAATCGCTGATCGTATTAAGCTGAAGCATCCTGAGATTGAATTTATTGCAGTAACGGTTCACAAGCCCAAGGCCCCAGTCTCATCTGAAGTTGCAGATATCTCGGTAACTATCTCGCGATGAAGGCAGTTATCGCACTTGGTGCAAACATTGGCAACCCGCAGGAGCAGATGGATTTAGCAGTTGCCATGTTACGCCAGGCAACTGATGTGCTTGCAATATCTAAATATCATCGCACCTCTCCAGTAGGTGGGCCGGTTCAACCAGATTTTCTCAACGCAGTAGCTATTGTGGAAAGTGAACTTCCCGCTATCGACTTGCTCTCGTTGCTACACGGAATTGAAAAATCACTTGGCCGTGAACGCGCTGAGAGATGGGGGCCGCGCACGATTGATTTAGATTTGATCCAGTATGGCTCTCTGATTAGTAAGGCGACAGAGCTGGAATTGCCTCACCCACGCGCATTTGAAAGGCGCTTTGTCCTTGCGCCATGGCTAGAGATTGAACCGGATGCAGTGCTGCTCACACACGGGAAAGTTGCCGAACTTTTGGAGCAATTGACTTAACTCTTTAGACTTAATGCAACTGCCTGCCCGGTACCTGAAAGGACTGGAGCCATGAAAGTAGTAGATAACGCCAGCGCACTTCCTTTGGGCTGCGCCTTTATTCCAACTATGGGCGCTCTGCATGCTGGGCATGCCTCACTATTCTCGCTGGCGCAGAGATACTCCAAAGATATTGTGGCTAGTATTTTCATAAATCCATTGCAATTTGAGAATGAAAGCGATCTAGCGCTTTACCCACGTACGCCAGATGAAGATATTGCAATTGCTGAATCTGCTGGAGTAACCCATCTCTGGTTTCCAACACGTGAAGAGATTTATCCAACCGGATTTTCCAGTATTTCTGCAGGTCCTCTAGGTGAAATCTATGAAGGTAAATCTAGACCAGGACACTTTGATGGTGTTGTAACAGTAGTTCGCAGACTATTTGATTTAGTAAGACCAAAAGTGGCAATCTTTGGAGAGAAAGATTTTCAGCAGTTGCAGCTAATCAAAATGATTGCAGATGAAGTTGAGATTATCTCTGCCCCAACAATGCGTGAACCAAGTGGTCTGGCTATGTCCTCGCGCAATGTCCGACTCTCTGTAGAGGAACGTGATGCTGCGGCAATCATCTTTCATGCACTATCTAACGCCAAATCAGCTGATGAGTTAAGAAATTTACTAACGACCGAACCCTTATTCACCTTAGATTATGCAGATTTCATTGATCCGCGTGACTTCACTCACGCAAAGAGCGAGAGTAAAGAGGTTCGTGCCATAGTTGCTGGGTGGATAAATGGCATCCGCTTGATTGACAATAGAGAGATTGAGAAGTTGCAGAAAGGGGAGCTGAAATGAAGTTACTTGCACCCCCTGCAGGATGGACTGCTACCGCTGATGTCATAGTTGTTGGATCAGGAATTGCTGGGCTCACAACTGCGCTGCAATGTCGCACCTTTGGCCTATCAGTTCTGTTGGTAACTAAGGCCAGCGTTGATGAAGGTTCCACTAAGTGGGCGCAGGGTGGAATAGCAGCAGCTCTTGGCGATGGCGACTCACCAGAAGATCACGAGAAAGATACCTTGGTGGCAGGTGCTGGGCTATGTGATGTTCCGGCGGTACGAATTCTTGTTACTGAAGGTCCAGAGGCAGTTAGAAAACTTATTGAACGTGGCGCCATCTTTGATAAAGAAGATAGCGGTGAGATTGCTCTTACTCGCGAAGGTGGCCACTTGCGCAATCGCATCCTGCATGCCGGAGGAGATGCAACTGGCGCAGAAGTTTCGCGTGCACTCCTTGCTGCTGTACAAGATGACCCTGAGATTGAGGTAGTCGAAAATGCCCTAGTTTTAGATGCGCTTAAAAACGAGGCGGGGGAAGTTTGCGGTGTCACGCTCCATGTAATTGGTGCAGGTTCACGCGATGGTGTTGGTCGGGGATTGGCCCGCGCTGTCGTCTTGGCAACCGGTGGATTGGGCCAAGTATTTGCCCAGACAACAAATCCATCTGTCTCAACTGGAGATGGCGTAGCCCTGGCCTTGCGTGCTGGAGCTCAGGTAGCTGATGTGGAATTTATCCAATTTCATCCAACTGTACTTTGGTTGGGCGAGAATTCAGAGGGACAGCAACCCCTAATCAGCGAAGCGGTGCGCGGAGAAGGCGCCTATCTCTTAAATTCTGCAGGAGAAAGATTTATGCAAGATATTCATCCCCTTGCCGAACTTGCACCACGCGATGTTGTAGCGATATCAATAATGCGAATCATGAATGAGACTGGTGCACAACATGTTTGGTTAGATGTTCGTCATCTAGAGAATTTTAAAGAACGCTTTCCAACAATTTACGCCTCATGCGCTACAAATGGAATTGATCCACTGAAAGATCTAATTCCAGTGGCGCCAGCTTCACATTACGCATCTGGAGGAGTTCGGGTTGATATCAATGGCAGGACTAGCGTTAGCGGTTTATATGCATGCGGTGAGACAGCGTGTTCAGGTGTTCATGGCGCTAATCGTCTAGCTTCCAACTCTCTGCTCGAAGGGCTAGTTTTTAGCGCAAGAATTGCAGCAAATATTGCTCAAAACCTCCCAGAGTTAAGTGAACCTGTGGAGAATTCATCTCCAGCGATTTTACTTGATCCATCAGTGCGCCATGAGATTCAAATAAATATGAGTCGTGGCGCCGGAGTTCTACGCTCTGCTGATTCACTTCTCAAAACTAGTGCAGAGTTGACTCGAATTGAAGATAAGAAGAGTACGCAGCCATGTGTAGAAGCATGGGAGTCAACAAATCTATTTCAATTAGCTCAAGCTATTCTGCGGGCGGCGCTCATTCGACAAGAGACGCGCGGTTCCCATTGGAGGGAAGATTTTCCTGAGACAAGTGCTCTGTGGAAGAAACGTATTGTGCAGCAATTAGACCAGGTAGGGCACTGGACTAGCGGCTATCAGGAGGTGGGAAATTCATGATAGATCTTGAGCTGATTAAGAGAGCGATAGCTGAAGATTTACAGGGTGGCGAAGATATAACTTCTGTTGCAACTGTAAACGAAGGCGATAATGCGGTAGCTGATTTTGTCGCACGGCAATCTGGTGTGATTGCTGGTTTAGATATGGCTAAGGCAGTGCTTGCCGAAGTTGGTTTAAGTGAGATAAAAACTTACTGTGCAGATGGGGATAGCGTCGTTGCTGGAACGGTTTTAATGACGGTGCGCGGCAATACGCGAGCGATTCTTCTGGCAGAACGCACCGCTCTCAATTTTCTGGGACACCTAAGTGGCATTGCATCCCTTACCAATACCTGGGTGAGCGCAGTAGGTAAGAGCAAGTGCCGAATTCGCGATACTCGTAAGACCACACCTGGAATGCGCGAGTTAGAGAAATATGCGGTGCGCATGGGTGGTGGAATTAACCACAGAATCTCTCTTAGCGCAGCTGCACTTATAAAAGATAATCACATAGTGGCCGCTGGAGGTGTTGCAGCAGCCTTTGCAAAGGTGCGAAAGCTTTATCCCAATGCCCCGATTGAGGTTGAGGTAGATACTTTGCAGCAGTTGCAGGAAGTACTTCCGCTAAATCCAGATGAAATTCTACTCGACAATATGTCACCCAAAGATTGTGCGGCAGCGGTAGAGATAGTTGCAGGCAGAAGCAAGTTGGAGGCATCCGGTGGAATCACTCTAGAGAGCGCCGCCGCTTACGCTGCAACAGGCGTTGACTTTCTGGCGATTGGCGCTCTAACACATAGCGCACCAGTTTTAGATATTGGCCTAGATTTGAGAGCGGAGTAGTTATGTTATTGACGATAGATGTGGGCAATACCAATACTGTCTTAGGAATCTTTGATAAGACAGAGTTAGTAAAGTCTTGGCGGGTTAAAACAGATCCTCGAACAACTGCAGATGAACTCTGGCTCCAATACAGCGCATTGGTAAGTGGGTATAAACTAACTGGACTTTCAATCTGCTCGACCGTACCAGCAACCCTACGAGAGTTGCGCACGATGATTGATGGATATTTCTCTGATATTCCAACCACAATTGTTGAGCCAGGTACTAAGACTGGTGTTCAGTTATTAGTCGACAATCCAAAAGAGATTGGGGCTGATCGAATTGTTAATACTCTGGCTGCGCATACCCTCTTTGGTGGACCAGCAATTGTCGTAGATTTTGGAACGTCAACTAATCTAGATGTGGTCTCGCCAAAGGGAGAGTTTCTCGGTGGTGCGCTGGCGCCCGGAATTGAAATATCAGTTGATGCACTTGCTGCGCGCGCTGCACAACTACGTAAAGTTGAGTTGATTCGCCCTAAGAATGTCATCGGTAAGAACACCGTGGAAGCGCTGCAATCGGGGACTATCTTTGGCTTTGCCGGCCAAGTAGATGGCTTGGTTGAGCGGATCATCGATGAGCTAGCGCAAAGTTATGACGATGCCCCAACTGTTATTGCAACAGGTGGACTCGCACCGCTAATAATTGGCGTCTCGCAAATGATTGATAAGCATGAGCCCGATTTGACCTTAATTGGTCTGCGCCTAATTCATGAGAAGAACCTTTCTTAAGAAAAGATGCGCACGGGGTAGACTCTTCTCACTATGACTCAAGACGCTACGCCTGCAATTGATGAAGATCTGCCCGAGCAACTGCGCATCCGGCGTGAAAAGCGAGCTGGCCTTTTAGAGCGTGGAGTTGAGCCATATCCAGTCTCTGTACCCAGAACCGCATCTCTCAAGGAGATTCGCGAAAAACATCTTGATTTAGCGATTGATTTTGCAACCGGTGAGATAGAGAGCCTCACGGGGCGGATAATTTTTAAACGCGATACTGGAAAACTCTGCTTTGCTACTTTACGCGAGGGCGATGGAACCGAATTACAGGCGATGCTCTCCTTGGATAAAGTTGGTCAAGAACAGTTGAATGCCTGGAAGTCAGATATCGATTTAGGTGACATCGTCTCGGTTACGGGTGAAATTATTACCTCAAAGCGTGGCGAACTCTCAATTTTAGCCTCTTCTTGGACCCTTGCTGCAAAGTCACTTCGTCCACTGCCAAATGACCATAAGCCAATGTCTGAAGAGACACGTGTGCGTATGCGATATGTAGATTTAATTGTTCGCCCCGAAGCGCGTACTGCGGCGCGGATGCGCCCAGCCGTCATGCGTTCACTCCGCGAAACTTTTACTAGCCAAGAATTTATTGAAGTCGAAACTCCGATGCTGCAGGTAATGCATGGTGGCGCTGCTGCCCGTCCTTTCAAAACATTTAGCAACGCATATGACATGGAGCTCTTTATGCGCATCGCTCCAGAGCTATTCTTAAAGCGGTGTGTGGTCGGAGGTATCGAGAGAGTCTTCGAGATAAATCGTAATTTCCGTAATGAAGGCGCTGATTCTTCGCACTCACCTGAATTTGCGATGGTTGAGTCCTATATGGCTTACGGTGATTGGCGCACCATTGCCGATGTCACTCGCTCACTTATTCAAAACACTGCTCTGGCAGTTGCCGGCTCTCATGTGGTTACACACCAAGATGGACGACAGGCAGATTTAGGTGGCACCTGGCGAGAGATCTCACTTTACGATGCCATCTCCGAAGGAGTCGGAGAGCAGGTAACCGCTCTTACTCCAATCGATGATTTGAAGAGATATGCCACAAAACTCGGCATGAAGATTGATCCAAAGTGGGTTACTGGCAAGCTCGCTGAAGAGATCTTTGAACATGTGGCACAAGATAAATTAATTGAACCAACTTTTGTTATGGGTTACCCAGTTGATACCTCTCCGCTAGTTCGTGCACACCGCGAGATTCCGGGAGTCGTTGAAAAGTGGGATCTATATGTCGATGGTTTTGAATTAGCGACCGGTTACTCAGAACTAATTGACCCAGTAATCCAAAGAGAGCGCTTGGTAGAACAAGCACAACTCGGCGCAAAGGGAGATCTTGAGGCGATGCAGGTCGATGAAGATTTCTTGCGCGCCATGGAGTTCGGAGCTCCTCCGATGGGTGGAATGGGTATGGGTGTGGATCGCCTCTTGATGGCGCTCACTGGGCTTGGAATTCGCGAAACTATTTTATTTCCACTTGTGAAACCCGAAGTAGATCAATAATGCTTCTGATTAGGCCAGCGACAACCTCTGATGTTAAGGCGATACGCGAGTTAGTTGATTCGTATGCCGCACCAGGACAGATGCTGGCGAAAGAGACGGTAACTCTCTTTGAGAGCGTACAAGAGTTTTCAGTAGCCGAGATAGATGGCCAAGTAGTTGGATGTGCGGCCCTCCATATCCTCTGGGAAGATTTAGCAGAGGTGCGCACTGTTGCGGTACAGAAGAATTTTCAGAAGCAAGGAATTGGGCACCAATTACTTGAGAAAATTATTGAGAGAGCGCGCGAAATTGGAGTCTCTAGAATTTTCTGTCTCACCTTTCAAACAGAATTCTTTGGCCGCCATGGATTTACCGAAATTGATGGCACACCAGTGGAGCCAGATGTTTATCAACAACTCCTTCGCTCCTACGATGCCGGAACGGCAGAGTTCCTAGATCTGGAATCTGTGAAGCCCAACACTCTTGGCAATACCCGGATGCTCCTTACCCTCTAAGCTCTCTAAATCCTCCAAGCCAGCCGCTAGTCAGTTGCGGGAATAATGGCCCCATATATGGGGTTCTAACCACCCTAAGAGCTTTTCCGCCTCGCACCTTTACCGTGCTGGGTTATAGGCTTAAGGCAGTCGAGAGAGCAAGAAGGAGCAGGCCATGTTTGAGCGCTTTACCGATAGAGCCCGACGCGTCGTTGTCTTGGCGCAAGAAGAGGCACGCATGCTCAATCACAACTACATCGGCACTGAACACATTCTTCTAGGTCTAATCCATGAAGGTGAGGGCGTTGCTGCCAAAGGTTTGGAATCACTTGGCATCTCACTCGAAGGCGTTCGCGCCCAGGTTGAAGAGATCATCGGCCAAGGCCAACAAGCTCCAAGCGGCCATATTCCATTTACTCCACGTGCGAAGAAAGTCCTTGAGCTCTCACTACGTGAAGCGCTACAGCTTGGCCACAATTACATCGGCACAGAACATATTCTTCTTGGACTTATCCGTGAAGGAGAAGGCGTTGCCGCACAAGTTCTCGTTAAGTTAGGTGCAGATTTAAATCGTGTTCGTCAACAAGTTATTCAGCTCCTCTCTGGCTATCAGGGTAAGGAAGCTGTAACTCAAGGTGGACCAGCAGAAGGCACACCATCTACCTCACTTGTACTCGACCAATTTGGTCGCAACCTCACAGCAGCAGCGCGTGAAGGAAAGCTCGATCCAGTAATCGGTCGCGATTTAGAGATTGAGCGCGTTATGCAGATTCTCTCTCGCCGTACCAAGAACAACCCAGTTCTAATTGGTGAACCAGGAGTTGGAAAGACTGCCGTTGTTGAAGGTTTAGCGCAGGCTATTGCTAAAAATGATGTCCCTGAGACTTTGAAAGATAAGCAGCTTTACTCACTAGATCTGGGCGCACTCGTTGCCGGCTCTCGTTACCGTGGAGATTTTGAAGAGCGCCTAAAGAAAGTTTTGAAAGAGATTAAAACTCGTGGTGACATCATCATCTTCATCGATGAGATTCACACTCTGGTTGGGGCTGGCGCTGCAGAAGGTGCTATCGATGCCGCTAGCATCCTTAAGCCGATGTTAGCTCGTGGTGAACTCCAGACTATTGGCGCCACAACGCTCGACGAGTACCGCAAGCACATTGAAAAAGATGCTGCGCTAGAGCGTCGCTTCCAACCTATCCAGGTAAAGGAGCCATCTGTAGCTCACACCATTGAAATTCTTAAGGGTTTACGTGATCGCTACGAGACCCACCACCGGGTATCGATTACAGATGGCGCGCTCGCTGCCGCTGCAAATATGGCAGATCGCTATATCTCAGATCGTTTCTTGCCAGATAAAGCTATCGATTTAATTGATGAAGCTGGTTCACGTCTGCGCATCAAGCGTATGACCGCGCCAGCCGAACTGCGCGCCTTTGATGACAAAATTTCCGAAGCGCGTAAAGCCAAGGAATCTGCCATTGATGGTCAAGATTTTGAAGGCGCCGCCGCTCTTCGCGATAAAGAGAAGACTCTTATCCTAGAAAAGCAGGAGGCAGAGAAGAATTGGAAGGCAACTGATCTCGATAAGGTAACTGAGGTAGATGAAGAACTCATCGCTCAAGTTCTATCGGCATCTACTGGAATTCCAGTCTTTAAGTTAACTGAGGAAGAGACCGCTCGCTTGCTTCGCATGGAGGATGAACTCCACCGCCGCGTAATTGGGCAAGATCAAGCAATTAAGGCGCTCTCTCAAGCTATTCGTCGTACTCGCGCTGGACTTAAAGATCCAAAGCGTCCGGGCGGCTCATTTATCTTCGCTGGTCCATCTGGTGTTGGTAAGACTGAACTATCACGCACCCTTGCCTCATTCCTCTTCGGTGATGAGAGCGCGCTAATTCAACTGGATATGTCTGAATATTCAGAGCGCCATACCGCCTCTCGCCTCTTCGGTTCTCCTCCGGGATATGTTGGATATGACGAAGGTGGCCAGCTAACTGAGAAGGTACGTCGCCGTCCATTCTCTGTAGTTCTCTTCGATGAAATCGAAAAGGCTCACCCAGATATCTTTAACTCACTTCTTCAGGTTCTAGAAGATGGTCGTCTAACTGATGCACAAGGTCGCACCGTGGACTTTAAAAATACCGTCATCATCATGACTACCAACCTCGGAACTCGCGATATTTCAAAGTCACTCGGACTTGGCTTTGCCAACGCAGATGATGACCTCACAAATTACGATCGCATGAAGGGCAAGGTTCAAGATGAACTTAAGAACCACTTCCGCCCAGAGTTCTTAAACCGTATCGATGATGTCATCGTCTTCCACCAGCTCACTAAAGATCAGATTATCCAGATCGTTGATCTAATGGTTGCTAATCTTGATGAGCGCTTAAAGGCGAAAGATATGGGCATTGAGTTAACTCAAGCTGCCAAGGATCTCTTGGCCGCTCGTGGCTATGACCCACTCCTAGGTGCGCGTCCATTGCGTCGTGTGATTCAGCGTGAGATTGAAGATTCACTCTCAGAGCGCATCCTCTTC
This sequence comes from uncultured Candidatus Planktophila sp., assembly GCA_964463845.1. Classification (GTDB taxonomy): domain Bacteria; phylum Actinomycetota; class Actinomycetes; order Nanopelagicales; family Nanopelagicaceae; genus Planktophila. The sequence goes on along the minus strand of CAYXDT010000005.1, from coordinate 72,349 downwards.
GGTGAGCTAAAGGCGGGAGAAATTATTCTGGTTGATGCCCAAGGAGAAGGTGCAGATGCAACCTTCACCTTCGCTGGCTCTGCCAAGGTTTCTACCCCTGACTCACCAGAAGATCTCGCTGAAGCAGCTAAGTAACTTTAAAGCGGGAATTTCTTTCCTGGGTTAAGTATCGCCTGTGGATCAAATACTGCCTTAATCTCGCGCTGCAACTTCATAACTGTTGGAGAGATTTCGGCTGCCACCAGATTAGATTTAATGGAACCAATTCCATGTTCTCCGCTAGCTGTGCCACCAAGTGATTGAGCAATCGCCACAATCTGCGTAAAGACCTCGACCGCTTTCTTAGCGGCGATTGCATCGCCATGGTCATGCACAATCGTTGGGTGCATATTTCCATCCCCGGCATGGCCAAAGATTCCGATTACCAGCCCACTAGATTTACTGAGCGCCTCGACCTCTGTGACAAAGTGAGCAATCTTGGAGATTGGTAGCGCCACATCATCAAGCAGAGTCGCTCCCATACGCTCGAGCGCTGGGTAGGCAAGTTTTCGCACACGAATTAAGTCGGCAGTATCTGCTGGATCTTCGGAGTAGACCCCATCTATTAATTCAAATTCTCGGCAAAGTTCAAGAGCGCTTTCACAAAGATGCAAATTCTCATCTAGCTGCATAATTAAAACAGCGCCAGCAATTTCAAAACCCAGTGGGTGCCAAGCCTCAACTGCCTTTAAGGTGGTCTCATCGACTATCTCGAGCATCGATGGCTTAAATTGTAAGAGCGCAGCAGCCGCTGCAGCTGCAGAAGCTACATTGGGAAAGGTTGCTATTAGCGTTGCCGGTGGCTTGGGACGAATCTCTAAATTTAAGGTGAGCTCGGTGATTATGCCGAGAGTGCCTTCAGAGCCGATGAAGAGATGAAGTAGATCGTAGGTGGTGACAGATTTTTTCGTTGCTTTGCCAACTTCAATGATCTCACCGCTAGCTAAAACAACTTGTGCCGCCCTAACATGAGCGGAGGTAACTCCATATTTCACACAACACATGCCACCGGCATTGGTAGCTGCATTGCCACCCAAGGTAGACCAATCACGACTGGCTGGATCTGGCAGATATGCCAGACCATACTCTTTCGCTGCAGTATCAAGATCTAGATTTATAACCCCTGCCTGCACGCGTGCTATCTGATTTTCGGTATCAATAGAAATTATCTGGTTCATCTTCTCCAGAGAAATTACTAGGGATAGAGCGCTGGAGTTGGCGCCTCCTGCTAGACCGCTGCCAGCACCTCGCGTAACCACTGGAATTTTATTAGCGTTGGCATATTTAAGAGCGATTGAAATTTCATCTGCACTATTTGCGATAAGGAGTGCAAATGGTGGTTCAGAGTGGGCAAATGGTGCTTGATCTCGCGCATATGAAGCGGTGATATCAGGATCGGTGATTAGCCGCGCATTCTCTCCCAATAATTTACTGAGAGCTAAAGAGTGGTCTGCGCTCTTACTCGCCATTTATCTTTACCCGAGTTAAGGCTTGATCAAGACGAGATACCTCGAAAATCTCCATCCCAGCAATTGTCACATCAGAGCCGGCTGGAACTAAGGCGCGTTTAAAACCAAGGCGATGTGCTTCAGCTAAGCGACGAGCAACGCCACTTACTTTACGGATCTCACCAGCTAATCCAACTTCGCCAATCGCTACCAAATCAGAGGGCAGTGCTAAACCTTTAGCAGCAGAGGCCACAGCAAGAGCTAACGCTAAATCAGCGGCTGGTTCAGACATCTTCATTCCACCAACAGTTGCTGCATAAACATCGCGCCCGCCAACACGGATATGCGCGCGTAGCTCAAGAACTGCCAGGGTCATCGATGTGCGAGCTGAGTCAAGCCCACTTGTCACGCGACGGGCATTTCCAAAATCACTTTCGCGACCAGCACTTACCAACGCTTGAATTTCAGCTAAAAGTGGACGTCGCCCCTCGAGAGTTACGGTGACGCAGGTACCAGGAACAGGTTCGGCATGGCGAGAGGTAAAGAGTCCAGTGGGATCAAGGACGCTTTCAATACCGGTATCACTTAAATCAAAGCAGCCAACTTCATCACTTGCACCGAAGCGATTTTTGATGGCGCGAATCAAACGTAGCCGTGAGTGGCGCTCGCCTTCGAATTGCAGAACTACATCAACGATATGCTCAAGAAGCCGAGGTCCTGCAATAGAGCCATCCTTAGTGACATGTCCAACGAGTAATAAGGTGATATCTCGATCTTTACAGATACGAATTAGCGCACCCGCAACTTCGCGAACCTGAGTTACACCTCCTGGTGAACCATCGGCTGTAGTAGATCCGATGGTCTGGATAGAGTCGATAATTAGTAGCTCTGGTTTTACCGCATCGATATGTGCAATGACTGCACCCAGATCATTTTCGGAGGCTAGAAAGAGTTTGGGATCAACTGCCTTAATCCGTTCAGCGCGTAAGCGCACTTGTGATGCTGACTCTTCGCCAGAGATGTAAAGCGCGGCAATTCCCTTCGCCGCGCTCTGGGCGGCAACCGATAAGAGAAGGGTTGATTTTCCAACACCGGGCTCACCAGCTAGCAATATGGCAGCGCCAGGAACTAGACCGCCACCTAAGACTCGATCAAGTTCTGCCACACCTGTTGGGCGTGCTCTTGCGGCCGAGAGATCTACCTCGCCGATAGGAGTCGCCTTATTTGTAACTGATCCCGGAACTAGCGATAACTTTTTAGGAGCGGCAATCTCTTCGACAGATCCCCAAGCTTGGCATTCGCCGCAACGGCCGACCCATTTCTGAGAGCTCCAACCACATTCGGAGCAACGAAATGGGTCCTTCTCAGCCTTGGCCATGACAGTAGGTTAGAGCAGAGCGCTGACTATTTACCGGCGGCGATAGATGCTGGGTGTTGAATAACGAAGAGCGGTAATGAGCGCGCCTGTGCATCTCGGATTCCAGCCATGCGCTTATCGCAGTGGCCCGCCAGAATTTCATAGGCAGCGACCCCCATTAACTTCTCCAGCTCCGCCTTATTGGAGAGGTAGACCGGCTGTGTGCCAACATGTGCATCGGTATTACTTGTGCAGTACCAATCAAAGTCATCTCCACCATCGCCCCAACCAAGACGTTCATATTCACCGATTACAGTTACAGAATATTCGCGCTCGCCAACTTCACGTGTCTCATAACTGCGGCGTAGTGGTAGCTGCCAACAGACATCTGGCTTGGTATCAACAAAGTGCATCTGACGTTTCTGCGCTAAGTGATGTAGAACGCAACCGAATGAACCTGTGAATCCAGGAGCTTCGTATCCCTTGCGGTTAAGGAAGATGCAAGCATCATCCACGGTACGAGTTTTTCGTTCTTTATCTTCATCCAAATCCGTAATTCTTAGCTCTCCGCCAGCTTTCTTTGGGCGCGCATCCTCATAGAATTGCCACATATCAGGGGTGAGAAATTCAGCTGCTTTACGTACCCGCGCTTCATCATCTTCATCCGAGTACATCGCACCCTCTGTGCAACAACCATCATTTGGACGGTCCTTAAATACCCCTTTGCAACCATCGCCATAGATGCAGGTCCAATAGGAGGTTAGCCAGGTTAGATCACATTTGAAGATTTCTTCATCATCATTTGGGTCGGTAAATTCAACCCAGTCACGAGCGAAACCTGGCTTTATCTCTGACATAGTTGCAGAGCCTACGCGTACTCTTTCGCTATGGCTAATCATGGAGGTGCGATGAAAGTTGGCATCATTGGTGCAGGCACCATGGGTGAAGCTTTTATAGCTGCACTTATTAGAGCAGGAGTTCCAACCTCTTCAATCACTGCAGTTGTGCGACGTCCAGAGCGTGGAGTTGAACTAGTTCAAAAGTACTCAATAGATATCGCAGAATTTGGAGCAGCTATCTCCACCTCCGATGTATTGATTCTGGGAATTAAGCCACAAGGATTGACTGAATTACTCCCTGAGATTGCCAAAGATTTGCCAGCTCACACACTGGTTATTTCACTCCTAGCCGGAAAGACAATCGCTGGAATCGCTGCGGGCTTGCGGGCAGATACACCGATAGCTCGGGTTATGCCAAATACTCCAACGATCATTGGCAAAGGCATGGCTGGATATTCACTTAGCCAATCTGTAACTGCGCCACAAAAGGAATTTGTTACCAAACTCCTGGCTGCGACTGGAAAGGCTATTGAGATCCCAGAGGAGTTGCAGAATGCACTTACCGGAACTAGCGGTTCAGGGCCAGCCTATTTCTTTCGCTTTGTGGAAGCGATGATTGCTGGGGCGGAGAAGATGGGGCTCTCACATGAAGATGCCAGTACATTAACTATTCAGACAATTGTTGGTGCAGCGGCCTTATTGGAAAGTTCAGGAGAGTCACCAACCAAACTACGTGAGAGCGTCACTAGTCTGAAAGGTGCAACTGCTGAAGCGATTGCGGTATTTAATGACGCCAATATCGATGAGATAGTGGCAGAAGCTATGGCGGCATCAGCGCGCCGTGCAGGGGAGTTGGCACAAGGATGAGAAAAGCTATCGCGCTAGTAGTTGCAACAATTCTGGGTGCAGCGCTCTTACTTTCGCCAAGTGCATCTGCAGTACCAAAGAGCGTGGCGGTAAAGAAGATTGAAAAGCTATTTGCAGTCCCAGGAGCGGAAGGGCTAGTGGTATCAGGGAATAGTTTGATCACCTTCTCCAATACTGGTGGAAACAACTCCAACGTACTAGTTACCGGTTTTGATGTATTAGGAACGACCCTCTGGCAGCTGACAATTGATTCTGGAGTTGATGAAGTTGCCACAACCGCGGCTAGCGATAACGCTGGCAACATCTGGCTCGCTGGCTCAGCAGCTATAGCCACTACAGCCTCAGATAGCGCAACGGCTGTTACCTCTGCAGAAAACCCCGATGGAGTAATTTTGGAAACAATCGTGCCAATCAGAGCTGATATGAATCAGATAGCTCTCTGGAAGATTTCCTCCGCCGGTGAGTTACTTGCAACTTATACTTCAATCCAAAGCGCTGCGCCACTAGTGAGTGGAATATCGTTAAACAATACTGGGATTTCGCTGGTTGGAAAGATTCAAGAGAGATCTTTTCTAGTTAACTCAACCCTCACTGGTGTAATAGGCAAGGCGATTTTTATCGGAAGCGCAAAGACCAATTTAACCTCTGTAGTACGTGGCAGCGATGGCAGCGTAAACGTCTTTGGAGATAGCGCTGAAACTTTAGCCGGGAAGAGGCTGGCTGGTATTCGCGATGGAATTCTCATAAGAGTTGCCAGGAATGGTTCTCTTGCATCTGTTGTACGCAGCTCTGCCATTAAAGGTGACCGTACATGGTTGGCAGCTGACTCATCTTTAACGCTAACTGGATCTGTCAAAGTTGGTAGAAGTACAGAGAGCGCAATAACGAGATTCAATTCATCATTTGCCCCACTTTGGACTGTTCGCTACCCAACAAATGGTAGCTCTCAAATTGTTGCATCCGGTGGAAAGAGTTATGCCGCCATCAGTTCAACAGGTGCAATTAAAGGAATAACTGGCTGGCGCCCAAGTGCGGCCCAGTTATTGGTTCTAACCTTTGATAGCAAGGGCAGGTTACTGGCGGCAAATGGTGCAACTGATTTAATCAGTGCCAGTAATTTAGCCTTTTCCAAAGAGATTGGTTTATTTGGAATTGCAACTGCTCGAGATGCCAGCCTTCATATCTTTAAAGCAGGATAAAAGACTACTGAGCACGGAACATCACTAACTGATCTCTTACGCCGGTAACTAAATATCGCACCCGATTAATATTTGTCCAAGCGGTGTCAAAGCCGTCGGGATTCTGAACAGAAGTTACCAATTTAATTGTTGGAATCGCTCGCTTGCTATCTAGGACACAGAGACGTTGTTGGCAGTTAAATGCTATATAGGTGCCATCGGTATTTAGATATTTACCAGGAGCTCCATAGCTTTCAGTTGTCGCAACTCCCTGGCCAGCAGGGGATGAGAGCGGGCTCCATCTAATGCGATTTGGAGCAGGTGTCGTGCCAGGTGAAGATATGAGCCAGGCTGCTTGAATCCCAGTCAATGTTTTAGCAATCGATACATCAAAACCTGTCATGGGATTAGTACTGCCAGAGGTATCTAGATTGAAATAGCTCCATGGGCCAGTTGAGAGAGTTGTGCGAGAAGCGACTCGGACTTCACCTGAAGTAGGTTGCTTCCTCTGATTAATTGTAAGAACTGAGTCATATACAACAAAGGTGCGCCTGCCATCAAAGAGCGCCTTTAGGTGGAATCCCACATCACCCATGGTGCGACCATCGGTTTTTCTATCACCATCAACTAATTCATATCTCCAATTAGGAGCACCTTTTAACTTTGTAGCCCCTAAGAGAATTCCTTGGCTCTCATCACGGTAGAAGACCTGTACGCCTCCGGCAGTTGCCACGCATGCGCTAGAGACACTGACATCGCTGGCAGTGCGAACACGAATGGGATCCTTGTAATCGTTAACTTGAGCTCCATTGCCATCGACGATTTCGTGAGTCAATCGCCTCCCATCGTAGGTGGCGTAACGTAAATCTTTATCGTCACTTTCAGAGTAGAAGATATGCAGTAGCTGTTTGGTACCACTGCCATTGACACAGAGCGAAATAGGACTTGTTATCTTGAATTTAGTACGGGCACCGCTGCCACCTGCACCATCAACAGTCGTTCTGCGCCAGATCTTTCCATCCCAAGTGGCAATACGCAGGACCCCACTATTTGAATCTGTATAGGCAACGAGAGGTTTCTGATTGAAGTTGATACTTGTTACACGCCTACCATCTGAGTTGGGATCGATTACAAATCGCTTCCAATCTGCCTGTGGAGCAACTGGTGAAGTGATAACGGCATCGGATGTGCCATTTGTATTCGATGCCACGATACTAAAGTTGTAGTTACTTCCATTCTTCAAGCCAGTGAAGATTATTGGTGATTCAGTCGCACTCTTGACTTGATTGGTCTGGAGATTTCTCACAGAGTAACTGGTGATCTGTGAAGTACGAGCGTTAGCTGGTGGATCAAAGGTCACAACTATTGATGAATCAGCTACTAGCGCAGCTGCATTTCGTACAACCTGCGGCAAGCCAACGGCAAGACCAACGGGAGGTTTGCGACGTAAATCCTCCATCATTCCTAGCAAGATAGATCCGGGGGCGCGAAATACCTCACCTGGATCAAGGTTGGGAGTCATAAAAGAGTTGCTGCCCAATTTTGAATATGTATCCTCATCGATATGGCTGACAGAGGACCCTTCTTCATATTTTTCAGGAGTGTAGAGCAGGATTTTTTCGCCACCATTGGCCGCGGTTCCAGATGGACCGCTCCAGTAAAGCGGTGATGTCAGCGCTTTACCAAGTTCGATCGATGGTGATGGTAAATCAGAGAGCCGGCGACCATCTGGAAGTTGTGCATATGCCGTGTAGGGAGTCGGCTGCTCAATAGTTCCAAATCCAAATGTCTGATCATATGAATCAGTTGAGAGAAATCCTAGACCGTGCGACATTTCGTGCAGTAGAACAGATTGCAAATCAAACTCAACTGGACTTGGAGCACCGTCGCCACGCGTATTCCAGCTACCAAGTGAGTTAATGGTAATAATCATCTCTGGATTTTCGGGCTCAAGATCTTTGCCAGCTAGCGCATTGGCAAGTGCGGATGGATACCAGAGACTTTGATCGGGAGCTCCATCAAATCCAGAGTAGTAATTTCCTGGCCGCGCACTTCCGAGAACTCCAAAGATTGGAGAGCGCGCCCAAGTAGCATCGATAACAATTGTGGGCACTGAAACAAAGTGAGCTCCCCAAATGTTAACTGCTGCTTGAAACTCACGCTTGGCCCATTCCGGAAAGTTTCGGTAATTAACAACAAACTTCGATTTCTGCTCTAGATAAGCAACTTTAGGTGGACGGGTAGAAGTTGAGCCATCACTCTCTCCAGCAAGCGTGTGCCCCCAAACCGTCGATGGGGCGACATGGAATTTTGTAAGTGCTTGAGATTTAGTAGGTACAAGAAGAGATAAGAGAAGTGCAAGCGCGATAAAGAGCGGTCCATTTATGCGAAAAAGCCGACTCATAGCGGGTAACGCTATCAGGGTGAGAGAATGAAGTCATGGTCACCGTTTACTCTCGACATGGCTGTCATCTTTGTGAAAGCGCTGTGAAAGTACTCGAAAATATGGAGAGCGAGTTGAATTTTTCGCTTGAGATTATCTATATAGATGGCAATCCTGAGTTAGAAAAACTCTATGGCAATGAAGTCCCAGTTATTCATATCAACGGTGAGCACCACGACTTCTACAGAGTAGATCCAGAACGCTTTAGAGCTTCCCTTGAAAAACATCGTCGGCGTCAATAATTCGATATGAGTAACCCTGTTCCGCCAGAAAGCGCTGGCGATTCTGGGCAAAGTCTTGATCGATAGTATCCCGCGATACAACTGAATAGAATTTTGCACCACGTCCATCTGCCTTAGGACGAAGAATTCGGCCCAATCGTTGCGCCTCTTCTTGCCGTGAACCGAAAGCTCCAGATACCTGAATAGCAATTGTTGCTTCAGGAAGATCTACGGAGAAGTTTGCTACCTTGGAAACTACTAGACAGGTTACTTCGCCACTTCTGAAAGCTGCGAAGAGTCGTTCACGCTCTTTCTGAGGAGTGTCACCTTTAATAAGTGGAACACCTAAAGTTTCGGATAGATCATCAAGTTGGTCAATGTATTGGCCGATTACAAGAACCTGTTCACCAGCATGATGAGCTACTAGCTCCTCAACTACATTTCGCTTAGTGCGAGTTGTCGCGCAGTATCGGTAACGCTCTTCCGGCTCAGCTGTTGCATATGAAAGCCGTTCAGATTCAGTGAGATTTACACGAACTTCAATACATTCCGCAGGTGCGATATAACCTTGCGCTTCAATCTCTTTCCATGGAACATCAAATCGCTTAGGTCCAATTAATGAGAATACTTCTGCCTCCATGCCATCTTCGCGAACTAGCGTTGCAGTTAGTCCCAATCTCCGGCGCGATTGAATATCGGCGGTGAAGCGAAAGATAGGCGCTGGTAGTAGATGTACCTCATCATAAATAATTAGGCCCCAGTCATGAGTATCGAAGAGATCAAGGTGGGCATAAACGCCATTCTTCTTCTTAGTCATAACTTGGTATGTTGCAATAGTTACAGGGCGAATTTCCTTCTTGGCACCTGAATACTCACCAATCTCATCTTCATTGAGAGTTGTGCGCTTTAATAACTCATCACGCCACTGACGAGCTGCGATGGTATTGGTTACCAATATAAGAGTGGTCGCCTTGGCATGTGCCATTGCGGCAGCTCCAACAATTGTCTTTCCAGCTCCACAAGGAAGAACTACAACTCCAGAACCACCATGCCAGAATCCTTCAGCAGCCAGCTCTTGATATTGACGAATCTTCCAACCATCTTCCTTTAAGGCAATATCGTGCGCCTGTCCGTCTACATATCCGGCAAAGTCTTCAGCCGGCCAACCTAGCCGCAAAAGTGATTGCTTAATCTGTCCGCGCTGGCTGGGATGAACTGCAATCGTCTCTTTATCAATGCGTACTCCAAGTAGAGGTGCAATCTTTTTCGCACGAATAACTTCTTCAAGAACGCCGGTATCGGTCGTCACAAGAATTAATCCATGAACTGGATCAGCCTCAAGGCGCAGCCGACCGTAGCGTGACATCGTCTCAGCGATATCAACTAAAAGTGAGTGCGGAACTGCGTATCGGGAGTACTTGATTAAAGTATCAATTACCAACTCTGCATCATGTCCGGCTGCGCGCGCATTCCACAAACCGAGATTGGTTAAGCGGTAGGTGTGAATATGCTCTGGAGATCGCTCTAACTCTGCAAATGGCGCTATCGCACGGCGACATTCCGTCGAGAGAATATGATCAATATCGAGAAGTAAAGTTTTATCACTTTGAACAATCAGAGGACCATCGGTCATTTGAGCAGATCCTTAATAAAGGCATGTAGGAAATCGCTACGTTCTTGTAGCGAAGAAATCTTTACCCACTCGGTCGGTGCGTGGGCTCCACCACCAACTGCACCCAAACCATCCAGCACCTGTGCACCTGCGGCAGCTGCAAAATTTCCATCACTTGCACCACCAACAGAGGCGCATCCAAGAGGTGCCATTCCCAATTGCGCCGCGACTTTCTCTGCTCTTTCGTAGAGCTCTTTAGTAGCGCTGGGCTCAAGTGGAGGGCGATTTACGCCACCTGTAACTTCTAGGCGAGCTTTGGGATTTGCGGCGACGAGAGATTTAATGGCGCGATCCACTCTCTCCAACTCACTCATTAGAAAGGAACGGATATCGATATCCAGAACGGCTAAATCTGGAACAGTATTTGTGGTGTTACCCGAGCGCAGAAGTGTTGGCACAACAGTTGTCCCGTGCTCCTTATCCTCGAGCTTTGCAATAGTAAGAATGACATTTGCAATTTCAGTGGTGGCATTAATTCCTTTTTCAGGTTCTAAACCAGCATGTGCGGCCAGCCCATGTACCTTCACTTGGTACATGGCAGTTCCCTTACGCCCGGTCTTTAACTTTCCATCCAAGCTAGCTTCCAGAACTAGGACCGCCTTAGCGCGCGATGAGAGATCTTTAATTAGCGCCTTGGATGATTGGCTACCAGTCTCCTCATCTGTTGTGGCAACTAAGGCAACAGATCCAGAGATATCTTTGAGAGCAAAGAGAGCTTGGATAAAACCAGCCTTCATATCGAATGTACCTGGTCCGCGTAGTTGATCACCGGAAACTTCCCAAATCGGTTGGAAGGATCCATGTGGCCAGACGGTATCGAGATGGGCCAAGATGAGAACTTTTGGCTCTTGTGCGCCCCACCAGAAGATAGGTCGTCCCTCAATCTCCTTAACCTGCGCTGGAGTTCCGAGAACCTCGTGTGCTATCTGGCTGGCAATATCAACGACTGCTCGGCATGCTGCTAGATCGTCACTGGGAGATTCACAGCGAACCAACTTCTCTAGGGCATCCAACATAGGCTTAAGTCTGCCGTATTCAGTGAACTTCTCGCTCGTCATAAGGCTGCCACTCCGGTAATACGCGCGATTCTAAAGGTCTGTACCTCACCAGTTGCGTGGTCCCGAGCCATAAGCGAACCAGCTGACAATTTAAGTGGATCGATGATGCGGTGTGAAACCAAGCCATTGTTATCGGCATAACCGATGGAGAGCGATTTATTGGGTTGATTCTGTAGGTAATCACTCAAGATATCGAGAGTCTCATTAGCAGTTGTGCGCGGCAACGCACCGAGCGCATCGACTGCAATATTTCTCATCGTGCTCTGCTTACGACTAGATTTTTCGCCAACACGTAAGGCACGTAGCGCGCTCTCAATTTGCGCCTCATCTGGTTTTTCAAAGTCACCAATGATTCTGGGAGGTCGCACTCGACCTTGCGCCCTCTGGATTCTTGGACCACTAAGGAGCAACCCGCGAGAATCTTCTCCAGCTGGCAGGTAGCCAAAACTTCTCAAGATATGCATCGCTTCTGCGGCATCAAGTGAGCAGATCAGAACTTCCGGAGCAATTCTCCGTAGGGCCAGAACATCTAGACGCTTATCACCAATTATTTGAGCAATTAGAGCTGGATCTTCACACCGGATAAATGAGGCGGTGTTGCCCACCCTTAACTTGCCATGCTTTTTAGCAACATCACTTATTAGATACTCAAGTGGTTGGGGCATTGGCGTCTTCGATGTTTTCTTGAGAAATTTAGTGATCTCGTCGCCAGTTCTGCCATGATCTAAGCCCCGGCGAATGGAACTTTCTGAAAATCTAAATACCGTTGCGCCCCCGCGAGATTCCACATCTGCAATTAGCGCCAACTCTTGTGCAACTTCATGCTCGAGCGGACCTGGTGCTATTGCGGTGTTATCGCCCTGAATGAGTATGTGATCAACGGATTTGGGTAGGTCGTTATCAATCTCAGAACAATCACCACCAGCGAGAAACTCTTCGCCATAAATGGAGAGCGCACCTTGTCCAGTAATTCCTAGCCATTCACATTCCCGCAAGGTCCATGCCACATAATCACTTTGCAAGCCACCGGCACGTTTTGCGGGCGAGAGCCATGAGGCGCGCTCCATAAGTGAAGAGAAGTCAGGTGAGAGGCCAGGGTTCTCTCTTAACAAATTTAAAATTAAGGCACGCGTTGAAACTGCTGATATGCGATCTAACTCAGGTCCAAGGGGAGCTAAATTCTTTCCGCCTTCTTTTCCAGTTAGCCCAGCTACTCGCGAAGTTATCAACCAAGCAGATGCCAACAACTGCCAACGAAGAGACGCCTTCTGAGTTAGCCAGATATCGAATTGGTGGGTAGGCAATATTTTGTCATCAGCCTCAATTGTGACCAGCCCAGAGATGTAGGCAAGTTCTGCAATAAATGCTGCACATGTTTCATCTACACCCAAGTGTTGTGATAACTCTTTTAAATCACGCACACCAAGACCGCCTGAGCGAAGTGCGCTAGCTGGCTCTTGCGCCCAGAAGTTGAGGACTTCTTCTACCCATCGAAGAAGAGTCGCCACATTAGCGATAGCGCTTAACTGAGTGTTTTTCGCCTTTTGTAGTGATCCAGTAAGTACTGGTGCAACTGCTTCTAATTGGCGGTGCACCTTGTTGCCGCGCAGATAAATGGCAACCTCGCGTGGCATCACAACGGTCTGTTGATTGAAGGGGATGAGGAAACCTTCTTCTAGTAACCAAGCAACTCCCGTACTTGGTTTCTTAATGTCAGTAATGGTTCCACGAGGGGGACCCCAAACCATTGCAGATAGAACTTTCTCTGCCGCCGCTGGCGCTTCATCCAATTTTTTCAATTTTAACTTAGCCATAGAAGCAGGACCTAGCCCTGCGATCTCATTACCTAGGACCTCCTTCAGATTTGTGGGAGTGCGCAATCCATCTTTATCTGAATATAAAAGGCCACGTTCAATTAGCGTAGGTAGTACAAAGAGAGCACTTTTATCGCTAAGCGCGGTCAACTCCTTTTCAGTGAATGGCTCATTAAGAATTGCAGCTATCTCCAAAACTTGCAGCTGCCACTTGTTTAATCCATCTACAGCGCGCGCCAAACTTGGAGCAGAAGAGGCCCGCACGGCAAGACTTGCCATATCAGGAGGAATTGGCGTTATTAAATCTGGGCGATGAGCGAAGAGGGCAATAAGCGCACCATCATCGAGGGCGCGCAGATAATCGGCGTAGGAGCGGATTTCCATAACCTGCCAACGATAGCCGTAAGTCAGGTAAGTGTGCGAATTGGTAGTGGAATTAACGCTTGCGCGGGGTTGACCAATTAGCGCTTGCGCGGGGTTAACCAAGTTGCAACTGCCGCTATGCGACTGACTGCGGGCCCAAGTAAGCGATTGAGAAAGCGAGCTCTGCGAAAGTCATGAATCGGCCAACCCTCTGCTAGAGCTCGGATACGCAGAACTGCATCAGGATTTATGGCACAAGGATTTCCCACTGCTTGCAACAACGGAATGTCATTGTGGCTATCTGAATATGAGAAACACTCATTTAAATCAAAGCCTCGCGTGGCTGCTAAATCTTGAATCGCGATCGCCTTCTGTGCACCATGCAGTAACTTTCCATCGAGTGCCCCTGTATAAATTCCATCTGCAACTAGCGCCTTGCTACCTAGCGCACCAGTTAAACCGAGACGCTGTGCAATTATATCTGCCATATCTTGAGGTGCTGCAGTTACCAGCCAAACTTCCTCACCCTTATCTAAATGTGATTTTGCAATCTCAAAAGTTCCCTGCCAAATCTTTGGCGAGACAAACTCGTCATAAATTTCTTCACCAATTTTTTTAATGTCAGAGACCGCATGCCCACCAATAAAATCAGTTGCTGCATTTTGGAATTTTTCAATTACCTCTTTCTTCTCCATTCCAGTCATACGAAAGCGAATATTTGCCACGACAAACTTTGAGATATCTGCCTTGGTGAAGAAGCCTCGCTGGTACATCCCGCGACCTAGAAAATAGAGTGTGGACCCTCTCACGAGGGTGTTATCGACATCGAAGAAGGCAGCTCTATGCGTGGTGAGTGCCATGTCACTACCCTAGCGAAGCACTCGCTTTATAGACGCTTTATCCTTATGCCATGCAGCCAACTGTCCACGTTGTACGTCACGGTGAGGTAGAGAATCCACAGAAGATTCTCTATGGGCGTCAACCTGGTTGGAGACTTTCACAGCGCGGCCAAGAGATGGCAGAAGTAGTTGGAGATTGGTCTAAGACTCTAGATCTCGGTGCGCTTCATGTCTCGCCACTACAGCGTGCGCAAGAGACTGCCGCTCCCATTGCCAAAGCTCATGGTTTACAGATTCATACGGATGAACGCCTCATCGAAGCAGCCAATATCTTCGAGGGAAAATCATTTGAACTAGGAAGTGGTGTTTTAAAACATCCTTCATCCTGGCGCCATCTATACAACCCATGGAAGCCATCTTGGGGAGAGCCATATGAAGAACAAATCTCAAGGATGTTAGCTGCAATTTTTGACGCCAAGAAAGCTGCCGGCGGTAAAGATGCGCTAGTTGTTTCACATCAACTACCAATCTGGATTTTACGTAGCGCCATTGAAGGAAGAAGGATGCTCCATGATCCGCGCAAACGAGAGTGCACCCTTGCATCGGTCACCAGTATTCACTTTGATGACGATGGCATGATTGCCGGAACCTCCTATGCTGAACCCGCAAAGCATCTTTTACCCAGTAAATAAAGCCAAATGAATAACCAAATTAATAAAACCAGAGGCTACCTACTATTCCCTGCTCTGGCTCTGGCTCTGGTTTCAGCTCTGGCTGGATGCGGAGCAAGTGGGACATCGCAAGCGGAAGAGAGCTTTATTGCCGGCAATGGAGCTGTCACAACTATAAAAAAGGGGACGCGAATTAGCGCTCCTGCAATATCCGGAATGACGCTTAAGGGCGTTGACTATAAATTTACCGTGGGACAAGTAGCAGTTGTTAATGTCTGGGCTTCTTGGTGCTCTCCATGTCGAGCAGAAGAACCAATTCTTTCAGCCCTTGCTCGTAAATATACCGATGTAGCATTTATCGGAATTCTTACCCGAGATAACCCAGTTAATGCTGAAGCTTTTGAACGTAAGAGAGGGATTCCCTACCCAACAATTATCGATGATTCAATTCTGGTTGGCTTCAGTAAATCACTGCCTGCAAATGCCATTCCCACAACTCTCGTAATTGATAAGGAAGGCAAAGTAGCGGCTCGAGTTTCGGGCGCTGTGACCATTGCTTCTCTGACGAAGTTAATTGAAGATGTGAGCGCCGAATGATTGATTTCATTGTTAATCACCTCTTAGATGGTTTCTTGCTAACAGCTTTTCCAATTGCTGTTCTAGTTGGCTTAATCTCCTTCCTCTCTCCCTGTGTTCTGCCATTAGTACCTGGATATCTATCTTTTGCTGCTGGATTTTCGCAATCGCGCGGCAAGGTCTTTCTGGGATCAATTCTCTTTGTCGCCGGATTTAGCGCACTCTTTATCGCTTATGGAGTGCTCTTTGGTGAACTTGGCGCGCGCATTGCAACAAATGAAGAATCGATTACCAGGGTATTGGGCCTAATCACTATTGCTATGGGCGTTATCTTTATTGGGGCACTTCCATTTATGCCCACCTTGCAGCCAAAGATTTCTACAACAGGCGGGTTAGTTGGAGCGCCATTACTGGGATTTCTCTTCGGAGTTGGCTGGACCCCATGTATTGGCCCAGGCTTAGCCAGTGTGCAAGCTTTAGCTTTTCAGGAATCAAGTGCCGTACGTGGAGCAATTTTATCTTTGGGATATTGCATAGGGCTTGGTGCGCCATTTATCGCAACCGGATTATCATTTGATAAATCACAAGCGCTACGACGTGTCTTGGTTAAGCGAGGAAATCTCATCTCCAAGATTGGTGGCGTCTTGCTCATCATTATTGGACTATTACAGTTAACTGGTTTATGGACAGATTTGATGATTGAAATGCGCTCCCTTATCTCAGATTTTGTACCGGTGATCTGATGAGCCAACAGACGCAACTTCCTGAGTTAGGTGTAATTGGTCTCGCTCGGTATTTATGGCGCCAGCTGACCAGCATGCGAACTGCGCTGATACTTCTGCTCCTTATGGGAATCGCCGCGATTCCGGGATCTTTGATTCCGCAACGGCTGACCAATCCAATTGCAGTTCGCGAGTTCTACATAAGCGATCCTGATACTGCCCGTCTATATGATCGCTTCTACCTCTTTGATGTCTTTGGCTCTCCGTGGTTTAGCGCAATTTATCTCCTTCTCTTTATCTCACTGATCGGTTGCGTCTTGCCTCGCACCTTTGAGCATTTCAAAGCGATGCGCGCCCAACCTCCTGCAACACCAAAGAATTTGGAGCGAATGGAGCATCACCAGGATTTTGCTAGAAGTGATGAGGCTTTAGCTCTTGCGGAGGCGTGGTTTAAGAAGAATAGATTCCGAATTCGTAACGAAGGCACATCTATCTCGGCTGAGAAGGGCTTTATTCGAGAGACCGGAAACCTTCTATTTCACTTATCTTTGATTTTGATTCTAATCGGGGTCGGGTTTGGCTCGCTATTTGGTATGCGTGGTGAGGCAATCATCAATGTTGGTGAGCGATTTATAAATGTCGCAACCTCATATGACACCTTGGCCTTTGGAAAGTTATCAAATGAGTCGAAGTTGCAAGGCTTTGAAATCAAGTTAGATAGATTTGAAGCAGAGTACAACACGATTACGGGTGCTCCCAAGGAGTACTCAGCATTTGTAACTGTCGTTGAAAACGGTGTCACATCCAAGAGGGTTATCCAAGTTAATGAGCCATTGACCTTTGGGAATACTCGGGTCTATCTACAAGCAAATGGATATAGCCCAGTAGTTACAGTTAGAGATGCAACGGGAAATGTAGCGCTACAAGGACCTGTGCCATTTCTGCCGCAGGATGGAAATCTTCGCTCCATCGGCGCCATAAAAGTTCCAGATGCAGAACCACAACTTGGCTTTGTCGCAACATTCTTGCCAACGCAAGATCGTGTAGCAGGAGAAGCGGCAACTTCAATCTTTCCTGAGCTGCTTGACCCAAAGATGCTCTTTGCAATTTGGAAGGGAGATTTGGGCCTTGACTCCGGGGTGCCACAATCTATCTATCGAATCGAGACCGATAATCTAGAACGTATTGGGTTGGGATCGGTCACACCCGGTCAGACTTACTCTTACCCAGAGGGCTCCATCACACTAGAGACTGTTGTACCTTGGGTAAATCTGCAGATGGTAGAAGATCCTGGAAAGCAGTACGCGCTCATTGGCGGTATCTTTGCTATAGCTGGTTTGCTCGCCTCCCTTTACGGTAAGCGACGCAGAATTTGGGTGCGCGTAGTTGGTGAGAAGGTCGAGATTGCGGGACTTTCTAAAAATGATGCACCTGGATTGGATATTGAAATTGCAGAGATTGTTAAGAAGATAAAGGGGGAGAAGTAATGCAGACAACGTGGGCCTACATCTCAAATAACCTTGTCTACTCTGCGATGGGAGTCTTTGCTCTCTCCTTCCTAGCTCACGCCTTCGAAACGGCATTTGCAGTTCGGACACCAGCAAACGCTGATTCAACAGATGGAAATCTGATGGTGAAAACTCTAGATTTCAAGCGAACTCAAAAAGCAGCCCGTATTGCAACTGCTCTGATGGGCTTAGGTTTTGTATTACTCCTCGGAGGAGTAGTCGCTCGTGGCCTGGCATCTGGTTATGTACCTTGGTCAAATATGTATGAATTTTCAATTTCTGGGGCGCTCGCCTTTACTGCCGCCTATCTAGCCGCTCTTCGCAAATATGACTTACGTTGGTTGGGTTTGTTTATCTCATTTGGTGTCCTTCTAACTCTGGGGACAGCAGTAACTTTGCTTTACAGAGATAGTGCGCCTCTTGTACCTGCGCTGCAATCTCCATGGTTGGTAATCCATGTTATTGCTGCAATTATTTCTGGCGGCGTCTTCTTGCTGGCAAATATCGTTGCTGGAGGATTTTTATACCTTGATTACCGAGAAAGTAGAGGAGGCCGACCACTCTGGTTGCAAAGAGTTCCCTCACTAGATGTACTTGATCAACTCTCTTACCGTTTAGTCGCCTTTGTCTTTCCACTCTGGACCTTCTCTGTGATTGCAGGTGCAATCTGGGCAGAGGCGGCATGGGGAAGATATTGGGGCTGGGATCCAAAGGAGACTTGGGCCTTTATCACTTGGGTGGCATATGCGGCATATCTACATGCCCGCGTAACGGTTGGTTGGAGAGGGCGACGCGCAGCGTGGCTATGTATCTTTGCTGGATCGACCTTCTTATTTAACTATGTATATGTAAATGTTTGGGGAACTGGCAAGCACACTTACTCTGGTCTATAAGAGTTAATTTAGATACTGCGCAAGAAATCAGGGTCATCATCAGGAGGTAGAAACTTCTTGCCCTGCTTCTTGTTGCGAGGAGTTCGAACTCTTCCGACAGCTAGATAAGCAATTGGCCCGATGGTGTTAAGAAAGAGAATTACTAGTAACCAGCCCCACTTTGGAAGTTTCTTTATCTTCGTATCATCGCGCATCGCACACTCCACAAATGTGTAGAGAGTAAGTGCCAGCGAGAGAAGAAGTAGAAATCCAGAAAGTCTGAGCATGGGTAAATTCTATTACCTGTTGGAAATCTCCGCTTTTCGGTTAAAAAGAGAGGGCTAGGGCAAAAATCAAGGCGAAATGTAGTTGTAGCTGGCCAGTTCTACCCAGTAGTGGGATGAGCGCCTCTCCAGATGCACCAGCTAAAACTTCTTGAATAAGTGCGCGCGCCTGTGGAAAGGTTGCCAGAGTCAGCAGAGCAAGTGGATCACCGGTGAGAGGTGCAAAGATATATGCGCAAACAATTAGGGCGACATAGAAGCGGCGCGAGTTAAGATCACCCAATCGAACAGCAAGGGTATTTTTCCCAACCTGTGCATCGCGTTCGCGGTCACGAATATTATTTATCGCCAGAATTGCACAAGAGAGTGTGCCCATCGGAACTGAAGCTGCCAAAACTGAGAGTGAAACCTCGAGGGTCTGTACATAGTAGGTACCAACTGTGGCTACTACTCCAAAGAAGGTAAAGACTGAAAGTTCGCCAAAACCACTGTATCCATATGGAGAACGTCCTCCGGTGTAACCCCACGCGGCGAGTATTGCGAGAGCTCCGATGATAAGAATCCACCAAGAGGAGAGCGCTGCCAAAGCTAGCCCAGCGAGTGCAGCAATTACAAAGCTAAGAAGTGCAGCAGTTTTTACCGCCTTGGGAGAGGCTAGGCCAGATGCAGTCAGGCGAATTGGCCCAACGCGATTATTATCAGTACCGCGAACTCCGTCGGAGTAATCATTTGAGTAGTTGACGGCAATTTGCAGCGACAGTGCAACGATTAGAGCCAGGAGCGCTTCAAGTGGACGCCAGGATCCGCCAGCCAGAACTGTCGCTACTGCTACAGGTGCAACAGCTGCAGTTAGGGTCCGTGGACGAGCACCTAGGATCCAAATATTAATTTGGCACCTCCGAAATTAGTTGCGCTAGTTTATTGCGATCTACCTTACCTATTCCAATGAGTGGTAGCTCGGAAAGATAGAGAAACCCTTTTGGTTTTGCGCTAACTCCAAAATTCTCTGCGAGAAAATCGACTATTTCAGATTCGGCAGGCGTATCTGCACCAACAATTGCGAGGTGAAGAGCGCCACCCCAACGGGCGTCTTCTTTTGCAAGTGCAACAAAAGTTTTGCCGGTAAATCGCGCAGCCAGCGCATTCTCAATTGCATCGAGTGAGATGTTTTCACCCCCAGAAATTATGACATCATCACTTCGGCCAATCACTACCAATTTTTCATCTTCAAACTTTGCCAAATCTTGAGTTACGAACCAACCATCTTCAAATTGCGCCTCCCACAAAGATTCTGCACCAAGGTAGGTGCTGGCGAGAACGCTGCCCTTTATGGCAACACAATTTTGATCCGTCAATTTGATTTCGGATTCTGCTAGAGGTACTCCGTTGTAAACAAATCCTCCTGCGGTCTCCGTCATGCCGTAGGAAGTTACAAGATTAATTTCGGCCATTTGCGCCCGTACCTTTAAATCCTCAGATATTGGGGCTCCACCAATCAATACTGCTTTAGCGCCAATCAAATGAGCTAACAATCGATCATCGCCATTAAGCGCATTGAATAACTGGGTAGGAACAATTGCTGTGAAGTCAGCTTTAGGAAATTCACCATCACGATTACGAAGATCAATTGGTTCAGTTCCGAGTTCGAGAGAGCGAATTAGAACATTAACGCCCGCAATGTGGCTGAGGGGAAGTAGCAGCGACCAAGAATTTCCAAAATCGGCGTTTAAAAAATTATTTGCAGCACGCGCAGATGTTAGAAGTGCGCTTGCAGAAAGTCCGACCTCTTTTACAAGACCTGAGCTGCCAGTGGTAGCTAAAACTAGGCTTACTCGGGAGGGAACATGGGTATGAACTGTGGGGCTAAAGGCCAAGGCAGGTCCGTCAGATACCAGCGCCTTAGCGATACGAGCCATCAATTCGCTGACAGTCCACTCGGGGCTGACTGTGCGAAGTTCTCGTTGTGCGTTCTGCTCCATTGCCCGCGTAGGCTATCGCTCGTAGACCAAATGGAGGAAATGTGAGCAAGCCGATAAAGCGTGATTTTGGTGACCGAACCATCCCTGCATGGGTGACTGGTCCGGGTGGTGAGTCATTTACTGATATCAAATATCAAATCGCCGATGGAATCGCCAAGATCACCATCAATCGCCCGGAGGTACGTAACGCCTTTCGCCCGCAAACTATTATCGAGTTAAAAGCTGCCTTTGATTTAGCGCGCGATCACACCAGCGTGGGAGTAATTATTTTAACTGGCGCAGGCGATGAGGCTTTCTGTTCCGGTGGAGATATAAGTGTGCGTGGTGATGATGGCTACTTAGGCGATGACCCACTTTCGCAGCAAGGTGTCGGCCGATTAAATGTTTTAGATTTACAAGTACAAATTCGCAGAACGCCAAAACCCGTAGTTGCCATGATTGCGGGATGGGCGATTGGTGGAGGACATGTCTTGCACGTTGTCTGCGATCTCTCAATCGCTGCCGATAATGCAAAGTTTGGTCAGACTGGTCCGATGGTTGGCTCATTTGATGGCGGTTACGGCTCTGGATTATTAGCGGCCAATGTGGGCCAGAAAAAGGCGCGCGAAATTTGGTTTATGACCCGCCAATACGATGCGCAAGAAGCCCTTGCAATGGGGCTTGTGAATACAGTCGTTCCACTTAAGGAGTTAGAGGCGGAGACGGTCTCGTGGTGTCGTGAGATGTTACAAAACTCTCCATTAGCGCTGCGTCTACTAAAAGCTTCTATGAATGCAGCAGATGATGGGTTAGCTGGCGTGCAACAGCTTGCCGGAGATGCCACTCTTCTCTTCTACTTAAGCGAAGAAGGCCAAGAAGGTCGCGATGCTTACAAGGAAAAGCGCAAGCCGGATTTCGGAAAGTTTCCGCGACGCCCCTAATTACATGGATCTCTCTCTGCTCGAAAGTATGCGCGTGGTTGCGCTGCCTACTAAGACAAACTTTCGTGGCATCAACGTTCGTGAAGTAGCGCTCTTTCAAGGTGAATATGGGTGGGGCGAATTTTCGCCATTTCTTGAATATGACTACCAAGAGTCTGTGCCTTGGCTGATGTGCGCCATAGAGGCCGCAACAAAACCTCGCCCAAAGCTCTATCGCAATTCAGTACGAGTAAACGGAACCATTCCTGCAACCAATGATAAGAGCGTAGTTAAGTCACTCGTAGAGACATATCAAGGTGTCAAAACATTTAAGGTAAAGGTTGGAGATAACTTAGGCGAAGATATTGTGCGTTTAGCGCAGATTCGATCTCTTGGTCGAGACATCAATATTCGCATCGATGTCAACGGGCTCTGGAGCGTTAAAGATGCTCTCACCAATCTCTACGCCTTCTATGAGGAAGTTGGTCCATTTGAATATGTTGAGCAACCCTGTACCACTCTGGAAGAGCTACGTGAGTTAAAGGCCAGTATCCAAATTCCTCTCAAGATTGCTGTAGATGAAGTTCTTCGAAAAGCAAAAGATCCTTTTGCCATTGATCTCAGCGGTGCCGCAGATCTTGTGATGCTTAAGGTTCAACCGCTCGGTGGAATTGCACGTGCACATCAATTAGCCGAACACCACAAACTTCCAGTGGTTGTATCAAGTGCGCTAGAAAGTGCTGTGGGAATCAATTACGGATTACATCTTGCTGCATCATTTCCAGAGATGAACTTTGATTGCGGCCTAGGTACAGGCTCACTTCTTAGCGCCGATGTCGCAACTCTGCCTATCGTTAATGGTGAAATTGAAATCACTGAAGTTGAGCCTGACTTCAATGGATATGAAGTGGCGCCCGAACGCTATGAATGGTGGAAGAATCGCGTTATGAAGACAGCGGAGCTCCTGTGATTAATCCATCTACTCTGCTAGCTCGCGTAATTGTGCGCCAGATTGTCGAAGCTGGCATTACTGATGTGGTGATCTCGCCCGGTTCTAGAAACGCCCCTCTCTCTATCGCCTTCTATCAAGCCCACAAACGTGGCTTGATTTCATTACATACACGAATTGATGAGCGAACAGCTGCTTTCTTCGCACTTGGTATCGCGAAAGCTTCGGGTCGCCCAGTTCCGATTGTCTGCACAAGTGGGACTGCGGTCGCCAATTACCATCCAGCGATTCTTGAGGCCTCACATACCAATGTGCCACTGTTAATTCTGACTGCGGATAGACCAGCCTCAATGCGTCGTACCGGCGCTAATCAAACTACTGAGCAGGCGCGTATCTTTGGCAAGGCGGTGCGATACGCCGCCGATATCTCTGGCTCGGCATATCCGATGGAGCTTCCATTAAATTCTCTGCACTCAGGACCGGTGCATCTCAATATTCAATTTGAAGAACCATTAGTTGGTGACAGTGACGAAAGCTGGCTCGACCAATTTGTAGTGACACCAACAAGAGTTTTCACACGAAAGAGCGCCGGAACTTTTCATACCAAATCCACTCGTGGCATCTTAGTAATTGGCCAGGATCGTGGAGGTCTACCTCTTGCCGCAGTTGAAATGTTTGCCCAAGAGTTGGGCTGGCCAATAATCACTGAAGATCCACTCTCTTTTCCAGATGCGATAGCGCATGCCAGTATCTTCTTAAACTCCAAAGCTATTGCTGAAGATTTAAAGCCAGATACCGTAGTCATTATCGGGCGCACCACACTCTCGCGCTCCATAAACTCATTTATCAAGTTGGCTCGGAAAGAGATTGTGATTGATCCGCGTATGGCAACTGTAGATTCAGATCGATTAGCAGCCCAGCGATTTACACAATTGCCAACGCTCTCTGTTCTGCCAGGGGATGTCGAGTATCGCGAGAAATGGCAGAAGTATGCAGCCCGCGCAATTAAGTCACTTGCCGAGGTAAAACAGTGGTCTGAACCGATAGTTGCCCGCCATATTGCTGCATCTCTTCCTGCAGGTAGCGCCCTATTCATCTCCTCATCAAGACCAATTCGAGATATTGAGGGATTTGCCTTGCCCCGTACCGGCGTTGAAACCTTTGCCAATCGAGGATTGGCGGGAATCGATGGAAACATCTCAACAGCGCTAGGTATCGCCTCGCAACGCAAGGAGACCATCGCACTACTTGGAGATCTCGGCTTCTTACATGATTTAACCGGCTTAATCCATGACGAAGAGATCAACTTAAAGATATTTGTTATCAATAATGATGGTGGGGGAATCTTCTCAACGCTCTCACAGCGCGGAGTTATTGGATTTGAGGAGATCTTCGGTACCCCTCATGGCAAGGATTTAGCAGCAATCGCCAGCGCTATGGGAGTAAGCGCTAAGACCATCACAAATTTCGATGAATTAGATCGTGAGTTGAGCCAGCCAATTAAGGGGCTGACTGTTGCAGTTCTATCTATGCCAGATCGAGAAAGTAACGCTGATTTACTGAAAGAGATTTACTCAAAAGTATCATCCATGTAGCGCAGAGCGCATGGCTAGCATCTTGGCGCTGCTCTCATCCAACTCTTTCTCAGGATTTGAACCAGCAACAATTCCACATCCAGCAAAGATGCGAATTGAATTATCTGTAATCTGACCGCTTCTAAGTGCGATACCAAGTTCTCCATCACCACTGGCATCAATCCAGCCAACCGGTCCGGCATATCTGCCACGGTTCATTCCTTCAATTTCGTCGATGATATCAAAGGCGATGTTGCGTGGGGTTCCGCAGACAGCTGCAGATGGATGCAGACTCTTTAGTAAGGCAAAGGCATCAAACTTCTGTTTACCTTCAATCAGCGCACCAGTCACATCGGTAGCTAAGTGCATAACATTTGCTAAATGTAGAACGTAGGGTGAGTCAGGCACATTTGTAGAAGAGCAATAAGGTTCAAGCGCTTGTGCAACTGAGCGAACTGCATATTCATGCTCTTCCAGATCTTTCGAGGAGCGCGCAAGGGATGCTGCTAGCGCCAGATCTTTCTCATCATCACCAGTTTTAGGAATTGTTCCCGCCAGAACTCGTGATGTAACCATGCCACGAGATAGGCGAAGTAAGAGCTCAGGGGTTGCACCAATTAATCCAGCAACTGCAAAAGTCCAGGTAGATGGATATTCTGCGGCTAATTTTCTCAGAATTGGGCGTTGATCGATTTCAGCAGAAGTTCTAGCGTTTAGATCACGAGCTAATACGACCTTATCTACAGCGAGAGATTCGATGCGAGATATAGCCTGCGCCACACGCCCCTTCCACTGTTCGGTACTTATTGTTCCTTCAGAGAAATCAAAGTGGGCTGAGGAAGATTTAACGACACTTTGTAGAAGCGTTGGCTGAGAGCTTTCGCCAATCCAAGTTATCCAAGATGTTTGCGCCTTCTTGCCGACAATTACCTTTGGAATTATGAGAATTGATTCTTCATTTCGATCAAAGGAGAAAGAGGTAAAGAGCAGCGGGCCTGTGCCGCTAGCGTGAACTGAATCAGCGATTGCAAAGGTCTCCAGCTGCTGATGCCACCAAGTCCGAGCTTGCTCGAAGCGATCGCGGCCAGAGACTTTGATTGAGGCATGCACCCCCCAACCCACGAAACCATCGTTGCCACGTACCCACGAAACTGGAGATGAATCTGGCAAGAGGTCAAGGAGAGGCAGATGTTCACCAATACGAACAGTTGTTACCGGGGTCAGTTGAGACATTTGTATCTAAGAGTTACTTATTAAGGGTGCGCGAAACTTTTCGCCAGATAAGTGGAAGTGATGTTGCAGTGATTGCAATCTTTAGAACTTCGCCGAGGATAAATGGTGTTAAGCCAGCAGCTATCGTTGCCGACCATGAGAGTTCAAGAGAGGCTTGCAACCAAGCTAGACCTAGTGCAAAGATAATTAGGTCACCCAAAAGAAGTGCGGGAAATGAAGTTTTAAACTTTTGATCAGCTTTACGATCGGCGAGATATCCAAGTACAAATGTGGCGACCAACATGCCAACTAGATAGCCACCAGTTGCTCCAAAGATTCTTTCAACGCCATGGTTGGGTGCGGTTGCAGAATGAGCAAAGATTGGGGCTCCAGCCATTCCTGCCAAGAGATAGCCACCAAAGGTCATAACTCCCAGGCGCGCACCATAAGTTGTTCCGATTAATAGAACTCCCAAGGTCTGACCCGTGACAGGCACGGGTGAACCAGGAACTGGAAGTGAAATCTGGGCAAGTAGCGCTAGAAAGCCAATGCCGCCGACGACGAAGAGGGCCTCGGTAAGGGCGCTGCTGCGTGGAAATATGGCAGTTCGGAGCGCACCGGTATGAATTGACATTGCAATCCCCCTCTATCGACTTGAAATTTCTAAGTTGTGCCCGAAGCCTACTCTCAGCGAGAATAAGCGCATGTCGCGAGCGAATATGGATAAGAATCCTGATGAAGTCGCGGCGATGTTTGATGGCGTGGCCAAACGCTATGACCTCGTCAATGACCTGCTGAGTCTGGGGCGGACCAAAGCCTGGCGCAAGGCGACAACAGCGATCATTAATCCGCACCCAGGAATGAAGATTCTCGATCTGGCAGCGGGTACCGGCTCAAGCTCTGCGCCCCTGGCCGCAGCTGGCGCCGATGTAATTCCAGCCGATTTCAGTGAGGGGATGCTGGCAGCTGGGCGCAAAGCTCGCCCTCATTTAGCCTTTACCAAGGCCGATGCCCTCAACCTTCCCTTCGCCGATGGCTCCTTCGATTGCGCCACCATCTCATTTGGCCTACGAAATACCCAAAATACCGCCCGCGCTCTGGCCGAGATGTATCGCGTAGTCAAGCCAGGCGGCTCCTTAGTAGTCACCGAATTCTCCAGCCCGACCTTCGGTCCATTTCGCACCATTTATACCAATTACCTTATGAAGGCCCTTCCCGCGATCGCCCGCAAGAGTTCATCCAATCCTGATGCCTATATCTACCTAGCTGAATCCATCAGGGCCTGGCCAAACCAAGGAGCGCTCGCTGCCCAAATTACTGCAGCTGGCTGGGTAGATGTGAGTTGGAAGAATCTCACAGGTGGGGTTGTCGCAGTTCACAAGGCCCGCAAGCCATAACGGTCTGAACGCCCATATTAAACACTTAGAATTTCACTCGTGAACGCCAATCCATATATTCCGATTTTTGTGATTTTCGCAATCGGCTTTGGATTTGCCGTCTTTTCAGTCGCAATCGCCTCAGTTACAGGTCCAGCGCGCTATAACCGCGCCAAACTGGAAGCATACGAGTGTGGAATCGAGCCTTCACCACAAGCGCTCGAAGGGGGACGATTCCCGGTTAAGTACTTTTTAACCGCAATGCTCTTCATCGTCTTCGATATTGAAATCGTATTTCTCTATCCATGGGCAGTTACCTTTGATCAGCTGGGCATCTTTGGTTTAGTTGAAATGGCAATTTTTATTGGAACCGTCTTCATTGCATTTGCATATGTTTGGCGTCGCGGTGGATTGGAATGGGATTAATCATGTTGGAGCTAAAAGCATTGAAGGGATTTATCTAGTGGGTTTAGAAGATAAGTTACCAAGCGGAGTATTGCTCTCCACCGTTGAAGGTTTAGCTGGATATATGCGCAAGAGCTCGCTCTGGCCAGCAACATTCGGTCTGGCCTGTTGTGCAATTGAGATGATGGCACTTGGCTCTGCGCCAAAGCATGATATTTCGCGATTTGGAATGGAACGTTTTTCCGCATCTCCTCGTCAAGCAGATTTAATGATCGTCGCTGGTCGTGTTTCACAGAAGATGGCGCCAGTTCTTCGCCAGATTTACGATCAAATGACAGCGCCAAAGTGGGTTATCTCGATGGGAGCGTGTGCCTCTTCGGGTGGCATGTTTAATAACTATGCAATTGTCCAAGGCGTAGATCACATCGTTCCAGTTGATATCTATCTACCAGGTTGTCCGCCACGTCCAGAGCAGTTAATGGATGCGATTATCAAGCTACACGCTCTTATTAGCGATACCAAGCTAGGCCCAAATCGTGAAGCTATTATCAAGGAAGTTGAACTTGCTGCAATGAGCGCGCTACCAACGCATCAATTAGGCAACTTCGATAAGAAGGGTCTACTGGCCTAAATGACTCAAGAACAGAGCGGTATGTTCGGCACGCACGGCACCGGAGATACCTCAGGTTACGGTGGGCTGGTCAGGCAGGCAGCGCAATTTGGCTCTACAGAGCGCCCTTTCGGCAGCTACTTTGATCAAGTTGCCGATGATCTTGAACGTGCATATCCAGATTTTTCCGATGCCATCATCCGCGTGGTTGTAGATCGCGGCGAACTTACTCTGCATATCAAGAAATCACGTTTACTTGAGGTCGCCTTTATTCTGCGCGATAAATTGAAATTTGAGATGTGTATGGGAGTCTCTGGTATCCACTATCCAGAGCGCAAGGGCGCAGAGTTGGTAGCGGTCTTCCCATTGCTATCGATGACAAATAATCAGAGAATTCGTTTAGAAGTTGCGACCGCTGAAGTAGATCCACATATCCCTTCTCTTGTTGAAGTTTGGGCTGGCAATAATTGGCATGAGCGCGAGACCTTTGACATGTTTGGCATCATCTTCGATGGCCACCCTGGATTAACTCGCATCTTGATGCCTGATGATTGGGATGGACATCCGCAACGTAAAGATTACCCATTAGGTGGGATCGCAGTTGAGTACAAAGGTGCCACAACGCCAGCGCCATCTAATCGCAGGAGCTACCAGTGACCCCAGATAAGACAAATAATACGCTCTTCGATCCTTACGCATCCTCGCGCGAAACAACTGAAGGCACTGTCTTCTCCGTAACTGGTGGGGATTGGGATTCACTCGTCTCTGAAATTGGCGAATCAAAAGAAGAGCGCATCATTGTAAATATGGGGCCACAGCACCCATCTACCCACGGCGTGCTCCGGTTAGTTCTAGAACTCGAAGGCGAGACCATCACCGAAGTTCGTACTGGTATTGGTTATCTGCATACCGGAATTGAGAAAAACATTGAGTACCGCAACTGGACCCAAGCGGTCACCTTTGTCACTCGTATGGATTATCTATCTCCTATCTTTAATGAGACCGCCTACTGTCTAGCAGTTGAGAAGTTACTTGGGATTACTGAAGATATTCCAGAGCGCGCATCTGTAATCCGTGTTTTGATGATGGAGCTCAATCGCATCTCTTCACATATGGTCGCCCTTGGTACTGGCGCCCTCGAACTTGGCGCCATGGCACCAATGTTCTTCGCCTTCCGTGAACGCGAAATTGTTCTAGATGCCTTCGAAGAAATCACTGGGCTACGCATGAATATGGCTTACGTGCGCCCAGGTGGTGTCTCGCAGGATCTGCCCGCTGGCATGACAAATAAATTGCGCGAGACTGTAAAGACTTTGCGGAAAAACTTTCAAGATAATGCCACACTCTTAATCGGAAATACCATCT
The DNA here is from genome assembly GCA_964463845.1 of uncultured Candidatus Planktophila sp. Lineage (GTDB taxonomy): Bacteria > Actinomycetota > Actinomycetes > Nanopelagicales > Nanopelagicaceae > Planktophila. The sequence continues at coordinate 43,209 of CAYXDT010000005.1, read as the reverse complement.
GGATGAAGCGCACAGAGGGTATTGGCTACCTTGATTTAGCAGGCTGTACAACTTTAGGTATCACCGGCCCAGTTCTTCGCTCTGCTGGACTCCCATGGGATCTACGAAAGATGCAGCCTTACTGTGGCTATGAAAACTACGACTTTGATGTGATCACTGCAGATACTGCCGATGTTTATGGCCGATTCTTGATTCGCATGGGCGAGCTTGAGCAATCACTTCGCATCATCGAACAAGCTCTCGACAAACTTGATCGCTTAGAAGGTCAACCAGTTATGGTGGCTGATAAGAAAATTGCTTGGCCAGCACAATTAGCGCTAGGTGCAGATGGCCTAGGAAATTCACTTGATCACATCCGTGAAATCATGGGAAGTTCAATGGAATCTCTAATCCATCACTTCAAATTGGTGACAGAGGGCTTCCGCGTTCCAGCTGGTCAGGCTTACGTTGCAGTCGAATCTCCGCGCGGTGAGTTAGCTGCACATATCGTTTCCGATGGCGGCACACGTCCCTACCGCGTACATTTCCGCGAACCATCATTTAATAATCTGCAATCAACATCGGCAATGAGTGAAGGTGGCATGGTTGCCGACATTATTGGTGCGGTCGCATCTATTGATCCAGTAATGGGAGGGGTAGATCGCTAATGAGCCTCAATAATCCTAGTAATCTCAATGATGATGTTATGCAATCAATAATCAAGCGCTATCCACGTAGCCGCTCTGCCATCATGCCACTACTGCACTATGTGCAATCAATTTCTGGGTATGTAACCAATGAAGGTATTGAGAAAATTGCTAAATTATTAGATATCGAAACTGCTGAAGTATCTGCAGTCGCTACCTTCTACACCCAGTACAAGCGTAAGCCAGTGGGCGAATACCACGTTGGCGTATGCACAAATACTTTATGCGCCGTCATGGGTGGAGATGCCATTTTTGCAGCCTTAAAAGAGCATTTAGATATAGAAAATGATGGCGTCACTGCAGATGGAAAAGTCTCTCTTGAACATATCGAATGTAACGCGGCTTGCGATTATGCACCTGTTGTTATGGCTAACTGGGAGTTTTACGATAATCAAACAATCGAATCAGCTAAGAGTTTGGTAGATGGTGCACGCGCTGGAAATCCACCAGCACCTACTCGTGGACCAAATCGTTTAGTTACCTATAAAGAGGCATCTGCCGTTTTAGCTGGTCTCGATGATGGCTTGGCGCGCGAAGGGTTACAAGCTGGTGCGCCAACTCTTCTCGGATTAAAGCTTTCTAAGGAGGGCAAGTAATGTCTAAATTAACTCCGGTTCTATCTGCACATTGGGATGAGAAAGATTCATTTACCATCGAGGCATACACCAGACATGGGGGATACCAGGCTGCGAAGAAAGCACTCGCCATGGATCCTGATGCTGTAATTCAGATTGTAAAAGATTCTGGTCTACGTGGCCGAGGTGGAGCAGGTTTTCCTACCGGAATGAAGTGGGGATTTATTCCACAAGGCGATGATAAAGATCATTACCTAGTTGTTAATGCCGATGAATCAGAACCAGGTACATGCAAAGACACGCCACTTTTGATGGCCAACCCGCACGTTTTAATTGAAGGTTGCATCATCGCCTGTCACGCGATTCGTGCTAAACGCGCCTTTATCTATATTCGCGGTGAGGTAACACATGTCGTTCGTCGCGTTAATGCAGCAATTGCCGATGCATACAAGGCAGGGCATTTAGGTAATGGCATTGATGTCACACTACATATTGGCGCAGGTGCATACATCTGTGGCGAAGAGACCGCTCTACTTGATTCACTTGAAGGCTTCCGTGGCCAACCACGTCTGCGCCCACCATTTCCCGCTATCGCAGGCCTTTATGCGCGACCAACTGTTGTAAATAATGTGGAATCGATCTCATCTGTTCCGGCGATCATCGCCAATGGCGCAGAGTGGTACCAATCAATGGGAACTGAGAAGTCAAAGGGCGCCACTCTTTACTCACTATCAGGCCATGTAAATAACCCCGGCCAATTCGAAGCACCTCTTGGAATTACCTTGCGTGAAATTCTTGAGCTAGCTGGGGGAGTTCGTACTGGGCACAAATTAAAGTTCTGGACTCCAGGTGGATCATCAACCCCACTCTTTACCGATGCACATTTAGATATCCCTCTAGATTATGAAGGCGTATCAGCTGCCGGTTCAATGCTGGGAACAAAAGCACTACAAATCTTTGACGAGACAACCTGCGTTGTTCGCGCTGTTCTGCGCTGGACTGAGTTCTATAAGCACGAGTCCTGTGGCAAGTGCACACCATGTCGTGAAGGCACTTGGTGGCTGGTGCAAATTCTGCGAGATCTTGAGAACGGCACCGGAACAGAAGCTGATTTAGATAAGTTATTGGATCTCTGCGACAACATTATGGGACGTTCTTTCTGTGCCCTTGGTGATGGTGCGACAAGTCCAATCACCTCATCAATTAAATATTTCCGCGATGAATATATCGCTCACTTGACCCAAGGTGCCTGCCCATTTGATCCTGTTAAGTCAACCATCTTCGCTGGGGCGGTAGCGCAGTGACAACAACTCAAGATTCAGCAGTTGCCGTGGAGCTCATTACCGTTGTAATAGATGGTTTTGAGGTTAGCGTTCCAAAGGGAACGTTAGTCATTCGCGCTGCTGAAAAATTGGGAATTCAAATTCCACGTTTCTGCGATCACCCACTCCTTGATCCAGTTGGGGCTTGTCGCCAGTGCTTAGTTGATATCGAAATAAATGGCAGAGCTTTTCCAAAGCCACAGGCTTCATGCACCATTCCAGTTGAGCCAAATATGATTGTGAAAACTCAACTCACCTCACCTGTCGCTGATAAGGCGCAGAAAGGTGTTATGGAGTTATTGCTTGGTAACCATCCCTTGGATTGCCCAGTCTGCGATAAAGGTGGAGAGTGCCCATTACAGAATCAGGCGATGAGCAATGGCCGATCTGATGCGCGCTTAGATGGTTACAAGCGCACCTTTGAGAAGCCAATCAATATCTCATCTCAAGTACTTCTAGATCGCGAGCGTTGCGTGCTCTGTGCTCGTTGCACACGTTTCTCCGATCAGATTGCCTCAGATGCCTTTATTACTCTCAATGAGCGCGGCGCCTTACAACAAGTTGGTATCTACGAAAACGATCCTTTCAAGTCATATTTTTCTGGCAATACTGTGCAGATATGCCCAGTTGGCGCCTTAACGGGAGCTTCTTATCGCTTCCGCGCCCGTCCCTTTGATTTAGTCTCAACGCCATCTGCCTGCGAACACTGTGCATCAGGTTGCGATATGCGTACCGATGTTCGTCGTGGCAAAACTTTACGTCGCTTGGCTGGAGATGACCCATCTGTAAATGAAGAGTGGAACTGCGATAAGGGTCGTTGGGCCTTCAAATATGTCACAGCGCTCGATCGTTTGACTCAGCCGATGGTGCGCAATTCAGAAGGCGACCTTGTAGTTGCATCATGGCCGGAAGCACTTGCTGCAGCGGCTGCTGGAATAAAGGGTAAGCGCACTGCAGTCCTTACGGGTGGTCGTGTAACAACAGAAGATGCATATGGATACTCCAAGTTTGCTCGCTTAGCGCTCAATACCAACGATATTGATTATCGCGCGCGAGTTACTTCAGATGAAGAGCGCGACTTCCTAGCCGCACATGTTGCCGGATCTGCCACAACTTATCGCGATATTGATACAGCAGATCATGTTGCCTTAATTGCCTTTGAACCAGAAGAAGAGTCACCAATCGTCTTCTTACGTCTAAATAAAAACTTTAAGAAGCGCGGTCTTAAGGTAACTGCCGTCGCAACCAAGCAATCGATTGCAATGGATAAGCTAAAGGCTAACTTCATCAAGGTAGCGCCAGGTGCTGAAGCTGCGGCAGTCAATGACCTCGCGCTAACGGCAAAGTCGGTAATCTTGGTAGGAGAACGCGCCTCTGAAAGCGCCGGATTATTCTCAGCAGTTGTAGCTCTGGCAGCCAAGAGCGGCGCAAAAGTTGCCTATATTCCGCGTCGCGCAGGTGAGCGTGGGGCTCTTGAAGCAGGCGCTCTAGGAAACCTTCTGCCAGGTGGACGTCCAGTAAACGATGCTGCAGCGCGAGTAGATATTGCAGCAGCTTGGGGAGTCTCATCTCTGCCTGCTGAAATAGGTCGCACAACTACTGAAATTATCGCCGCCCTTGCATCGGGAGATCTTGGCGCTGTAGTAGTTGGTGGTGTTGATGCACTTGATCTTCCAGATAGCGCTGCAGCGATTGCAGCCTTTAAGAAATCTTTCGTGGTCAGCCTAGAAATTGCACCTAGTTCAGTAACTGCAGTAGCTGATGTAATTCTTCCAGTCGCTGCTATAACTGAGAAAAGTGGCAGCTTCCTAAACTGGGAAGGTCGCGCTCGCGCCTTTGATTCAGCTGTTGCAGATTCACATAATCGCAGCGATGTGCGAATTCTCTCCATGCTTGCCGATGCACTTGGTAATCCAATCTCACTTGGAACCGTTACCGCCTCAGCTCGTGAATTTAACCAACTCGGTAAGTGGGATGGCGCAAGAGCGTCATTTACCAGCGCTTCACCAGTGGCCGTAACTAAGACATCTGGCAACGAAGCGCTTCTTACCTCGTGGCGCCGCTTGTTAGATATGGGAACCTTGCAAATGGGCGAAGATAATTTAGCCGGAACTCGCCGCCCAACAGTTGCGGTGATCTCTCCACAACGCGCCAGTGCTTTAGGTGTTAAATCTGGCGAACAACTACGAGTTTCCAATGCGCATGGTTCGATTACCATCCCGGCTTTAGTTGAAGATATTCATGATGATGCCGTTTGGCTTCCACGTAACTCATTTGCATCTGCACCCCTTGTCGCTCTGAATGCAGCACATGGTGAAGTAGTTACGGTGGTGAAGGCATGACCAATATTGAACTTATAGCTAACGATCCAGGCTGGTTAATTGGAGTTAAAGCGCTAATCGTCTTTGCAATCTGCGTGGTCAGTACGCTCTTGGCAGTTTGGACTGAACGCCGCGTCTTGGCCAAGATGCAGCTACGTACTGGACCCAATCGGGTTGGAAAGTTCGGCCTTCTGCAATCGCTTGCAGATGGCGTGAAGCTGGCGCTAAAAGAGGACATCATTCCGACTGCGGCGGACAAGGTGATCTTCATTATCGCCCCGATTATCGCTACCTCAATGTGCTTTATGGCCTTTGCCGTAATCCCGATGACTGGCGAGGTAAATCTCTTCGGTCAGATGACTGCCTTGCAGCTAACTGATCTACCGGTCGGCGTTCTCTACATTTTGGCCGTTACAGCAATCGGTGTTTATGGGATCGTCCTTGCTGGTTGGTCCTCAGGTTCTACCTATCCGCTACTTGGTGGATTGCGCGCTAGCGCTCAAGTGATTTCATATGAAATCGCTATGGCGCTCTCACTAGTTGCAGTCTTTATCTACGCCGGCTCTATGTCGACTTGGGAGATTGTTGATGCGCAGCATCAAAATATCTGGAATGCCGTTGTTCTCTTCCCATCCTTCGTCATCTTTGTTATCTCGATGGTCGGTGAAACTAACCGGGCACCTTTTGACTTAGCTGAGGCTGAAGGAGAACTCGTCGGTGGTTTCCATACCGAATACTCATCACTGAAATTCGCCCTCTTCTTCCTAGCCGAATATGTAAATATCGTTGCAGTTTCGGCGCTGGCTACCACGCTCTTCCTCGGCGGCTACCACGCGCCACCTGGGCTGGGCTTTACTGAAAGTTGGTTAGGTGGCTGGTTCACCTTGTTCTGGTTCTTCTTAAAGGTAATTGGTTTCTTCTTTATCTTCATGTGGCTACGTGGCACGCTTCCCCGTCTACGTTATGACCAATTTATGAAATTTGGTTGGAAAGTTTTGATTCCCGCCTCAATTCTCTGGATCCTGACAGTGGCAACCTTGCGCATTCTGCAGCAAGAGGGCGTATCTCGCGTTGTTCTAGTCTCATTCGCAGTTGGGGTTGTAATTATTGTTATGGCACTTAGCTCCGTACATGATCGCAGTAAGTTGAAATCACGCGCCCCTAAACCAGAAGGTGCAGCACCAGATTTCCCAATTCCATCTCTGCCAGAAGTGAAATCCATTAACGTCTCGGGAGGTAAGTAATGTCTGACTTCATTGAGAAGAAGATTTCTGGTCAAGCCGATATCAACTCGGTGCCCTTTGTCGAAGTTGAACAACCTGGTCCAGCTTCGCTAGGCAAGCAAGCCAAGGGCTTCTGGGTCACATTCTCATCTATGTTTAAGAAGAATCTGACTGTCCAGTACCCAGATGTAAAGGCGCCTACTGCTCCCCGTTTTCATGGACGCCATCAACTAAATCGCCATCCAGATGGATTAGAGAAGTGCATTGGTTGCGAACTCTGTGCCTGGGCCTGTCCAGCTGATGCAATTTATGTTGAAGGTGGCAATAACACTGAAGGCAATCAAATCTCTCCGGGAGAGCGCCACGGTGCTGTTTATCAGATTAATTATCTGCGCTGCATCTTCTGCGGTCTTTGTGTTGAAGCCTGCCCAACTCGTGCATTAACGATGACAAATGAGTATGAACTTGCCGATGATAAGCGCGAAAAGTTGATCTTTGAAAAAGAAGATCTATTGGCACCGCTTCGCCAAGGAATGCTGGCCCCACCTCATCCCATGTATCCAGGTATGACTGATACAAATTATTACAATGGCGATGTTAAGGAAGCCCACCCAAGCCAAGGTGATAAAAGATAATGTTGACGATTCAAACTCCTGAAGCTGTGATGTTCTGGGTCTTGGCCCCGCTCTCAGTTATTGCCGCACTAGGTATGTTGTTGGTTAAAAAGGCTGTGCACTCAGCGCTGCTCTTGGCCTGGATCATGATCACTCTGGCGCTCTTCTATATTGCCCAAGGCGCGGTCTTCCTCGGAATTGTTCAGATAGTTGTCTATACCGGAGCAGTAATGATGCTCTTCCTCTTTATTCTTATGTTGGTCGGAGTGGATGCCTCAGATTCATTAACAGAGACCATTAAGGGACTACGCCCAATAGCGATAACTGCCGCCCTTGGCTTTGGTGGTCTGCTCGTCTCGCTAATCGCCCGCGCCTCTCTGGGTCGCCCACCTGTTGGACTTGATGAAGCAAATAGCAATGGCAACGTTGAAGGTATTGCGATGTTGCTCTTCTCTGATTATGTCTTCCCCTTTGAAGTTATCTCATCACTTTTAATTACTGCCGCCCTTGGTGCGATGGTCTTGGCACATCACCAAAGAAGCGTCCATCGCCCATCTCAACGCGAACAGGCGATTGCACGATTCCGTTCAGGTTCCCTTGGCAGCACTGCTGGACTACCTAACCCAGGTGTTTATGCGCGCCATAACGCGGTAGATGTTCCAGCTTTGCTTCCAGATGGCACGCCTGCCCCAAATTCGATTTCTGCAACTTTAAAGGCGCGTGGAGATATGTTGGAGAGCGGCCAATTTGAACTTGGTGAAGTAGATAAGACTGTGAGGGAAGAGAAGTAATGAATCCTTACAACTATCTCTACGTCGCGGGTCTGCTCTTCACAATTGGTGCAGTCGGTGTAATTGTGCGCCGCAACGCCATTGTGGTCTTTATGTGTATCGAACTAATGCTCAACGCTGCAAATCTGACTTTAGTTACCTTCTCACGCATTAATGGAACCCTCGATGGCCAGGTGACCGCCTTCTTTACAATGGTGGTAGCCGCCTGTGAAGTCGTTGTAGGCCTAGCAATTATCATCGCGATCTATCGCTCCCGCCGGACAGCATCTGTCGATGATGCTAGTTTGTTGAGTCGCTAAAGATGAGCGCAGCTAACACTTTGGTATATCTGATTGCCCTGCCACTCTTTGGCGCGGTATTTCTACTCCTAGCTGGCCGCCGCGTTGATAAGTGGGGCCACCTCTTTGCAACTGCGATGTCAGCGGGCTCCTTTGCCGTTGGTCTCTATCAACTTTCGGAGATGCTCTCTCGCTCTACAGAAGAACGGGCCATCTCCCAGAAGCTCTTCACCTGGATAAGTGTCGGCTCCTTCAATGTAGATGCCGGTCTCTTACTTGATCAGCTCTCCATCTGTTTTGTACTTCTCATTACCGGCGTGGGTACCTTGATTCATATCTACTCCATCTCATATATGGCACATGATGAAAATCGCCGTCGCTTCTTCGCCTACCTCAACCTCTTTATCGCCTCCATGCTCCTATTGGTTCTTGGAGATTCCTACCTCAATCTTTATGTTGGCTGGGAGGGTGTGGGCCTTGCCTCATACCTACTTATCGGCTTCTGGAATCAGAAACCGGCCTATGCCACCGCCTCTAAGAAGGCCTTTGTAATGAACCGTATCGGCGATATGGGTCTCTCCTTTGCCATCATGATCGCCTTTGCCTCCCTTGGCACAGTCTCATTCTCTGGAGTTAAAGAGGCGGCAGATAGCGCCTCTGAACCTACTCTGACTTTGATCGGTGTGATGTTATTAATCGCCGCTGCTGGAAAATCAGCACAATTCCCATTGCAAGCTTGGCTGGGGGATGCGATGGCGGGACCAACACCAGTCTCTGCCCTGATTCACGCTGCAACGATGGTTACCGCTGGCGTCTATCTAATTGTTCGCTCTAACTTTATCTTTGATGCCGCTCCTACTGCGCAACTCTTAGTTGTAATCGTTGGCGCAATTACCCTGCTCTTCGGTGCGATTATTGGTATGGCTAAAGATGACATTAAGAAAGCGCTAGCAGCATCGACGATGTCACAAATTGGCTACATGACACTTGCTGCTGGACTAGGACCTGCAGGATATGCCTACGCAATCATGCACCTGCTTACCCACGGATTCTTTAAAGCGGGAATGTTCTTGGGTGCAGGATCTGTAATGCATGCCATGAATGATCAGGTAAATATGCGTCGCTATGGCGCGCTACGTAAAGTCATGCCAATCACCTTCGTCACCTTCGGTCTTGGTTACTTGGCAATTCTGGGCGTGCCACCATTTTCTGGCTTCTACTCTAAAGATTTAATTATTGAGACCGCATTTGATGCAGGTGGCGCAAAGGGAATACTTCTTGGTTCGCTCACCCTCCTAGGAGCTGCAATCACCGCCTTCTATATGACTCGCGTAATGGTCCTAACATTTACAGGAAAGAAACGCTGGGAAGAAGATGCTCACCCACACGAATCACCATTCTTAATGTGGTTCCCGATGGTTATTTTGGCGATTGGCTCTGTGACCTCTGGATTCCTCTTTACTCGGGGAGATTCCCTGAAAAATTGGCTCAACCCAGTCTTTGGTATTGAAGATGGCTATACAAAGCATTTAATTGCGCCAATTATCGTATCGATGATGGCCTTAACCGCTGTAGCAATTGGCGTATCCATCGCCCTAGCTAAATATCACTTCACCAAAGTTACAGAAGAAGCACCAGAGAATGTCTCATACCTGACTCAAATCGCTCGTCGTGACTTAATGCAAGATTCAATTAATGAATCTCTCTTTATGCGCCCTGGACAAGCGCTTACCCGCTTACTTGTTAAAGGTGATGAGAAAGTTATTGATGGCGCTGTCCGTGGGGTTGGTCAAGCAGCTTTAAGTTCAGGTGCCTCACTTCGCAAATCTCAAAATGGCTTCGCCCGTAGCTATGCCGCACTTATTCTGATTGGCGCAGTCGCCTTGATAGCTGGAATTTGGGTGGTGACACAATGAACGCTCTAACCACGATGATGCTTCTACCGTTACTTGGTTCTGTGCTACTTGCCATAATTCCTGGCGAACAGATTCTTCGGATTAAGCAGGCTGCTCTTGGAGTCTCAATTCTTGTCGCCGCATCGGCAGTTATTATGTGGCTTAACTTTGATTCCTCTAATGTCGACTTCCAATTTGTTCAGGTTGCGCAATGGATTCCAACCTTTGGCATTAATTATGCAGTGGGTGTAGATGGAATCTCACTAGTCCTCATCATGCTCTCTGTTCTACTTGTTCCAATCGTGATTTTGGCAGGGTGGAATGAATCCGAAGGTGGGCGTTGGTCGGTAAAAACTTTCTATATTTTGATTCTTGTCCTTGAAACGATGATGATCGGCGTCTTTGCCGCAACTGATCTCTTCTTGTTCTATGTCTTCTTTGAAGCGATGTTGATTCCGGTCTACTTCTTAATTGGTGGGTATGGCAGTGGAGAACGTGCCGCTGCAGCCGTTAAGTTCCTTCTCTATAGCCTCTTTGGTGGCCTCCTAATGTTGGCTGCCATCATCGCCTTATTCGTTATTTCAAGTGCAAATGGTGGAGCAACCTTTGACATAACCAGGCTCTCTGAAATGCACAACTACATGAGCTCGACGACTCAGAACCTACTCTTCCTGGCCTTCTTCATCGCCTTTGCCATCAAGGCACCGGTCTGGCCATTGCACACCTGGCTACCAGATGCCGCAGCATCGGCTACACCCGGAACCTCGGTACTTCTACTTGGCGTGCTGGATAAGGTCGGTACCTTTGGAATGATTCGCTTCTGTCTCTCACTCTTTCCAGATGCCTCCAAGACATTTACTCCATTAATAATTACCTTGGCTGTTATCTCAATTCTTTATGGCGCCTTCTTGGCAATTGGTGCACGAGATATTAAGCGCTTGATTGCCTATACCTCAATCTCTCACTTTGGTTTTATAACCATGGGAATCTTTGCGATGACCACACAGAGCCACAGCGGAGCAACGCTTTATATGTTTAACCATGGCTTCTCGACAGCAGCGCTCTTCTTGGTTGCTGGCTGGATGATTGCCCGCCGTAAATCTTCCACAATCTCAGACTTTGGTGGTTTGCAACGGGTCACACCGGTTATGGCTTGGTCCTTCTTTATCGCGGGTATGTCATCACTGGCGCTTCCTGGTTTATCTAGCTTCGTCAGCGAGTTCTTAGTTCTAGTTGGAACCTTTACGCGCTATCCAGTTGCTGCAGTTCTAGCTACCTTCGGAATCGTTCTGGCAGCGCTCTATATTTTGATTCCAGTTCAAAAAGCGCTCCATGGACCGACAACTCCAGGTAATGAGAATATGCCAGATCTAAATCTGCGTGAGAAGTTTGCGATTGCACCAGTCATGGCAGTTATCATCGCACTGGGCTTCTACCCGGCACCGCTGCTAAATGTTATTAATCCAATTGCAGCACATACTGTGCAGTCGCAAGGATTTACCGATCCAACTCCATCGGAAGAGCGTAGGTAGATAAATGGTATTTGTAACTCCCAGCCTTAACTATGCCCAGCTTTCACCCATAATTATCGTTCTTGTCGGAGCTCTCATTGGTGTTCTGATTGAAGCATTCGCCTCACACGCAGTTCGTCCGACGGCGCAGTTATTTACCTCAGTTATGGCACTTGTTGCAGCTGGGGCTGCGCTCTTTACCGTTCGCAATCAGTCATCTACCGATGCGGCGATGGGATCGATTGCCTTTGATGGTGCATCTGTTCTGATTCAGGCGAGCATATTAATTATCTCTCTACTGGCTATCTTCTTAATTACTGATCAAGAGAACTTCACCGCAATGGCTGCGGCAGTTCCGGGCTCTTCAGAGGAGCGTCAATCGCTGCAAAGTGAGCAACGAGTGACAGAGGTATATCCACTTACCCTCTTTGCAGTAGCGGGAATGATGATCTTCCCGGTTGCCACCGACCTGATTACCCTCTTTGTAGCGCTAGAAGTTCTCTCACTTCCGCTCTATTTAATGGCGGGCTTATCTCGCCGCCGCCGCTTAATGTCGCAAGAGGCCGCCCTTAAATACTTCCTACTTGGCGCCTTCTCATCAGCCTTCTTCCTCTTTGGAATCGCCTATCTCTATGGCTACTCTGGAACAATTACCTTGGCAGGAATTCAAGCCAGCGTTGTTGGCGGTGCTGGAAACGATGTCTTCTTACTTCTCGGAATAGCCTTCCTCTCAATTGGTCTGCTCTTTAAGGTAGGCGCAGTTCCATTCCATGCCTGGACACCAGATGTCTATCAAGGCGCCCCAACTGCAATTACCGGCTTCATGGCAGCAGCTACGAAGGTGGCGGCCTTTGGCGCAATCATGCGAATCTTCTATGTCTCATTTGCAAATGCGGAATGGCAGTGGCGCCCTGTAATGGTGGTAATTGCCATCATCACTATGGTCTTCGGTTCAGTTGTTGCAATTACCCAGCGTGATATCAAGCGCATGTTGGCTTACTCATCAATTGCTCATGCGGGATTCTTGCTAGCCGGTGTAATTGCGTTAAGTAAAGCTGGTTTAGATGCCACCATCTTCTACCTCTTTGCATATGGCATCGCGACCATCGGAGCCTTTGCAGTTATCACTTTGGTACGCGATTCAGCAGGAGAGGTCACCGACCTAAATCGCTGGAGTGGTCTTGGTAAGCGTTCACCGATGGTTGCTCTGGTCTTCTCGCTCTTCCTCTTAACCTTTGCCGGAATTCCTTTAACTTCTGGGTTTATAGGTAAGTTCTCCATCTTCTCGGCAGCATACGAATCTGGCAGCACCTCTATTTTGATTGCGGGCGTCTTATCCTCTGCAATTGCCGCCTTCTTCTATATCCGCGTAATTGTCTTAATCTTCTTTAAAGATCCTGTTGAAGATGGCACAAGCGTTGTAATTCCATCAGCTCTCACCACAATTGCAATCACTTTCTCTGCGCTAGTTACGGTAATTCTTGGAGTATTCCCTGCACCACTATTAGAGGCGATTGAATCGCTCGCCTTCTTCATCCGCTAATGGCAGCCATTGGAATTCCGGGTTTAGCGCCTGAATTAGAGGCAGAGTTAACGCAGGATATGCAGAAGGTGGAGAGCCTTCTACTTAGCCATATTCAAGGCAATTACCCGCTAGTTGAAGAGACCTCCAGACATTTAGTGGCAGCTGGCGGCAAGCGCTTGCGCCCGCTGCTCACCCTCCTTGCTTCGCACTATGGAGATAAGAACCGTTTTGGAATTATCGAATCTGCAGTTGTCTGCGAGTTAACACATGTTGCAACTCTCTATCACGATGATGTTATGGATGAAGCCCGCCTGCGCCGTAACGTTGAGAGCGCCAATAGTCGCTGGGGTAATACCGTAGCGATTTTGACTGGTGATTACCTATTTGCAAAGGTGTCAGCGCTCCTTGCCGATATTGGTCCAGAAGCAGTTCGCTTGCAGGCCTCTACATTTGAACGACTGGTTATTGGCCAAATCATGGAGACCCAAGGGCCGCAAAATGGAGAAGATCCACTCGAGCACTACATGCAGGTGGTGGCTGATAAAACTGGCTCACTAATTGCCGCAAGCGCCAGATTTGGTGCGATGGTTTCAGGTGCGCCTGATGAGATTAAAGAGACGCTAACAATCTTTGGAGAGAAGATTGGAATTGCTTTTCAATTAGCTGATGACATCATCGATATCGCCAGTGAATCCCATCAGTCAGGAAAGACTCCTGGAACAGATTTGCGAGAAGGGGTTCCAACGTTAGTTACCTTAAATGTCATGAACTCTAAGCGTGCCGAAGATCGCGAATTAGTTGAGTTATTAAAGGCGCCTATTAAAGATGAGGTTGTTATTGCACGAGTTCTGCAGGAGTTACGGGTTCACCCAGCTCTTGCGCAATCACGCGAACAGCTACAACAGATTGCCCGTGATGCACGTGCCGCCCTTGGCCCACTTCCTGTAAACGATGTAACAGGTGCGCTATTTTCATTGTGCGATGCGATTGTCGATCGCTCGACTTGATCTAACTAGATCAGTTCCTAGCGCAAAGAGCGCCACCCAGATAAAGAAAAAACCCGCCCAGCGCGCTGTTGTCATAGTCTCATGACGCACCCAGACGCCAATTGAAAATTGAATCGTGGGTGTTATGTATTGCAGCAATCCGATGGTGCTGTAAGGAAGTCTTGTAGTCGAACCATTAAATAGGAGCAGCGGAATTGCGGTAACTGCGCCAGCGCTTATCAATAAGATAGTAAGAAGTGGGGTTTGCCCAAATTGGCCGGTGCCTTCTTGATGCAGATATAGAAGATAGAAGGCGTAAGGCAGCATAGAAAGCAGGGTCTCGATAGCTAGCCCCTCGAGCGCTCCTAGATCTAACTTCTTCTTAACCAAGCCATAAGTACCCCAAGAGAGCGCCAGCGAAATAGCGACCCAGGGAAGGCGCCCATAATCCAGCGTTAAAATCACAACGCCAATTGCGGCGATACCGACTGCCACCCACTGCATTCTTCGCATCTTTTCGCGCAACAAAATTACCCCGAAGGCAATAATTATTAGCGGGTTTATGTAATAACCAAGAGCTGCCTCAACTACATGGCCATTATTTACCGCCCAGATGTAGGTAATCCAATTGATGGAGATTAAAATAGAGGAGAAGAAGAGCCCAATAATCTTGCGCCGATTCTTCATTACTAGAAGTGTTGATTTGAGTTGCTTCGAGATAGCTAAAATAATTGCACAAAAAACTAAGGTCCAGACCGCTCTATGCGAAACAATTTCAAGTGGATTTGCGGGTTCAAGAAGGGGCCAGTAAAGCGGAAAGAGCCCCCAGATAATGTAGGAACCAACCCCGAAAAATAGACCTAGCGAGTACTCACTACGAGTCTTTGCCACTTAGCGGAAATTTACAAATTGAACTGCAAATTCGAATTTGCCATTCTTTATCTGCTCAATTGCCTCTTGTAGATCATCGCGACTCTTACTAGTCACACGTAACTCGTCGCCTTGAATCTGAGACTTGATTGATTTTGGCCCCTCATCACGTAAGAATTTAGCAATCTTCTTCGCATTTTCAGTCGAGATGCCCTCTTTAAGAGCGCAAGCAATCTTGTATATCTTTCCTGAAAGTTGGGGCTCGGCCGCATCTAGATGCTTAAGTGAGACGCCTCTCTTAATCATCTTATCTTTGACTACATCAAGAGTCGCCTTCGCGCGTTCTTCAGTATCTGCCTCAATTGCGATCTTATCTCCGGAGAGTTCAATCTTTGCGCCAGTGTTCTTAAAATCAAAGCGGGTATCAATCTCACGGATTGCTTGATTAATCGCGTTATCTAGCTCCATACGGTCAATCTTGGAGACTACATCGAAACTGCTGTCAGCCATTGTGGCCCTCTCTCGTGATTTTCAAAGTTCAAGCGCCTAAGGTATCGTTGGAGGCTCGCTAGTACCAAAGCGCCGCAACACTTGTACGACCCTGGCGGGTTGCCCGAGCGGCCAATGGGAGGGGACTGTAAATCCCCCGGCTCTGCCTTCGAAGGTTCAAATCCTTCACCCGCCACCATAGTCTCCGATCTGCTTCTGCATTTGGTTTGCAGGTCGACATAAGCCAGATGACTCAATAACCTTTGCCAGTATTTACCTTCCATTTTAGAGGAGCCACCATGAATAAGAAGTTTCTATTTATTGCAGCTATCACTGCAGCTGCAGCGCTAACTCTGACCGGATGTTCTTCATCTGATTCAGATAGCTCAGCCTCAGCATCTTGCGAGAGAGCTGATCTTGCAACCGTTACAGATGGCAAGTTAACAATCGCAACAGGTGAACCTGCCTACTACCCATGGGTTATCGACGACAACCCTGAGAGTGGAGAAGGTTTTGAAGGCGCAGTTGCATATGCAGTTGCCGCACAACTTGGCTTTGATGCCGCAGATGTCACATGGGTTCGTACAACATTTGACTCAGCTGTAACACCAGGGGAGAAGAACTTTGACTTCAACTTGCAGCAATTCTCAATTACAGAAGAACGCAAGACTGCTGTTGATTTCTCATCTCCTTACTACACAGCGCCACAGGCAATTGTCTCCTTTAAGGGAAGCAAGATTGAGGGAGCTGCCTCAATTGCAGATCTAAAGGCTGCCAAGCTTGGAGCGGCAGTGGGCACAACTTCACTTGATGCTATTGAGAATCAAGTTGGCATTACACCGCAGGTATTTAACGATAACGCCGCAGGTGTTTCAGCACTTAAGAATAAGCAGATTGACGGTCTCGTTGTAGATCTTCCTACTGCCTTCTACCTTTCAGGTGTTGAAGTTCCAAATGGCTTAATCGTTGGTCAATTGCCATCAACAGGTTCAGGTGATGAATTTGGACTCCTTCTCTCTAAGGGAAGCCCACTAACTAAGTGTGTATCTGATGCAGTTGATGCAATCACTGCGGATGGACAACTTGCAGCCATTACCGATAGATGGCTGGCATCAGGTGCTGGTGCGCCTGTCTTGCAGCAATAAGTAAGAAATAAAGAAGTAAAAGCGGTAGTTTGGCGGCCATGTCAGAGAAGAAGAGCTCTGCGTGGTCGCCAAGCTCACGTGAGATAGAACGCCGTAAGACGCGGCGCGCAATTAACCGCAAGCAAATTATTATTGCGGCGCTCTCATCCATTCTCGTTCTTGGCACACTGGCGCTAATTCTGGTTACTAGTCCGGGCTGGGAGAGTGTTAAAAGTACATTCTTTGATATCGAATACGGCCAAGAGATTCTGCCCTTGGTCGCAAAAGGGCTCTGGATCAATCTGCAATTGACCTTTATTGGTGGAGCTGCGATTGGCGTTATTGCGCTAGGCCTTGCGCTACTGCGGACAACTAAGTCACCAACTCTCACACCTTTCCGCTTTCTAGCTACCGCCTATGTAGATATCTTCCGTGGAGCACCTCTGATTTTGATTATTCTCTTGGTTGGCTTTGGCGTTCCAGCACTTGGTCTATCTGGAGTTTCAAGTAACGTTATTTTTCTGGGAACTGTTGCTGTGGTCTTAACTTATTCAGCATATGTGGCAGAGGTTATCCGCAGTGGAATTTTATCCATCCATCCCAGCCAGAGAGCGGCTGCTCGTTCGTTAGGGTTAACTTCTGGACAGACAATGCGCTTTGTCGTCTTGCCACAAGCTATTCGTCGAGTGGTACCACCGCTACTAAATGACTTTGTCTCTTTATTGAAAGATACTGGTCTGGTCTCGATTTTGGGCGTTACAGATGCGGTACGGGCGGCGCAGATAAATGCCAGCCGTACCTTTAATTACACACCATATGTGGTGGCAGCAATTCTATTTTTGCTTATAACAATCCCTATGACGCGCTATACCGATCGAGCAATTCGTAAGCGCACCAGCGCTCAGAACTCAGAGGGTGCTATCTAATGGGAAATGTATTGGAGCTAAGCTCAATTCGAAAGTCTTTTGGGGATGATTTAGTAATCGATAACCTCTCTCTCACGGTTCCAGAACATACCGCCACTGTCTTAATCGGCGCATCTGGCTCTGGTAAATCAACCTTGCTACGCTGTATTAATCTACTTGAGACTATCGATGATGGGCAGATTTTCTTAGATGGCCTGGAGATTTCTGACCCAAAGATTAATGTTGATGAGGTACGGCGTAAGTTGGGGATGGTCTTTCAATCTTTTAACTTATTTCCTCACAAAACAGTCTTGGAAAATATCACTCTCTCGCCGATTAAAGTCCACGGCAAGAGCCGTGAAGAGGCCAACGCCCATGCGATGCACCTGCTGCGTCGCTTTGATCTGGCAGATAAAGCAGATCAATATCCTGATCGCTTAAGTGGGGGACAGCAACAGAGAGTGGCCATTATTCGCTCTCTCGCTGTCAGCCCACGCCTGCTGCTTTTGGATGAGGTAACTTCTGCGCTCGACCCAGTACTCGTTAATGAGGTACTGAGCGCTGTGCGTGAGTTAAAGGGTGATGGCATGACGATGGTGCTCGCAACGCACGAGATGGGCTTTGCGACCCAAGTAGCAGATGAGGTCTGCTTCCTAGAGTCAGGTGCAATAGTCGAACGAGGAAGTGCGCAAGAGGTGCTGCACAATCCACAGAACGCTAAGACGCAAGAGTTCCTAAAGCGAGTACATCAAGCGGGACGACTCTGATCTAAAAGTTAGATCAGACGGTGGTATCACCAGCGCGACGGCGACGTAGGTTATCGCTATAGACAGCAAAGAGAATAACTGCGCCGACTACAACGTACTGCCACTCTTGCTGAAGTTCGAGGATACGTAGCCCGTTGATTAGAACGGACATGATCAGTGCACCAATAATGGTTCCGCCGATAGTTCCCTTACCGCCAAAGAGTGAAGTTCCACCGATGATTACAGCCGCGATAGCTTCAAGCTCATAGCCCAGACCTAGATCTGGCTGAGCAGAACCCAGGCGTGAGGTAAGAACGACAGCAGCTAGGCCGACGTAGACACCACAGAGAGCGTAGATAGCAACTAACCAACGGTTAACTTTTACACCAGAGAGCTTTGTCGCCTCAAGGTTTGAGCCGATGGCAAAGTTATAGCGGCCTAGAACTGTCTTATTAAGAATGATTGAACCGACAACTGCTGCAACAAAGAGAATGAGAACACCGTTAGGGAAGTTAGGGATGATATTTCCCTGTGCGATTTCATCCCAACCCTTTACATCTGTTGCGAAGAGGATTGGCTTTAAATCAGAGACGATCAAGGCTAGCCCTTGCGCCCCCTTCATAGTTGCAAGGGTGGCGATAAAGGGGGGAAGCCGAAGTACAGTTACAAGAATTCCATTAATGGAGCCCAGGGCGGCGCCAACAACCATTCCGAGCAGAATTCCAGCCCAGACATTTAGATCGTATGCCATAACAGTCTTACCAACGATGACACCGGTTAGCGCCATAGAGGTTCCAACCGAGAGGTCGATGCCACCAGTGATGATGACGAAGGTAACTCCGATAGCTAAGAGGCCAATAACAGTAGTTGACATCAAGATTCCACCAGAGACATTTGCCCATGAGGCAAAGACCGGTCGCATGATGGCGAAGAAGGTGAAGATGACGATGAGGCTAGCTAGCGCTGCGACTCGACCAATCTCACGACGAACGAAGGCTGCGATCTTGTTGCCACCTTCAGCCTGAGCTGCTGCTTTTACATCTGCTGACATTTCTCTTCTCTTTTCTTCTTCTTAGTGAGCTACTACTGAGTCGTCGCTAAACTTTGTGGCATATTCGATGATGACCTCTTGATTGGCATCTTTATTCTCAATAATTCCCGTTAGACGCCCTGCGCACATGACCGCTACGCGATCTGACATACGTAGAACCTCAGGAAGTTCGGAGGAGATCATGATGATTGACTTACCCTCTTCGGAGAGCTTGGTAAGAAGGCGGTAGATCTCATCCTTGGCACCGACATCGATTCCGCGAGTTGGTTCGTCGAAGATCAAGATCTCGCAATTTCGGGTGAGCCATTTACCAATAACGACCTTCTGCTGGTTTCCGCCGGAGAGATTCTTTACAAATTGATTTTCAGATGGAGTGCGAACTCGCAGCTGCTTGATGACATCACGGGTTATGCCGCTTGCTGGACGGGTTCTGAGCCAGCCAAACTTTGAGAAGCGGGGCATTGAGGAGAGAATCACATTGAAGGTTAGGTTTTGAATGAGCAAGAGTCCATATCTCTTACGGTCCTCTGAGAGATAGCCGATTCCAGCGGCAACTGCATCCGATGGCTGCTTAATCTTTACCTCTTTACCGTGCAGGAAGATGCGGCCAGCGGTCTTTGGATTGGCGCCAATAATTGCCCGTGCGAGTTCGGTACGACCTGCCCCCATGAGACCGGCAAAGCCCAAAATTTCACCCTTATGTAGATCAAAGGAGACATCGCGTAGTAGATTGCGATCAGATATACCTTCTACCTTCATGACAATCTCATCACTCTTGATGCGATTCTCTGGACGTTGATCCTGCTCAACTTTACGACCCACCATTAGGGAAATGACTTCAGGGATAGATGTCTCAGTGGTTTTGAGAGTCTGTACATATTGGCCATCGCGCAAGACGGTGATGCGATCGGTAATTTTTGCTAGCTCTTCAAGGCGGTGAGAGATATAGACAACGCCTTTACCTGATGATTTCAAAGTTTCAATAATCTTAAATAGCGAGTCGGTCTCAGCTGGCGTGAGGGAGGAGGTTGGTTCATCCATGATGATTACCGAACCACGATAAGAGACCGCCTTGGCAATTTCCACCATCTGTTGCTTTGCAATAGTAAGTTCGCCGATAATCGCTTTAGGGTCAAGGTTAAGTTCTAAATCAGCTAGAAGTTTCTTAGCTTCCTCATTTAACTTTGGGTTATCTAGCAGAAGGCGACCTGGACGGCGATTTTCACGTCCGATAAAGATATTCTGCGCAACTGTTAAGTGCGGCATCAAGTTGAGCTCTTGGTGGATGATGCTGATACCTAGGCGCTGAGCTTCAAAGGGGCTAGGTATATTTACCGATTGGCCACGATAGGTAATCTCGCCGGCATCTTTCTTATATATTCCAGAAAGAATTTTCATCAAAGTTGATTTGCCGGCTCCATTTTCGCCGACGATGGCATGTACTTCACCTTCATTAAGATCAAAGCTAACGTTATCGAGAGCCTTAACTCCAGGAAACTCTTTGCTCACACCAGATAGTGATAAGAGTTGCTTTGCCGCCATTTTTCCCCCAGAGATTTAAAAGTACTGACAATGAACTATTCGAATAATAAAGCATGATGGCCGAGATTGCTCCCGGCCATCATGCTTCACTTTTTACAAATCAGTCGTTAGACGACTTATTCGTAGAGGTTTCCAGCGATCTTAGGGTCTGTGATGTTCTTAGCATCGTAGTAGTAGAACCCTGTGTCGATAAGTGTGCTTGGGACCTTCTTGTCGCGTACGTAGTTAACGAGCGCTTCAACAGTCTTTGCACCGATACCCATTGGGCTCTGTGTGATTGCACCAGTCTGAAGACCAGACTTGATGTTTGCAATCTGCTGCTTTCCTGAGTCGAAACCAATCATCTTGATTGCGCCCTTCTTTACCTTTGCTGCCTTAAATGCCTGGCCAGCTCCGATTGAAACGCCTTCGTTGGTTCCGTAGATACCCTTGAGATCCTTATTCGCAACGATTGCTGCGCTTACGATTTCCTGAGCCTTTAGAGCATCTCCACCCTCAGCGTACTGAGTCTTAAGAAGCTTGATTCGTGGGTACTTTGACTTCATGCGATCTACGAAGCCCTTTGCACGATCGATTCCGGTCTGGTTTGTCTGTGAGTGACCAACAACCAAAACCTTTCCTCTGTTCTTGAGCAACTTAGCCATTGTGTCAGCAGCTAGTGCACCAGCAGCTGTGCTGTTTGTGTAAGCAACGCCAAGTGCGCAATCTGAGTCAACGCCAAGCTTGCCTGGGCAGCTTGCTGCTGTATCGAACATGTATACAGGGATACCTGCATCGTTTGCAGCCTTAAGCTTTGGAACAGATTGTGTTGTTCCTAGAGCTGCGTAACCGATTGCATCTGGCTTTGTTGCAATTGCTGCATCAAGCATTTCCAGTTGCTTATCGATCATTGTCTCTGCTGCTGGGCCCTGGAAGACTACTGTTGCGTTCATCTTCTTAGCCTGATCTTCAGCACCCTTCTTTACTGCCTGCCAGAACTGGTGTGTTTCACCCTTTGAAATTAGGTGGATCTTTACTGGGTCATTTGCGTGAATTGGTGCCGCAGTGCCCAGAGCTAGTCCAAGAGCTGCAACTGCAGCTACTGAAAATAGACCTTTCTTCATGTGTTTCCCTTCAAAAGCAGCGGAATTGCTGTGTAGGAAGCCTAAGGGCAGGGCAGGTGCTAGACAAGGTGAGTATGGGTGAATCCAATGATTGTTACGGAGTCGTTATGTTGTAACTGCGCAGGACATTTTTGCGCCAAAAGCCCTCATTCTCACTAGTTGAGAACCCGGAGGTGAGCGCGGTCGCTAAATCCACTACTGAGGCGTACTTCTCAGCCGCCAATAGAGCTACCGGCCAATCTGAGCCAAACATAAGCCGTTCGGGGGTGAAGCGTTCGATTATGTGGTCTACATAAGGGCGATAATCGCCAACCTGCCATGAATTCCAATTAGCTTCTGTAACCATACCGGAAACTTTGCAGACCACATTAGGAAATTGAGCCAATTCGGTGATTAAAGATTTCCAAGGTTCAAACTCTTGCTTTGCGATATACGGCTTTGAGATATGGTCCAGAACAAAATGCACATCTGGGCAAGCGCGAACTAATTCAATGGCTGCGGCAAGTTCGGGTGTCTTGGTGAGGATGTCATACACCAGACCAAGTTTGCCTAACTCCTTTACCGTGGCTTTTGCTTGAGTGCGCGCTAAGTAATTAGCATCAGGTAAATCTTGGGCAACGTCACGAATGCCTTTGAGGTAGCTACTCCCAGGTGCCTGCAAATATTTTTCGACCTCGGCGATTGCATCCTTTGAATCGATATCTACCCAACCAACAACTCCGATGACAGTCTCATCCGATTGCGCGATTTCAAGTAGCTCGTAGGTTTCAGCATTGGTCATTGTGGCATGTACTAGAACGCTCTTTTCAATACCAGTGCCACGGATAGCTTCACGTAAATCGTTGGTATCAAAGTCGCGACGAACTGGACCCATATTGTCGCCAACCATCCAGGTTTGTGGTCTGATGGATAAATCCCAGAGATGGTGGTGGGAATCAATTTTCATGGCGAAAACTTATCCCTTACTAGCCTTGCGCGACAATATTGGAAAGTGTTTTATTTTCTGCGAGTAAGGCAAGTTGAGATTCAACGAGCGCGCGCCCACGGGGTTCAAAAGCGGCGGAGTTGCCTCCAACGTGAGGCACCAATAAGAGATTTGGTGCCTGCCAAAGTGGATGCTCAGTTGGAAGAGGTTCAGGATCTGTGACATCCAGGGCCGCAAAGAGGCGACCGGTGCTTAGTTCAGTTAATAGGGCGCTGGTGTCAATTATTGGACCGCGCGCCACGTTGATAATTAACGCACCATCTTTCATCTTGGCCAAGCGTGCTGCGTTAAACATGTGTCGCGATGAATCAGTCAGCGGCAGAATCAAAATCACGATATCGAGTTTTGGCAGGTAGGCATCTAACTCACTGATTGGCGTGCTGCCATCCCTACCTGATTGGGTGAACGCGGTAATTTCAACATCAAAGCCAGATAGCTTTCTAGCTATCTCCTTACCAATTGAGCCAAAGCCAATGATGCCAACTTTGCTATCGGAGAGAGCTGGAAAGCGGCGATGGTTCCAGATGCTGGCCAATTGATCGCGCATTAATTCCGGAAAGCCGCGACGAGAGGCGATTGCTAGACCGACCGCTAATTCAGCAGTTGAAGCATCATGTACTCCACGGGCGTTGCAGATCGTCAGGCCTGGTCGCAGATAGGCAATGGCATCATCAAAACCGGCATTGGGCATCTGTAAAAATTTTAAGTTGGTCATTTTTGGGACATAGGAGAGCGCCTTAGCTCCTCCCATATAGAGAGGTACATACATATCTATCTGGGCTAAATCAGAGGTATCTAGCGGAAAGTTCTCTGGATGAAGCATGGTTATGCCATTTGGGGCCTTCAAATCAGACCATTGAGTCCAAACTTTTAGCGTATCCACTTATGCACCTCTTTCTGGAATTACTTCAACGAAATTAGAGAGAGTTCCAATTCCAGTGACAGCAATTTCTACGATATCGCCAGCCTGTAGAGAGATATCCATTGGAGGAACGATGCCTGTACCAGTCGACAAGATGACTCCATGTGGAAAATCTTGGCAGCGAAAGAGGTAATTCACGAGATCTTGCAGGGTGCGATTGAGCTTTCCAAGTGAGGTTTCTGCCTGCCAAGTTGTTTCGGCCCCGCGCACAATTTTGGCTTTAATCGCCATCTGATCAGCCGCTGGAGCGAGCCATGATGGAGTGATATCTGGTCCAAGTGAGGTAGAGCCGATATAAATCTTGGCCTGGGAGAGGTAGAGCGGATTCTCGCCTTCGATGGTGCGAGCTGTGACATCGTTGCAGATGGCATACCCAATTATCTCGCGATACTTATTTATATAGATGGCGACCTCAGGTTCAGGAACGGATGCCTCGCTGTCATAGCGAATACCAATTGGCGCACCCGTGCCACGCGCACGAATAAAGGTTGACTTGAAGAAGAGCTCAGGACGATCTGCCTCATAGACGCGTTGATAGACATCAGGCACGCCACTTTCTTCCTTACGCGCATCTCGAGAACGTAGGTAGGTAACGCCAGCTCCCCAAAGTTCTATCTCAGGTGAGATGGGAGCAACTAATTCACCGCTTACCTCAACGCTGGCAGTATCTGCAATCGCCTTTAACTCAGATAAGCGCAACTGCATCGCCTCAGTAAGCGTTGGCACTGTAGCGATAGTGCGATGTTGGCCATCTACAGTAACTACGAATTGGTGGCCAGAATGGGCGGTCTTTAGGATAGAAAATTTCATTAAATTCATCATATATGCTTTTTCTATTCAAGCGAAGAGTCGATTTTTTTAGGCAAAGGGATGGCATGCCAAAAGTTACTGGCTTTAAAACTGTAGATGTTCGATTTCCAACTTCACGTGGGTTAGATGGCTCTGATGCCATGAATAAAGAACCCGACTACTCAGCTGCTCTTTTAATTCTTGAAACAGATGACCCAAATTTACAAGGTCATGGTTTTGTCTTCACATGTGGACGAGGTAATGATTTGCAATGCGACACCATTGCGCAGTTGGCTCCATATGCAGTTGGTCGCGATGTAGCAGACCTGGCGACCAGCATGGGAGATTTTGCGCGCAGCTTGGTGCGAGACTCACAGATTCGCTGGTTAGGTCCAGAAAAAGGCGTTACGCAGATGGCGGCAGGAGCTGTTGTAAATGCCGCTTGGGATTTAGTCACCAAGCATGCCAAGAAACCACTCTGGAAATTTCTCTCTGATCTTTCACCTGAAGAGATTGTTGAGCTCGTTGACTTTAGATATATCACCGATGCGTTAACTCCTGCTGAAGCGCTTGAACTTCTTCGCAAAGTTGTGCCGCAACGCGCTGCAAATGAAGCAAAACTAATTGCCGAAGGTTTACCCGCATACACAACCACTCCAGGGTGGTTGGGATACAGCGATGAGAAGATGGTCCGTTTAGCGAAAGAAGCTGTCGCGGACGGCTACACCTTGATTAAATTAAAGTGTGGTGGCTCTTTAGAAGATGATAAGCGCCGTCTGCGTCTGGCTCGCGAGGCCGTTGGGCCAGATATTCGAATTTCAATCGATGCTAATCAGGTATGGGATGTCAATCAAGCAATTGAATGGATTAAGGGAATCGGTGATGTCAATCTGCACTGGGTGGAAGAGCCAACTAATCCTGACGATGTTCTAGGACATGCCGCAATAGCTAAGGCGATTGCGCCAGTACGGGTTGCAACTGGCGAACATGGCATGAATCGCATTCTCTTCAAGCAGATGTTGCAGGCAAAGGCTTTCTCCTTTATGCAAATTGATGCTACTCGTGTTGCTGGCGTGAATGAAAATATCGCAAATATTTTAATGGCCGCCAAATTTGGTGTTCCAGTCTGTCCTCATGCTGGCGGTGTCGGCCTCTGTGAACTGGTGCAACACTTGGCGATGTTTGATGCTGTTGCAGTAAGTGGTCACCACTCTGAGCGAGTGGTGGAATTTGTAGACCACTTACATGAGCACTTTGTTGTTCCAACAGATATCCAAAATGCACATTACATGCCACCAACCAAACCAGGTACTGGTGGCGAGATGTATGCACAATCAATTGCAGATTTCACCTTCCCTACCGGAAAAGAATGGGTAAACGCATGAGTACAGAATTTAATGGTTTAGTAGCAGTAGTCACTGGCGCTGGTTCAGGAATTGGACTAGCTACAGCAAAGATTTTGAGTGATGGTGGCGCCAAGGTTTACGGCCTTGATCTATCAGAAGGTGGCCTTGCCGGAGTTGGCACCTGGCTGCAATGCGATGTCGGCGATGATGCTTCTGTGACAGCTGCCTTTGCCAATATCTCCTCCCTTGATATCTTAATAAATAGCGCAGCCATCAGCGCAGTCGGAACCGTGGAAGCTAATTCATCGGATGAATGGCACAAGGTGATGAATGTAAATGTTGTAGGAATTGTCAGGACTGTGCGCGCTGCCTTGCCGCTACTTCGTAAAAGTAAATCTGCTTCCATTGTAAATGTCTGTTCAGTTGCCGCCACAGCAGGAATTCCAAAGCGTGCGCTATATAGCGCTAGCAAGGGAGCGGTTCTATCTCTGACTATGGCGATGGCCAATGACCATGTCGCTGAAGGTATTCGCGTCAACTGCGTAAATCCTGGAACAGCAGATACGCCATGGGTGCAACGACTTTTGGCTCAAGCTGCTGACCCTGTTGCAGAGCGTAAGGCGCTTGAGGCGCGTCAACCGTTAGGTCGTTTAGTAAGTGCTGAAGAGGTTGCGCGTGCGCTCTGTTTCCTGGCCAGCCCATTGCAAGGTTCAACTACTGGAACATCGCTGGCCGTTGATGGCGGTATGCAGGGTCTGCGGATTCCGAAGTAAATCTGATGAGCTCAATAAATCCAATTAATGAAGAGGAACTTCGGGCGCGTTTAGACCCATTGTCATATGCAGTCTTGCGCGAGAGCGCAACCGAACGTCCCTTCACTGGCGAATACACTGACAGCGATGCTGTTGGGAGCTACCGTTGCAAAGCTTGTAGCGCAGAACTCTTTAAGTCAGAGAGTAAATTTCACTCTGGTTGTGGCTGGCCATCTTTCTATGCCCCAACAAGTGCGGATGCTGTGAAGTTAATTGAAGATCGCTCACTTGCGCCACGTATTCGCACCGAGGTTCGTTGCGCCTCCTGCGATTCTCACCTAGGTCACCTCTTTGAGGGCGAGGGATATGACGTTCCCACCGATCAGCGCTGGTGCATAAACTCGGTGGCCCTGGTTTTAGAACCAGGCGGCAAGTAACCCCCTTTTTAGGCTCATCTCCATCTCCCCTCACTCACAGGTAGATGATTGTGACCTTAACGTTATAAAGATTTGATGGGCTTTAAGAGCCGCCAAGCGTAGGTTTATCTCAGCGCCCAGAAGTTGCCCCTACAACCCTGGCGTGACTTCGAAGTCATAAATTAGAGAATAGGAAAAAAATGTCAGAAAAAACAGGTGGCATTTCCCGTCGTACGGTGCTCAAGGGCGCCGCTGTCGGTGGTGTTGGTATCGCAGCAGGTGGATTCTTCTTATCTAACCGCGGTGGAGATGCCGGCGGACCGCTCGCTTACGGTGCACGTTCAGTAGATGCAGGTCCAACTGCACAGAACGAAGCGCTGATTGCTGCATACACAGCAAAGACAGGCGATGCGGTTAAGTACAACGCAACAGAGTCAAATGCATTTCAAAATAACCTCTCACAGTATCTACAGGGAACACCTGATGATGCCTTCGAGTGGATGGCTGGATACCGTATGCAATTCTTCGCAGACCAGGATCTACTTGTAGACCTCTCACCTGCCTGGGATGCAATCGGTGATCAATTTGCAAATAGTTACAAGATTGCATCAACTGCTGCAGATGGCAAGCAGTATTTCCTTCCTAAGTCTTGGTACCCATGGGGCCTTCACTTCCGTAAGTCAATGTTTGCAGATCTTGGATTTAATGCAGATAACGTCACCACCTGGGATGAGTACCTCAAGTTGCTCGATGCGATGAAGAGAAAGGGACTGATTGGTTTTGCAGCTGGTAATAAGGGCGGCTGGGAAGCAATGGGAACATTCGACATCATCAACGCTCGCGTTAATGGATACCAGTTCCACGTAGACCTACTTGCTGGCCGCGAAAAGTGGACAGATGCAAAGGTCGCAGAAGTCTTCAAGCACTGGGAGATGTTGCTTCCTTACATGAATACCAACGTGCTAGATCTCGAGTGGGATGGCGCAATGCAGCTTCTCCTACAGAAGAAGGCTGGCTCAATGCTTATGGGTTCATGGTTCGGTGGAAACTTCAAGGAGCAGTCACAAGCTGACTACGACGATCTTTCAATCATCCCATTCCCAGAAATCAACCCAGCTAATGGTCGCGACACAATCGATGCACCAATCGATGGCTGGTGTGTAGCTAAGAATGGAACAAATAATGGCGGCGGCTCAGCATTCCTGGAGTTCGCAGCTGGAATTGAAGGCGTTGAGGCAACTCTCGCTGCTGTCGATGCAAACGGAGCACTTATCCCAATGACATCTGCAAACAGCGGACAGGATGTTTCACAATACGACGCATTCCAGAAGGAGCAGCTAGCAGTTATGGCTGAAGCGAAGTACGTCACACAGTTCCTTGATCGCGATACTCGTCCAGACTTTGCCGGCCCAGTTGTTGGTCCAGCAATTCAGTCTTGGTTCAAGAATCCAAAGGATGTTGCAAAGATCCAAGAGACACTTCAGTCTCAATGGGAAGCACTTCCTCCACTAGCTTAAGTCTTAAGTAGCGGCGTAACTGCCACTACAGACTTAATTTAGCGATAAGGTTAAAGGTATGAACTCGGCGGCGAAGAACGACACAATCGTTTCTCGCCGCCGAGCCTTTTCTAAAAATGATCGCCAGACGCTAACTGCCTTTGTTGGCATCCCACTCTTCTTCCACTTACTTTTAGTCTGGATTCCAGCAATCCTGACAATCATGCTTAGCTTTACATACTGGTCTGGAATTTCGATTAGCCGGATCCAGTGGGCTGGCTTAGCAAATTATAAAAATATCTTCTTTGATACGCCTGCCTTCTGGGAAGCTGTGCGAAATAACGTTGTTTGGCTCGGCTGGTTTGGACTAATTGCCACACCTCTTGGAATTTTGCTCGCCTACCAAATTGATCGCCAGATTCGTGGCCATCAGTTCTATGAAACTGCGTATTACTTACCTGTTGTGCTTTCCTTAGCTGTAACTGGAATTATCTGGAACTTCTTGTTGCGCCCAGATGGTTTTGTAAATGGACTACTAGGTCGCGATATCGCCAATGCCGTCTCCTTCTTCGGCGATTACGACATAAATCTTTATGTAATTCTTACCATCGCCTCCTGGCGACATATCGGCTACATCATGCTGCTCTATTTAGCAGGTTTAAAATCTGTAGATATGGCGTTGCGCGAGGCTTCCTCGCTAGATGGCGCTACTGAATGGCAGACCTTTAAGAAGGTCGTCTTCCCATCAATGAAGCCGGTAAATATCATCGTAATCGTTATTACAATCATCGAATCGCTACGTGCTTTCGATATTGTCTACATTATTTACGGTTCATCGGCTGGTTTCCCAATTCTTGGAACGCTGGTCTTTCAAAATATTGCGGGCGAGGGTGCCTCGATGAAGGGTGCTGCCTATGCAGTAATTCTCTTCTTACTCTCGATTGGACCGATTATCGCCTACCTAAGAGCCACCTTTAAGAGTGATGTGCAATGAGTATCGACCAAGAGCTACGCGTTAAATCTGCTAAGTACCGCAACCGTCAGGCGGTTAAAGATCGTTTCATTTCAGCATTCATCGGCTTCTTTGCTCTAGTTTGGATTTTCCCTATCGCCTGGACTTTGTGGACATCACTTCGCCCTTACAGAGAGGTCCGCGCTAACGGAATTTTCTCATTTCCAGAGACACTCAACTTGCAAAATTATGTAGATGCTATTTCTCGAATGGATCTCCCCCTCTACTTTTGGAATACCTTTGCGATCACAGTGCCTGCTGTCTTTCTAACTCTATTCTTCGGCTCACTAATTGCATTTGTGGTCAGTCGCTACTCCTTTAAGTTTAATGTTGCTCTATTGCTTCTATTCACTGCTGGCAATTTATTGCCAGCGCAGCTGGTCTTTATCCCAGTCTTTAAGATGTATATCACTATCGGTAGAGAGCTTGGCATGCCACGACTTCTCTACGATTCTCCGTGGGGAGTTGTTTTAATTCACGTGGCGTTCCAGATGGGTTTTGCCACCTTCGTTCTCTCGAGTTACATGAAGACTATTCCAAAGGAGATTAGCGAGTCAGCGATGGTTGATGGTGCTAGCGTCTATGTTCACTACTCCCAGGTGATGTTGCCTCTACTTCGTCCAGCGCTAGCCTCCCTTGCAGTACTGATGACCACTTGGATTTATAACGACTTCTTCTGGGCGCTGGTTTTGATGTCAACCGATTCGAAACGACCGATAACTTCAGCGCTAGGTCGCCTGCAAGGAGAGTTTGTTACCGATTACAACCTCTTAGCCGCTGGTGCCACCATCGCAGTTATCCCAACTCTCTTGGTCTTCTTCGTTCTTCGTAAGCAATTTGTTTCAGGGCTAACTCTCGGCTCCACAAAGGGCTAATTGAAACTTTGTTAAAACTTATTCGCCGCTTTATCAAGCTCTTTACCGATCGTAAATATTGGGTTCGCCAGATACTAGTGGCAGGACTTTCGGGTGGAGTCGCTTGGTTTATCGGTAACGCCGTAGTTGAAGGCGGCGGAATTGTGGCAGCGATTGTCTCCACGCTAAGCATTCGTATCTCGCTCCATAAATCAATCCGCGAAGGTTTTGGACAGATTGTCGGAACTGCTATCGGTGCAGGCACAGCCCTGGCAGCTGTATCAATCTTTGACTTTGGATTTATTGCAATCGCTATCACTATCATCTTGTGCGCCGTAGTCGCCCGCGCTTTGCACCTTGGAGAAGTGGCTTCTGTAAATGTTCCAGTAACTGCCCTAATTGTTATCGGGCCTGGTATTTCCCAGACTACAGCCGAACATCGCGTAGGAGCTACGCTAATTGGTGCAGCAGTCGCAATCTTCTTCTCATACTTCTCTCACCCAAAAACTCCTGCCGATCGTTCACGCGAACAAATTGCCCGAGTTAGCAAGAAGGCAGCTGAACTACTAGCCGCAATGTCCGAGGGAGTAGCAGCCGGTTATACGCAGAAAGAGGCGGGGCAATGGTTGGCAGCGGCACGCTTACTAGTGGAAGAGGTGCCAGCGATTCGTTCGCAATCAGTGGAAGCGCGCAGCCACGCCAGATGGTTTCCAACTGCAGAAAAAGATATTGCTGAAGATTTATATATTGAAGGAATTGCTGTGGAGCACACTCTGGTTCAGGTCCGTTCAATCGGGCGCACACTCTTTGATTCGGCCGTTGCGGGTGGAATCGCTGATTCCACAAAGAAGCAGATTGCTGTGGCACTTTCTGCAGCTAGCTATGCCATCTCTGCACATATCGATAATCCAGATGACATCTCTGACTTCGATTCAACCCCTACAGATGATGTCCGTGAAGCAGGTTCTGCCTTAGCTGAAACTTTGATTGAAGATGGCAAAGATGTTGACCAGGATCAGATTGTGCGCGGGCTTTCTATCGTGGCAAATATCGATTTGATTGCAGATTCCTTGGATCAAAACTCTCCAGCCTTAATGAATGTGACTACTCCGGATGAGCCGGCTAAAGATCGCGTCATCAAAGTCTCACCGCTTGAAAAGAGCTCCTCGGCTTGGAAACGGACTCGAAAGTTTTTTCAAAAGTACCTCTAGTGAGTAGGTTTGACAGATACCCTGGGGGGTATGTTACATTTGAGCCATACTCTAGATAGGAGGCTTAAAATGTGCTCAAAAGTTCTATGTAACAGTTGCAAGAAGTACACCTGGTCCGGGTGTGGACAACATATTGATGAGGCTCTCTCGGGCCTATCTCCAGATCAGATTTGTAAGTGTGGCTAAAGATGGCAGCTAAGAAAATTGCGCATGTGCTCTCTGATCAAGATCAGATGGAAGCTATTGCAAAGCGCATCAAGCGCGCCCAAGGTCAATTAGGGGCGGTAGCTCGGATGCTCGAAGAGGGACGCAATTGCGATGAGATTGTCATGCAGATGTCGGCTGTATCAAAGGCAGTCAATACCGCGGCCTTTACTTTAATTTCAGCCAGCCTGAAAGAGTGCATTATTGATGGAAAGAATAATTCTGATGAAGTCACTGCTCAATTACAAAAGTTATTTCTAAGTCTGGCTTAAGGGGAGAAAAATGAAGAAGTTATTTGCCGTACTTGCAGCGTCCACCTTCTTTTTGACAGGTTGTGGAGGCGAGGCAACAGGCGGTCTTGGGGCTCAAGATTTCCAAGCTAAAACTCAGGAAGCAGGAGTAGTAACTCTTGATGTACGAACTCCGGGGGAGTTTGTAAGTGGGCATTTAGTTAATGCCCTAAATATTGATGTGGAAGGTGCAACTTTTGACGCTGAAGTTAGCAAGCTCGATAAAGACGCTACTTATGCTGTCTACTGCCGCAGTGGTCGTCGTTCCGCGGTAGCCATTGACCGAATGAAGAGCGCCGGATTTACCAATCTTGTAAATATGAATGCAGGTATTTTGGAGTGGCAGGCAGCAGGGTTGCCGCTGGTAACTCAGTAATAGTCGTAATCCAGTATTACTAATAATAAAATAAATGAATTAGGAGAAGAGAAATGTGTCGCAAAGTTAATTGTCGCAAGTGCGGAAAACCAACTTGGGCGGGATGTGGAAATCACATTGATATCGCTCTGAAGGGTGTGAGCAAGTCTGATCGCTGCCAGGGGCACCAGAATGACCCTAAAGAGCCTGGTCTATTCTCACGATTGTTTAGTAAGAAGTAACAATGGCTAGCGTTGATGTTAAAAGTGCTGAGTTCGAGCAGTTAATTTCCAAAGGTGGAACAGTCCTCGTTGATTTCTGGGCCGAGTGGTGTGGTCCATGTCGCGCCTTTGGACCTGTCTATGAGAAGCTCTCTGAAGAGTTTCCCGAGATAACTTTCGCCAAGATTGATACTGAAGCGGAGCGAGAGATTGCCGGTGCTGCTGGAATTTCCTCAATCCCAACGCTGATGGCCTTCAGAGATGGAGTACTTCTTTACCGTGAGGCTGGTGCGCTGCCAGAGAACTCACTTAAAGAACTTATTGGCCAGATTCAAGCGTTAGATATGGAAAAAGTCAGGGCAGAAATCGCCAGTGAAATTACTGGTGAAACTGCTGGCGAAAAAGTCGAATAAGTCTGCAGGGGGATATCGTTTAGGGATGAAAGCAATTCAGATAACTGCCTTTGGTGGACCAGAAGTAATGGCTTATACAGATCTACCAGATCCAGTTCCCGGAACTGATGAGGTATTGCTAGATATAACTGCAATAGGCATCAATTATGCAGATACCCATCAGACCGAAAATAGTTATCTCTCTCCTCAAACTCTACCCATGGTCCCTGGAATTGAAGTTGTCGGAATAAGCGCCGGCAAGCGATATCTGGCAACAGTCTCATCTGGAGGTTACGCACAAAGAGCGATTGCGCATAAATCAGTTTTATTTCCAATTCCTGATTCAGTTTCAGATCAGCAGGCGCTTTGTATGTTGGTGCAGGGCAGTACTGCCTGGCATCTCTTAAAAACCATGGGAAATATCAGCGCTGGACAATCGGTTGTCATTCATGCAGCTGCAGGTGGCGTTGGCACCATTGCTATCCAACTAGCAAAGCTATGGGGAGCCAAGGTAATAGCAGTAACTTCAAATGGTGATAAGGCCGAACTAGCTAAAG
This sequence comes from uncultured Candidatus Planktophila sp., assembly GCA_964463845.1. GTDB lineage: Bacteria > Actinomycetota > Actinomycetes > Nanopelagicales > Nanopelagicaceae > Planktophila. The sequence continues at coordinate 9,850 of CAYXDT010000005.1, read as the reverse complement.
ACCTTGGTGCAGATGTGGTTGTTGATGCAAATGTCACCAACCTTGCTAAAGCCCTAAGAGAGGCCAATGGTGGCCAAGGTGTCGATTTGGTACTAGAGATGGTCGGCGGCAAAACTTTTGATCAGAGCTTCGAAGCGCTAGCTACATTTGGAAAGTTGATTACATTTGGAATGGCCTCACGCACAGCACCAACTCCAGTTCATCCAGGTGCGCTGATGCATGGCTCAAAGACAATCTCTGGATTCTGGCTGGCCAATTGCTTTGGCAAGAAAGAGTTACTAAACGATGTAATTGATGAACTTTTCAAGTTAATCGCTGATGGGAAGTTAAAGCCAGTTATTGGTGCAACATATCCACTCAGCAGCGCTGCAGATGCTCACAGAGCAATGCTGGCAAGGCAGACAACTGGAAAAATTGCCCTTGATCCTGCGCTCTAAATTTGGGCTAATTTTCAACTTTTGCAGGTAAGCCCTAGACTCCTCTCTCTACCACTGCCCCCCTAGCTCAGTCGGTAGAGCGTTTCCATGGTAAGGAAAAGGTCACCGGTTCAATTCCGGTGGGGGGCTCGCAGAAAAAAATTTAATAAGAAATACCAGCAGTGAATTTCAAAGAGTTTCGACTCATTGATTCCAACTGTCTAAGGCGGGGTAGCTCAGCTTGGTAGAGCAAGCGGCTCATAATCGCTGTGTCGTGGGTTCAAATCCCGCCTCCGCTACGCAATACGTGTACCAAAGTACGCGTGGATTTCACCTATGCAGGTCGCTCAGGTAATCTGAGAGCCTTAAATTACGAAGGAGCATAACCATGGCAAGTAAGAGCGCGGACGTTCGTCCAAAAATCACCATGGCCTGCGTGGATTGTAAAGAGCGCAACTACATCACCAAGAAGAATCGCCGCAACGATCCAGACCGTATGGAACTTAAAAAGTTCTGTCCTCGTTGCAAGTCTTCAACTCTCCACCGCGAAACTCGCTAATGCTCAACCCCGATTCTGTCGGGAGTACCTTCGCTGGTACAGAGCCAATCACCGTTTCACAATCTGAGGTTGATGCCTTCTGCGCAGTAATTGGCGAGGCAGATACCAGCATCGCACCACCAACTTTCACCATACGAATAACCCTTACCCAATTTGAAGAGATTCTTACCCGTCCTGAAATTGGCCTTGACTGGTCTCGTCTGGTGCACGGAGATCAGAAATTTGAAATCTTCTCTCCAATTAAGCCTGGTGATCAACTAACTTGCTCAGCAACAATCGAAAGCTATCGCGTAGCAGCAGGAAATGAAATTGTCACAGTCCGCTCAGATCTCCATCGCTCTTCGCAATTGGCAGTCTCTGCCTGGTCGACACTGGTGGTGCGGGCATGAATGCAGTTGGGACCGAACTTCCGCCAAAGATCTTCTATCTAAATCGTGAACTATTGAAGCGATATGCAGATGCATCGGGGGATCAGAATCCGATACATCAAGATGAAGAATTCGCACTCTCTGTCGGGCTACCTAATGTGATTGCCCATGGCATGTTAACCATGGCCTTGGTTGGTAAGTACATCTCAGATTTTGCTGGCGGCTCGGCAAAGGTTCTCGAATTTGGCGCTCGCTTTATAAAGCCTGTAATCGTTCCAGCTGGTAAAGAGGTTGACCTAACGGTTACTGCCACCATTTCAGATATATCAGATGGCAAGATCTCACTAACTTTGAGTGCAACTTCAGCGGATGTAAAGGTTCTTGGAATGGCTAAGGCGGTGATTTTGCAATGAGCGCTCCAGAGGCAGCCCATCAATTAGCTATTGCACGTCAAGCGGCTCGAGCTGAGAAAAATTTCGCCCTTTCGGATCAGTTACGAGATGAGATTGCAGCCCTAGGTTATGAAGTTGTCGATATTGCAACCGGTTATGAATTACGCGTCAAGAAGCGCTATCCCAGCTATGAATCAACTCGCGATATTCGCCCAATCAACTCTGGAAAGCATGAGATTACGGTTGCCATAATTGTCGATGGATTTATTGAGGATGCCGTGGTGGCGATAAAGGCGATCAAAGAGCATAGTCAATGTGCAATTGCCATCTTATCGATTGGCGAACCAGAAGCTTTGGTTGATCAACTTGATTCTCGAACCTCACTAGTACATCTGACGCAGCGCCTTGGTTGGGGAGAGTGCGCCAATGCACTACTGCGTAACGTGACTAGTGAATTTATTGTGATCATGGATCCTTCCACCATATTTACAGGGGATGCGATTACTCCAGTTCTTGCCGAACTTAAAAAGCGCGAATTTGTCGCTGTTGGGTGGCGGGGTGGTCTAGTAAATATTGATGATGAGTGGCGTAGCACTGAAGATAAAGGCGCGGGTGAGGTAGATGTGCTCTTTAGCTACTTCTTCGCCATGCACCGCGAAGATGCACTAGCTGCTAAAGGGTTTAGCAACCGTGCAATTTTTTATCGCAACGCTGATATCGAATTCTCTCTCCAACTGCGCCATGCGCAAGGCCGTTTGTTGCAGATGAATCTACCCCTAGAGCAGGCGCGCCATCACGGCTATCACGATAGCGAGCCAGAATTTCGCGAGATTCAGTCGAAGAAGAATTACGATCGAATTCTCGAACGCTTTCGGGGTAAGAGCGCAATCTTGAGTCCACGCAGGTAGCCTTAGCGCATGGCTGAGCTACGCGACTACACCTCCTTGCGCGTCGGCGGCCCTGCGAAAAGTTTTATTGAAGTAGGAACTGAAGCAGAGATAATTGCAGCTATTGAAAGCGCAGGAGATCTTCCCATCCTAATTATTGGTGGGGGAACCAATATTTTGGTCGCTGATAATGGATTTGCCGGTCAAGTAATACGAATTACCAGCCACGATCTGCAGGCCGAATTTGATGCCTGCAGTGGAGCCACACTGACTATCGGCGCCGGTGAAGATTGGGATAGCTTCGTTGCCACAACTATCGAACGGGGATTTGCTGGACTTGAAACTTTGAGTGGAATTCCTGGTTCAGTAGGGGCTGCACCAATTCAGAATATTGGAGCCTATGGACACGAAGTCTCAGAATTTATAACGCAGGTGCGCACCTATGATCGCCAAGCTAAAGCAATAAAAACCTTCACAAATCAAGAGTGCGATTTCTCTTACCGGAACTCGCACTTTAAGGCTCATCCTGGTCGATACGTTGTTCTGGATGTGCAATTTAATTTGCGAAAGGGTGAGTTCACTACTCCAATCACATATGCAGAGTTAGCTCAAAAGTTAGGAATCGCAATTGGCGAGAAGGCGGAAGTTGTCGCTACGCGCGCCGCAGTCCTGGCTTTGCGTGGCGCAAAAGGGATGCTCCTCAATCCAGATGATCATGATTCTTGGTCTGCCGGATCTTTCTTTACAAATCCCATCATCTCCGTAGAGCTCGCTGCAAAATTGCCCGAAGGTGCGCCACGTTGGCCAACTGCAGATGGTTTAGTAAAGACCAGCGCTGCCTGGTTAATTGAGAATTCAGGAGTCAGTAAAGGCGATAGCCATGGGGGAGCGAGAGTTTCTAGTAAGCATGTGCTCGCACTCACCAATGATGGCAGCGCTACAGCTGCTGATATTGCAGAGCTAGCGAGAAGCGCACAGAGAAGCGTCTACCAGAAATTTGGTATACAGCTTGATCCAGAGGTGAATCTGATTGGGATTACTCTGTAAGTAACTTCTTGATACGGCCGATTCCTTCGACAATATCCTCATCACTTGTTGCGTAAGAGAAGCGCAGATAACCAGATGGACCAAATGCCTCACCTGGTACCGCAGCAACTTCAACTTCTTCCAAAATAATTGTGGCCAACTCGGCAGAGGTATTGGCTACCTTGCCGCGGATGGTTTTACCTAAGACGCCTTTGACCGATGGGTAGACATAGAAGGCACCTTCTGGAGTTGGGCATTGAAATCCCGGAATCTCATTGAGTAGACCAACGATCAACTTACGGCGACGATTAAAGGCTTCCCCCATCTTATGAACTACATCGAGATTGCCGGTAAGTGCTGCGATGGCGGCGCGCTGCGAAACATTTGCCACATTTGAAGTTAGGTGTGATTGTAAATTGGTAGCCGCCTTAATTACATCCTTTGGACCAATCATCCAGCCAACCCGCCAACCGGTCATTGCATATGTTTTAGCAACTCCATTAATAATGATGCAGGTATCTGCAAGAGCTGGAACTAGAACTGGAAGAGATGGCGCCTTAGCGCCGTCATAGAGAAGGTGCTCATAAATTTCATCACAGACAACCCAAATATTATTCTTTAGCGCCCATTCAGCGATTGCTTTGGATTGTTCAGTTGTATAGACCGATCCTGTCGGATTAGAAGGAGAGCAGAAGAGCAGCGCCTTTGTCTTCGGCGTGCGCGCCGCCTCAAGTTGTTCGACAGTGACTAAATAATTTTGGCTCTCATCAGCGAAGACTTCAACGCTCTTTCCGCCAGCTAGCTTGATTGCTTCGGGATATGTAGTCCAAAACGGTGAGGGAAGAAGTACTTCATCACCTGGATCAATAATGGATGCAAATGCTTGATAGACAGCCTGCTTGCCGCCATTGGTAACAAGAACTTGATCTACTGCAATCTCATAATTGGAATCGCGCTTTGTCTTTACAACGATCGCTTCACGCAACTCTGGTAGTCCAGCTGCTGGTGTGTAGCGATGATTTGCGACAACCTTTGCCGCAGCAACTGCTGCATCAACAATGTAATCAGGAGTTGGAAAGTCTGGTTCGCCGGCGCCGAAGCCAATTACGGGACGTCCGGCAGCTTTCAGGGCTTTAGCCTTTGCATCAACGGCCAAAGTTGCTGATTCTGCGATAGCTGAGATTCGTGCGGAGATTCTGCTCATGGGCAGAAGTCTGCACTATCGGGCCACGGCCTTGCGCGCTCAGATTGAGTGGCCCCCACCACCCAGTTTTACTCTGGATAGCCCCTGCCCCTACACTTCAACGCTCACGATGCATTTTTTGCTCGCCTTGGCGCGCCAAAAATCTTCGCGAAGGGCAGTAGCTCAATTGGCTAGAGTTGCCGTCTCCAAAGCGGCCGGTTGGGGGTTCGAGTCCCTCCTGCCCTGCAAGATGTAATAAAGAAACGATTTAAGTAGCGATTGACGAAAGAGAAGGAATGCAGATGACTGATGCAGTTGAAGTTCCCGAGGAGAAGCTCGGAATTTTCGCGCGCGTTGGACTTTTCTATCGCCAAGTAACTAGCGAACTTAAGAAAGTCGTTTGGCCAACTCGCAAGATGTTGACCACTTACACAGCGGTCGTCTTGGTCTTCGTAGCCTTCATCATCGCTGTTGTCTCTCTCTTCGACCTGGTTCTAACTCAGATTGTCTTCTGGGTGTTTGGATAATGGATATGACAGACGAGACAACCCCAAAGCCAGATGCATTTGAAGCGGCCTTAGCCGCCAACGCAGAAGAGATTGCCACTCCCACTCTTGAAGTTTTGGAGACCCCTGTCGCAGATGTTCTGGTTGAAGACCTTGCGCTAGCTAGCGATGAAGATGGCGATATCGAATCAGATGAGAATGATCCAAATGCAGAATTCCGCCGCACCCTTCGCGCTGCAATCGGCGATTGGTATGTAATCCATTCTTACGCCGGTTACGAGAAGAAGGTCAAGGGCAACCTTGCCAACCGTATTCAGTCACTAAATATGGAAGAGTACATTTTCCAGATTGAAGTACCTGAAGAAGAGGTCATGGAAATTAAAAATGGCGCTCGCAAGATGGTTAAGCGCAATATCTATCCTGGCTATGTGCTTGTCCGCATGGATCTCACCGATGAATCTTGGTCAGTAGTTCGCAATACTCCTGGCGTAACTGGTTTCGTTGGTAACGCTCACAATCCAAGCCCATTGAGCATGGATGAAGTTGAGAAAATTCTTGCTCCTCGGCCACAGAAGAAGTCCGATAAGCCAGATATTAAATTTGTTGATTTCGAAGTTGGTGAATCAGTCACTGTTATGGATGGCCCATTCGCAACTCTTCCGGCATCAATCTCTGAAATCATGCCAGAGCAGGCAAAGCTCAAGGTGCTGGTTTCAATCTTCGGTCGCGAAACTCCAGTAGAACTTTCCTTTAACCAAGTCCAGAAGCTTTAAGTAGAAGTATTTCAAGAGAAACATAGGAGAAGAGAAATGGCAGCAAAGAAGAAGGTCACCGGATTCATCAAGCTACAGATCCAGGCTGGCGCAGCTACACCTGCACCACCAGTAGGTCCTGCGCTTGGCCAACATGGTGTCAACATCATGGAGTTCGTCAAGGCTTATAACGCTGCGACAGAGTCACAAAAGGGCCAGATCATCCCGGTAGAAATCACTGTCTACGAGGATCGCTCATTCGACTTCATCACCAAGACTCCTCCAGCATCACGTTTAATCTTGAAGGCTGCCGGAATCGAAAAGGGTTCTGCAATTCCTCACAAGAATAAGGTTGCAAATATCTCAATGGCCCAGGTTAAAGAGATTGCCACCACCAAGATGACTGACCTCAATGCCAACGATATTGATGCTGCGGCAAAGATCATCGCGGGTACTGCGCGTTCCATGGGAATCACAGTCTCGTAAGTAAATTTCTTCTTGTCACCGCGACAAGAAGATGTGGGAGAACCGCGCTGGTTCGCTAACCACAACCCCAAGCTCGTCGCTAGCGATGAGAAAGAAGGAAGATATGAAGCGCTCAAAGAAGTACACCGAAGCTGCAGCGAAGGTCATTAAGGACCACCTGTACACACCTCTTCAGGCAGTAACACTTGCCAAAGAGACAACTACTACAAAGTACGACTCAACTGTTGATGTTGCACTCGTCCTTGGCGTTGACCCAAAGAAGGCGGATCAGGCAATCCGTTCCACAGTTAACTTGCCACACGGAACAGGTAAGACTGCTCGCGTATTGGTATTTGCAAATGGAGAGCGCGCTGAAGAAGCTCGCGCCGCAGGAGCAGATATCGTCGGTGGCGATGAACTCATCGATGAGGTATCTAAGGGACGCCTTGATTTTGATGCAGTAGTTGCAACACCAGATTTGATGGCCAAGGTTGGTCGTCTCGGTAAGGTTCTCGGAACTCGTGGCTTGATGCCAAACCCAAAGACCGGAACCGTTACAACAGATGTAACCAAGGCGGTTAATGACATTAAAGGTGGAAAGATTGAATTCCGCGTAGATAAGAATTCAAATCTCCACTTCATCATCGGTAAGTCCTCTTTTACAGCAGAACAGCTAGCTGAGAACTATGCAGCAGCAGTTGAAGAAGTTCTTCGTGTAAAGCCAAACTCTTCAAAGGGTCGCTATATTCAAAAGGCTGTTGTCTCAACATCGATGGGACCTGGAATCGCTGTAGATCCAAATCTCACACGCGAGCCTGCTGCCAATTAATTAATCTGTAGAAAAGGCCTCTCCCTCGGGAGGGGCCTTTTCTATATGCTCACACCATGGCTTCAGTAGTTGAAACAGCGCCCCTTGTTTTTAACGTTGGCGCAGTCCTACTCGTCGCCGCAACAAGCGGATTGGCAGCTCGTCGCATTGGCTTACCTGCAATTGTTGGCTACCTATTTACCGGTCTACTGGTCTCACCATTTACTCCAGGATTGGTGGCAGATAGCAATCAGATTGCCTTACTCGCCGATATCGGGGTTGTACTTCTTCTCTTTGAAGTAGGAATTGAGATTGATCTACGCAGAATTAAAAAAGAACAAGGCGCTCTGCTCTGGGCTTCACCAGTTCAGGTGCTCCTTGGAACAGCACTTTGTATCCCATTATTTCTAGCGCTAGATATATCACTCTTCGGCTCTGCTCTGTTGGGACTTTCGGTAGCCATGTCATCGAGCGTAGTCATTGTAAATATCACGCGAAGTAGAAGGAGAACCACGAGCGTTGCAACTGAGGATTCACTTCTTGGTTGGAGTGTTCTACAGGATGTTACCGGTGTTGCACTGGGAGCATTTATTATTGCAATTCTTGGCTCAAGTGGTGGCTCCCCATTGCAATCAGTAATTGGTTTGATTGGTTTTGGTATAGCGGCATATATCGCCTCAAAACTTCTTCCTTCTTTGCTTCGCTTGATTCGCTGGGAGAGCGATCTCTTTCTTATCTACTCTGTGGCCTTCGGCCTCTCTATCGCAGCGCTCGGCACTCTTCTATTTGATATTCCTATGGCGTTAGCTAGCTTCGTCGCCGGTCTTGCCATAAACCAGAGTTCAGATACTGATGATGTGCGTAAAGCAATTCTGCCTTTCAGAGATCTATTTCAAGTTCTCTTCTTCGTTGTAATTGGTAGTTTGGTTCAACCGGATTTGATTGTTGAAGCGCTTCCTTTCACAGCCATAGTTTTGGCAGCGATGTTTATTGTTAAGACATTTCCCTCATATCTTTTTGCTCGCTTTGGGAAAATTAGCGATAATCCCAAGCAGCTCTCTATCGGTCTCAGCCAAGTAGGTGAATTCTCCTTCGTTCTTGGAAGCGCAGCTCTGGTAGCGGGAGCAATCACCAAAGTTCAATTCACAGCGCTACTGTTAAGTGTGATTATCTCAATCACCTTTTCCACAATGGCGGTCCGTCGAATGAGCCGTTTTTCACGCTCAATTTGACCCTCGCCCCAGCCGGCGCGTAACCTAACGCCATTACCAAAGACCGCAGGTCTGAAAGCTCGCAAGAGCTCCAGATAATTGAGGAATCTCAGCCCGCGTAGGTGTTCACATTAATCCGTGCGCATTTACGCGTCACGGATTTTTTATTGCCTGTAGTCACCTTAAAACCTAGTGAAAGGTGAACCAAATGGCTCGCCCAGATAAAGCAGCAGCAGTTGCTGAACTGACGGAAGATTTCAAGTCAGCCACTGCTACTTACCTCACCGAATATCGCGGCTTGACCGTGACTTCGATGAAGAAGCTACGCCGCAGCCTTGGTGAAGAGACCAAGTACAGCGTCGTAAAGAACACACTTACCAAGATTGCAGCCAAGAACGCTGGAGTAGATCTCTCTGATGATCTTCTTACAGGACCTTCAGCAGTTGCATTCATCAAGGGCGATGCCATCGATGCCGCTCGTAATCTAAAGAACTTCCAGAAAGAGAATCCACTCCTAATCATCAAGGGTGGTATCTACGAAGGAAAGTTCATTACGACAGCCGAGATCATGAAGCTCGCAGACCTCGAGTCACGCGAAGTACTTCTTGCAAAGCTTGCAGGTGCTATGAAGGGATCGCTTGCTAAGGCAGCGCGTACCTTCGATGCGCTTCGCATCAAACTTGAGGCAGTGTCCGGACCAATTGCAGACAGTGCTAAGTCCGAGGTTCCAGCCCAAGTTGAGACTGCAGATGCTGTGGTTGAAGCCGAGGCACCAGTAGCAGAAGCTGTGGTTGAAACCCCAGCTTCAGTTGAGACCACAGACGCTGTGGTTGAAGCAGAAACCCCAGCAGAAACCCCAGCGGAATAGAAAAGGAAGATAGAAAATGGCAAAGCTCTCACAAGCAGATTTGATGTCACAGTTTAAGGAAATGTCACTTGTTGAACTCTCAGAGTTCGTCAAGGCATTCGAAGAAGAGTTCGATGTAACTGCAGCAGCTCCAGTAGCAGCAGCAGGCGGCGGCGCAGCAGCAGCAGGCGGCGGCGCAGCAGATGCTCAAGATGAGTTCTCAGTCATCCTTGAAGAAGCAGGTTCACAGAAGATTGCGGTTATCAAGGAAGTTCGTAACCTCAACTCATCTCTTGGCCTAAAGGAAGCTAAGGATCTTGTCGATGCAACTCCTGCAACTCTCCTAGAGAAGGTCAACAAGGAGACAGCTGATAAGGCGAAGGCAGCTCTAGAAGCAGCAGGCGCAAAGGTCACTGTTAAGTAAGTAATT
>CAYXDT010000004.1:0-106491 GCA_964463845.1 uncultured Candidatus Planktophila sp. | reverse complement strand
GGCGATGGTTCGCGCTCTGAGCGACCAGCGCGAGGGGGCCGCCCTGATCGTGCAGGGGCGACTCGTCAAGTATCTAAGGGGCGTGAAGCCAGTGATCCACGGGGCTTTCGAGCTGCCCCTGCTGAACGAGATCAATCTCGTATCCGCCCGCGAATCTTTGAGCCAGATATTCCCGAAGATGTAACTGGCGAAGAGCTTGAGAAGAGTGTGCGGGCCGAACTTTTAAGTTTATCTGCAGAGAATGCCAAGGTTGTAGCTCGTCATATGGTCTGCGTTAATCTCTACATGGATTTAGATCCTGAGTTGGCTCATAAACATGCCGTAGCAGCAGCGCACCATGCTGGTCGATTGGCAGTTGTCCGCGAAACAGCTGGCTATGCCGCTTACCGCGCGGGCCATTATGAGTTAGCTTTGAAGGAGTTGCGTGCGGCTCATCGAATCTCGGGTGATGTCTCTACTTGGCCGGTAATGGCTGATTGTGAACGGGGTCTTGGAAATCCCTTAAAGGCGCTGGCTCTTGCAGGTTCTGCAGAGGTGAAGCGTCTTGGTAAGGCCGAAGAGATAGAGATGCGGATCGTGGCATCTGGGGCCCGTCGTGATTTAGGTGAGTTTGATGCCGCAGTCATCACCTTGCAATGTCGCGAGTTGAAGAGTGAGAGCGATGAGTGGGCACTTCGACTTCGCTATGCCTACGCCGATGCGCTAGAGGCTGCTGGACGTTTAGATGAATCGCGAGAATGGTTCGCTAAGTGTGCAGCTCTTGATGAAGATGAAGTGACCGATGCTGCAGAGCGAGCAGGTAAGTAACTATCCACAGCGTTTCAAGAGTAGATACTCTCGATATCGCCTCTTGGAGCGCAGCATCGCGCAGGAGCGCTCTCTCGCTAAAGGGGCAGGAGTGGATTGAAGTATCTGGCTCTATCCACCGCCGTTTCTGGCAATCCCCAACTGGGGTAGCGAGCCGGTGGCAGGTCGTAGCGGCAGAGATAGCGCGCCTCTGACGGTGCAAGTCGATACTCTTGCCTTATGGCTAAAGCTCCAACTTCTGAAATTTTCTCCACCCTGAAAAGTTATGCGCGCAAGCTCTCCGATGGTGAGCGCACCCCAGCTGAGATTGGGGCGGCTTTAAATGATTGGGCCCATGAAAGTGGCGCGACATTAAAGAGCCGTATCCACGATGAAGTTGAATCGGCGGTTCGCAAGATGGGCTTTGTAAAACGTGAGGAGTTTGATGCTCTCAAGCGCGAAGTAGCGGCGCTAAAGAAATCTCCAGCCAAGAAATCTCCAGCCAAGAAATCTCCAGCCAAGAGAGCTGTGCCCAAGAAGAGTGCTGTGCCCAAGAAGAGTGCTGCCAAAAAGGCTCCGGCCAAGAAGAGTGGGGTAAAGAAGTGAGCGAAGAGCGCGATGATTTAGTGGTTGAGATTCGTTCCGAATTAGAAGATATTGATAGCGCCGATTTGAGCGAACATGCCGCCCGCTTTGAAGCTCTTCATTTGAAGTTACAGAGCTCTCTTAAGTCAATCGATAATCTCTAAGGTTAAGGATCGCACTTTTCGATGAAGACCCGTTTAGATGCAGAATTAGTGCGGCGAGAGTTAGCTCGCTCTCGAGAGCACGCTGCTGATTTAATTGAGTCTCGCTCTGTTCTCGTCTCCGGAATTCCTGCAACAAAGCCTGCAACTCAAGTTGATGCGCAGACATCGATTACCTTGCAGGGGAAGCGTGATGACTTTGTCTCTCGCGGTGGCCATAAGTTAGCGGGGGCTCTCGATGCATTCTCGGGGATAAAAGTTGATGGTAAGAAGTGTTTAGATGCAGGTGCATCAACTGGAGGTTTTACCGACGTTCTACTCCGTAGAGGCGCCGAACTGGTTGTGGCAGTTGATGTCGGTTATGGTCAACTCGCCTGGGAGTTAAGACAAGATGCCAGAATAAAGATTTTGGATCGAACAAATATTAGACACTTAACTGGAGAGCAAGTGGGAGAGGAGATTGATTTAGTGGTTGCCGATCTATCCTTCATCTCACTCTCATTGGTACTACCCGCCCTGGCGGCGGTCTCGAAATCAGAGGCAGATTTTCTCCTTATGGTTAAGCCACAGTTTGAAGTTGGTCGCGAAAAGTTAGGCGCAGGTGGAGTTGTGCGAGACCCAGCTCTACGTAAAGCGGCCGTACTAGATGTCGCTGAATCGGCATACGATGTTGGTCTGGGAACTATGGGTGTAACTGCTAGCCCACTTCCTGGTCCTGCGGGAAATGTTGAATATTTTCTCTGGTTACGCCGCGGCGCACCAGCTATTGATGAGGCATCACTCGATACCGCGATTGCGATGGGACCTGCCTGATGTCTACTAGATCGATCGCTCTTGTTGTAAGCCCTTCTCGGGAGGAAGCTGTAGCCGCCGGCTCTGCTCTTGCCCCATTACTTCTAGCGGCAGAGTTCTCCCTTTACACAATTTCAGAGGTTGATATTCCAGGTGTTGCACGAGTTTCACATGGCGATCTGCCAGATATTGAAGCTGCCGTGGTTCTTGGTGGTGATGGAACTATTTTGCGCGCAGCTGAGATTACTTTGGGTCGTAACATTCCTCTTCTTGGGATAAATATGGGCCATGTCGGTTTTATGGCCGAAGTTAATCGCCCATCTATTGGCGCTATAGCTGAATGCATCATCGCCAAGAGTTATGTGGTTGAGAATCGGATGATTCTTCAATTTAGCGTTGAGCGCGATGGAGCTTCGATTGGAAATGGTTGGGCGCTTAATGAGGTTACCGTCGAGCGTGATGGAACAACTATGGTGGAGCTCTTTGTTGAGATCGATTCGCGTCCACTCTCGCATTGGGGCTGTGATGGCTTGATTTGCTCAACACCAACTGGCTCTACCGCCTATGCCTTCAGCGCTGGTGGCCCTGTCCTATGGCCCGAAGTTGATGCCTTAGTCTTACTCCCAATTTCAGCGCATGCACTCTTTTCGCGACCTATGGTTGTCTCACCTAGATCGCAAATTTTGGTAACTGTTGAATCTACCGATGCGCTGCTCTCTGCGGATGCGCTACGGAAATTGCCGCTCCTTAAGGGGGATAAGGTGCTCATTACTAGAGATGATCGCACTATAAAGCTAGCTCATGTCTCGAAGACTCTTTTCACGGACCGCTTGGTAGCAAAGTTCAAACTTCCAGTTGAGGGATGGCGCGGTGAGTGAACGCTCATATCTAGAAGAGATCTCTATCCGAAATCTCGGAGCAATCGAAGAATCCGCGCTGACGCTGGGCCGTGGCTTAAATGTTTTAACTGGTGAAACTGGTGCAGGTAAGACGATGATTCTTACCGCTCTCTCGTTGGTTTTAGGTGGAAAGAGCGATAGCGCACTAGTGCGATATGGAGCAGATCGACTAGTTGCAACGGCGCAATTCTCACTTCCAAGTAGCACGCAACCTCCATTCCTCGAGGCAGGTGCTCAGATAGAGGATGGCTCTTTAATAGTGACTCGAACTGTAAATGCTGATGGGAAATCTAAGGCTGTCTGTGGGGGAGTTGCGATACCAGCAGGAACGCTCTCTGATCTAACTTCCTCGCTTATTGAAATCCATGGTCAATCGGCTAACTCTCAAATCGTCAAAGGATCACGACAGCGAGAGCTGTTGGATAGATTTGGAGGCCTCGAAATCGCCACTGCGCTTGCCTCCTACCAGCACATTTATGATGAGTATCTTTCGCTAAAGGCGAGATTAGCTACTTTGAAAGATTCAGTTAATAAGAAGGAGGCAGAGATTACAGAGCTCCAGGAGTTCCTTTCTGCCTGGAGCGCACTTAAGGCTGTTCGCGGAGAGTTCAGTGCTCTGCAAGATCAGATCAACCGCTTAAGCAGTGTGGAGGATTTACAGATCGCAGCAAGCGGTGCACTTGCGGCTTTAAATAGCGATGAAGCTGGAGCGCTCACCCTCTTAAACTCTGCTCGCCGTTCTTTAGAAGGCGCGAAAGAGAGAGATTCCAAATTAGCGGCGATAGCTGATCAGGTTAATGAGAGCCTCTTTATTCTCGATGAAGCGGTAAGGGATTTAGCCTCCTACGAGAGCTCGCTTGAAGCAGATCCAATGCACCTTGACTCCTTGCAGAGCCGTAAGGCTGCTCTGGCTACCTTTATCAAACGTTATGGAGCTGCAGGGGAGGCTGATGAAGAGCTAGTTGCACTCGCCGCTCGCGCGAAGCAGGCCAAGGAGTCACTGGCAGATTTAAACGGTGGTGGCTCTCGGATCGCTGAGATAGAGGATGAGTTAAAGAGCGCCAAGGCCAAGTTACTTGTTGCCGCGAAAGAACTCTCGAAGCTGCGAGCTACGACTGCAGCTCGTCTTGCAACAGAGGTAACTGGTGAGATAAAGGCCTTAGCCATGCCCCATACCGAGCTCTTTATTGAAGTTTCAACCCCTGATTACGCAGCTGCTCTTAAAGAGAGTGACTTTACATCTCTTGGTTGCGATGAAATCTCTATCTTAATTCGCGGACAATCAGATGGCCCGAAGATTGCTCTTGGCAAAGGAGCCAGTGGTGGTGAGATGTCACGAATTATGTTGGCCCTCGAAGTTGTTATTGCCAAGAGCCATCCAGTTGGTACATATATCTTCGATGAAGTTGATGCCGGAGTAGGGGGTAAGGCGGCAATTGAAGTCGGAAAGCGGCTACATGCTCTCGCCCAGAACGCTCAAGTGATTGTTGTGACCCACCTTCCTCAGGTTGCAGCATGGGCTGATACCCATTTCATGGTTAAGAAGAGTAGCGATGGCTCTGTTGTGGCCTCAGGCGTTGCGCGATTGGAGCATGAGCTACGTATCGAGGAGATAGCTCGAATGCTCGCCGGCCTAGAAGAGTCGGTAAGTGCGCGAGAACACGCAGCTGAACTCCTAGCCCTGCGAGGATAGCCCGCCATTCGGTGATAGGTTCGACTTCCATGAGCCAAGCGCATGTGACCAAGCATATTTTTGTAACTGGCGGAGTCGCCTCAAGTCTAGGCAAAGGTTTAACAGCCTCATCTCTCGGTCGCCTCTTGGTAGCTCGCGGAATTAGCGTAACGATGCAGAAACTAGATCCATATCTCAATGTGGATCCCGGAACGATGAATCCCTTTCAGCATGGCGAGGTCTTTGTGACCGATGATGGCGCTGAAACTGATTTGGATATTGGCCATTACGAACGTTTCTTAGATAGAAATCTCTCTGGCTCAGCAAATGTGACAACGGGACAGGTTTATTCAAGGGTAATTGCCAAGGAGCGGCGCGGTGAGTATCTCGGGGAGACAGTTCAGGTTATCCCGCACATCACCAATGAGATTAAAGAACGTATGTTAGCTAACGATTCTGCTGATGTAGATGTCGTTATCACTGAAATAGGCGGCACGGTTGGAGATATTGAATCTCAACCATTCCTGGAAGCCGCAAGACAGTTACGACAAGAAGTTGGCCGCGACAATGTCTTCTATCTTCACATCTCACTAGTTCCCTATATTGGTCCTTCTGGTGAGTTAAAGACTAAGCCGACTCAACATAGTATTGCAGCGCTACGCAGCATTGGTATAGCACCTGATGCAGTGGTGCTACGTTGCGATAGGCCTATTCCGGATGGAATCAAGAAGAAGATTTCTTTGATGTGTGACGTTGATGTAGAGGCAGTCGTTGCAGCAGTAGATGCACCCTCAATCTACGATATTCCGAAGGTGCTGCACTCTGAAGGTTTAGATTCATATATCGTTCGCCGCCTCTCACTTGGTGGCCACGATGTGCAATGGGGGGATTGGGATGATCTCCTGGAAAGAGTCCACTCTCCGAAGCGTCATGTAAAGGTTGCGCTAGTTGGAAAGTACATCGATCTGCCAGATGCATATCTGTCAGTGTCCGAGGCGCTACGAGCAGGTGGTTTTGCAAATCAAGCAAAGGTTGAACTTATCTGGGTAGCAAGTGATGAGTGCGAAACTCCCCAAGGCGCGGCAAAGGCCTTAGCTGGTGTTGATGCAATCTGTGTTCCTGGAGGCTTTGGAATCCGCGGCATAGAAGGAAAATTAGGGGCACTTACCTATGCTCGTACCAATCAGATTCCAACTCTTGGATTATGTCTTGGGTTGCAATGTATGGTGATTGAGGCAGCGCGAAATTTAGCCGGAATCAAAGATGCCAACTCTGCGGAATTTCTTCCTGAGAGTGGGACGCATGTAATTGCAACAATGGATGATCAAAGGGAGATAGTTGCAGGGGCGGGGGATATGGGCGGCTCCATGCGCCTTGGCCTATACAAAGCATCTCTGACTCCAGGTTCTATAGTGGCGCAGAGCTACGGTGTCGAGGAGATCGCAGAGCGCCACCGCCATCGCTATGAAGTTAATAACAACTACCGTGATCAGATTGCGGCCTCCGGCTTGGTCTTCTCTGGACTCTTCAAAGAGCGCGATCTGGTTGAGTTTGTAGAGCTACCTCGAGAAGTTCATCCCTTCTATGTCGGAACACAGGCCCATCCAGAGCTTCGCTCTCGTCCAACGCGTCCACATCCACTCTTTGTATCTCTCATTAAAGCTGCAATCGCACGTCAAGGATAGAAGTTTTGAACTTCTCCACTTCATGCAGTAGCTATCTAGACCACCTGCGGATAGAGCGAGGACTCTCTGATAACACCATCTCCTCCTACGCCAGAGATTTGGCAAAGTACGAGAGACATTTGATTTCAATTGGGCGCGAAGTTTCAGAGGCAAAAGAGTCAGATATATCAAGTTTCGAGGTCGCGTTAAAGTCGCAAGGGCTATCACTAGCAAGTATCAACCGATCAATCTCAGCTCTTAAGGGTTTTTATAGTTACCTGGAGATTGAGTATGGAGTATCCAACCCAACGCGGGAATCTCTCTCATCGCGTCTACCTCGAAAACTTCCGAAGGCGCTGACAATCGCTGAAGTGAGCGCACTCATTGAATCTGTGAAGCGGCCCGGAGATCCAGTCTCCTTACGTGATTATGCAATTCTGGAACTTCTCTATTCAACTGGTGCCCGAGTAAGTGAGGTCATTGGGATTAACACTGCAGATATTTCAATCACAGATAGCGATCAGGGGGAGATCCATACTTTAAAGCTGCATGGAAAGGGAGGAAAAGAGCGCCTAGTCCCACTAGGAAGTTATGCGCAGAGGGCTGTCGAAGATTATCTAGTTCGCACTCGCCCGCAACTTGCTGAAAAGGGCGCTACCGGTGAAAAGGGGCTCTTCTTAAATTCGCGAGGGGCCCGAATATCTCGCCAGAGCGCTTGGCAGATGGTTCTGCGGGCAGCTAAGTCAGTTGGTCTTGAAGGAAATGTGTCTCCGCATGTCTTCCGCCACTCCTTTGCTACTCATCTTTTAGATGGCGGGGCAGATATTCGAGTGGTGCAGGAACTGCTCGGCCACTCCTCTGTAACAACAACTCAGATTTATACCTTGATTACCATCGATAAGGTGCGCGAGGCATATAGCACTGCGCATCCAAGAGCACGATAGATTTAGATTCCCCGTAGCCTTCTAGCTAAAATACTTTGATCGCCCTTCGCATCAAGGTCGGCGATAATTACTGCGATTGACTCGCGCACAATGCGACCGCGATCGACAGCAAGCCCTAGATCTCCACGAAGCGCTAAACGAGCTTGATCCAAATCGTAGAGTTCATCAGTTGATAGGTAGACAGTTATCTTCTCTTCGTGAAGCTCACGCCCTGAAGGAGTTTTCTCAGCAGCAGTAACGCGACGTCGTGAGATTGTGCGAACCCCCTTCTTGCTCTTCGGGGTGGAGCTGGTCGCAACGGGTGCTGCGGCAGATGCCGCAGCTTCTGGCTCCGCAGCCTGACGAACAGCGCTGAGTGCGGGCGTATTCGCACGAAATAACTCATCGGCTCCTGGCAAACTGGCTCTTCTGGTCATCGGGCGCCTCCTCTGGCAATTAATTCACGGGCTAATCGGCGATAGGACTGCGCTCCACCTGATGAAGATGCATATGCAGTTATTGGCTCGCCAGCAACAGTTGTTTCTGCAAAACGGATTGTCTTGGAGATGATTGTGTCGAAAACGTCTTCGGGATACTTCTCCAGAATTGCGGTAAGTACCTCACGATTATGCAGAGTCTTCTTATCGTACATAGTTGCCAGAATTCCAATCAGCCTTAACTCAGGATTCAAGAAGCTTTTGACCTTCTCAATATTTCCTTTCAGTTCGATAAAGCCATGAAGGGCGAAGTACTCACATTGCAAAGGAACGATTACTTCATCTGATGCAACTAATGCGTTGATTGTTAACTGCCCCATTGTTGGCTGACAATCAATCAGAATCACATCGTATTCCGGCCTTAGGCGAGCCAGCGCGCGTTTTAAGTATTGCTGTCCGCCAATTTCAGCTCCGAGAGTTGTTTCAGCAGTTCCGAGATCGCGATTGGCAGGAAGAAAATCTAAACCTGCAACAGAAGACTTTAAAACAATCTCATCAATATTTGCATCAGCTGACATCAGTGCGTAGTAGACGGTGTTCTCCAAGGGAAGACTATGGGCGTTAACTCCAAGACCAAGTGAGAGTCCGCCTTGAGGATCGAAATCAACGAGTAATACGCGACGTCCAAGTTCGGCGAGGGCTGCTCCTAGATTTATTGTTGAGGTGGTTTTTCCCACTCCACCCTTTTGATTGAAGATTGAGATTACCTTTGCACCACCGTGTTCTGTGATGGGGGCAGGTATCGGAAAGTTTGTAGCCACACGCCCTTGGAGGGAGGCGGTAGTAGCCACATCCTCATCAAATGTCGATTTAGCGTTCAAGCGAGAAACCTCTTTTCAGTTACCGCGACTCTACGCGTAGAGACGGGAGAACTGCAAGTAAACAAGTACTGTTCCACCGTGGAAAATGTAGTTGTGGAGAATTTAGCTGTGGAGCCCCTTGAGGGTGAGCAGCCTCCAGCGAGCGCCTTTAGCGTCCACCTAGATAACTTCGATGGACCATTTGACCTGCTCCTGCAGCTTATTTCCCGCCATAAGTTAGATATCACCGAGGTCTCCTTAAGCCTGGTTACCGATGAATTCATCACCTTTATCCGAGGGTTAGAGGCTAGCGGGGAGGGCTGGAAGCTAGATCAGGCAACTGAGTTCCTTGTCATAGCCGCAACTCTTCTAGATCTCAAGGCGGCCCGGCTTCTGCCTAGCGGCGAGATTGAAGATGAGGAGGATCTGGCGCTACTGGAGGCTAGAGACATCCTTTTTGCCCGCCTATTGCAGTACCGAGCATTTAAGGAGATCGCCGCCTCATTCAGCGAAGCGATCGCTAGGGCGGATAAGTCATTCCCACGGGTTGTGGCGCTAGACCCAGCCCTTTCAGCGCTCTTGCCTGAAGTTCTAATCGGCGTTGGTCCAGCCAGATTTGCCGCCATCGCTGACCGGGTCCTGAGCCCAAAGGCTCCGCCCGTTGTGGCGATTGAGCATCTACATAACGCCCTAGTCAGCGTGGCAGAGGAGTCTCGACTAGTGGTTGAGACTTTGCGGAGATCGAGGACCCTCTCCTTTAGATCCCTCATCCACGGCGCAGATTCCACTCTCGTCGTAGTAGCTCGCTTCTTAGCTCTCCTTGATCTGTATCGACAGGGGGCTCTGCGCTTTGAGCAGGTAATTGCCCTGGGGGAGTTGCAGATCAGTTGGATAGGTTCAGATGAGGGTGAAATTCTAGTTACAGATGAATTTGATAGACCGCAGCTTCTTGAAGGTCTGGAGGATGAGGCCGCTAAGGGTCCGATAATTGAGGAGGTTGAGGGTGGAGAAGATGAGTAACGAGAACGAAGTGGTTCAAGCTCAGGTTGAGGGTTCACCCCAGACGCTAGAGCCAGCCGCGCTCGGGAGAGCTATCGAGGCAATTCTCATGGTCGTGGATGAGCCTGTTACCACCCTGACCCTTGCCAGCGTTCTAGGGGTAACGCTTGACCAGATCGATGAGGCGATAGAGCTCCTTGCCCCCTCGTACGAGGAGCGTGGTTTCTGCTTAAAGGCAATAAATGGGGGCTGGCGCTTCTACAGCCATCCTGAATATAGCGAGTATGTGGAGAAGTTTGTCCTTGATGGCCAGCAGAATCGTCTGACTCAGGCTGCCCTGGAGACCCTTGCAGTTATCGCATACCGCCAGCCGATCTCTAGAGCACGAGTTTCAGCGATCCGAGGGGTCAATGTTGAGGCGGTTATGAAGACCCTGGTAACCCGAGGGCTAGTAGATGAGTATGGCCTTGAGGCCGAGACCGGCGCGATCCTATATAAGACCACTTCCTACTTCCTGGAGCGGCTAGGGCTAAATGCGCTGTCAGATCTACCCCCTTTAGCGCCTCATC
This sequence comes from uncultured Candidatus Planktophila sp., assembly GCA_964463845.1. GTDB lineage: Bacteria > Actinomycetota > Actinomycetes > Nanopelagicales > Nanopelagicaceae > Planktophila. The sequence goes on along the minus strand of CAYXDT010000004.1, from coordinate 96,144 downwards.
TACCCGATATCGATGGCTTGGACGAAATTCTCGATTCGCTTACCGATTAGAAGAGCTCTAGACTCCAGCTTCAAACAGGTGCACTACGCAAGCGCCTGCCTCAGATGACTGTCGAGAATGGATAGCCCTCATGGCCGAGATACGCCTAAATAAGATAATTGCCGACGCTGGAATTAGTAGTAGGCGCGGCGCCGATGAGCTCATAATGGATGGACGGGTAACTGTAGACGGCTCTGTTACCAGAGAGCTAGGTGCAAAGTTTGACCCTGATAAGCATCAAGTAGCAGTTGATGGCGAGACAATAACGCGTTCTTTGTCTAAGTCTTATTTAGTACTTCATAAACCTAAAGGCGTTCTGTCTACGATGTTTGACCCAGAGGGGAGACCTTCCCTGATGGACTTTATAGATCTTCGCAAGGAGCGACTCTTTCACGTAGGTCGATTGGATAAGGATTCAGAAGGTCTAATACTTCTAACTAATGATGGTGACCTCACCTTTAGGGCGACCCACCCCTCGTTCGGTCTTGAGAAGCGCTACATCATTGAATTCGATGGAAAACTCCCTGCCGGGGTGGATAAGTTGCTGATGAAGGGGGTCGAGCTTGAGGATGGAATTGGTCGAGTCTTAAGCTTCAGCCAGCTCTCACCTCAGTGGATCGAGGTCAGCATCCATGAGGGTCGCTACCATATTATCCGCCGCCTTATGGAGGCGGTCGGCGTTGATGTCCTGAGGCTGATTCGAACTCACTTTGGACCAATCTCTCTCGGTGAGACTCCTGAAGGAAGATGGCGAGATTTGAATAGCGCTGAACTTCTAAATCTACAAAACGCTTTAAATATAAAACCATAAATTTCTTACAACTCGTTTTATAGATTTATTAATATATTGATAATCAATTCTATTTTTCAAGATTTAATCTATTTGTCGATATTATTACGCTCATTATTCGTGCATTTTTGTATATTTATCGATATTCATCTAGAGATCTATCGCACTTGCATCGCTGGTTCGACCAACTCCTGATATCGATTTTATTAAGATATAAATTTATTGTTTAGTCGGTAAAACGCTAAGTATTTATCTCCGGGAGAGGGAGGGAGACGCTACCCTTTGCCTATGGCTGTTCGAGCAATCCGTGGTGCTACCCAGGTGGGTTCCAATACCGAAGGGGCGATCGCTGCCGGGACCGTGGAGCTTCTCTCTCAGATTATTGAGAGTAATAATTTAAAGGTTGAGGAGATCATCTCGATTCTCTTTACCGCCTCTCCGGATTTAACCGCCTCATTCCCAGCTGCTGCCGTCCGCAGCCTGGGACTCTCCGATACCCCTTTGATCTGCGCTGTAGAGATAGCTGTTCCAGGATCTATTCTTAGGACGATACGCGTAATGGCCCATGTTGAGAGTAATTTGAGTAAGGGCGAGATCTCCCATATCTATCTTCATGGCGCCAAGGCGCTACGCGCAGATATCGCGCAGTAGGTTAATCAAATGGCCCTTTCGCATGTAAAGATCATAGGTTCAGGTCTGATTGGCACCTCTATAGGCCTAGCCCTTGTTCAAAAAGGGGTAGCGGTCACGATGGTTGATTCAGATGTAAGGGCGCAGAAGTTGGCGCGGGATCTCATGAATAGTGGAGTGGATACTCAGCCAGAGCTGGTCATCATCGCAACCCCGATAGGTTCAATAATGAGCGCTATGAAGGGTGAAATTGAGAGAAGCGTCAGGTACGGCTTTATGGATATAGCCTCTGTAAAGAATAAAGTTAAAGTTGATGTTCAATCTTTAGGGATCCCTTCTGATCGCTTCTTGCCATCCCACCCAATGGCCGGGCGTGAGGTTGGGGGAGCAGAGTCGGCTCGAGCAGATCTATTTCAATCACGTCCTTGGGTTATCGATAGCTCTGGGGTTAACCCGGATTTAAAGGGCGCAGCGCTTGAGTTGATAGCGCTTCTAGGAGCGGAAGCGGTCGAGATGGAGTCAGGCGAACACGATCGGGCAGTTGCCCTGGTCTCTCATCTGCCACAGGTCATCTCCTCAATCTTGGCAGCTCGGTTGGAGTCAGCTCCTGCCGAATGGTTAGCCCTCTCGGGCTCGGGGCTTCGAGATACCGTTCGAATCGCCGGGTCAGATCCTGCCTTATGGAGAGAGATTTTGACTGCCAATGCGCCTGCCATTGCGCCGCTACTTCAAGAGGTCATTTCCGATTGCCAACACCTTCTTGCAAATCTAACTGATGAGAGAGTTGTCTCAGAGGTGATTGCCTCGGGCCAACGAGGTCGAAATCAGATTCCAGGAAAGCATGGCGGAAAAGCTCGCTCATACACTCAAGTGCCAATAGTTATTGAGGATAAACCAGGCCAGCTCGCTGCCCTATTTGAAGAATGTGCTCGCGTATCTGTAAATGTGGAAGATCTCTCGATCGAACATAGCCCTGGACAATTCACTGGACTAATTACTCTCGCGCTATCGCAAGCTGATGCAGAAACGCTATCAAAGCACTTAAGCGCAAATGGCTGGAGTGTGCACTTGCCTCGTTAACCCTTCCTCATCTATTGCCAATAGAATTAACCAACTCCACAGATGGGCCTTTGAGAATGATTGTTGTCGCACTAGATGGCCCAAGTGGGTCAGGCAAATCCAGTACATCGAAGGCGATTGCTCTTCGTGCTGGATGGAGTTACCTGGATACCGGCGCTCTTTATCGCGCTGTTACACATATTGCTTTATCGATTAATAGTGAAAATCCAAAAGAAATTCTGGCTCAACTAGCGCTAACACCCATTGCATTTAGCGCCGACCCAAGAGAGCCAAAGGTATTTGCCGGTGGCGTCGATATTTCGACCACGATTAGATCACACGTAGTCACTGAGAGCGTCTCAAAGATTAGTGCAATGCCTGAGATTAGGGAGGAGTTGCTTAAGTTACAACGGAGCATCATCTCAAAAGCTGATCTTGGAATTGTTGTTGAAGGTCGCGATATAGGAACTGTGGTCTGTCCCGAAGCTGCGTTAAAGATATTCTTGACAGCCGATATCGGCGCTCGTGCAGAGCGTCGTGATGCCGAGCTAGCGAGCGTTTCGCAGGGCGTAGATAAGGTGGAAGCCTCATTAGCTCAACGAGATGAGATTGATTCAACTCGTGCCGCATCCCCTTTAACACCGGCTTTTGACGCTGTTCATATCGATTCCACAACTCTGACTCTTCAGGAGACAATTGATCGAATCTGGGAGATTCTTTCGCAGCGCTCTCTCCTTGGGCTTCCTATAGTCGCAATCCTCGGTAGACCGAACGTGGGAAAGTCGACGCTAATCAATAGATTTATTGGTCGCAGAGAGGCGATTGTTGAGGATACTCCCGGCGTAACTCGTGATCGGGTTCAGTATGAATGCGAATGGGCGGGTCGTCGATTTATTGTTATGGATACTGGCGGATGGGAATCAAAGCCGGATGGTATTTCAGTTCAAGTTAGCGCTAGCGCTGAACTTGCCATGCAGGAAGCTGATGTTCTCTGTTTTGTAGTTGATGCGCAGGTTGGCGCACTAGATGAAGATGACATTCTTGTTCAGGAGTTACGAAAAGCGAAGAAGCCAACGATTCTAATTGCCAATAAAGTCGATGGAGATAATGACGAGTCTGATGCGCACGCTCTTTGGAATATCGGATTGGGGGAGCCACGCTTTGTCTCCGCCCTTCATGGACGAGGTAGTGGTGACTTACTGGATGCAATAGTCAAGGAGTTGCCTGAAGTTGGAGCAGCTCAAGTTCAGGATGGTTACCGCAGGATTGCACTAATCGGTCGTCCTAATGTTGGAAAATCTAGCCTATTTAATGCTCTCGCTGGTGAAAGTCGATCAATCGTTGATGATGTCGCTGGAACAACGCGCGATCCAATTGACGAGTTGATTGAGTTTGGTGGCAGCATCTGGAGATTCGTCGATACTGCAGGCTTGAAGAAGCGCGCGAATCAGGCCAGTGGCACTGACTATTACGCAACGTTGCGTACGCAAACTGCATTAGAACGGTGCGAATGTGCAGTAGTTGTTCTAGATGCCTCTGTCCCAATATCGGAGCAAGATTTGCGAATCATCACAATGGTAGAAGAGGCTGGCAAGGCGATGGTTATCGTCATGAATAAATGGGATCTGGTGGATGAAGATCGTCGCGACCAGCTAGATCGCGAGATTGATCGCCACTTGGATCAGGTCGAATGGGCGCAGCGAGTAAACGTTGCAGCTAAGACCGGTTGGCACCGTGACCGGTTAGCGCCAGCGCTACGGACCGCTATCGACTCCTGGGAGCGCAGAGTTCCAACCTCGAAGTTGAACTCATTCCTTGGGGCATTAATTGGAGCTACCCCTCCGCCAGTCAGAGGTGGAAAGCAGCCAAAGGTTTACTACGCAACGCAGGCGGGCATTGCGCCACCAAAGTTCGTGGTCTTCTCATCAGGGTGGATTGAGGCCTCTTATCGTAGATTTATCGAGCGTCGCTTACGTGAAGAGTTTAAATTTCCGGGAACGCCGGTTCAGGTGGCTATTCGCGTCAAGGAGAGAGATAAGGAGTAGCGATGTTCACCGTTCCAAATGGTCTGACCTTCCTGCGTTTTCTAGGAATCCCGCTCTTTATCTATCTCGCTCTAGTTCTTGAGGCCGATGGCTGGGCGATTCTTGTTTTAGCCATCGGCGGAGCTACCGATTATTTTGATGGAAAGATAGCGCGCGCTTGGGGCCAAGAGTCTAAGTTCGGCGAAATAGCTGATCCAACAATCGATCGCCTGTACATTGTTGCGGTTTTAATCTCTCTCTATCTGCGCGAGGCGATTCCTCTCTGGTTGATTCTCTCCCTGGTAATTCGTGATTTAGCGATGGCGCTTCTAGCCCTCTTCCTTCAATTAAAGCGAGCACCACAATTGCAAGTTACCTATCTTGGTAAAGCCGCCACCTTCAATCTTCTCTACGCCTTTCCATTTCTGCTCTTGGCTTTAGATCAGAGTTGGTATGGAGAGCTCGCCTTTATCTTTGGCTGGGCCTTTGCGGTTTGGGGGGTTGCGCTCTATTGGGGTACAGCGCTGAGCTATTTCCTAACCGCTCTTAAGAGCATTAGAGTTCGTCAACACTAAATCAAGGGGTAGCTATATGTCGCAGATTCCAGCAGAGTTGCAATATACAAAAGAGCACGAATGGGTTGCACCGACTGGGATTTCGCAAACCTTTCGAATGGGAATCACCGACTATGCCCAGGCAGCGCTTGGCGATATCGTCTATGTCCAGATGCCGAAGGTGGGCGAACTCCTAACTGCGGAGACAGTTTGTGGGGAGGTTGAGTCGACTAAGAGCGTCTCAGAGATTTTTGCGCCGATTAGCGGCAAGGTGGTTGCGGTTAATCCAGAGTTAGATAGCGCGCCGGAGTTGATCAACCAAGAACCTTACGGTGGGGGATGGCTCATCGAGATTGAGGTGGCCCAGGCCCCAGAAGGGTTGCTTACCGCCGCCCAATATGGAGAGATAACTGGATAACCCCGGCTTGATTTATCAATTCCAACTCTCTACTGTCACCCTTAGGTTGACCTCGAAGTATCTGTAAGTTCAATCAATTAGGGAGGGGAGTACTCATGGCGGCAGAGAAGGCAAACCATGAACTCACCACCACCCTTCATCTTGGCGTTAGGTCAGTAGTTGGAGATTCCCCTTCCAGCGCACTAACTCAATTTATTGATGAAGCCTCCGACGAAGTTGCGGTGGCGATAAGTAGCACTCTGGCAGGAGATGGTAAGTCAGCGATGGTCTTTATCCATCGTGGCCCATCAAAGGGTGCGCGCTTCCTGATCACCAGTGACGGGGCAGCGATTGGTCGAGCTCCGGAGAGTGAGATATTTCTTGACGACATCACAGTCTCCAGAAGACATGCAGTGATTGAAAAGAGCGAGATTGGCTTCTCCTTCAAGGATCAAGGAAGCCTAAATGGTTCATATATCAATAATGAAATAGCAAAAGAGGTAACGCTAAGAAGCGGCGATGAGATTCAAATCGGAAAGTTCCACCTGCTCTTCGTAGGAGCAGCAACACAAGGGGAGAAGTAAGTTGAGCGTTCCAGCACGGGCATATTTAAGTATCGGAGAAGTTCTAACCAAACTTCGTGGAGATTTCGCGGATATCACGATCTCAAAGATTCGCTTTCTTGAATCAGAAGGATTGATTGAACCTCAGCGAACACCATCTGGTTACCGGAAATTCACCACAGCCGATTTAGAGCGCCTTCGTTATGTTCTCCTTGCACAGCGTGATCAGTACCTTCCCCTTAAGGTAATCAAGGAGAATCTCGATGCGCTAGATCGCGGGCTTCAGCCAGCTGTTGCACAAGGTGGGTTACCAACTCCGCGACTTGCAACAGTCGATGGAGAGTTTGCCCCAGCTGCCTTTGCGGCATCTTCTGAGATGCGCCTTAGCCGGGAGGAGCTTCTTAAGGCCTCAGGGTTAGATGAGAGCCAATTGGTTGAGGTTGAATCCTTTGGCATGATCACGATTCGTGGGCGTCACTATGATGGAGATGCACTTGCCGTCGCCCAAGCTGTTGCTGAGATGGCAGGTTTTGGCATTGAACCTCGCCATCTGCGCTCATTTAAATCAGCAGCTGATCGTGAAATCGGTTTGATTGAACAAGTTATTACTCCATTTACTCGTCAGAAGAGTTCAGATGCCAAGGCTCGCGCCCAAGAGGTTCAGAAAGAGATTGCATCTCTATCTATTCGACTGCACGCAGCGCTTGTTCGTGGTGGCCTCAATCGCCCCCGTTAACTAGAAGATTTAAACCTAGATGTTGATTCCGGTTGAAGTTGTTGGTGTTCGAATTGAGATGCCCTCCAACCAACCTATCGTTCTCCTTAAGGAGATAGAGGGCAGTCGGTTCCTACCAATCTGGGTCGGTGCCGTTGAGGCAACTGCCATAGCCTTCGCTCAACAAGGCTTAGAGGCCCATCGCCCTCTTACCCATGACCTCATTCGAGATCTTCTAGATCGAGTTGGCGCAACGTTAACTTCGGTCCACATCACCAAGATTGAAGATGGAGTCTTCTTCGCTGAGTTAAATTTGCAGAGCTCAGCTGGCGGAGTCGATCCGCTATCGGTCCGTCCCTCAGATGCGATCGCCATCGCCCTTAGAACGAAGAGCACCATCATGGTGGAGAGTTCTTTACTTGATCAGGTGGGCATTGATATTCCAGAGCAGGTTGCCGCCAGCTCTTCTGCGGCAGGGGATTCAGAGCTTGAGGCCTTTCGAGAGTTCCTCGATGGGATTAACCCAGAGGACTTTGCAGGATAAGCGGGAAAGTCTCAACCTCAACTATAGGTTTTAACCGTGTCGCTAACTCATTTCCAGCGTTGACGGGCGTATCTTTGGCGATAGCAGATTCCCCCAACTGAAAGCGAGCCCCCTCTCGTGAGAGATCAAGATTTTGAAATCGGATATCGCGGCGCAACCGCCTGTTCAGCTGCTGGAATTTCCTATCGCCAATTGGATTACTGGGCACGTACAGGTTTGGTAGAACCTTCTATACGTACCGCATCAGGTTCAGGCAGTGCACGTCTCTACGGATTTCGTGACATTCTCGTTTTAAAGATTGTTAAGCGTCTCTTGGATGCTGGTGTATCTCTTCAAAATATTAGAACTGCAGTTACCCATCTTCGCAACAGGGGAGTGGTGGAGTTAGAGCGCATCACTTTGATGAGTGACGGCGCCTCGATCTACGAGTGCGCTAGCCCAGATGAAATTATCGACCTACTCGCCGGCGGTCAGGGTGTATTTGGAATAGCCGTTGGAAAGGTTTGGCACGAGGTTGAGGGAACTCTGGCTACCCTGCAAGGTGAGGTTGATGGTTTAGCAGTCGGTGGGGAAAATAATGACGAACTCTCTCTTCGCCGAAAGGCGAAAGGCGCCTAACAGCCATATATTTCACCCCTATCGCAATTCGTAGGGGAGTTTTAGATGGAGCGCAGCGCTGGTTTTGAGGGGCGTCACATTGGTCCCTCTTTAAGTGATGAAGAGCAGATGCTTTCACTCCTTGGCTATGACTCTATGGCCTCTTTTATCTCCGCTGTTGTTCCAGAGAATATCGCCATTGCGACAAAGTTGGAGGAGAGTCTGGACTCTGCCAAGAGTGAGGTAGAGGTAATTGCAGAGTTAAGAAAGTTAGCTGCTAAAAATGAGGTATTCACTTCTCTGATTGGAAATGGCTACTACGGAACGATAACTCCACCTGTAATTAAGCGTAACGTCTTGGAGAATCCATCTTGGTATACCGCCTACACACCGTATCAGCCCGAGATTTCTCAAGGAAGATTAGAGGCGCTCTTCGCCTTTCAAACAGTAATCTGTGATCTAACCGCGCTCTCGCTAGCGAATGCATCGATGTTGGATGAACCGACCGCTGCTGCAGAGGCGATGACATTGGCGCGACGATCTTCCAAATCTGATGATGGTGCAATCTTTTTAATCGACCATAAAGTTCACCCGCAGACTAAAGCCGTTGTAGCAACGCGAGCGAAACCTCTGGGGATCGAGGTTCGAGAGGTTGATATTCTAAAATTCGATGGATCTCTTAACTTCTTCGGCGCTCTTGTTCAGTATCCCGATACAGATGGAGAGGTTAGCTCTTTCGCTGATTTCACTTCATTAGCTCATCAAAGCGGTGCGCTAGTTATCGCAGCGACTGATCTCCTAGCCCTTACGCTTTTACAGGCGCCAGGGGAGTGGGGAGCAGATATAGCAATCGGAAGTGCGCAGCGCTTTGGAGTTCCAATGGGCTTTGGTGGCCCTCATGCGGGATTCCTCGCAGTACGTTCGGGGCTAGAGCGCGCCCTTCCTGGTCGCCTGGTAGGACAGAGCGTTGATGTCCACGGCAACCCGGCATTTCGTTTAGCTCTTCAAACTCGCGAGCAACATATCCGTCGCGATAAGGCAACTAGCAATATCTGTACTGCGCAGGTACTGCTTGCCAATATGAGCGCCTTTTATGCGATGTGGCATGGTCCGCGAGGTTTGCAGGCGATTGCAGAGCGAGTTCATAACTTTGCGATGCGCCTAGCTGCAGTAGTTGAGGTACGAAATAGCTCATACTTCGACACAGTCGTGGTTAAGGTAGATAGCGCTGATGCGATTCATGCCCGAGCAATTGCCCAGAAGATTAACTTGGGAGTAGTTGATCAGCACCATGTGCGTGTTGCCTTTGATGAGAGCGTTACTGAAGAGTTATTCCTGCAGATACTTGAGGTATTTCAAGTATCTGACAAGTCGATTCAGGGGAGTGCGTTACCCAAGACACTGATTCGAGAGAGTACTTTCTTGCAGCATCCAATTTTTAATACCCTCTTCTCAGAGACAGCGATGCTGCGCTATTTACGCACCTTGGCCGATCGCGACCTAGCTCTAGATCGCACGATGATCCCGCTTGGTTCGTGCACTATGAAGCTAAATGCCACAACTGAGATGGAGGCGGTCACCTGGCCGGAGTTTGCATCTCTTCATCCCTTTGCACCGTCCACGCAGAGCGCTGGAACGAGAGAGTTAATTGCAGAGCTATCGAAATGGTTAGTTGAAATTACTGGTTATGACTCCGTTTCGTTGCAACCTAATGCGGGCAGCCAGGGAGAGTTTGCTGGGTTACTTGCCATTCGTAATTATCATGATTCGCGGGGTGAAAGTAATCGCACAATCTGTTTAATTCCATCGAGTGCGCATGGAACAAATGCAGCGAGCGCAGTAATGGCTGGCATGAAGGTAGTTGTAATCGAGTGCGACGAGATGGGAAATGTCAGTCTGAGAGATATCAGAGCCAAGATTGCAGAGCATGGTGCGAACTTAGCTGCCTTAATGGTCACCTATCCATCAACGCATGGAGTCTTTGAGAGCGCCATCTCGGAGATCTGCGGTGCAATACATGAGGCAGGAGGTCAGGTCTATGTTGACGGTGCCAATCTCAACGCGTTGGTCGGAACTGCCCAACCAGGGAAATTTGGTGCAGATGTTTCGCATTTGAATCTGCATAAAACTTTCTGTATTCCACATGGTGGCGGGGGACCGGGCGTTGGTCCAGTTATTGTTAAATCTCACCTAGCTCCTTTCCTGCCAAACCATCCTTTGGATGAGAGCGCTGGTCCAAGTACGGGGCCAGGACCAATTTCAGGTGCCCCATTTGGCTCAGCCAGCATCTTGCCCATCTCTTGGGCATATATAAGGTTGATGGGGGGAGCGGGGTTAACCCATGCAACTCATGTGGCAATCCTTAACGCTAATTACATGGCAGTTCGCCTGCGTGAGGCCTATCCAATTCTCTATACAGGCGAGAAGGGTTTGATTGCCCACGAGTGCATCCTGGATATTCGAGAGATAACCAAGGTTTCTGGCGTCACCGTTGATGATATTGCTAAGCGATTGATGGATTTCGGTTTTCACGCACCCACAATGTCATTTCCCGTTGCCGGTACCTTAATGATTGAGCCAACTGAATCTGAAGATATGCGCGAGATGGATCGCTTTATTGATGCGATGTTAGCGATTAGATTTGAGATTCAAGAGGTAATCGATAAGAAGATTGCTGTGGAAGATAGCGCCCTAAGGGGAGCACCTCATACTGTTGCAGAGATAGCCGCCTCTGGGTGGGAGAAGAGTTACTCTCGCGAGGTAGCTGCCTTTCCGGCAGCGTTATCGGGGCTTGTGGCTGGCGAACTAATTGGCGCTCGAGGCAAGTATTGGCCGGTTACTGGAAGAATCGATGGAGCTTTTGGCGATAGAAATCTAGTCTGCAGCTGCCCACCGATTGAATCCTTCGCCTAAGCCAGAGGGTGGACATTGCTGGCGAAAGGCTTTTACTTTACATAATGTAACTTATCGGCGTTAATTCCACTCCTGCGAGAGAGGCCCCAAACGGTCGTCTGCCAGAGCGCCTCCAAGACAATCCCCTTACTCATCTTAGAAACTCCATTGGTGCGCTCGACAAAGGTTATTGGAACCTCAATCATCTTTGCCTTTGCAGAGTGAGCGGCCATCGCCATCTCAATTTGAAAACAGTATCCAGTTGCCTTCATCTGATCTAGATTTAATCGGCGGAGTAACTCGGTTGAATAGATGCGATAACCCCCAGTTAAATCATGCAGTGGTATTCCTAGAGCGATTCGGGCATAGGCGGTACCTGATTTTGATAGCAACTGCCTGCTCTTTGGCCAATTAACCACTGATCCGCCCGCAATCCAGCGCGTCCCCAAGGTTATTGAGATGGGAGCTGGATTAGCATCGAGCATCGCTGGCAAATCGGCAACGCGATGTGACCCGTCAGCATCCATCGTTACAACATGGGTGTAGGTGCGATTCTTTAAAACCTCTGCAAAACCTGCGCGATAGGCAGCTCCAAGTCCTGCTTTCTGAGAACGGCGCATTACTCGCACCCAAGGAAGCGCCAACTTATCGACAATATCTGCAGTCTTATCAGGGGAATTATCATCCAAAACTAATACATCAAAGGATCGCTCCGCCTGCAGAGGAATTAGTTCTGATAGCAATTCAACGATAGAAACCGCTTCATTGTAAGTTGGGATAAGAATTATTGCCTTACTCACCTACCCCACCCTTCCAAACGTCGATTATAGAGTGCCCATAATATCGCTAGAAGTAGGATCAATAAGGTTGTGAAACCACCCAGCGATGACGAGAGCGTTCTCGTATCACGTAATTTTACTTCACCGGCCAAACTGCCAATCTCACCATCATCTAGCGAATCTAAAACAGTGGCATTATTATCAATTATCGCCGATGGTCCGGTGGTTGAAACCGAAATCACCGACCGATCATGCTCTAGCGCCCGCAATCTAGTAATCGCTAGCTGCTGCGCCCCTTCTGCAGTACCAGCAAAGGTGGCGCTATTGGTGTGAATCACCATTGCACCTGATTGTGAAGCAGCCTGCCTTACAATTCCATCGTTTAATATTTCAAAGCATAGAATCGAAGAGAGCTCTGCTCCTGCAACCTTATGAATAACTTCAGAATCCCCTGCAGAGAAATCATTTACCATCTTGGCATATGGCGAAATAAACTCTGCAATATTCCGAAGCGGCATGTACTCACCAAAGGGTGTTAGGTAGCGCTTGATATAGGTTGATTGAACCTCACCGTCATCTCCAAAGAGAATGGCAGCGTTTCGCGGACCGGCATCTCGCAAGACCGCGCCGGCTAGGAGCGGCCTCTTGGTATCAGCAATTAATTTACGTACCTTCTCATTAACCCTTTTATCTGCAATCGGATCCACATCAATGGCATTCTCAGGCCAAATGATCAGCTCTTCAGTACCCGATGCACTCTTTAGCGTCTGCCTAATATGCATATCTAAAACTCCCATTGCGCGAGAGTTGAAATCCAAACCAGCTACAGGGGTTCCTCCCTGAACGGCTAGAAAGTTAATCCCCTGATTTGCCGATGGCGAGTTACCAAAGAACGAAGGAGCTATCAGGGCGAAAAGAATGAGGAAGAGAGAAGAAAATCTAGGTCTTATAAGAATAGAGGCGATCATCAGCGTTACGAAGGAGAGTGCAAGGACTCCCCCCAATGAAACCACCTGAGCCAATGGTGATTCAATCTGACTAAATGCCAGCCTAGTCCATGAGAAACCTCCGAATGGAGCCCGCGCCTTGATCTCTTCCATAAAGAGCAACGCCAAAATATAAAGTGGCACGCTCTTGGAATACTTAGCGAGAACTCCGATAGGCAGGAAATAGAGAGACTGCAGGAGCGCAAGAAGTATCCAAGGCAAGGCGCCCACATACTTTCCACTCCACGAAAGAATTATCAGATTTGCGATAAATCCAAAGAAGAACGAGTATGGGACTGAGTAGCGTCCGCGAAGAAGATTCTTAAAATATATGGCAAAGGCAATAGGTGCAAGGAACCACCAACCTATTGGTTCGAAAGAGGCTGCGAAGAGAAGCGGCGCTAAAAGTGAAAGAAGAATCACCAATTGAGGGCTGCAATCAATCTATCGACGCTAGCGCCGAGTCCGAACTCCTCTTTGACTTGATAGATCTTTGATAAATCTGCTGGCTTGGCAGGCATAGATGTGTTCAGTTTTGGCAGGGCCACATCGCGTGCACAGTTCACTAGCGTTGGCGCAATCTTGAGATAGGAAGCGCCTTCAATGATTTTCTTGGCAAGGTTTGGAGTTAACTGGGAATCTCCCATTTGGGCCGCTTGTTGTACCTGCTCAATAGTCGCAAAGTTACTTGCTATCAGTGCTGCACCCTTCTCGCCTATCCCCTTAACGCCAGGGAGTCCATCACTTGGGTCTCCCCTAAACATGGCGAAGAGGGCATATCTATCACCAGGGATTCCATACTTCGCAGCTACCCAAGCAGTATCAACGAGATCATGTTGAGAGATACCTTTTGCCAAGTAGACCACCTTTACATCACGGCGATCATCTACCAGCTGGAAGAGGTCTCTATCCCCAGTCACAATTCGTATTGGACCCCTCTCGCGAACTGCGAAGGTGGCCATCACATCATCGGCTTCATAGTCATCGACACCGACCATAGGTATCCCAAAGAGATCTAGAAGATCTAAGAGAATCGGAATCTGAGGCGTCAGCGTCTCCGGCTCTTCCTCTTCCCCAGAACCGCTCTCATCTTCTAGCCTGTTTGCCTTGTACCCTGGAAAAAGTTCAACGCGCCAAGAGGGACGCCAATCTCCTTCGATACAAGCAACAATTCGATCAGGTCGGTAGATTGAAATCAATCGCGCCGTCATATCGAGGTAACCGCGTATCGCATTTACTGGAAGGCCACTCGGCGAAACCAGAGTATCCGGCATTCCGTAGTATGCGCGATACCAAAGAGATGCGCTATCTAGCAACATCAGGGTCATATATCTGCCAACATATCTGCAATTACCCCGCGACTTAACCTTTTGACTCCATCACGACAGATTGGTCGAAGATGCTCTGCCGCTCCCCCTATCTGCGTGAGAAGATCAATCAATTGACGAATATTTCTTACAAAATCACCAACAGTCATCTCAGTACCCTTTAAGACAGTGGCCAGAGAGTGGCCATTGGCCCATCTATAGGCTGAGTAGCAGAATCCAAAATCGGGTTCACGCTGAGTTTTAACATCGAACTGATTCTCCACATCTTCAAGTTCTGCCCAAATGTGGCTTACCAACGCCAAAGCGTTGGCCACATTTTGATGAGGCATCTTTGGAGCGAAATTCTCTGCGCTGCGACTCTCGTAAATCATGGCAGATGCCACAGAAAGCAGCTCAGGGGCAGAAAGGTTATCGAATACACCTCGGCGAATGGATTCAGTTAGTAATAGATCAGATTCAGCATAAATCTTGGCAAGAATCTTTCCCTGTGCCAATGGAATCTCACCTTCTATATAGCCCAAATGAGTGAGCACATCACAGATACGATCAAAGGTCTTGGCAATCACGTGGGTGCGATTCTCAACGCGTGCTCGCAACCCATCAGACTCTCTATTTAATCTATCTGCTCTCTCAGCTAATCGCGCATGAGCTTCACGATCATTACAAGAGTGACATGAGTGCTGCCTGAGTGATTTGCGAAGTCCATCTAGCTCACCTTCCATATGAAGACGTTGGCGATGATCAAAGGTTTTGCGACCGTCGCGCTTACTTAGAAGCTTCTCGGTCTCCTTTATATCTATACGTAGGCGGGAATATTCGCTGAAATCACCCAGGTGACAGGCGGCAGATGAGAGCAACTCCGCAGCGAGAGACTCATTCTTACGAATCTGCCTAACAAGTCCTACTACAGCCCGATCTGCTTGGAACTGCGCAAAGGAGGATTCGAGTGAGCCGCGCGCTCTTTCGCGGCCAAAGCGCGCGATGAGATTGATAGACATGTTGTAGCTAGGAGCAAATGATGAGCGCAAAGGATAGGTTCGGGTCGAGGCAAGTCCAGCCGCCGTTGCTGAATCTACTGTCGGTGACCATTGCACAACAGCGTTACCTTCTATATCAATTCCCCGACGGCCAGCGCGTCCCGTTAATTGCGTGTACTCCCCTGGCGTTATCGAAACATGAGCCTCGCCATTCCATTTAGTTAACTTCTCAAGTACAACTGTTCGCGCAGGCATATTGATTCCAAGAGCGAGAGTCTCAGTGGCGAAAACTGCCTTAACTAACCCGCGTTTAAAGAGATCCTCGACCGCTCCTTTAAAACTCGGTAAGAGACCGGCATGGTGGGCAGCAATCCCACGTTCCAGCGCTGATAACCAATCGCGATAGCCGAGAACTTCTAAATCTTCCTCTGCCAAGTTTTGGGTGTAACGGGCTGCAGTCTTGGTGATTTCCAAGCGCTCTTCATTTGAAGTCAGCTTTATACCGGCCTGTAAACATTGTTTCACCGCCGCATCACAACCGAGGCGAGAGAAGATAAATGTAATTGCAGGTAAGAGGTTCTCGCGTTGTAACTTCTCAATAATCTCAGCGCGCGACATTCGGTTCTCGGTATCTCCGTACCGCTCGCGTCGCTGGCGTGGAGTGCGAACCTTTCGAAGCGCCTCGCGCTCTAATCCGAGAATTTCAGGATTAATTCTTCCCGGTTCAGTGAAGAGATCAATCAAGCGATTGCCAATCAGGACATGTTGGTAGAGCGGGATAGGGCGAATCTCCGAAACTATAACCTCGGTACTTCCGCGCACCTCACCTAACCATTCGCCAAACTCTTCGGCATTAGAGACTGTGGCCGATAGGGAGATAACCTGAACGCTCTCCATCAGATGGATTAGGACCTCCTCCCAAACAGCTCCCCTGAATTTGTCAGCGAGGTAATGAACCTCATCCATTACTACCGAACCAAGGTTATTTAGAGTCGTGGAGTTGGCGTAGAGCATGTTGCGCAAGACCTCAGTTGTCATCACCAATACATCGGCATCAGAGTTGATATTGGTATCTCCGGTGAGAAGTCCGACACGCTCTTCCCCAAAGCGCGCCACAAATTCAAAGTACTTCTGATTTGAGAGCGCTTTAATTGGCGTTGTATAGAAGCACTTCTTTCCTCGGGCAAGAGCTGAGAAAGCGGCGAACTCGCCTACCACTGTCTTTCCTGCACCGGTCGGGGCCGCAACTAAGACCCCCTTGCCATCTTCAACGGCGTGACAGGCGGTGATCTGAAAGTCATCAAATCCGAAATCAAACTGCTCAATAAATGAGGTTGTTAATGGGTGAGCACCCCTCTTCTTGGCGGCAGCAAAACGCTCTGCGGGAGTGGCTACAAGATCCATGTCAGTCCAACTCCCTTTACACACTCGGCAGATATCGGCGCTGGACCGATTCGTTCTCCATCGGCGTAGGCGATAGCACTGGAGGATATCTTCACCTTAGAACTACGTAGCATCCTAACCTTTGGATGATGAATATGTGAGCCTGAATAGACCTGCGGGAAGACCTTGATAAATTCAAGTTTACTTACAGGCTCCAAGATCACAATGTCGAAGAGACCATCGTGCAGCTGTGCTTGCGGGCAGATATACATGCCTCCGCCATAGGACCTTCCATTTCCAACAGCAATCAGCATCGCCTCTACTTGAAAAGATGAGCTATCTGTCTCTATCTCGTAGGTGAGTGGTTTAAAGCTCGGCAGCTCGAGAGCAATAGCAGCGTTATAGCGCTGTGGTCCACGAGGCCAAGTGAGTCTATTTGCTCGCTCGTTTACGACTGAATCGAAACCAGTAGAGAGAACTCCAGCAAACCACTCTGAATCTACATTTCCTAGATCTACCGCCTGCGCCTGGGTAGAGATGATTCGTTCTAGTTGCGTATCTATCTCATCAACTGACCATCCAAGGGATCGAACAATGTCATTTCCCGTTCCGGCTGGAATTGCAGCGAAGGGAGTACGGCGCGGAACAACTAGTTGCAGAATTAGATGTGTCAATCCATCTCCACCTACTGCGATCACCCCAAATACCGACTTTGAATCTAGAAAGTTTTCAATCTCAACCTTTAAAGTTCCAGGGTTAGGTGCGGAGAAAACTTGGTACGGTAAATTGTGATTAGCAAAGAAGTCGATAACTTGGGCGCCAACTCTTGACCCTCTCCCCTGTCCGGAGAAAGGATTGATGGCAATCAGCCACATTAGATTTCCAGAGAGGAGTGATCCTCATCTGCCTTTCTAGCTCTTCGTTTATCGTTAAGAAGAGCTATTCCCCCTGCTGTTAGGTAGAGCGCGATTAAAGGTAGAGCAAGGGCGAGCATTGAGAGCGGATCGGCGGTTGGCGTAAACCCTGCGATAAAGAGGAAGATTCCAAAGACCCAGATTCTCCATGGGCGCAGGATTGTTTTCCCCGAGAGGAAGCCAATCAAATTAAAGGTAACTAGAAAGACCGGAAGTTCAAAAGCGATGCCAAAGAGAAGGATAATTCGCAGAACAAAGTCCAAGTAGTCATCGAAGCGAACTAGGTTGGAGAGCGATTCGGGTGTAAATCCAAAGAGAACTTCGACTGCTCTTGGCAGAATCGAATAACCTAGGTAGGCCCCCGCTGCAAAGAAGGGGGTTGCAGCTAGTACGAAGAAGAGCGAGTTGCGCTTCTCCTTTCGATGTAGCGCAGGTGCTAGAAATGCCCAGAGCTGATAGAGCCAAACTGGAGCAGTCATGATGATTCCGCTGAGAATTGCGACCTTGGTCTGTAGGTTAAGTGGACCAAGAACTCCGCTGATATAGAGCGCTCCGCAACTCTCTGCACCAGCGGCTTGAGCCGCCTTTAAATCACAGACCGGCTGCGCTAGTTGAGTGATGATTTCGTTGTAAAAAATCCAGCCAATTGTGGTGCCAACGATTATTGCAAAGGCAGATTTAACTACCCGAGAGCGCAACTCACGGAAATGTTCGAGGAGCGGCATACGACCGCCAAAGGTGGCCGACATAAAATTTACTTCTCGTCAGAGGCCTTATCGGAGTCAGAGGCCTTGCCAAGATCCTTGTTCTTGCCTTCATCCTTCATCTCTTGCATCTCACCCTTAAAGATTCGCATCGACTTGCCTAGAGAGCGAGCTGAATCAGGTAGGCGCTTGGCTCCAAAGAGAACTACGACTACAGCCAGAAGAGCGATCAGAATGCTGGGGTTACGTGACATGTCGGAAAGACTATCGCACAGGTGGTGATAAAGGCGAGGGGCTAATTCACTCCCTTATATATGGCCAATATCTCTCCGGCCTTCCTCGCTATCTCATCCCGGAGCCCACTAGGCGCACTCACTTCGACTCCACCAGAGAGGGAAATCACCGCTCGCTGTAGCCAGAGCGTTGAGTAGGCCAAGAGTTGATACCCATCGCCAATTGGTGAGAGATAGCTTCCGAGCGATTCCACAGCCGTTCTGCGGTTTCGATGAATGCGCAGTTGAGCCGATACCCCGGGAGTTAAGTCCTCGCCCCCATCCTTAACAATTGCAGGAGGTGGTACCTCAGTAGCGCTGATGATGCGATCTATTCGAAAGGTGCGGCGAGCTTGCGAGTTATGACAGTAAGCAAGAAGCACAGGCTTGCCATCGTTAATCGACTCTTCCAGCGGCTCAATGACTCGTTGCGAAATCTTATCTTCGCCTAAAGAGTGATATTCAATCTCTAAGGCAGTTCGATTTTGCAAGGCCTTCTGTATTGCGGCATTGAGTGTTCCGCTAATGCTGGCACGCGCATCAACTAGACGTTCTGTTCCAGCCCCAATCTTGACCTTCAGAAGATCTAAGAGCTCCGTCAAACTAGGGCTGCTCTCAGCCAAGTCGCGTCTAACAAGGTCTAGCCCCAAGAGAATCGAGACTACCTCCTGTTGCGAGAGCGTTCTCACTCGATTTAAGGCGTCTGCATTTCGAATAGATACGTAACCAGATTCAAATTCGAGATCCATCAAGTCAAATCGATTTTCACCGCACATCCATAGGGCTTGCAGATCCGATTTCAACTCCTCCTCGCTCACACTGAAAGCAGTAGCAAGTTCAGAGAGCGCGATTCCTTGTCGCGCCTGGATATAAGGGACTAAATCAAGCATGCGTGCTGCCTTCAGCGCAGGAGTGGATCTATTCACTATGGCTCACCACCAATTGATTTAGAACATCAATCAGCGCCTGTCGAGCATCGATTGGTTCTAAGAGTTCAACATCATCGAGATGCCAAAGTAGCTCTTGAATCAACTGTTCCTGTGAATAGTATGGATAGGAGACTGTGATCCACTCTCCCAACTCTTCGAGTACATCCGCCCTACTTAATAGGGCATGGGCCTTTCCGAGTCGAATTTTTACGAGTGCTCGCTGGCTCTGATTCTGGTTATTTAGAAGTTGATTCATTGAGAAGGTGGATGGAATCTCATAGGCGCCACCTTTGCCCTTGATCTTAAGCGCTCCAACGATTCGATCCACTCGGAAGATTCGAATATCATCTCTATCATTATCAAAGCCAGCTAGGTACCAGAGACCTCCGTAGGTTGCCACTCCGTAAGGCCAGATACTTCGCTCTTGCAGATCCTCTTCAATGGTTAGATACTCAAAGTTCACGGCGCGTCGCTCCGAAATCGCAGATATTGCCTCCGAGATTGCCTCATTGCTTCCAAGTATTACCGAAGAGATATCGGGCAAGCCATCGAGATCACTTGGTATACCAAGAGCTTGCAATTTCACGAGGGCAGATAGCGCTGATTCATCAAGTGCTGCGCCTCGCCATGCCTGAGTAGCAAGAGAGATAAGAGCAAACTCCTGCGCGCTCAACTCTCCAATTTGAAGTGTGTACTTCTCCGGTCGAATGCGGTAACCCGCCTCATCTTCAAAGAGCGGGTCAAATGAGCCGACTTCAATTGCTATTCCGAGCTTTCGCAACTCATCTTTATCGCGTTCGAACATCCTCTCCTTGGCTTCGTTGTCGCCTTCATAACCATCGATAGTCGAAAAAATCTCACTTTTGGTAAGCCATCTCTTTGTTGCCAGGAGCGCAATCGTTAGATTTACAAGCCGTTCACTCTTCCGAGACACCGTAAGCACCCTTTGCAGGTCTTCGTCTACGGGGCAGCACATCTACACCAGGCGCCATCCGTCTACTCTGAATGAGGAACCCGGTATGACCAATCATTCGCTGCTGTGGGCGCACCGCCAATCCTTCATGGTGCCAGCCACGAACGATAGTTTCAGAACTCTCCGGCTCAGTGAAGCAACCATTTCGTTTCAACGCCTCGGCAGTCTCAGAAAGTTGTGTAGTTGTTGCAACATAGGCGAGAAAAACTCCTCCAGGTCGAAGCACCTGTGCTGACATTTCAATGCACTCCCAAGGCGCCAACATATCTAATATCACCCGATCATAGGGTTCTCCAAAGCTCTGCTCCTGAACTGATCCAATATCTAACTGCCAATTCTCGGGCGACTTGGAGAAGTACCCCTCTACATTTGCGCGAGCATTTGCTGCGAAATCCTCGCGACGTTCAACAGAGTGAACAAATCCTTTATCGCCAACTGCGCGAAGTAGTGAGAGAGTTAGAGCGCCACTGCCGACACCGGCTTCGAGAACGCGTGCACCAGGATAGATATCGGCAACACCAATGATTGCTGCGGCATCCTTTGGATAAACAATGGTGGCTCCACGTGGCATGGAAAGTACATAATCGGCGAGAAGCGGAATAAAGGCGGTAAACCTCAGGCCAGCAGTCGTTGCAACTACCGATCCTTCAGGCAGACCAATTAAATCATCGTGATTTATCCAGCCTTTATGTGTATGCCACTCCTTGCCAGCGGTAATGGTGAAGCTATATAGCTTTCCCTTCGGGTCAGTTAACTGCACCCGATCACCTAGTTTGAAGTATCCGCTCTGCGTCATCCTTCAATCTTAGGTTATCTACCCGCGAGACTTTCTCACCCACTCAGCTATCTTGATATCCATCTGTCCAAGGGAGGCAGGATAGGGTCTGCCGTATGGACCAGTTGCGCCTCTCCCCTAGCCGCATCAATGACTTTACAAATTGTCCACAACTATATAAATATCGCGCAATCGATCTACTCCCTGAGCCACCTAGCGTTGACGCTGAACGCGGAAAATTGGTTCATGCGGTTCTGGAAGATCTCTTTGAACTCCCAAGAGAAGATAGGACTCTCTCTACAGCGCAAGATCTCCTTCCACTTCGTTGGAAGAGCGCGCTGACTCAACAGCCAGAATTGGCAACACTAGTGCTGGATGAGAAGGAGTGGATGGATAGGGCAAACGCTCTCTTGCAGAGTTACTTCACCTTAGAGCGCCCCAATACCTTTGATGCAACCTACCGTGAGCTTCACCTAGAGAGAGATCTACGGGAGGCGGTCTATCTCCATGGTTATGTGGACCGACTAGATATAGCGCCGACAGGCGAAGTACGCATTGTTGATTACAAGACTGGAAAATCTCCAAAGCCGGGATGGGAAGAGAAGGCGCTCTTTCAATTGCGCATCTACGCTCTACTCTATTGGAGAAATGAGGGAGTGCTTCCATCCCTGCTGCAACTTATCTATCTCGGTGATGCAAAAGTTGTTAAGAGCGCTCCCAGTGAGGCTCAATTACTTTCAACCGAGAGGAAACTCTTTGCAATTGCAGATGAGATGCTAACGGCGATTGAAAATGGGGATTTTCCAACCCGTAAGTCACGTCTCTGCGATTGGTGTTTCTTTAAGGCAATCTGTCCAGCTCACAAGTGATTAGTGTTGAGTAACTGGTTGAAAGATAGAGATTGAGTAAATCAATTTGCGTTAAAGTATTTAGCCTCGGGATGGTGGACGATAATTGCTGAGGTCGACTGTTCGGGGTGCAACTGAAACTCCTCCGACAGCACTACCCCGATACGATCAGGTTCCAGGAGTTCACACAACTGGGTCTGCTGCTCAATATCAGGGCAAGCCGGATAACCAAATGAGTAGCGAGAGCCACGATATCCCTGGTCAAGAATGCCTGCGATATCTGGTGCATCATCGCTCCTAACTGAAAGCTCCTCACGGATAC
Source organism: uncultured Candidatus Planktophila sp. (assembly GCA_964463845.1). Classification (GTDB taxonomy): domain Bacteria; phylum Actinomycetota; class Actinomycetes; order Nanopelagicales; family Nanopelagicaceae; genus Planktophila. Next base: position 74,150 of record CAYXDT010000004.1, on the reverse strand, counting down.
GTGCGTGCCAATGCTCAGCGAGAGCTTCTGTCAGTTGAACCGATAAACCATGGAGCTCTAGATACTCGCGATATGCGTTGGCCACAAAGAGTTCATTGGCAGCCTTGCTTACCGCATTTCCCATTGTGACAACATGGAAAGCGACTACATCCGTGCGACCAGAATCTTTTGCAGCAAAGAAATCCGCTAAGCAGAGGCGACGATCTCGTGACTGGCGTGGGAAGGAGAAGCGAGTACGTTCGCTTCCCTTTAATGGACCATCGTGATGCAAGATGATTAAGTCATTTCCTTCAGAGACGCATGGGAAGTATCCATAAACAACGGCAGCTTCTAGCCAACCATTTGCTTGAGCCTCATTTAGCAACCTGCGAAGACGAGGGCGACCCTCCTCCTCAGCCATCTTCTCAAACTCACCGCGCGCTCCCTTAAGGCCCCATTGACCCATAAAGAGGGCACGCTCATCGAGCATTCCTAGATAGTCAGCGAGCGGAATACCTTTAACAATTCTTGATCCGAAGAATGGCGCCTTCGGGATCTCCACATCTATCGCTACATCACTGCGCTTGGTATCAATAACTTTTACAACTTCATCACGAGGCACCGCTTTAACGCGTCGTTCTCGTAAGGCAGGGAGGGCAGCTCCCTCTTCGCCTCGCTTAACGGCCATTATTGAATCCATCAAACTTAAACCTTCAAAGGCATCTCGCGCGTAACGAACTTCGCCAGGGAAGATGGCAGCTAAATCTTGCTCAACAAAGGCGCGAGTAAGCGCCGCACCTCCCAGGACGATTGGCCAACGCTGATCTAGCCCTCGGGCGGTTAGCTCTAGCAAATTCTCTTTCATAATGACTGTTGATTTAACTAAAAGTCCAGACATACCAATCGCATCAACTTCATTCTCAAGTGCGGCATCAATAATCTGATTAACAGTCTGTTTAATCCCGATGTTTACAACTTGATAGCCATTATTTGAAAGGATGATATCGACGAGATTCTTTCCAATATCGTGGACATCGCCTTTTACTGTGGCAAGCAACATTCTCCCCCGGCCAGCATCGCTGGTCTTCTCCATATGAGGCTCGAGGTAAGCGACAGCAGACTTCATTACCTCGGCGCTCTGTAGCACGAAGGGAAGTTGCATCTCGCCCTTGCCAAAAAGCTCACCGACAACCTTCATACCCTCAAGGAGGTGGTCATTAATTATCGTTAGTGGCTTGATCTCCTGCGCCATGGCAGCGTCTAGATCGTCAGTTAAACCGACCTTCTCGCCATCAATGATGCGTCGTTCCAGCCGCTCTTTCAGGGGAAGCGCCGCCAATTCGGCTGCACGTGTATTTCGAGAGGCGGCTAACTCAACACCTTCGAAGAGCTGCAAAAACTCTGTTAATGGATCATAGGTGCAATCTTCTCCCGAGAAGGTGCGGCGATCATAGATAAGGTCTAACGCAACCTCTCGCTGCCTCTCCTCAATGCGAGCTAAGGGTGTAATTTTTGAAGGATGAACAATCGCGGAATCTAAGCCAGCGGCGACGCACTCGTGTAGAAAGACTGAGTTGAGTACCACTCTGGCTGCGGGGTTCAAACCAAAGGAGACATTGCTAACTCCAAGAGTTGTCTGTACTTCAGGATATTCCGATTTTAGTGTGCGAATTGCACTGATTGTCTCCAAGCCATCGCGACGTGTCTCCTCTTGACCTGTTGCAATTGGAAATGTCAGAGTATCAATAAGAATATCTCCCACATTCATCTTCCAATTCTCGGTTAAATCCTTGATAAGGCGACGAGCAACTCGTAGTTTCCACTCAGCTGTTCGCGCTTGACCCTCCTCATCGATAGTCAGCGCTACAACTGATGCGCCATGCTCGACGACCAACGGCATAATCTTTGCAAAGCGAGAGGTTGGGCCATCACCATCTTCATAATTTACAGAGTTGATAACAGAGCGCCCACCGAGTGCTTCCAGCCCCGCCTTAAGAACAGCCGGTTCCGTTGAATCTAGAACGATAGGGAGAGTTGAAGCCGTGGCGAAGCGAGAGGCAATCTCGTACATATCCTTTGCGCCATCTCGGCCTACATAATCAACAGAGAGATCGAGCATATGTGCGCCATCTCTGATCTGATCACGCGCTATTTCAACGCAGGTAGCCCAATCTTCTGCCACAAGAGCATCACGAAAGGCGCGAGAGCCGTTGGCATTGGTCCGCTCGCCAATAGCTAAGTAGGTGCGATCTTGTCTGAAGGGAACATATTGATAGAGAGATGACGCGCCAGGTTCAATCTCAAGAGTTCGCTTCCGGACGCCATGAGATTGCAGGCGGTTAACAACTGCACGCATATGTTCAGGAGTGGTACCGCAGCACCCTCCAACTAGGGAAATCCCATAATCATCAACAAAGGTTTCAAGCGCGGTAGCCAGCTCTTCAGGACCAAGTGGATACTCAGCTCCCTTTGCGCCCAGAATCGGCAGACCAGCATTTGGCATAACGGAAATTCCGGTAGTCGCGCACTTGGAGAGGTATCTCAGGTGTTCTGACATCTCAGCCGGTCCAGTTGCACAGTTGAGGCCAATGAGATCAATATTAAGTGGCTCAAGTGCGTTAAGCGCGGCTCCAATCTCTGACCCAAGGAGCATCGTTCCAGTTGTTTCAACAGTTACCTGAGCAATAAGCAGGATATCCCTTTCTGATTCCTCGATAGCTTTGCGAGAGCCATTAACCGCAGCCTTTGCTTGCAGCAAATCCTGAGTGGTCTCAATTAAGAGAGCATCGGAACCAGAATCGACTAGACCCTTAGCTGCTGTGTAGTAGGCCTCTTTTAATTTCTCGTATGTTGTATGTCCAAGGCTAGGTAACTTGGTACCTGGTCCGAGTGAACCTAGGACAAAGCGTGGCTTCTCGTTTGTTGAGAATTCGTCAGCGACCTTGCGGGCAATCTCGCCTCCCGCAAAAGCTAACTCGTAGATACGATCTTCTATTCCATATTCGGCAAGGTTGGCCCAGTTTGCTCCGAAGGTGTTGGTCTCAATTGCATCGACCCCCGCCTCTAAATATGCAGCGTGAACGCTACGCACCAAATCGGGGCGGGTCACGTTGAGAATCTCATTACAGCCCTCATGGTTTTGAAAATCTTCAAGGGAAGGGTCAGCAGCCTGCAGCATCGTGCCCATGGCCCCATCGGCAATCACGGTCCGGGTACGTAGAGCGCTACGAAGTAGGGACTCTCGTACTTTCACTGCGTTGGCCACAGTGCGCAGGTTACCTTAAGGTGAGGATGTGGACCTTATCCAAATTCCTGCTCTGCGTAGCCCTGTGATGGTAGTTGCATTCTCTGGGTGGAACGATGCTGGAGAGGCAGCAACAGGTGCCACATCGCACCTGCTAGGAACATGGACTGATGAAGAGTTCGACATCATCCCTGAACTAATTGCACAGGTAGATCCTGAGGATTTCTATGATTTTCAAGTCAATCGTCCGATGGTTAATATCGATGAAACCAGTATTCGCACTCTCACCTGGCCGGGCGCTGAAGTCTTTGCTTTAGCTACCCCGCAATTGCCTCATGATTTTATTGTGGTCCGGGGCGTGGAGCCGTCGATGAAGTGGAAGAGATTTACTGCAGAACTTCTGGACCTTGCAGATGATTGTGAAGTCTCACTTGTCATCACCCTGGGTGCGATGTTGGCAGATACTCCCCACACTAGACCTATAACTGTCACCGGAACTAGCGCACATCCTGAGATCGCACAGCGACTTGAAGTTGAGGTGAGTAAATATGAAGGACCGACTGGAATTCTTGGAGTAATTGCAGATGCTTGCCTGCGTAGAGGTATCGATGCCCTCTCGCTTTGGGCGGCAATTCCGCACTATGCCTCTAACTCGCCATCTCCCAAGGCAACGCTAGCGCTAATCAATTCCTTGGAAGATTTCCTATCAATCTCTATTCCACAAGAACCACTGCTTGATGAATCTTTGGAATGGGAGCTGGAAGTATCTGAACTGGCACGAGAAGATGCTGAAGTTTCTGAGTATGTGAAAGCTCTGGAGGAGAGCAAAGATGCCACTGGACTTCCAGAAGCTACCGGCGAATCAATTGCTCGTGAACTTGAGAGATTCTTGCGCAGACAGAATGAGAAATAAATCCTAGAGCGCTATTCCCAGCAAGGTATCTATTGCGCGAGATAACTCTCCTGGACTACCACCTGAGCTTCCCACAATAGTCTGAGCGCTCCAACGATTGAGAGCCGCTAGCGCAGTCGCGGTGTCGAGATTCCTTGCCAGACTTTCGATGATTACTTCGATTACAGAATCTGTTGGAGCAACCTCTTCCCGGGCAAGAGCTAGGTGCAGTGTTGCTAGATCAGAGATTGATTCTGCCAATCGGGTCTCATTCCACATGGCATCACTACCGTAGGGACGATTCATGAGAGCCCATCGAATCGCCATCGCCGGTGTTCCCATACGTAGTAGATCCGAAACAAAGAGAAGATTTCCAAGAGATTTGCTCATCTTCTCACCAGCCAGACCAATCATCCCTGTGTGAACAAATAATTGAGCAAACTGATGACCTGTCATCGCAAAAGATTGAGCAGCCGACATCTCATGGTGCGGGAAAATCAAATCGCTGCCACCACCTTGAATGTCGATAGAGAAGGTTTTTGAGCCATCAGGTTGTAGGTAATTGAGGGCAATCGCTGAGCACTCGATATGCCAGCCAGGACGGCCCGGCCCCATCGGACTAGGCCAGGAAGGTTCTCCTTCACGAGCAGCGCGCCAGATCAGCGCATCCAACGGATTCTCTTTCCCTGATCGTTCAGGGTCGCCACCTCGCTGGGCAAATATCTCAAGCTCTTGATGAACACTCAGATGTGAGCGTTTAGAGAACTCTGGATCGGTCTTAACTCGAAAGTAAATATCTCCATCTACTTCATAAGTTACCTGCCTTGCAATAAGCGCCTGGACTGCTTCGATGATTACTGGCATCGCCTCAACAACGCCCACATAATGATTTGGTGGGATGACATGAAGAGCAGACATATCGGAGCGGAAGAGATCAATTTGAGATGCCGCAAGCTCTTGCCAATCTACGTTATCGCGTGAGGCGCGCTCCAAGAGCGGCTCATCAATATCGGTAATGTTCTGGACGAAGTTGACCTTCGCTCCAGTAGCCCGCAGATAGCGATTGACTAAATCGAAGGTCAAGTAAGTAGCAGCGTGACCTAGGTGCGTTGCATCATATGGAGTAATTCCACATACATAGAGGCGATACTCATCGCTCTTCTCCAATTTGATTTGAGAGTTTGAAGCGGTGTCGTACAGGTTAAGCGGAGGTAAGGTAAAGCGCTCAGCGAGTGCTGGTATATAAATCTCTGGCCATGCCTTCACAGTAAGACTCTACTTCAGAATGGTGGCCAAGGCACAGCTGGCCAATCTTCGCTAGGTTCGGGAAATACCGCTCTTACGATTAGATCATCGACTCGCCTCGAAAGTGCTGCAAACTCACCATCGGTTATTAGCGAAACAAGCGCCTGCCGCTCCATTTTCAACTTCGTTCTCAGTCGCGTTAGTTGCGTGATCTCACTATCAGTTAAAGGTTTCCCGGCCCATTGCCAAAGGACGGTGCGCAACTTATCTTCCTCGTGAAAGGTCACTCCATGATCGCAACCAAATAGTTCACCAGTAGCCGTTGGTAACAGGTGACCGATCTTGCGATCGGAGTTATTAATCACCGCATCAAAGAGCGCCATAGCTCGGAGCCTGGCATCATCTAAACTATAAAAGTCAGCTAGCTCTATCGACTCATCAAGATCGATCCAGAGTTGTACCATTCCTTCGCCAAAGGGCCCATCACGCAAGATTGTCAGCGGAACCAAGTTCCACAAGCCATACTCACTTACCAGGAAGGCTGCTCTCTCCCGCTGCGCCAAGTTTCCATCTGGAAAATCCCAAAGAGGGCGCTCTCCTGCAATTGGTTTATAGATGACGGCTACACCAACGTCATCGATCGTGCATTTTCCATACAAGGTGGCATTTGAGGCATCAACTAGGCGACCGGAGAGAGTTAGTTCGCCTTGCGATAGAAGATGGAGCGCGTTCACCTACGGTACCCATTCGATCGCGGACAGAGATGCCCACGAGTATCTATAGGTCCTCCACAGAATGGACAGGGTTGGCGTCCTGCATCCACAACGCTCTGTGCTCGCTTAGTGAAGGCGGCAGCGACTGTGGGTGTGATTCGGATGCGCAGAATATCTTGATCAAAAGTCAAGTCATCTTGCTCGGGGGAATCCGAGTTTGAAGACAGGTTCTCAGAGACAGCTTGCAAATCAATCTCAATTTGAGCGCTCTCGAGATCGAGTGCCAGACCAATTATCCCAACACGAAACTCCTCCTCGATCGGTGTATCCAACGGGCGATCATCACGTGGCAAGGAATCGATCTTTAGATGCGGGCTGCGCTGTCGCAACTCCTTCAACATGGTTGATAGGCGCTGCGCCAGCGCCTGCACCTGCGCCTTCTCTAAAGATACCGAAATTAAACGAGCGCCTTCGCGCACCTGGAGGAAGAAAGTTCGCTCCCCTGGTTCTCCAACTGTTCCGGCGATAAAGCGATCAGGGTTCTCGAAGGAGATGATGCGCGCGCTCAACTCTTTACTCCCCGCGCCTTTATCGTGCGCCCTGCTCCACCACCAAGCAGGGATGCGCCTCGTTTATCTGCAATCAAGGTAGCAGTGACAGGGCCTGAAGTATCGTTAAAGGTAATCAGTCGAGCAACCTTTCCATCATATTCAAGAATTGAGATTGAGGCAGGATCTACTACCAATTGTTGAAAATTATCCAGCTTCATCTTAAGAAGCGCTGCGATTGTTGACTTGATGATATCCCCGTGTGAGATGAAGAGTAAATTTCCCTTTGGCTGACTCTCGTGCGCATCGACGACCGATGCCAGCGCACGCTTCTGCGCACCCTTGATGCTCTCGCCTTCTGGGAAGGTGACCTTGCTTGGTGCGCTCTGAATCTCCTTCCACATCGCCTCGCGTTGCAAGGATTTCAACTTACGTCCGCTCCAAGTGCCGTAGTCAACCTCATTCAATCCATCGTCTAGTGAATACATCGCTACATTTGAAGAGTGGCTCGATTCAAGCCAAGGTCGAATTGTCTGCTCGCAGCGAATAAGTGGGCTGACTCGAACCTGTGCAAAGCTCACTGGCCCAATACGTTCGACCAACCCTTGTGCCTGCACCTGACCCTTTTTACTCAGCGAGACTCCATCTAGCCGTCCGGAGAGAACTCCTGCCTCATTTGCAGTCGAATGCGCATGGCGAAGAAAAACGAGGCGACTCATACACGGATATTACCTTCACATCTTGCTAAGGTTCCCAACATGGAGATGAGACGAGCAGGTAAGAGCGCGCTCACCCTCTCTCGTCTCGGTCTTGGAACTATGACATGGGGACGAGATACCGATACCCATGAAGCCGCCGATCAATGTCGCGCCTTTATTGAGGCGGGTGGAAATTTCTTCGATACTGCACCTACATTTGGAGATGGTGATTCTGAGCGCGTCCTTGGTGGCCTAATCGGCACTCTCTTTCGCCGCGAAGATGTAGTTATCGCGACCAAGGCTGGACTGACCTTTCGAGATGGTCAAAGGAAGGTTGATAACTCTCGCCGTTCATTAATTGCAGAGCTCGATCGTTCTTTAGCACGCCTAGAAAGTGACTATGTCGATCTTTGGCAATTGCAAAGCTGGGATGAAGCGCATCCAATCGAGGAGGCGTTATCAGCTCTGGATTATGCATACACCTCGGGTAAGGCGCGATATGTAGGTATCTCAAACTTTTCGGGATGGCAGAGCGCGCGTGCGATAACCATTCAAGAGACAAACTCGGCAAAGGCTCCGATCGTGACAGCGCAAGTTGAATACTCGCTTCTAAATCGTTTGGTGGAGAGGGAGCTACTCCCCTGCGCAGACGAAACTGGAGTGGGAGTCCTAGCCTGGGCTCCCCTTGGTAGAGGAGTACTCACCGGCAAATATCGCAAAGGTGTGCCAAGTGATTCACGGGCAGCGGCTCCTCACTTAGTAAAACATGTAGATCAGTATCTGCAAGAGCCTTACTCGAGAATAGTTGAGGCGGTCGCAGTTGCTGCCGAAGGGCTCGGATTCTCTCCATTAGAAGTTGCTCTGGCATGGGTCAGAGATTCCCCGAAGGTAACTTCTTCAATAGTTGGCGCCCGCACCGGAGCTCAGCTTCGTGGAGTGCTTAAGAGCGAAGAGATTGTTTTGCCAGCAGTAGTTCGCCAAGCCCTTGATGAGATCTCACAAGTTTCCTAATTTTCATACTTCAGCAGTTTTCCAGGAAGTTCTCTAGAACATTTACCCCAAAGATCAAACCTGAGATTGGAACTCTCTCATCTACTCCGTGGAAGAGGGACATAAAATCTAAATCAGCGGGAAGTCGCAGCGGACTAAAACCGTAACCAGTAATTCCCAACTCTGATAGAGCTTTATTATCAGTTCCCCCACTCATCAGATAGGGCACTGGAATTCCCTCTGGATCAAAGGCGACAATCGCCGCGCACATAGCGTCAACGAGATCACCCGTAAAGTCGGTCTCAAGGGCGATATCGCGCGAAATTGTCTCAATGAGGATATCTGGTCCGATAATTTTCCTAATGGTGGAATTAAGTTCATCTTCAAACCCCGGGAGAAATCGGCCGTCAATTACCGCACTGGCGCTACCGGGAATCACATTAGCTTTATACCCCGCCTCGAACATCGTGGGATTCGCGGTGTTCTGCAGCGTAGCGCCGATCATCCGTGCCGTTGGACCGATTTCATCTAGCAAAGGGCGCAGGTCGCCTTCATCGTAAGGCTTTTCTGCGCTCTCTGAAATCTTCATAAATAGTTTCTTAACTGTTTCGGTATATCGCTGCGGCCACTCAAATCGACCTATATTTGCAACCGCTTCCGTTAACTCGGTGATGGCATTCTCATTATTTATCATCGAGCCATGACCTGCTCTACCTAGCGCCGTTAAGCGCATCCAATGAATCCCTTTCTGGGCTGCCTCAACAAAGTAGAGCCGCTTGCCATTGCTTAAAGTTACCGAGAAGCCACCCACCTCAGAGATCGCTTCGGTGCAACCGGCAAAGACCTCAGGATGTTTCTCGCACATCCATCGTGAACCGAAGGTCATCCCCGCCTCTTCATCTGCAAAGAAGGCCAAGACAATATCTCTGGGTGGCAGATATCCACTCCTCGCCCACTTTCTTACGATCGCCAGAGCCATGGCATCGACATTCTTCATATCAACTGCGCCTCGACCCCATATGAAGCCATCTCTTATCTCAGCTGCAAAAGGGTCAACGCTCCAATCAGCGGCATTTGCAGGAACAACATCTAAGTGTCCGTGCAGGACTAAGCCAGAACGAGTTGAATCACGGCCGGGTATTCGAGCGATCACATTGCATCGATTGGGTGCAGACTCATAAATCTTCGCGCTAATTCCAACTTCTGCAAGAGAGGAGACCACATACTCAGCTACTGCTCTTTCATCTCCCTTTCCTTCTCCATAGTTTACCGAGGGCAACCGGATGAGATCCTGGCAAATTGAAATGACCTCTTCTTCTAAATCACTTAAGTTAGAGGCTAAATCATTGCCATCACTGTTCTTCATGGAACCATTGTGCCTGCTTATCGAGCGCAATCGGCTACATATCGATACCGCCTTTTGCAACCGACGCAGGCCATTGCTATCGTTACCCAGTTATCAGAGCCCGAACGCGTAAGATATTTCTAAGCGCGAACGGGTCCTCGTCCGGGTGGCGGAATTGGCAGACGCGCTAGCTTGAGGTGCTAGTGCCCGCAAGGGCTTCGGGGTTCAAGTCCCCGTTCGGACACAGTTATTGGAGTGAGATTTGGAACTCGAGCAGGCGCTTTCACTAATTAGAGCGGTGCCTGACTTCCCATTGCCGGGCATTCTCTTTCAAGATATCAACCCGCTCCTTGCAGATGACCATGCTTTCGCGGCGGTAATTGCCGCGATGGCAAAGGTCCCAAGTCAGGCAACAGTGGTGGCTGGCATCGAAGCGCGAGGCTTTATTCTAGGAAGCGCTTTGGCACAATCAACCTCTAGAGGTTTCTTACCGGTTAGAAAGATTGGGAAACTTCCAGGAAAAACCCTCCAAAAAAACTACCATCTTGAATACGGTAGCGATGGTTTAGAGATTCCAGATTCCCTAATCCCCTCTGGGACCAAGATAGTTTTAGTAGACGATGTTCTGGCGACCGGAGGGACAGTCGAGGCAGCCTTATCACTATTGGCGCAGGCGGGTTTAATAGTCTCTGAATTGATTGTCTTACTTGAGATAACTTCACTGGGCGGTCGAGAGGCTCTTAGCAAGACATTTCCTGCTATCCACATTCATTCATTGATAGATATCTGATGCGTATTCCAGAGATACAGGCGCTGCGCGCGCTAGCTGCCGCTCTCGTTGTTATCTATCATGCAAAGGTAGTCCCGGGTGGATATATAGGCGTTGATATCTTCTATGTTATTTCAGGATATCTAATAACTGGCCTCTTACTTCGTGAGTTAGAAAACTCTGGGAATATCGATCTCAAAGCCTTCTATCTGCGAAGAATCAAACGACTACTTCCAGCATCATTCTTTGTTTTATCTGTGACCGCGATAGTTGCATGGGCTCTACTCCCAACAAGCATTAGAGAAGATCTTGGACGAGATGTTGCCGCCGCAGGTATCTATATCTCAAATTACCTCTTTGCTCTGTGGCAGATGGATTATCAAAATTTGAACGCACTACCGCCGGTAGTGATTCATTACTGGTCCCTTGCAGTGGAGGAGCAGTTCTACCTCTTCTGGCCCTTCATTATCCTTTGGCTATATCGAAGTGGTGGCAGAGCGCGTGTTTTAAAGGGAGTAGCTGCAATAACCTTGCTCTCTTTTCTCTTCAGTCTCTACCTGACAGAGAGCCACCCAATCTGGGCCTTCTATTCCCTACCAACGCGAGCTTGGGAGCTAGGTGTAGGCGCGTTAGTTCTCTTTATTCCACGTCGTATCCGCTTCTCTTCCAACTATCTTTGGATCGCACTTGCGCTTCTTATCTATGGTTCACTCTTTTTCACCGATAGCACTCCTTTTCCTGGAACCGCTGCACTAGTTCCAGTCATTGCAACTGCCTTCGCCTTGGCTGCGGTCAAGAGTTGGCCAAGCACTCTCAAAAAATTTGGAGATAGACCCACCGTTCAGTGGTTAGGTGAGATTTCATATCCGCTCTACCTCTGGCATTGGCCTTTCTTGGTAATTCCAGCGCTCTACTTCGGCAGAAATCTGAGCATCTTAGAGCGAATCGCCGCGGTTATCGCCACCATCATCGCAGCATGGTTTACGCATAAGTTTATCGAAGATCCAATTAGATACGCCAAGCTCTCACCAAAACTCATCATCCGTGGAGGTATTGTCGCAACTCTTACCTCTCTGATTCTTGGCGCGAGTATTTACTTAACGCATAATGACAATATCAAGTTACCTGATGGATCGATGTACTCCCTATCTGAAATTCGATCCCGTCCGATAATTTATGACGATGGTTGTCATGTGAATAATCGAGAGGTCCTATCCCCTGACTGCCTATATGGAGAAGTTGGCGCAGATAAGAAAATGGTTCTTTTCGGTGACTCTCATGCTGCACAGTGGTTCCCGGCCCTAAATGAAGTGGCAAAGAAGCATGGATTCGAACTGATCTCATTTACCAAATCAGCCTGCCCCGCACCAGCGGTTCGTAAGGTTGATATCGGCATATACAAAAATGAAGATTGTTTCGAGTGGCGCGATAATTCAGTTCAGAGGATCCGCGAGTTGCAGCCGGAAGCGATCATTATGAGCGGCTTCCAGCATTTCAAAGTCCCTGGTCCGCTCTCACGTCAGGCGTGGTGGCAAGATGGGCAACAGAAGACAGTAGATATGTTCGAAGGTCTTAACTCAAGGCTGATATACATCTCAGATACACCGCACCCTAAGCAAGACATTCCTGACTGCATCGCCTCAGGTGAATTCGCAAGATGTGATGAAACCAGGCCAAGTCCGGTCTATAGGGTAAATGCCTTATCGATAATAAATCCGACCCCTTGGCTCTGTCAGCGAGAGTGTTCTGCGGTAGTCAATGGAGTAGTTGCCTATAGGGATAATTCACATATCTCTGTGGCGATGTCGGCAGCCCTAGCCCCAGAGATGGAAGGCGCGCTGCGACGTATAGGAATTATCACATCTAGTTAGAGCGATAGCGCTGCGCCAAGGTGCTGAAGGTGGCATTATTCGCAACGTGGCTGAGCTTCTTTACTACTGCGGAACTATGGATAGCGGTAAATCAACGCTCGCTCTTCAAACTGCCCATAACCATAAGAGCCGAGGACGTTCTGGTCTTATATTTACAAATAAAGATCGCGCTGGCTCAGGCTTGATTAGTTCGCGTCTCGGCTTGCAATCTGAGGCTATTGAGGTTGAAGTTGATCTAGATCTTCATAAGTTTGTTGTTGAGCATCTCTCGATGGGTGAGCGGATTGATTACATAATCTGCGACGAGGCACAGTTTTATCAACCAATACAGATAGACCAGCTTGCCAAGATAGTTGATGGTCTAGGAATCGATGTATATGCCTTCGGAATTTTGGCTGACTTTAGAACCAAGCTATTTCCAGGCTCCGCACGATTAGTCGAGTTAGCCGATCGAGTTAACACACTTCAGGTTGAAGCGCTCTGCTGGTGTGGCTCGCGGGCAACCCATAACGCCCGAACCGTTAATGGCTCGATGGTTACTGAAGGCGAGCAAGTTGTCGTCGGCGATGTGGGGCGTAGCGAAGAGATTGCCTATGAAGTTCTCTGTCGCAGGCACCATATGCGCCAAGTCACCGCTCGAACCTCGCGAGCCGGACACATTAGTAGCGATCCACTCCCTTTTACTTAGCCCAGGTCAACTTTACCGAACTAACACCTGAGATTTCATTCCACAACCTAGAAAGAGAGAAGATGAGATGAATACAAAGAGCTACGCAGCACTAGGAGCCAGTCAAGACCTTGTTCCTTACAGCTTTGATCGTCGCTCCCTTGGCGATCATGATGTCTCTCTAGATGTTGCCTTTGCCGGTATCTGTCACTCAGATATTCATCAAGTCCGCGAGGAATGGGGGCCTGCTCTCTTCCCGATGGTTCCAGGACATGAGATTGCAGGCACAGTTCGTGAAGTCGGCGCCAAGGTAACAAAATTCAAAGTTGGAGACTTAATTGGCGTCGGGGTATTCGTAGATTCTTGTCGAAAGTGCGATAGCTGCCAACGTGGACTTCAGCAATACTGCGCCGAAGGCATGACCGGCACCTATAACAACTTAGAACGGGATGGAAAGACTCCAGCGATGGGAGGTTACTGCGATTACTTTGTCATCAATGAAGATTACGCCGTTCATATCCCAGAGAATCTTCCACTCGAGGGAGTTGCACCTTTGATGTGCGCTGGAATCACCTTGTACTCCCCGATAAAGCATTGGAACGTTGGTCCAGGTAAGCGCGTTGCTGTCATGGGTCTAGGAGGACTTGGACATATGGGCGTCAAATTTGCCTCTGCAATGGGTGCACATGTCAGCGTCCTTTCTCACTCTTCCCATAAGAGAGAGGATGCCTTGAAAATGGGCGCAGACGCCTTTATCGATACCAGTGTCGAGGGCGCCTTTGCGGAGCATGAAAAAAGTTTCGACATAATCCTAAATACGGTCAGTGCCGAACTTGAAATCACCAACTACCTCAATCTTCTTAAACTAGATGGGACCCTTGTCGTAATTGGTCTTCCTGGAAAACCATATGCGGTACATGTATCAACCCTGCTCGGAGCTCGTCGCTCTATCGGAGGGTCGATGATTGGTGGGATTCCAGAACTCCAGGAGATGCTTGATTTCTGTGGCAAGCATTCGATAGTCAGTGATGTTGAAGTCATCTCAGCTGATTACATCAATACTGCCTACGAACGCACTGTTGCCAGTGATGTGAAATACCGCTTCGTCATCGACGCGGCAACAATTTAAAGACCTCGCAGACTTGCTCTTCAAAAAACTAAAGTAGGGATACGAGACCAACTAGCGCCGGCGCAATAATAAGCGCCGGCAAAAGGTTGGCAACGGAGATCCTTCTGATATCCAATAAGCGGAGTGCGATACCGACTAACATCACTCCACCACAAATTGTCATTCCATCAATTTGTATGGGTGTAAGAACTTGCCCTAGGAAGAGTCCAAGGATTGTCCAAACACCCTGATATATCGCAACCGGTATCGCTGAGGCAGCGACCCCCCAACCAAGAGTTGATGCAAAAGCCATGCTGGCAAAGAAGTCGAGCGCTGATTTTAGAAGGAGCTGCTCAATCCCTTGGCCCATGCCATCTGAGATGCTGCCGAGAATTGCCAATGGGCCGATAACGAAGAGAAGTGATGCTGCAACAAAGCCTTCTACAAAATTGCCTGCAGAGTCAGCCTTAAATCTCACTCGCAACTTCTCGCCCAGAGAATCTAAGCGGCTCTCCAGAGCTAAAGCAGATCCGATAACACCACCGATTAAGAGAGCTGCCAGAATAAGAAGAAGCGAACTTCCCTTCGGCAGCGATGAGGTGAAATCTGCGCTCCATAATGGAGAGAGTGCGGAAACTGCTGCTAGCGCCACAATCAATCCAAGGATATCCGTTATCAACTTTTGGGTACGAGCTGCAAGTTTGGTACCGGCCAAGATGCCGATTAACGAGCCAATAACTATCGCGACTACGTTAATAAAGGTACCCATGCCTCTTAACATAAGAGCACTATAGACTCATCACATGCAGTTGCGAAAAATTTTCAGCTTCCTTAAGCCACATCGCACTGTGCCAGTGACTCCTTGGAGTGCAAAAGGCCGTTGGGATTTATCAATTAAGCGCGTAGTCATCCTCTTCTTTGGGCTATCCATTTTTGGACTTGGTGACTCACTACTTGTACAGGGCGGAATAGGTAACGCTCCCTGGACAGTGTTCGCAGAAGGTTTAACCATCAAAACGGGTATCAGCATCGGTACTGCGACGCTCGTGATTAGCGTTGCAGTCATGCTGCTATGGATACCACTTCGTGAACGTCCGGGTTTTGGAACAATCTCCAATATTCTTCTGATCGCAATATTTATTGAGGTTGGAACAAAGATCTTTCCAAGACAGGACTCATTCTTATCAGGTGTTCTCTTCTCCTTGATTGGAATCGCACTCGTTGGAATTGGCTCTGCTCTCTATATAACTTGCGGGCTGGGTCCTGGACCGCGTGATGGCGCAATGACTGGAATTCACTATCGAACTGGCATCAGGATTGGTCGGGTCCGACTTGGGATTGAGGGCTCTGTCCTAATTATCGGCTTCCTTATGGGTGGGACAGTTGGGTTAGGCACCGCTCTCTTCGCGCTGCTAATTGGCCAATCCATCGCTATATCCCTGGGTGTCGTGGCGCGTCTGACCCAGAAGTAACGGCAGTCACCGATTACTCTTTCGGGTATCCCCCTCGGTCTGTGAGCCGTCATTTCACACGGGGTCGCAAACACCCCCGTTATCAAAATCAGGGAAGGTTGACATGCTCGATACCTACTTCAAAATATCCGAACGTGGCTCAACGATTGGCCGGGAAGTCCGTGGCGGTCTCGTCACATTCTTCACAATGGCATACATCGTGGCACTTAATCCACTCATCATAGGACTTGCAAAAGATGCCGATGGAAAATACATCGGTGGCGGAGATGCACCTAACTTGGCGCTAGTTGCTGCCATGACTGCACTTATGGCAGGAATTCTCACCATCCTGATGGGCGTGGTCGGTAACTATCCAATGGCGCTGGCAACTGGTTTGGGATTAAATACCTTTGTAGCCGTTGGTATCGCCTCACAAATGACTTGGGCCGATGCTATGGGCTTAGTGGTGATTGAAGGAATTATTATCACGGTTCTCGTTCTAACCGGCTTTAGGACGGCTGTCTTTAAGGCTGTTCCAGCTCAGTTAAAGATCGCCATCTCAGTTGGTATCGGTCTCTTTATCGCACTTATTGGCCTAGTTGATGCAGGTTTCGTGCGCCGTCCACAATCTGGCCCAGTGCCAGTGATGCTTGGTGATGGTGGAACGCTAGTTGGATGGCCGATTATCGTCTTCGCCTTCGGCCTATTTCTTACCATCGGTCTTATCGTCAAGAAGGTAAAGGGTGCGATTCTTATTGGAATAGTCCTAGCAACCATTGCGGCAATAGTTATTGAGACAACACAGAAGATCGGTCCAGGTTTTAATGGCGCCACCGGTGAAGTTAACCCTAAGGGCTGGGGGCTAAATGTGCCTGCGATGCCTGAAGAGGTCGTTGCAACACCTGATTTCAGCCTCTTCGGTCAATTCAATCTCTTTGGCTCATTCGATCGCATTCCACTCATTACTGTAATCCTCCTAATCTTCACCCTACTTCTCTCAGATTTCTTTGACACTGTAGGAACTGTTACAGCGATTGGAAATGAAGCAGGGTTGGTTGATAAGGATGGAAATATTCCAAACAATGATCGCATCCTCTTGGTGGACTCACTTGCAGCAGTTGCTGGAGGTGCTGGAAGCATCTCATCCAATACCAGTTATATTGAATCTGCCTCAGGTGTAGGTGAAGGTGCACGTACCGGCTTAGCCTCAATTGTTACAGGGCTGTGCTTCCTTCTTACAACATTCCTTGCGCCATTAGTGGCAGTAATTCCTTATGAGGCGGCCACGCCTGCTTTAGTCATCGTTGGATTCTTAATGATGACCCAAATTAGGTCTATCGATTGGGATGATTACGGAATTGCTATTCCTGCATTCCTAACAATTATCCTCATGCCATTTACCTACAATATTTCCGTTGGTATCGGCGCCGGGTTTGTGAGCCATGTGGTCATTAGGTATATCCAGGGACGACGCAAGGATGTTCATCCCTTGCTTCTATTTGTCTCGGGTCTATTTATGATCTACTTCCTGACAGACCCGATAAACGCTTGGGTCGGATAACGACCCAACAAGAGTTGAAGGTATGGCCCGTCAGATTTGGCGGGCCATACTCTTTTCTAGGGAAGTGACCAATCAATCGCCGCCTCTTTGCGATTGAGCAAGATTGCATTGGTTCGTGAAAAGGGCTTTGAACCAAAGAAGCCTCTATAGGCGCTAAGCGGGCTGGGATGAACAGACTCAATGCGCTCGGGAAAGAAATCTCTCAATTCCTGTGCCTTTGCCCCCCACAATATGGCGACAGTATTCCTGGCTCCCAACTCTGCGGCGATTGCGTCCGTAATCTCCTGCCACCCCAGGATGCCATGTGCATCAGATTTACCAACTCTGGTGGTCAGAACTCGATTAAGAAGTAGAACTCCTCTCTCCGACCATGGCGAAAGATCTCCACTGCTAGGAGTTGGTAATCCGAGATCTTCCTTCAACTCTTTAAGGATGTTGCGTAATGAGGCCGGACGTTTCTCGACCTCTTTCGCCGTGGAGAAGGCCAATCCATCTGCGAAATTTCGAGTTGGATACGGATCTTGCCCAATAATTACCACTCGAACGCGATTTAAATCTTGCTCGCAAGCTCGCCAGATTTTCTCGAGCGGCGGCGTAAAATCATCACCCTCAAGAGATTTTAGAACCTTGGAGACCTTCGCTCTATGGTTACTAAGTAGTGGAAGCCAACTATCGTGCACGGGCAGAGAAGCGATATCCATCAAAAGCTACCTCCATCGGCAGATCAAAGAGAGCTGACATATGCTCAGAGGTAATCACATCTGAAATCGGTCCTGAGATTGCAATCTTGCCACCCTTTAAGACCATGGCATGAGTTGTGCCAGTGGGAATCTCCTCTATGTGATGAGTGACAAGTATTGAGGCGGGCGCGAGTGGATCAGAGGCAAAGATTGAGAAGCGTTTCAGTAGATCCTCTCTACCGCCTAAATCCAATCCAGCTGCAGGTTCATCGAGTAGGAGTAGCTCTGGGTCAGCCATCAGAGCGCGCGCAATCTGGACACGTTTTCTCTCGCCTTCACTTAGCGTTCCATAAGTGCGATCGGCTAACTCTCTTACTCCAAATGTCGTCAGAAGTGCAACGGCGCGCGATTCATCCCAAAGATCGTAGGCTTCATTCCATCGTCCAAGAACGGCATAGGCAGCAGTTAAGACGACATCGCGAACGCTCTCTTCGTATGGAATGTCTTCGGCAACCAGTGCGCCGCATATTCCAATTCGGGTGCGGAGTTCGAAGAGATCGACTTTGCCCATCTGCTTATCAAGCAGAGTTACCTGACCTGTAGTTGGAAAGATTCGAGTAGCCAGAATCTGAAGGAGGGTCGATTTCCCAGCGCCATTTGGTCCAAGCACCACCCAGCGCTCACCTTGGCTAATTCGAAAATTTAGCGGCCCCAGAATTACTCGCGTTCCCCGTCTAACGGAGACATCACTCAACTCTAGAACGGTGGCCATAGGTGCAAAAGATATATCTTCAACTGCCAAAACTGCCCAAAATTCTCATCTCAGGAGAAGTGATTCACGATAACCTGCGCCTATGAGCGAGAAGAAGAGACAATTTACTGGGCTGATACTCGTTACTGGCACCGATAGCCCAGGAATTACCCAGATTCTCTTTGAGACCCTCTCCCCATTTAAAATCACCGTTCTAGATATTGAACAGGTCGTGATTAGGCAGCGCTTGATTTTAACCGTACTGGTAGAGCTCGACCCGGCGCATGCTCCAGCTATCGAAGCAGACCTTGAACTTTGTGCGCAGAGCCTCAATATTGATATAGCCACCTCTTTTCAAGAGGAAGAGATTGCATCTATTGCTGCAAAAAGTGGACTAGTCCATGTTGTAGCTATGGCGATTAATCTAAACCCGCAAGCGATGTCTGCACTCGCATCAGCAATTGTCTCTCAGGATGGAAACATTGAACGAATTCATCGGACAGCAAGTTACCCAATCACAGCGATCGAGCTTCTGGTATCTGGTGCCGATCAACGCCAATTGAAGGAGGCTCTCTCAGAGATTGCGGTCCGGGAAGGGATAGATATCGCAGTCTCCCCTGGTGGCTTGATGCGCTGGGCGAGGAAGCTTGTGATTATGGATGTTGACTCCACCCTTATTCAAGAAGAGGTAATTGAACTTTTGGCGCAGAAGGCTGGGGTCGGAGAAGAGGTCAAGGCCATTACAGCTGCCGCGATGCGAGGGGAGATAGATTTTTCTGAGAGTCTTACGGCACGAGTAGAGCTTCTAGCAGGGCTACCTAGCTCAGTTATCGAAGAGGTGCAGTCCGAAATCACTTTAACTCCTGGTGCAAAGACCTTGATTGCTACCCTTCATAAACTCGGCCACAGCGTTGCAGTTGTTTCTGGTGGTTTTACAAATGTCATCGCGCCACTTGTTGCAGAACTAGGGGTCAATCATTTCCGAGCCAATACTCTCCTGATCGAGGATGGGAAGATCACGGGTCAACTCGAGGGAAAAATCATTGATCGCGCAGGAAAAGCGACCGCACTTAGAGACTTCGCAGAGATTGAAGGTGTGGCCCTTGAACAGACCGTCGCTATCGGTGACGGTGCAAATGACCTGGATATGATTGCGATAGCAGGTCTTGGAATCGCATTTAATGCAAAGCCTGCAGTTAAGGCAGCCGCCGACAGCTCAGTCAGCGCGCCTTACCTTGACTCAGTTCTCTACCTACTTGGAATAACTCGTGAAGATATTGAGGAAGCGGGCGGGAAGAGACGGTAATTTCTTCCTCTTACTCGGTGAGGTTAGAGACGGCAGGCGTGAATATCAGTGACAAGGATTCCTCTGGCTCCAATAGCCCACAACTCATCCATTAATCTATTTGTATCCTTACGCGGAACCATGGCGCGAACTGCTACCCAATCTGCCTTTTGTAGTGGAGAGATCGTGGGTGACTCAAGACCTGGAGTCAACTGGCAAGCTTGATCCACCATCTTCGTTGGTATGTCGTAATCAAGTAGGACATATTGGCGAGCAGTGACTACGCCCTGCAGGCGGCGAATCAGAATTTCAAGCTCTGCCGTTGCCTTTGAACTGCTCCCTTGAATCAGAACTGCCTCTGAATTTAATATCGCATCACCAAAGATCTCCAATCCAGCCTGGCGAAGAGTGTTGCCAGTGCTAACCACATCAGCTATGAGGTCGGAGACTCCTAGACGAACGCTACTTTCAACTGCTCCATCTAGACGAACTACTTCGGCTACAACCCCATTCTTCTCCAGGTATTGCAAGACCAAGCCCGGATAGGCGGTTGCTACTCGCTTACCGTTGATATCTGAAATTTTCCACGAACCACCCTTTGGGGCGGCGAAGCGAAAGGTGGAATTCCCGAAATCAAGAGGAAGTAGTTCCATCGCTGCCGCGCCAGAGTCGATTAGAAGATCCCGCCCAGTGATACCTGCCTCTAACTCGCCACTTCCAACGTAGATAGCAATATCTCTTGGACGTAGATAGTAGAACTCAACTTGATTCTCGTTATCGACCAGAATCAAATCCCGCGAGTCACCTCTCTGTCGGTAACCTGCCTCGCGCAATAGTTCGATTGAGAGGTCGGCTAAAGAGCCTTTATTTGGAAGGGCAACTCTTAACATTGTGAAATCAACTCTCTCTAGAATATGAAAAAATCTTTATAAATACCGATAAATATCTTCAGGCTTTAAGCCCCGCGCCACCATCAGCGTCTGAAGGTGATAGATAACCTGACTAATCTCTTCAGCAAGGGCGGCATCGCTCTCATGCTCAGCTGCTAGCCATACCTCACCAGCCTCCTCGAGTATCTTCTTCCCAATCTGATGAACTCCAGCGTCAAGGGCGGCAACAGTTGCCGATCCCTCGGGACGAGTTAGCGCCTTCTCTGAGAGCTCAGCAAAGAGTTGGTCGAAGTTCTTCATGGCCTAAAGATAGTCGAGCTAGCTAAAGCGCGGAGTTGATTTATCATCTGCGCAGGTTCCGGAGCACGAAATACCGCACTTCCCGCCACAAAGGTATCTGCCCCAGCCTCCCGAGCTGCTGCAATGGTGTCGAGTGAGATGCCGCCATCTACCTGAATCCAGATATCCCTGCCGCCCAAGAGCTTCTTTACCCGCTTCACCTTTGGCAGCATCTCGGCCATAAAACTCTGCCCGCCAAACCCTGGTTCGACCGTCATGATTAGCACCATATCAACTTCACTCAGAAACTCTTCATAGCTATCAATCTCGGTACCAGGTTTTAACGCGATCGCCGCACGAGCACCATGAGATTTAATTTCCGAGATTGTGGCGCCAATACGTTCAGTGGCCTCAACGTGAATAGTAACGCTTGCCGAACCCGCTTCAGCATAGGCAACTGCGATCTCATCCACCTTTTCAACCATAAGATGGGAGTCGATCGGAATTGGTGAGTTGTGAATTATCTCAGCTGCACTTTGAAAATCAAAGGTGAAATTTGGAACAAAAATATTATCCATGATATCAAGGTGGATAAAATCGCTTACTGCACTTATCCTCGCTATCTCGCTCTGCAGATTCTCTCGATCCGCATTTAAGATGCTCGGTGTAATGCGGACCTCATTAAGCATAAAAATATCCTAACTCTTCATACTCGAAAGAGGGCCAGGAACATGGAATCTGTCCCGTGTTGACCTGTCCATAAAGATAGGCAACCATCGCGTAGCGCACCTTGCAAAGAGTTTGGCAGATATGGCTCAACGGAAAGCTGTTCAATATCCGGATTACTCTTCATAATCGCCTTCACCTGAGCGCTCGTCTCTGCAAAGTGGGGGCTACATGTGGCGTAGCCAAATACGCCACCGGGTTCAATACTGGATATAGCCGCGTTCGCTAACTGCAACTGAAGTTCGGTAAGAGGGCGAAGATCCTGCAGGGTGCGCCGCCAACGCACCTCAGGTCTTCTCCTGAGTGCGCCTAAGCCGGTGCACGGTACATCAGCCAAAATCGCTCCAAAATTGATATCTCGCTGCGCTATCTCGCGCCCATCTCCAACCCAGACTGTTGCAGGGGTGACGACTCGCTTCACCAGATCTGCGCGAGTTTGGGAAATTTCATTTGCGTAGAACTTCTGATCTCTCTCTCGTGCAATGTGAGCCAGCAACGCTGCCTTTCCCCCAGGACCGGCACAGAGATCTAAGATGCTTGAGCTTTCTAAAGATGCTTGAGCAAATATATGTACGACGAGTTGAGATCCTTCATCTTGTACTCCGGCTCTACGATGGCGAACCACCTCAAGAGATGCTGGTGGCTGATCGAGAGTTGCCCCGTAAGGAGAGAAGATAGTTGCGGCACCTCCAAGAGCGATGAGTTCTTCCTGCGTCGAAGAACCGGGCCAGGAGACTAAGGTGGGAGCTGCTGGAACGTTATTTGCCGCAAGTTCGCGCTCCACCAATCCCAAATCTTTAAGTAGATCAAGGTAGGCGCTAACTACCCACTCGGGATGAGAGTAAGTGATAGAAAGTCGGGTTATGGCATCAGAGCTCTTGGGAATCTCGTCAAGCCACTCGGCCAAAGTGCGCGCGCTTACCTTTCGCAGGAGCGCATTTACATAGGAGGCCTTCGACTCCCCCAAAACCTTTCTGGCAAGTTCCACTGTCGCAGATACCGCTGCATGTGTAGCAACTCGCATCTCAAAGAGTTGATGAACTCCAAGACGGCAGATATCAATAATTCCTTCATCTACCTCGTCTAAGGGGCGATCTGCTACTTGGCTGAGAATAAAATCGTGCCTTCCTTGCATACGTAAAGTTCCATAGAGAAGCTCGGTAGCAAATCCCTTATCGCGCTGTTCAAAGTTGCTCTCTGTCAACGCTTGTGGCAGTAGCAGATTTGAATAACCACCTCGGCGGTTGACCTCTGAAAGTAAGTCATATACGAGAAGGCGAACTGCGTCAGGCCTTGGAGCGCGGAAGGTTTCTCGACGCGGTTTAACCAAAGTGATCACCATCCTGCAGCCTGGCTCCATTTGCCCAAGAAGACGCATCCATCGTGGAACGACCAGCTGGGCGCACCGAATAGATAGCTAGCGCCTTTGTTGCCGTACCGACCAAGAGAGTCTTTTCAGTAAAGCGCAGCTCACCGGGGCTAAGAACTTCCTCTGACGCCGCAACCTTAGAGATGATGATTGAACTTCCTCTAAAGGTGGTCCACGCACCTGGCTCAGAGGTGAAGGCGCGAATCTTCGCCGAAACCACTTCGCTGGGATGGCTCCAGGAGATTGCTCCCTCTTCCTTACTCAGTTTGAGCGCTCGCGTTTGCCCCGTTGAAGGTTGAGCTGCAGGTGGCCTTCCCTCAGCGATCATTTCAAGAGCCTCGAGAAGTGCCAGCGCTCCGAGTTCAGCCAATTCAATAAATAATTCATCACTGGTGATATCTGAGTCAAGGGCAAATCGCTTAGCAAGGTAGATGGGGCCAGTATCCATCCCCTCATCTAGAGCAAAGACAGTGACCCCCGTGAGGCTATCTCTAGCCTCGATAGCACGTTGCACCGGAGCCGCTCCTCTCCATCTTGGCAGTAGTGAGAAGTGGAGATTGATACATCCAAATTTTGGCTTCTTTAAAACTTCAATAGGTAGTAGCACTCCATACCCGATGGTTATTAGTAGATCAATATCGGCTAGAGAGGCAAGAATCTCCGCAACCCCTTCAGGCTTTACTGTGGGAATTCCCTTCTGATGGGCCCACTTTGATACGGCGCTCTCCTGCACTTGACGCCCTCTGCCCGCCGGGCGATCAGGTTGGGTCAATACCAAAGATAGATTCTGCCCAGAGTTAAGTAACTTCTCTAAGCTCGGGATGGCCACTTCAGGAGTGGCGGCTACAGCAATCCGCAACTAAATTCCTAAACCAAATGGGCCATGGGGAGAAACCTTGATTCTAGGGATCTCCGGATTCCCGGCAGAAAGTCCAAACCACTCTGAGTCTCTAATCTCGCGCATAGCAGCTTTTCTATCTTCCTCACTCAGTCGATCAATAAAGAGAACACCATCTAAATGATCAGTTTCATGTTGCAGAGCGCGCGCCAATAGCTCGGTACCCTCTACAACGATTGGCTCTCCGTGCATATTAAAACCCTTTGCCACAGCTCGGAAGGCGCGTGGAGTCGGATAGACCAAATCAGGGAAACTCAGGCATCCCTCCTCTCCATCTTGCATCTCATCACTTAAATCGAGAGTCGGATTAATAAGATGGCCCAGCGCCTCATCAACATCCCAGACAAAGACTCGTAGAGAGACACCTATCTGAGGAGCTGCTAACCCCGCACCAGGAGCATCAAGCATTGTCTCCGTTAGATCCTTAACGAGGGTTCGCAACTCTTTATCAAAATCAACGACCTCCAGAGCCCGAGTCACGAGGACTGGATCACCAAAGTGGCGAATACTCTGAATAGTCATTGGGCGATTCTACCTACTTAGTAAGTGAATAAGGACTAACTCGGACCCTAACCGAACTCTTCCCACTGACGCTGCGCTTACGTAGAAACTCATGGAGCATTGCAATCAGGCTAGAGTCGACACCAAAAGGAGTCAGCAGAACTATTCGAGATTGCTGGCTCTGCAACTTAGCTGGCCCGAGAAACTTGGTTTCTTCAGGCAAGCGCCCATCACTCTGAGCGCGAAATAAAGCGCGGAGAAAGATGCTCGCCTCACTGCTATCGATATCCACGGTAACAGCGCTTGAAAAAGGCGGAAAGCCAACTTCAGCTAGAGATGCCAACTCGCGTTTTGCATATAGCGACGGTTTCCACGATGCAAGAGCTGCAACTGCTGGATGGGATTGGTTTAGAACGGCAAGGAGCGAACCTGATGGCGAAAGGTAGCTAACGCTTTCGAAGAGTTGTGCCAGCGCCCTCTCCTGCGCTCTATTATCTACTTGAGAGAACCGTCGTTCGCCATCAAGGATAACAATTGCACTATACCCTCCTGGTGTAAGCGGGATGGCTCCATTTGTTGCAACCACGAATACCGATGACTCCACGACTTCTTCACTCATCCGTTCGGCGGTGGATTCAGTGATCCTGACGCCCGGAAAGGCTCTCCCAATCTCTTGCGCGTAGCGCTCCAAACCACGCTTTAAGAGAAAGGGGCTCTTTGATTGGCAGTAACGACAGCTCCACTCAGGAAAACTCTTCTCGCAGATTGCGCACGATAGGGCGGCTGCGGCGCTAACTTTCTCAACCCTCCCTCCACAATCACAAGTAGCGACGTTGCGACATTTACTACAAGAGATTGCCTGTGCATATCCTTTTGTCGGAGAGAGAAAGAGGACATTGCCTTCCATCTTTGCTCTACGAATACTGGCAAAGATGCCTTCCGGTAGTAAATCACCTCTCTCAGAGAAGAAGGTTAGGACCTTAACTCGCGCGGAGTTGGGCATATAACTAACTTGCCCAATCTCAATTAGGCGCGCCATCTCTTGGCTTGGAGCAAATCCCAGAACTGTGACATCGCAACCCTCTTGTTCGGAACGAAGGAGAGCCACATCACGAGCGTTCCAACCGGGGCTACGTACCTCGTAGTAGAAGGAAGAAGAATCGTCTAGGAGAATAATCTCATCTAGATCTGCAATGGGTGCAAAGATAGCGCTGCGCGTGCCAATCACTATCGATTGCAGAGATTGGGTGCACTTTAAAAAGTTAGAAAATCTCTCGCTCTTACTCAAGGATGAATCAAGGAGAATCGCGCCAGGAATCTGCAATGCTAATAGGTTAGCTCGCCTAGTATCAGGAACAATAATCAGCCTTGAACCCACAACGGCCTGACGGCTCAGATACTTTTTTAGTAAGTCAATATCTCTACGGTAGGGCGGAAGCTGCAGATACTGCCACTTCCTTCTCTCCCTTGGCCTTTGTCTTGGCTCCGCAATCGGTGGATCGAGAGGAAGTAACCTTGAGCCAAGCCTGGCTCGTTGCGGAATCGCACTACGAATGACGTCATATGGATGAGCAATCCACCGCCTAGCGACTGCATCTATTAACGAAACCGTTGCAGCGGTCGCTATAGGTATGGGAGAGAGAAGGCTGTTGATCACTTTGAGATTTGCCAGAGGGGAGCTATCAACACGCGCAATTACTAACCCTTCAACCATCTTGGAGTTAAAAGGCACTTCTACTAGAGAGCCCACCGAGATCAAATTCTCTAGCGTCTCGGGAATCAAATAATCAAAGTGGCTATCTAGATGGGCTACCCCAGAATCAACCCAAATCCGAGCAATCGGTAGTTGACCCTTTGATGGAGTAAGAGGCCGGTGCGCAACTTGCGCCTTTAGCTTTAGTGGCCGTGATTCAGCCAAGACTTAAGAGACCGGATTCTACTTAACTGCCGCTTGCAACTCGGCAACGCGATTAGTTACTTCCCAAGTGAAGTTTGGAAGTTCGCGCCCAAAGTGTCCATAAGCGGCAGTCTGAGAGTAAATCGGACGTTTTAGATTTAGATCAGAGATTATCGCTGCAGGGCGAAGATCAAAGACCGAGGTAACAGCGCTTTGAATCTTTAAGACTGGAACGCTTTCAGTCCCAAAGGTCTCAACAAAAACTCCGACTGGTTGGGCTTTGCCAATCGCATAAGCGACTTGAACTTCACATCTCTTGGCTAAACCGGCAGCCACTACATTTTTAGCAACCCAACGCATCGCATATGCAGCCGAACGGTCCACCTTCGAAGGATCTTTTCCTGAGAAGGCGCCACCACCATGGCGGGCCATGCCTCCATAGGTATCAACAATAATCTTGCGACCAGTTAATCCAGCATCACCCATAGGTCCACCAATTACGAAGCGCCCAGTTGGATTAATGAGGGTTCGAAGATCTTTACGGGGAAGATCAATCTTGGAAAGGACCGGATCGATTACATACTTAATAATCTCAGGTGTAAGAGTCTTACCAACATCGACCTCTTCAGCATGTTGGCTTGAAATCACAACGGTATCGAGCGCAACTGCTCTATCGCCATCGTACTCAATAGTTACCTGCGTCTTGCCATCTGGACGAAGATAGGCCAACTCCCCCGATTTACGTACCGCTGAAAGTTGCTGCGCCAACTCATGGGCTAGCCAGATAGGAAGAGGCATTAACTCTTTTGTATCATCACAGGCATAACCAAACATGAGACCTTGATCGCCCGCGCCTTGCAGATCTAACGGATCCACTGCTGCGCTGACGCGATGCTCGAAGGCGTCATCTACACCCTGTGCAATATCTGGTGACTGCTGACCAATTGAGATTGAGACTCCACAACTGTTGCCATCAAAACCCTTAACCGATGAGTCATAGCCGATGCCAATCACGGTATCGCGGACGATTCCCATTACATCTGCATACCCATTCGTAGTTACTTCACCGGCCACATGGACCTGCCCAGTTGTGATGAGTGTTTCTACCGCGACCCGGCTACTTGAATCCTGAGATAGAAGTGAATCTAAGATGGCATCAGATATTTGATCTGCGATCTTATCTGGGTGACCTTCGGTGACAGATTCAGATGTGAAGAGGCGCTTTGACATTGGGCTAACCTAACCGACTTTTGGCTCTATCGAGGAGTGTATGGGCAAGCGTGTCTTTGCTTCTCTCGGAAAATTCCTCATTTGAACCGTCAGAGCTTAGTAAAATCCCTTCAGTCATCTCGCTATTAAAGATTTTTCCGCCAGAGATATCATTAAGATAGATGAAGTCAGCCCCCTTTGCATCCATCTTGATAGCGGCAGAATTAACATCAAGTGAACTCTCTGCAGCGAAGGCGACGATTATCTGAGCCCTCTTTCTTGCACCCAGTTGAGAGAGAAGATCTTCGTTGGGAAGAAGCGCAACGGATTCCAGCGCGCTCTTCTTTATCTTCTCATCAGATTTCGTGGCCGGCCTGGCATCAGCTACCGCTGCGGCCATAAATAGAATATCGGTGCCATCAAAGTTGCGATCTAACTCTGCCTTCATCTCCATGGCACTTTCCACAGCTATCGTGCGAACACCAGCAATATTTGGAAGGGTCGAGTTAGCCGCTATAAGTGTGACTTCAGCGCCACGTTCTATCGCTGCCCGAGCTATCGCATAACCCTGCTTTCCTGAGGAACGGTTGCCGATGAAGCGCACCGGATCGATTGCTTCGCGAGTCCCACCAGCGGTAATCAAAATCTTCCTGCCCTTGAGGTCAAAATTCTTACCAACCAACTCCTCAAACTCGGAGATTATCGTCTCGGTCGTCGGAAAGCGTCCCTTGCCCGTATCACCACTTGTCAGGGCTCCAATAGCCGGCTCAAGAACTTTGTAACCACGAGCACGCAGCGTTTCAACATTGGCCTGTGTGGCAGCATTACTCCACATATTTGGATGCATCGCCGGTACGACTAGCAGAGGGCAGTTAGCGGCGAGAATGACGTTGGTGAGCAGGTCATCGGCACGACCTTGCGCCATTCGCGCAATTAAATCGGCAGTTGCTGGCGCGATAATGATTGATTGCGCCTCTTTCGCCAGAGAAATATGTCGCACCTCTGAGACAGATTCAAATACTTCACTTGTCACCTTGTGACCTGAGAGCGCCTCCCAAGTGGCTACCCCAACAAAGTTCAGACTCGATGGAGTAGGCACAACTGTTACGCCATAGCCTCTATCCATTAACCGACGGAGAAGATCGCATGACTTGTAGGCGGCAATTCCACCACCGATACCCAGAACGAGTTGGTGTTCGAGCTGCTTCATCACAAGAAGCGTTTAAGCAGTTGGTTCGAGATTTTCGATTGTTAAGAGACCTTCATTGATCTCGCGAAGGGCAATTGAAAGCGGCTTCTCATGGACATGTGTATCAACTAGTGGTCCAACGTACTCAAGGAGACCTTCGCCAAGCTGAGAGTAATAAGCATTAATCTGACGAGCCCGCTTTGCAGCGTAGAGAACTAGGCTGTACTTTGAACCGGCCTTATCAAGCAACTCATCGATAGGTGGGTTGGTAATTCCATCCATATGTACGCTCATAGCATCTCCAAAAAGATCGCGCCTTTTCTCAAACAGCAGATGTTGAGGCTTTAGGCAGATGCCCATTCTAACAGGGTTGCCGCAACCTTCTCGACCTCATCATTTATAAGAACTTTGTCGAAGAAGGCGGCTGCGGCCATCTCCTCCTGAGCCAGCGCCAATCGCGCTGCTCGTCGCTGCGGGCTATCAGTCCCACGCCCCTCTAGACGTGATACCAACTCCTCCCATGTGGGAGGTTCGAGGAAGACCAAGAGCGCCTCTGGCATCTTGGCCTTTACCTGCTTTGCACCTGATATCTCGATTTCAAGAAGAACGCTCTTTCCATCTTTCAACGCGGATAAGACGGGAGCTGCCCCTGTTCCATATCTGCTTCCGGCAAACTCTGCCCATTCTAGAAACTCACCACTTTTAATCGCACGATCGAACTCTTCCTCGGAATAGAAATGGTAATCGACACCGTCACGCTCATTAAACCGCGGGGCTCGAGTTGTGGCAGAGATAGAAACAATTATCTCTGGAGAGCTCTTAAGCAGTTGGGCGACCGTACTCTTTCCAACTCCCCCAGGTCCTGACAGAACAATTAAACGACCACGAGCTTTTCTCGATGGAATCTCGAACTCGGATTGAAGTGCTGATTTCTGATGCCTTCCCAAACCCTTGATACGTCGAGTAAGAGAGATATCCAATTTCTCCAAAATTGTTTTGCCGCGAATTTTTCCTACGCCTGACAAAGATTCCACTAGTTCCAAGACCCTCATGCTGGCGATTGCCTGGTCACTCTCCGCCAGATCTAAAACAGATGAGATGGAGAGTTCGCCACTTTTGACTCGCGCCTTAACGGCGGCTCGAACCTGACGAGATACCTTTGCTTTCGCTAGGGCAGCCTGACGCTCTTCGGGGGTTAATTGTGGGGGCGCTGCCATGGGAATAATTTAGTTGAGAATCTCATCTGCGAGGAACCGCGCCTTGGCGGCAAGTGCAATCTCCCCTTGCGCCCAAGCGGTGGTGATGGGGCGACCGATTACGACATAATCGGCACCAGCAGCTATCGCCTCTTGTGGTGTCATGGTTCGTTTCTGATCATCACTTCCACCATCATCCTTGGGACGTACCCCAGGCGTGATTATCGTTATCTCACTTCCCACAACTGAACGAATCGCCGAAATCTCAAGAGGTGAAGAGACGATTGCGCGGGCCCCACTTTTAACAGAAAGCTGCGCTAGAGCCACGGCGCTCTCTAAAGCTGGGCTCGAATAGCCGATATGAAACAACTCCTCATCCGAGAGTGATGTCAGAATCGTGACTGCAGTTATATCTATATCAGGAACTGCATTTGCGGCGGCAGCCACCATCTCCCCGCCACCTGATGCATGCACTGTGAGAAACTTTGGCCGTAAATGAGAGATCGCTTTTGCCGCTCCAGTAACGGTATGAGGTATGTCATGAAGCTTTAAATCAAGAAAAATATCAGCGTCGGTCTCACTCTTAATCGCCTCAACACCGGCTGCACCAAAGGTAAGAAAGAATTCAAGACCCAACTTATAAAGCGATACGGAGCTAGATGTTGCGGCAACCCAACGCTTAGCAATCTCTAGGTCGGAGGTATCAACGGCAAGAATAATCGGCGCTCTCATAACTCTTCTCCCCTATGTGCGTAGCCAACTGCCTCTGTCAGAGTTGCAAATCCGCGAGCCTGCAGCAGTTGTGATAACTCATTCTGAATTGTGATCAAGGCCGATGGATTTCCAAAACTGGCCGTACCAACGGAGACGCCAGATGCGCCAGCCAATATCAACTCAAGAGCATCCCTACCCGTAGCAACCCCACCCATGCCAAGAATTGGAACCTTCGGAAGAGCTGCATGAACCTGATAGATAGCCCGAACTGCGACAGGGCGAATGGCTGGACCTGATAACCCTCCGGTCTTACCCCCTAAGTGCGGACGCATCGTATCTGTATTAATCACCATTCCAAGAACTGTATTAATCAACGCAAGGCCATCGGCGCCGGCATCAACTACACCCTTTGCAATAGCTGGAAGATCGGTAACATCGGGAGAAAGTTTTGCGATGATTGGAACCTCCCCACCTATTGTCTTACGAACTCCATCAATAACTCGGCGAGAAGCATCGGGATCACAGGCAAATACCAATCCACGATTTTCAACATTTGGACAACTAATATTCACTTCTACCGCACTGATTCCGGAGATAGACCGTAACTTCCGAGCGAGCGTTGCATACTCCTCAATCGTTTCACCAGCAATTGAGATGATTACGCGAGCCTTCTGTTCGATCAACCAAGGCACATCATTTGCCAAGAAGGAATCAATGCCTGGGCCCTGCAGACCAATTGAGTTGAGCATGCCAGAGGGGGTCTCGGCCATGCGCGGCGTTGGCCGGCCATGCCGCGGCTTCGTCATTACAGATTTGGTAACGACTGCCCCGATATCGCGTAGTGGAAAGAACTGCGCCAACTCTTTTCCGCTAGATGCACAACCGCTTGCAGTGAAGATTGGTGAAGGAAACCAAGCCCCACCAAGAGTCGTAGAGATATCTACTGGAAGGCTCATAAGCTCTCTGGAACCTTTCCAACAAGATCCCATTTAACGCTCGCACCATCCATGACAGGGCCATCTATGCAAGAACGAACCATGGAGATGGCGCCCTCAGCATTTACAACAGGTAATACGCAGGTCATGCAGATACCAATCCCACAAGCCATTGACTCTTCTACCGCGCACTGGTGAATCACATCGGTACTTGCTACCAACTCAGTGATCGCACGTAACATCGCCATGGGGCCGCAGGAATAGATAACATCTATGCTGCGATACTCAATCGTCTCCAAAAGGTTTTCCGTAACGCGTCCCTTCTCCCCCATGGAACCATCCTCGGTGAAGATCTTTAATGAGTTAACTGATCTCTTACCCTCCATTGGTGCATAAATCTTCGAACCTACGCTCGCCCCCAAGAACATATCAACCTTACAACCGCGAGATTTCAGAAGATCTGCTAATCCAAAAAGCGGCGCAGAACCATATCCACCGCCGATAAGAAGGGCGTTAATCGGCTGTGTTGGAATACCAAAGGCGGTACCAAGAGGAGCGACAATATCAATCTCGCTACCTTCAGGTTGCGCACATAACCACTTACTCCCACCACCGTGTGGCGCCACGATTAATTCCATCGTGCCGCCGTATTGAGAGTTATCAGAGGTTCGCGAGATAGCAAAGGCGCGGCGCAAAATCATACGAGATCCCTCGCCGCCGACCGATATTGCTACAAAATTTCCGGGGCGGCAGTGCCGAACCAAATCGCCAACGTTGAGAATGATCTGATGATAAGAGCCGACCCGTTTATTTGAAACAATTGTTACAAGAGATTGCCTTGCTCCCTTATTAATCCCAACGCTCATAGCTTCAACCACTCTTGGATGGGGCGAACTGAGAGAGCACCTGCCTGCAGCGCAGTGATTCCCTGAACTGCAGCGCTAAAGCCAGCAGTCGTTGTAATAATTGGAATCGACCTTTGCACCGCCGCGGTTCTGATAGCCCAACCATCGGCGCGAGTGCCTCGTCCAACTGGAGTATTAATAACTAAGGCTATGCCCCCACCATTTAGAATCTCAACAATTGTCTTTTCGCCAAGAGGACCAGTGCCTTGTGAATTCTTTCGGACCTGCACCGATCTCACGCCGTGATTGGCTAAGAATGTAGCGGTTCCCGCCGTAGCAAGCAGTGAGAATCCCAACTTGATCAACTCTTGTGCCGGAGCCAAACCTGACGATTTATCTTTATCTGCAAGAGAGATAAAGACAACCCCTTCTTGCGGCAGTGGACCAAAGGAGCTTATCTGTGACTTTGCATATGCCTGTCCAAAGGTTGCCGCAATTCCCATTACCTCGCCAGTAGATCGCATCTCTGGGCCAAGAACTGCATCCACTCCACGACCATCTGCGCGACGGAAACGATTCCATGGCAGAACCGCCTCTTTCACACTTATCCCCTTAGCAACCGCATCTCCTGTTGTAGGAAGAAGACCCTCTTCGCGTAGAGAGGAGATTGAGGAGCCAACGGAGATTCGTGCCGCAGCCTTCGCCAAAGCTACGCCAGTTGCCTTACTTACAAAAGGTACAGTCCGAGAGGCTCGTGGATTGGCCTCAAGAACATAGAGCTTCTTATCTGCCATTGCGAATTGAATATTTATTAGCCCTCTAACGCCGACACCTTGAGCGATTTTTAGAGTCGCAGCTCTAATCTCCGCCCGTTGTGCTTCAGAGATAGTCATAGCAGGAAGAACGCAGGCGCTATCCCCAGAGTGAATACCAGCCTCTTCGATATGTTCCATGATTCCACCTAGGAAAAGTTCATTCCCATCGAAGAGAGCATCCACATCTAGCTCTATCGCAGAATCCAAGAATCTATCAACTAGAACTGGTCGATCGGGCGTGATATCTGTAGCTCGTGAAATAAAACCAGATAGCGAATCGTCATCGTAGACAATCTCCATGCCGCGACCGCCAAGTACAAAGCTAGGACGAACCAGAACCGGATAGCCGATTCGCTGTGCAATTGCTAAAGCCTCTTGCTGTGATGCCGCCATGCCAAACTCAGGAGCAGTTAACCCTTGTTGACGGAGTACCTCACCGAAAGCACCTCGTTCCTCTGCCAGTTCAATCGCCTCAGGCGATGTACCTAAAATATTCACGCCGGCGGCCTTTAAGCCAGCAGCCAAGCCCAGAGGCGTCTGACCACCAAGTGAGGTGATTACGCCAAGTACGGGGCCGGCTTGACTCTCTGCATGGATAACCTCAAGAACATCTTCCAAAGTCAGCGGCTCAAAGTAGAGGCGGTCACTAGTGTCGTAATCAGTTGAGACAGTCTCCGGATTGCAATTAATCATTACCGTCTCGTAATCGGCCTCGCGCAGGGTGAACGATGCGTGGACACATGAGTAATCAAATTCAATCCCCTGACCAATTCGATTGGGGCCACTACCTAAAATTATTACTGCAGGTTTTGTTCTTGCCCTTACTTCACTCTCTTCCTCATAACTTGAGTAATGATATGGAGTAAATGCCTCAAACTCAGCAGCACATGTATCTACCGTCTTATACACGGGGCGAAGCTGTGCATGGTGTCGCGTTTTACGAATATCATCTTCGTTGGAACCACGTAGCGCCGCAATTTGGCTATCCGAGAATCCCATCTCCTTGGCGCTTCGCAATGTAGGCAGATCAAGTTCTGCCGAATCTCTAATGTTGCGAGCCTCATCATTGATAATCTCAATCTGACGCAGGAACCAGCGATCAATCTTGGTCGACTGATAAGCCTGCTCAATGGTTGCTCCAAGCCACATCGCTAACTGAACCTGCTGCAGGCGATACTCCGTTGGCACCTTCATCGCCTCTAAAAGTTGTGAGCGCGTCTGTTCCGACAATCCAGCTGGGAAGGTAAAAATCGCCTCCTTACGTTCGAGAGAGCGAAGCGCCTTCATAAGCGCTTCAGGAAAGGAGCGCCCGATTGCCATGGCTTCTCCGACGGACTTCATGGTTGTGGTTAAACGAGGATCGGCATCTGGGAACTTTTCAAAGGCAAAACGCGGCGCCTTAACAACTATGTAATCAAGGGTTGGTTCAAATGATGCTGGAGTTACCTGAGTAATATCATTGCGAATTTCATCCAGGGTGTAACCAATGGCCAGCTTGGTTGCAATCTTGGCGATTGGAAACCCAGTTGCTTTGGAGGCAAGTGCGGAAGAGCGCGATACACGTGGATTCATCTCAATAACAATGACTCGTCCATTATCTGGATTTACGGCAAACTGGATATTGCAACCACCCGTATCTACACCAACCTCGCGAATAATATCGATAGATAAATCACGAAGCTTCTGGTACTCAACATCGGTGAGAGTCAGGGCTGGTGCAACGGTAATGGAATCTCCAGTATGCACACCCATCGGATCAATATTCTCAATGCTACAGACAATTACAACATTGTCTGTCTTGTCGCGCATGACCTCTAACTCATACTCTTTCCAGCCAATAATTGACTCCTCGATCAATAACTCAGAGGTCGGGCTATGGCGAAGACCGGCTCCAGCTATCTGATGAAGCGAGCTCTCATCAAAGGCAATACCCGAACCTAAACCACCCATTGTGAATGAAGGGCGAATTACAACAGGAAATTTCAAAACATTAGCGGCAGCTAGTACCTCTTCCATTGTGTGACAGATAATGGATTTCGCCGACTCTCCCCCAATCTTTTCCACAATCCCTCTAAAGAGTTCACGATTTTCGCCGCGTTCAATCGCTGCTACATCAGCGCCAATTAGTTTGACTCCATACTTTTCTAGCGTCCCTGCTTCATAGAGGCCAATAGCGGCGTTGAGCGCTGTCTGCCCTCCTAGAGTGGCCAAGACTGCATCAGGACGCTCAGCAGCGATGATTCTTTCAATAAATTCTGGGGTGATTGGTTCGATATAAGTGGCATCGGCAAACTGGGGATCGGTCATAATCGTTGCTGGATTCGAGTTAACCAGAATTACTCGAATGCCTTCTGCTTGCAGGACTCGACATGCCTGAGTCCCTGA
Source organism: uncultured Candidatus Planktophila sp. (assembly GCA_964463845.1). Classification (GTDB taxonomy): domain Bacteria; phylum Actinomycetota; class Actinomycetes; order Nanopelagicales; family Nanopelagicaceae; genus Planktophila. The sequence goes on along the minus strand of CAYXDT010000004.1, from coordinate 38,505 downwards.
GTAATCAAATTCGCAAGCTTGTCCAATAACAATTGGTCCCGAGCCAATTACTAGAACGCTTTTAATGGAGGTATCACGTGCCATCTAAAGCACCGCTGCCTTCCGGGGATATTTTTGCATCATGGTTAGGAATTGATCAAAGAGATATGCCGCATCATGGGGGCCAGCGGCGGCCTCTGGATGATATTGAACGCTAAAGGCGCCTTGCTCCAAAAGTTCTAACCCTTCTACTACCCCATCATTCAGGCAGAGATGAGTTACCTCACCGGCTCCGTAGACGGTAGAGAATCTTGATTCAGTTGGAGCTTTCAGGGCGAATCCATGGTTATGTGCGGTTATCTCCACCTTGCCAGTGCGCTTATCAATGACTGGTTGATTTATTCCGCGATGACCGAACTGCAACTTATAGGTTTCAAACCCTAACGCCCTGCCAAGTATTTGATGGCCGAAGCAAATTCCAAAGATAGGAATCTCAGCCGCCAAAATCTCTCGCACCAAATCTATCGTTGCGCCCATCGTGGCTGGATCTCCTGGACCGTTGGAGAGAAAGACCCCATCGGGTCTGACAGCAGTAATCTCACTAAAGGTAGAGTTATATGGCATCACGTGAACTTCAACTCCACGCTCAGATAACATCCGTGGAGTAGCTGCCTTTATGCCCAAATCAAGAGCTGCCACAACAAATCGTTTCTCTCCGCGAGCTGGAACTATATAGCTCTCAGTGGTTGATACATCGGCTGTTAGGTAAGCACCAGACATCGCCGGTTGCTTTCGAACCTCAATCACCATTTCCTCACGAGAGAGCTCAACACCCGAAAATATCCCTACTCGCATTGCTCCGCGATCGCGCAAATGCCTGGTAATAGCGCGCGTATCTACACCTTGAATTCCCACAATGCCTTGATCGATTAACTCTGCCTCTAAATCTTTTTCGCTACGCCAATTGCTTGTTAGCGTAGAGGGATTTCGCACAACAAACCCAGCGACCCAGAACTTACTAGATTCATTATCAGCTGAGTTGACTCCAGTGTTTCCGATATGCGGCGCAGTCATTACGACAACTTGCTTGTGATAAGAAGGGTCAGTTAGCGTCTCTTGATAGCCAGTCATACCTGTCTGAAATACCGCTTCACCGAAAGTTTTGCCAAGGGCGGCCCATGACCGACCCTCAAAGATACGACCGTCATCTAAAACAAAGAAAGCCTTAGCCATTACTATCCTGCCTCGTAGGTAATGCGCCCTTTGAAGAGCGTGGCAAGAATAACTCCTGGTAGCTCCATTCCATGGAATGGAGTATTGCGGCTTCTCGATGAGACTAGGTCACGATCAACTCGCCATGTCTGGGTTGGGTCTATCACAGTGATATTTGCCGGCTCTCCAACAGCTATCGGGCGGCCATGATTTGAATAACGTCCGATAGAAGCTGGCGCGTAGGAGATGCGCTCCGCCACCGCCTCCCAGCTCAGTAGACCGCTCTGCACCATAGTCAGATTGATAATTGGTAGCGCCGTCTCAAGTCCGATCATCCCGAAAGAAGCTTCCTGCCATTCGCAATCCTTGCTTTCGGCAGCATGTGGCGCATGATCTGTTGCGACAATGTCAATGATTCCTTCTGCTAGCGCTTCACGCAGCGCCATAACATCCTTTTCAGAACGCAGCGGTGGATTAACTTTATAGATTGGATTAAAGGTGCGGGCCTTCTCATCCGTTAGTAATAGGTGATGTGGGGTCACCTCAGCGCTGACTGCAATCCCTCGTGACTTAGCCCAGCGAATAATCTCAACGCCACCTGCGGTTGTTACATGGCAGATGTGCAACCTCGCTTGGACATGTTCAGCTAGGAGAATGTCGCGCGCAATAATCGCCTCTTCCGCAACTGCGGGCCAACCCTTTAGACCCAATTGTGAAGAGACAAAGCCTTCATTCATCTGACTTCCAACTGTTAACGACGGCTCCTGCGCATGCTGAGCAATCACGCCATCAAATTTCTTCACATACTCAAGAGCGCGGCGCATAACAAGTGGATCAGAGACGCAATGACCGTCATCGCTAAAGATACGTACCCTTGCCGCGGAATCAGCCATGGCCCCAATTTCAGCTAACTCGACCCCGGCTAAACCTTTGGTAACGGCTCCGATGGGAAATACATCGACCAGGCCAGCGCTCTGTCCCAATCGCAGAACCTGTTCAACTACTCCCGCCGTATCAGCAACTGGTGAGGTATTGGCCATAGCGCTCACCGCCACGAAACCACCACGCGCTGCAGATCGAGAACCTGAAAGGACTGTCTCTGCATCCTCTTTCCCGGGTTCACGTAAGTGGGTGTGAAGATCAACTAGCCCAGGAAGAGCTACCGCCTTCTTGCAATCTAATGTTCGTGTCGCATCTTCAGAGAGATTATTGCCGATCTTGGAAATAAGACCGCCCGAGATTGCGATATCTACTTCTGATGAATTGAGTTGAACGTTCTTCAACAATACATCCACTGTCATCATCTAACTCCGCATCTCTTCTGGGGTGCCTGCAAGAAGGAGATAGAGAATGGCCATCCGAACGCTGACCCCATTCTTTACCTGTTCAACAATTACTGAACGAGCACTATCTGCACTATCTGCTGTAATCTCCAAGCCACGGTTCATGGGCCCAGGATGCATAACAATCGCGTTAGGTTTCATCGCCTTGAGCCTGTCGCCATTTAATCCAAAATAGTGTGAGTATTCACGAACGCTTGGGAAAAATTGCTCTGACATTCTCTCCAGCTGTACACGTAGCATCATAACCGCATCAACACATGGAAGTACCTCGTCAAAGTCATACGAGATGCTTATTGGCCAATCCTTAACTCCCACTGGAAGTAAGGTTGGAGGTGCAACTAGGGTCACCTTCGCACCAAGTTTAGTTAGAAGAAGGACATTCGATCGCGCAACTCGTGAATGGAGAACGTCTCCAACAATTGCGATATGGAGTCCAGTTAGATCATCTCCTCCGCGGACTAGATGTCTTCTTATCGTGAATGAATCAAGCAAGGCCTGACTGGGATGCTCGTGAGTGCCATCTCCTGCATTTATAACCGAGCCTTCCATCCAGCGATTTTCGGCTAAACGAGCAGGAGCTCCTGATGCGCTATGTCGGATAATTACTGCATCGGCTCCCATCGCCTGCAAGGTCTGCGCAGTATCTTTCAGGGATTCTCCCTTGCTTACGCTTGATCCCTTTGCAGAGAAATTAATTACATCGGCCGAGAGACGCTTGGCCGCCGCCTCAAACGAGATGCGTGTTCTAGTCGAATCTTCAGCGAAGAGATTGACAATCGTCTTTCCGCGCAGAGTTGGAAGTTTCTTCATCGGGCCATCAGATGCTTTCGCCAACTCTTCGGCTGTATCTAAAATTGAGAGCGCTTCCACCTTGGTCAGGTCAGCTATCGATAGTAAGTGCTTCATGAAGAAGTCCCATCCTCGATAGTCACGGAGTCCATGCCATCGAGTTCAACAAATGAAACCCTGACAACCTGTGAAGATGAGGTCGGAAGATTCTTCCCAACATAATCAGCCCTAATTGGCAGCTCGCGATGTCCCCGATCAATTAAAACTGCCAATTGAACGGTGCGCGGACGACCTACCTCCCCAAGGGCGTCAAGGGCGGCCCTAATCGTTCTGCCTGAAAAGAGGACATCATCGACGAGAACCACATCTCTGCCCTCAACTCCCAGTGAAGGAATCAGGGTGGGTGAGAGAGCCCTAGGTGGACGAGTACGTAGATCATCTCGATGGAGAGTTATATCTAGAGTGCCACTCTGAACCGGATTGCCAGTTATCTCTTGAATACTTGCCGCTAATCGTGCGGAGAGATGTGATCCTCTAGTTGGAATTCCGAGAAGTGTGATTTTGTCTGACTCAGAATTTCGCTCCAAAATTTCATGCGAAATACGAGTTACCGCTCTGGCGATATCCGCCGGTGACAGGGCAATGCTCATTAAATCTCCTTCCCCGCCTCTCAGGACGGGTCGTTAAAGGATGCGGAGGTAAGGATAGCACCCTCGGAGGAGGCGTTGTGGATAGCTAAATTATCGGGCGTGCCAGCGAAATCTACCCTTGCAAGTATGAATAGTCAGAAGAGTGAAATCGACGGAATCTGTAAGTCACTAAGGCAGATACGCCAAGCCAAATCTCTCTCCTTAAACGATGTTGAGACGATGAGTAGAGGTGCCCTCAAAGCGGTCGTACTAGGTTCGTATGAACGAGGCACTCGTTCGCTGAGTGTGCGACGGGCGCTACAAATTGCCGAACTTTATGAGGTTCCACTGTCGGTCCTTCTCACGGGTCAGAGCGCAACCAGTAGAAGTGGCCTGGAGCGAGTGATGATTGATCTAAGGAGGGTAAGGACGGCGAAAGAAGATGGGTTGAACCAAACAGAACTGACAAACCTGGAATCACTCCGCAGATATTTAAAGGGAGTAACGCTTATGCGCAATGATTGGAACGGCGAGGTTATCTCACTACGAAGTAGCGATATTGAAGTTCTATCACTCCTTGGAGACGGAGAGTACGAAGAGTACTTCTCCTGGCTCTCGTCAGCGCAACTGCTGCTAAGACAAAGGTAGATTTTAAAGCGCGATACTATCTTTAATACTTGATATACGACTGAGCACCCCATGGATATAGCCAGCAGACTCATCAGTGGATAACTCCTTTGCCAAGGTGAGCGCTTCATCAATAGCGATGGCATCAGCAAGTTCCTCCGACCAAACAATTTCGAAGATTGCCAGACGTAATATATTGCGATCCACAGCGGGAAGACGATCCATATCCCAACCTTGGGCATAGGTGGTTATCAACTCATCAATCTTTCGCTTGTGGCTAGAGACACCTGCAAGAAGCTCTCGAGTAAAGTCACGAATCGGCCTCGCATCGGGCCCTTCTTCAACAACATCGCGATCTGTTAAGAGTTGCAGAAAATCTATGCCACGAATATCTGACTCATAGAGCAGGTCGAGCGACTGCTTCCGCGCCTTGCTCCGTGCGCTCACTAGTTAGCGCGACCCTGGTATGAACCATCTCGTGTATCTACAAGAACGATTTCATCCTGCTTGATAAATAACGGCACCTGAATCTGAATCCCTGTTTCAACAGTGGCAGGTTTAGTTCCACCTGAAGAACGATCTCCCTGTAACCCTGGCTCGGTATATATAATCTTCAGCGCAACAGATGCTGGAAGCTCGATATAGAGCGGGTTATCTTCATGGATAGCAACGATGGCGACGGTATTTTCCAACATGTAATTGCTTGACTCGCCAACTGTGGCTGCAGATATAGTCATTTGATCAAAGCTGACATTATCCATAAAGACAAAGTCATCCCCTTCCTTATAAAGGAAGTTCATCTCACGCTTTTCTAGGATAGCGATATCCACCTTGACCCCAGCGTTAAACGTTTTATCGACGACTTTGCCAGTCATAACTTGCTTGAGCTTGGTGCGCACAAAAGCCGGACCCTTACCCGGCTTCACATGTTGGAACTCCACGACTGTCCAAAGTTGACCCTCAATGTCCAAGGTCATGCCATTTTTTAAATCATTGGTAGTTGCCACGATAGCTCCAGTTCATGGCTTCGGATATCGAAGCACAACAGAGAGCAAGTTTAGCCTATTCACCTTAGGTGAAGAAAATTAGGAAAGTAGAGCCTTTAATGCAATGAGCGCAAGAACATAAGAATTTGGTCCAAACCCACCAATGGTTCCATTAGCAACACCAGAAATTACTGAAGTGTGACGAAACTCTTCTCGCGCCATTGGATTAGATAGGTGTACCTCAATCAGCGGGGATTTGACCATCTCAGCGGCATCCCTGATTGCATATGAGTAATGCGTGAATGCGGCCGGATTAATAATCACGGGGTGATTTGCATCTGCAGCCTCATGGAGCCAGCTAATAATCTCGGCTTCATCATTACTCTGTCTAACATCTGCGCTAAAGCCATGTGTATCTGCAGCTTGCTCAATATGAGCCTTGAGTTGTTCGTAGCCCATATCCCCATAAATTGATGAGTCGCGGATATCTAAACGCGCTAAATTTGGACCATTGATAACTAATACCTTCATGAACGAACCCTCTCATATGCCAAAGCTAGAGACTCTGCAGGAGGGTCCTCAAGCCGTTGTGTCTTGCCAATTCCTGACAAGACAACAAAACGTAGCTTGCGACCCCGGCTCTTCTTATCAAGAGCCATTACTGAGATGAACTCCTCTAGAGAATTGCCCGACACTGTGATCGGCAGATCTATCTGCTGTAGCGCGCTCAGGTGCTGCGCTAGTAATTCTTCATCAATTAAGCCAAGTTCGTGACTTAGATGGGCGATAAAGGCCATGCCGATTGCGACGCACTCCCCATGCCGCAATCTGAATTTCGATAGTAACTCGACTGCATGGCCGAAGGTATGCCCATAATTCAGCGCCTCTCGTGCATAACTCTCTCTGAAATCTGCGCTGACGACATCTGCCTTAACCTTGATCGATCGCTCAATTAGCGCAAGAGTAAGTTCATGTGAAGAGCGAATATCTCGTAACTTCTTGCCCTCCATGATTTCCAAGATTGATGGGTCTGCAATGAATCCGCACTTTATTACCTCGGCCAATCCAGCTGCAAAATCTCGATCATCTAGTGTGCTTAACCAAGCCAAATCGATAACTACCTGGATGGGTGAGTTAAATGCTCCAATTAGATTCTTTCCATACTCACTATTGATCCCAGTCTTACCCCCGATAGCAGCGTCGACCATACCGGCAACCGTCGTTGGAACGGCAATCCAGTCAACTCCACGTAACCATGTAGCGGCAACAAAGCCCGTGAAATCTGTTACAGCTCCACCGCCTATACCAACAATCAAATCTGATCTGGTAAATCCTGCCGCTCCTAACCAATCCCAAACCTTAAGCAGGGTATCCGCGCTCTTACCTGCCTCACCATCAGGAATTGGAAAGGAGAAAACTTCTGCATCGCTATTTGAAAAACTGGGCATCCGATCTGTCATTGAAGCGCTGTAAATAATCGCTACTCGCTCACGACCAATTGCTGCGCTCTCTATCGTTGAAAGATACTCAACATCTATAAGTACCTCGTACTCCCTATCCGCGCTGACCGGTATTCTCTTCACGCTAAGACTCCTGGTGAAAGAAGAATCTCATCAACAATTTCAACTTCACTTTTGCCATCAACTAAAATCTTCAAATCAGCGATGGACTCATATATCGGACGCCGTTCCTCCATCAGCGTCTGCCATTGTCCACGTGGATTGGTAAGAAGCAGTGGGCGATCACGATTGAAGCCGATACGAGGCGCAACAGATGAGAGCGAAATATCCAAGAAAACGATAAACGATGAGACAGCTCGGAGCGCTGATTGAGCATCTATAGATACTGGCGCTCCTCCACCTAGCGATAGGACAGTTTCATCACTTAGCAGTTGTTCGCGAAGCACCTTCTTCTCAAGCAAACGGAACTTCTCTTCGCCCTCGTCTAAAAAGATCTGAGCGACCGTAACTCCTCGCTCTGCCTCGATTAGAGCATCCGTATCCCGGAAAGTTAAATTTAGGCGCTTTGCGCAGAGTTGGCCGATAGTCGTCTTCCCAGCCCCCATGGGCCCAATCAATATTAGTCGAGGAGCCATTTTTACTTGTAGCGAAGATTTTCCATATATGACTCAAAGTTCCGACGCACTTCTTGAACGGAATCTCCCCCGAACTTTTCCAGCACCGCTTCAGCTAGAACTAAGGCAACCATCGCCTCACCCACAACGCCTGCTGCTGGAACAGCGCAGACATCGGAACGTTGATTAATAGCTTTAGCCGCTTCACCTGTCTTGACATCAATAGTGTCTAGAGCCTTCGGAACTGTTGAGATTGGTTTCATAGCAATTGAAACACGCAAAACCTCACCGTTCGACATACCGCCTTCTGTACCACCAGCACGATCTGTGCGACGAACAATATTCCCACTAGCTCCATGTTCAATCTCATCATGAGCGATTGAGCCACGCCTTCTGGCAGTTGCAAAACCATCACCTATCTCAACGCCCTTGATGGCTTGAATTCCCATCATCGCCCCCGCCAACCGCGCATCCAAGCGTCGATCCCAATGTACGTGAGAACCTAAACCTGGAGGTAGGTTGTAAGCCAAAATCTCGCAGACCCCTCCTAGGGTGTCTCCATCTGAGTGTGCAGCTTCAATCTCTTTAATCATCAGTGCGCTAGTGGCGGGATCTGCGCAACGGACTGGATCTTCATCAATTCTCTTCATATCCGAAGCTGCTGGAAGTGGATTACCTTCCGGCACGCTTACCGAACCGATAGATAAAACATGGCTCAGAATTGTGACGCCCACTGATTGTTCGAGGAAGTTTCGAGCGATTGCCCCAAGTGCCACACGTGCGGCAGTCTCTCGCGCAGAGGCTCGCTCCAGGATTGGTCTTGCATCCGCAAAATCATATTTCTGCATTCCTACCAAATCGGCATGACCTGGACGAGGCCTAGTTAGTGGTGCGTTGCGAGCGAGGTTGGCAATCTCATCCTCAGGAACGGGATCAGCCGACATGACCTTCTCCCACTTAGGCCACTCACTATTGCCCACTTGAATAGCGATGGGGCCACCTTGAGATAACCCCAAACGTATTCCACCTAAAATCGAAATCTTATCTGCCTCAAAATTCTGGCGAGCACCTCGTCCAAATCCCAATCTACGACGTGAGAGATGAAAATCAATATCTGATGTCGTCACCTCTATGTGAGCAGGAAGCCCCTCGACAATTGCCGACAAGGCCTGACCATGTGACTCTCCAGCAGTTAACCAGCGCATGAGGCTATTCTTGCAGATATCACCACTTGCGCATGCGTAATTACCTAATTAATACAGGGAAGTTGCGAGAACTGCCCCACATAGAGCTGGCGCAAATGCAATTCTTCCAGAGAGGCTCCTATTTATAAGTAGATGAGATATCAGAAGTACCACGGTGGCGATTGAGACTCCCGAAAGGTACTGCAACATCTGGCCTTCAGGGATTACTAGTAGGGCCAAGATGAAAAATAGCTTCACATCCCCAGCTCCAATGGTGGTCAGAAAATATCCAACTCCCCCCATGACAAATGCAATTAGTGCGCCAAGAAGATTGATCCTTAGAGAGTTCTCATAAAGTGCCAGAACTATGAGGATGAGTAAGAGGCGATTTGGTATCCGATGTGAGAGAAGATCGATTAGCGAGATCATCAACAGAAGCAGAGCAATCACCGCCCCAGCGTAGAGTTGTAACCGGGTTACGATTCCTCGGGCTGTGGATGACCGAATCAAGCGCGAGTAGTGCAATTAAAACTAGCTTATGGCCCTCTTAAGCTTCTCTCTAAGTGGAGCTGCTAATTCCTCAAAGTCAAAATCAATCCCAGTCACCCGATGAACTTGTTCTAGACCCTGGTACAAAAGGAGCTCGACTCCAGAGATTACCTGACCACCAGCATCTGACCATCTCTTTCCCAGAACTGTGGGCCAGGGTGAATATAGAACATCGAAGAACGTATTAGCTGAACTGTCTACCCTCTCCGCGAGAATGTCAGCTGCTCCTGCTGGCGTTGTATTAATCACCAGATCGAACTCTGTTAAATCGATCTGATTTGACCAAGAGCGAAACTCAAAATCCGACCGCTTTACAAGTTCAGTGAAAGATTTCTCACGTGAATGAGAGCGACCCAATACAACGATAGAACTAGCGATCTCATCTATATTCTGCGCGATTGAGCGAGCAGTTGCTCCGGCACCCAGAATCAGGACCTTACTAATCTTCGAAATTCCTGCGTGTGAAAGCGCTCTTCCAAATCCCACCCCATCTGTTGAGGAGAGTTGCCAGCCAGAAATACCTTTAATCAAGGTATTTGCGGAGTACGCCATCAGGGCATTGGGTTCAACTGGAAAACCAAGTTGTAGAGCTTCCTCTTTTAGAGGCATAGTCAGAGAGAGATAGGAGTAAGCATCTTCGTAGGCATCCAAAAAGCTCGCCAATTCGCCAGAGCGCACCTCATGAGAAATATAGGTACCGGTTAACCCCAGAGCCTTAAAAATCTCAGCATGGAGAAGCGGAGAAAGTGAGTGTGAGATTGGAAATCCAAGGACTGCTCCACTAAGAACTGTGCCGCTGTGAACCATTATCCAAAAACTCCATCTCGTAAATTCTTTTTATACTCGACCTTCCAGCGATTAAACTGCGAAAAATCATCTGTGAACCTAGTATCCGATGGAGCAACTGTAATGAAATATAACCAGTCACCGCTGGCTGGTTTCATGGCGGCCCGCATGGCACTCTCCCCCGGATTATTTATGGGGCCAGGAGGTAGCCCATACCTTTTATAAGTGTTGTATGCAGAATCAACGGTTGTTGATCTAGTGCTTAGAAAGATATTGCCGCGCTTTTTCTGTATGTAATGGACAGTTGAATCAAATTGCAAAGGCATGCCTATAGCAAGGCGATTGCGAATGACCCGTGAAATCTGGGCAAAGTCTTGCGCCTTACCTTCTGCCTGAATCAAGGAGGCTATAACTAAACTTTCTTGCGGAGTGAACTCATTTGATTCTGCAAAGAATCCGGCCTCTCTCATCGCACGCTCGGCTCGTCCGACCGCGCTAGCTACTGCGATGGAGGCGCTCGTCTTTGGCGCAAAGCTGTACTGGGCTGGAAAGAAAAGGCCCTCTAACCTACTGAAGCCCGATGGCAACTCCGCACCAGCTATAGCTGCCCTTACCTCACCTTGCGAGAATCCCGCGGCGAGAAGCTGAGGGGTTATCTCACTAATCCACATACCCTCTTTCACATTAATCAAGCCGACGATTCGCGATGCATCAAGGAGCTGGTCCAAGGCTGCAGTTGCACAAATCTCTGGATCGATCATATGAACACCTGCTGCAATACGGGCGCTGCGTGCATCACCAACTGCCACACCAAAGAATGCCTGTGCAGATTTCACAACGCCCTTTTCAAATAACTCAGCTGCAATTTCAGAGCCACTCTCGCCAGATGAAACTTCGATAGCGACCCTATCCTCAAGTGCAGCAGCTTCTATCGATGAACATTCAAAATCTGGCGCTCCTGAGCTACCACCGCGGAGCTGCGAAAGCGAGAAAGTAAGGAGAAAAACTAGGCAAAGTGCCCCCGCCACTCGAAGTGGTTCAGATCCATTAAATCTTTTCACTGGCTAACCCCTGCTCCAAGATAGTTACAGCCGCCATTGCATCAATCAAATTCTTTGAATCTCGAGCACTTACCCCAGATTCACGTAATCGCGCCTGCGCTGTAACTGTAGATAGACGTTCATCAACCCTGACTATCGGAACAGAAGAAATTGATCCAATTAAATCGATAAAACCTTCCACCTTGTTGACGCTCGCCCCAGGAGCTCCAGAGAGGTGGTTGGGCCAGCCACAATATATAACTATTGGATTAATCTCTCTGATAATCGAGGAAAGATCAGCTTCTATCGTCTTTGAATTATTCCGCACAACTCCAAATGGCGAAACGAGAATTGCATCGGCATCGCATGTGGCTACTCCAATACGAACATCACCATAGTCAAAGGCTATTCTCCGACCACGTAACATCGTTACTTCCCGGTCAGTGCTTCAGAGATTGCTTGCAGCGCAGCTGGTACCTTCGCCGGATCAGTGCCTCCACCTTGTGCGAAATCATCTTTTCCACCGCCACCACCACCCAAAATTGTTGAACCAATCTTGACTAGCGCTCCCGCCTTAAACCCAGCCGCACGAGCGCCATCACTAACAGCACAGACAAGAACAGGTCTGCCCTCATTCACGCTAACTAAAGCGATTACCGATTGCGCCTTACGGGAACGTAGCTCGATCGCCACCTTACGAAGGTCATCACCTGAGATTCCATCTGGAAGGGCTCTGGCAATTAGTGAAGTACCGGCAACATCCACCGCTCCAGCTGCAATACCTTCAATCTCACCCATAGCTTGTGCCGAGCGGAATACCGCCAACTCCTTCTCAATCTCCTTGACACGGTTAAGTAATTCAGAAATTCGCTCTGGTAGCTCTTCGGCGCGCGAGCCTTTAATCAGAGCAGTGATGGAATTCAGTAGTACATGCTCTCGAGCTAGAAACTTATATGCATCCACACCGACTAGCGCTTCTACACGCCTTACCCCGGCCCCAATCGAGGACTCTCCCAAAAGCTTTACCACGCCAAGTTCTCCAGATCGACCTACGTGCGTTCCTCCACAAAGTTCACGCGCCCAGTCACCGACAGAGACGACGCGTACCTGATCGCCATACTTTTCACCAAAGAGAGCCATCGCACCAATCTTCTTTGCCGCATCTTGCGACATAGTTTCAGCAGTGACCGCCAGATTCTCTAATAAAAGGGCATTAACGCGAGACTCAACATCATTTAAAATCGAGTCAGAAACTGCACCGGTAGCTGGGAAATCAAAGCGGAATCTGCCAGGTGAGTTCTCAGAGCCCGCTTGCGTCGCAGTCTCTCCAAGAATTTCACGAAAGGCCTTGTGGACCATATGTGTTGCTGTATGGGCTCGCGAGATGGCGGCGCGGCGCTCTGCGTCAATGCTAGCCAGCGCCTCTTCCCCCACTTTAATCTCGCCACTTAAAACCCGACCACGATGAATTGAAAGTCCGGTAATCGGATTCTGCACATCGGTAATCTCGATAACTGCGCCATTTGCCGTCGTAATGCGTCCCCCATCGGCTAACTGTCCGCCCCCCTCGGCGTAGAAAGGAGTGCGGGCTAAAACAATCTCAACATCATCGCCCGAGTTCGCAGCAAGAGCGCCAACACCATCCACCAAGATTCCATTTACCTTGCTCTCCGCTGAAATATGGTCATATCCGATAAATACCGATGCCCCGCTCTTATCTGCAATCTTCTTATACTCGGAGAGATCTGTATGCCCGCTCTTCTTTGCCTTGGCATCAGCCTTGGCGCGATCGCGTTGCTCGCTCATAAGACGGCGGAAACCGTCTTCATCGACTTCAAGGTCTTCTTCGCGCGCCATCTCCAGCGTCAAATCGAATGGGAAGCCATAAGTATCGTGGAGTTTAAAGACTTCATCTCCTGCCAGAACTTTGCTCTTTCTCGCCTTTAGCTCGGTTGCAGCTAAATCAAAGATAGCCGTTCCACTCTTTAGCGTTTGCAGGAAGGATTCCTCCTCAGCAATAGAGACTGCCAAAATTCTCTTTGAGTCGGTCGCTAACTCTGGATACTGAGTTCCCATCGCCTCAATGGCCGAGCTGGTGAGTTCGAGCATAATCGGATCCTCGACCCCAAGCAGGCGCATATTTCTAATTGTCCGTCGCATCATTCTTCGTAGTACATAGCCTCGACCTTCATTGCCTGGAGTGACCCCATCACCGATCAACATCGCTGATGTTCGCGCATGATCTGCCACTACACGAAGAGAGATATCACTAAGCTCTGATTTTCCGTACTTGACTCCTGCGAGAGATGCTGCCTTGGTAAGAATCTGCATCGTTGTATCGATTTCATAAATATTCTCAACACCCTGCAATAGCGCTGCGGTTCGTTCTAAACCAAGTCCAGTATCAATACTCTTTGCAGGGAGCTCACCAAGGATTGGATAGCCATCCTTGCCTCCCCCAGCGCCCCGCTCGTTCTGCATAAAGACTAGATTCCAGACTTCCAAATATCGATTCTCATCTGCAATGGGTCCACCTTCTGCGCCGTAGGCCGGACCACGGTCATAATAAATTTCCGAGCAAGGACCGCAAGGGCCCGGGACTCCCATAGACCAGAAGTTATCGGCCATGTCGCGTCTTTGTATCCGCTCCTTTGGCACACCCATTTTCTTATGCCAGATATCGGCCGCCTCATCATCATCTAGATAAACAGTGACCCACAAACGATCCTCTGGAAAACCATAACCACCATCGTTAATCGGACGAGTAAGAAGTTCCCAGGCAAGGGCGATTGCGCCTTCCTTAAAGTAATCACCAAAGGAGAAATTCCCGCACATCTGAAAGAAGGAGGCGTGGCGAGTGGTCTTACCTACCTCGTCGATATCCAAAGTACGCACACACTTTTGCACCGAAGTTGCTCGCTTATATGGAGGAGTTATCTCGCCCAAGAAGAATGGTTTGAATGGAACCATTCCAGCATTAACCAGAAGTAAGTTTGGGTCATCGGCAATCAAAGATGCAGATGGAACGACAGTGTGGGTAAGCCCTTGACGATTATCTGATTCAAAGAAGCGCAACCAGCGCGCGCGGATTTCAGCTGATTCCACTAGTTAAATTCACCCACTTAAACTATTCAGGCTTCTTCTTCTTGCGACCCTTATTAATCTGCGCAGCACTTAACAAAGCTCCCGCTACCTTTACTGCAGCCCCGTTCTTCTCCATAAAATCTGAAGTTGCACCGGTAACTTTGGTTGTAACTTCCTCAACATTCTTCGTAATCTTGGCGATGCTTTCAAGAGGGCTATTAATAAGCTCGAGGGTACGGGTAGATTCATTTAGAAGCGGTGTGGTCTCATCCGTGAAGGTCTTTAGCGATACCTTGGCTTCATCGATAAGTTTGCTAATTCGATAGACTGCATAGGCAAGTGATACCGCAATCACGAAGAGCGATGCCGCTGCAATAATCGTTGCTATTCCACCTGGACCCATATCGTTAGCCTACCCGACTACTCCTTTGGAGGAGTCCAATCGATTGCCGCTTCGCGTCGTTGTGCTGGCGTAATTGGAGTTGGTGCGCCGGTTAATGGGTCACCACCACTGGCTGTCTTAGGGAAAGCGATAACTTCGCGAATGGAATCACTTCCTGTCAAGAGTGCACAAACGCGGTCAAGCCCCAGCGCAATTCCACCATGCGGTGGTGGGCCGTAATTGAATGCTTCAAGGAGGAAGCCAAATTTACTTTGTGCCTCATCATTAGATAATCCAATAACCGAGAAGACCTTCTTCTGAATCTCGCGATCATGAATTCTTATCGATCCACCACCTAGTTCAGTGCCATTTAAAACGATGTCATAGGCGTAAGCCAGCGCTGAGGCAGGATCGGCAGCGAAGCTATCGACATACTCGGGCTTTGGGCCAGTAAATGGATGATGCACAGCAGTCCATCCCCCGCTATCGGTCTGCTCAAACATTGGCGCATCAACTACCCATAAGAATTCCCAGGCACCTTGTTCAATTAAATTGCATCGCTTACCTATCTCTAATCTCGCTGCTCCAAGTAGTTGCTGAGAGGCAGCCTTCTCACCGGCTGCAAAGAAGATGGCATCTCCTGGCTTTGCCCCCACTGTCGCTGCAATCGTGCTCTGCTCTTGCTCAGAAAGATTCTTAGCTACAGGTCCACCTAGAGTGGAGTCGCTATTTACCAAGATGTATGCGATTCCCTTTGCCCCTCGCGCCTTCGCCCAATCCTGCCAAGCATCTAATTCACGTCGAGGAGAGTCCGCCCCATTTGGCATGACCACCGCTCCGACATATGGAGCCTGAAATACGCGAAAGGTTGTCTGGCTAAAGAAGGATGTGACATCGACAAGCTCTTGTCCAAATCGCAGATCGGGTTTATCTGAGCCATACCGATTCATCGCATCTAAGTAGGTCATATGTTTAATCGGTGTTGGAATCTCATAACCAACAGCCTCTTTCCAAACCTTAACCAAGATCTTTTCAGCAACCGTCAAAATATCCGCCTGATCTACGAAGGACATCTCAATATCTAATTGAGTAAATTCTGGTTGGCGATCAGCTCTGAAATCCTCATCTCGAAAACAGCGCGCAATTTGGTAATACCGTTCCATGCCCGCGACCATTAACAACTGCTTAAAGAGCTGAGGTGACTGGGGTAAGGCATACCAACTTCCGGGCTGTAGCCGTACTGGTACTAGAAAATCACGCGCACCTTCCGGTGTGGAGCGAGTTAGGTATGGTGTTTCAATCTCTAAGAAATCTAGATCTGACATAACTCCGCGAATAGCTGTCGTAACCTTTGAGCGCAAGCGCAGATTGGCGGCAGGCCCTTCGCGACGCAGGTCCAGATAGCGATATCGCAACCTGACCTCTTCAGAGATATCGACCTCAGATCCGGAATCAACTGGGAAAGGCAATGGTGCAGATTCACTAAGGATCACGACTTCATCGCCCATTACCTCAATAGCGCCGGTAGGAATATTTGAATTCTCATTACCTGACGGGCGCAGCGCTACCTCGCCTGTAATCTGAAGGCACCATTCTGCACGTAGGGCTCCGGCGATATTCTCATCACGGATTACTACCTGGACAGATCCTGTGGCATCGCGTAGATCTATAAATGCCACGCCACCATGATCGCGGCGGCGCGCTACCCAACCGGCGAGCGTTACCGTCGTTCCGGCATCACTTGCACGGAGAGCGCCTGCATCATGATTTCTCAACATATAGATAGCTGCCTTCAGGATTATTTAGGGAGCGAGCACCTTGCGGAGCTCTGCTAGTAATTGCGTAATCTTAACGGAGGTTACCGATCCATCTGACATCTGCTTCAATTCGACTGTTTGAGCGGAAAGTTCTGCCTCACCCAGTACCACCGCAAAGCGCGATCCAGATCTATCTGCAGATTTCATCGCTGATTTCAGCGCCTTATCTCCAAAAGAAATCTCTACCCGAATTCCAGCTGCTCTCAACTCTTGCGCAATCTGCAGCGCAACAACTTTCTCTTCTTCGCCAAGAGGGATGAGAAATAAGTCAGAGGAGAAAGATGAATTGGGAAGGGTCGCCTCTTCGAGTACTGCCAAGAGCGCCCGATCTACTCCAAGGCCAAAACCAATTCCAGAGAGCGACTGTCCTCCAAGAATCTCCATCAATCCGTCGTATCGGCCACCTCCACCAATTCCACTCTGGGCTCCAAGTCCGGGATGAATGAATTCGAAGGTCGTCCCGGTGTAGTAATCCAAACCTCTCACCATCCGACGATTGATGACAAAGGAAATATTCATCGCAGTTAGATATCGCTGCACCTGATCGAAGTTCTCAGTAGATTCTTTAGAGAGAAAATCAAGAAGTACCGGAGCTTGCGCCATCGCTGCTATAACTTCAGGACGTTTATCATCAAAGATTCGTAGAGGGTTAATCGCGGCGCGGGCGCGTGTTGCCTCATCTAAATCCAGCTTCCCTAGAAACTTCACTAACTCAACGCGATGAGCCGCCCGCGATGGTGCATCTCCCAGGGAGGTTATCTCCAGACGATAATCTTTAAGACCCAGGTTCTTAAAGCCACGATCTGCAATTGCAATCACTTCAGCATCGATTGCTGGATCATCTAGCCCAATAGCCTCAATTCCAACTTGATAGAACTGTCGATAGCGACCGGCCTGTGGACGTTCTGCCCGAAAGAATTGTCCGGAGTACCAAACTTTTACCGGCAAGGCTCCCCTATCGAGATTTGATTCAATGACCGCACGCATTACCCCTGCGGTTCCTTCAGGGCGGAGTGTTATTGAGCGGCCACCGCGATCTTCAAAGGTGTACATCTCCTTTGATACAACATCGGTGGATTCACCGACCCCACGAGAGAAGAGCGCAGTATCTTCAAATACTGGCAGTTCCATAAGTTGATAGCCAGCTAGCTTTGCTGGAGCAATCAACTGCTCCCTTACCCATTCGAAGGAGCTCGACTCAGGCGGCAGGTACTCGCGAACCCCCTTGGGCGCTTGAATCTTCTCGTACTTCATATTCGCAATTCTTTCAGATAAGGATTATTTTTTCGCTCGAATTTCATAGTTGTCTCAGCCCCATGTCCAGGTAGGACGCGCAGATCGTCAGAGAGGGGCAGGATTTTCTTCTGCAGCGTCATCGACATCTCCGCCGCGCTTCCGGTCGGCAGGTCAGTACGACCGATGGAGCCGGCAAAGAGCACATCACCACTGAGCAGAATCTCATCATTAATCGTAAAAACCATCGAGCCAGCTGTATGGCCGGGCGCATGAATGGCGGTAATTTTCATTCCTAGTAAGTCAATGGTTGCGCCATTTCTTAACTCGCGTAAATCTGTGGGTTCACTCAGAGAGAGCCCTGCCAGGAAAGGGGCAAAGGCGGGGCCATGTAAACCTGCCGGATCGGCGACGAACCTTCGATCTTCAGAGTGGATATATGCAGGAATTTGATATCCGTCTGCCAAAGGTTTAATCGAGAGGGTGTGGTCTAAATGGCCATGCGTTAGCAGCGCCGCGACCGGCTTCAAGCCAGCCTCATGAATAAGCAACTCAACCTCAGCTGAAATATCGGGGGCGCCTGGGTCAACGATTATGCACTCACCCCCTGGAGCAGGGGCTATCACCCAACAGTTTGTGGAAAACATGGGAGCAATCTGTGAGAGAACAAGCATGAACAGGCCTCTCTCTCTTGCGCAGATTTACGCCTATAGGAAGCACAGGGTACCTTTGACCTCTTCAGAAAGTATGCACATATCAACGAAGATGGTTTCGACTCGGAAGCCATCAACGCGCACATAAGGGGTAGCTATGACCGACATCAATCCATCCAGACTCGCACAGAGCCATTCAACTCCAACTAGTGCAGCTTCTGCGCTAATAGGTGACCCTTCTAGATTTGGTCGCGTTGGCGAAGATGGAACTGTCTATGTCACCGTTGATGGCGCAGAGAAAGCTGTTGGTTCATACCCTGGTAAATCTGCAGAAGAGGCTCTGGCCTATTTCGTTCGCAAATTTGAGCTCCTCGCCTCAGAAGTTGCTCTGACTGCAGCTCGAATTACCAGTGGCGCAATGGTTCCGCAAGATGCCTACGAAGCGGTGAAGAAGCTACGCATGCAGGTGCGTGAGTTAAATGGCGTCGGAGATTTAAATGCCCTAGCGCAATCCGTAGAGCAGATTGAGCCGCTAATTGAAGGACATCGCGAGGCATATGAAGCTAAGAAGGCTGCTGAGGCAGCCGTGAAGGCAGCCCGCCGTGAGCAGGTACTAATCGAGAAAGAGAAGATTGTTGCTGAGGCCGAGTCTCTTGCCCTCTCTGAAAATTGGAAGGTTACGGGAGATCGCCTAAAGACTTTGCTTGATGAGTGGAAAGCGGCTCCTCGTTTAGATAAGAAGGCAGATGCCGATTTCTGGAAGCGTTTCTCCGCCTCTCGAAATAAATTTGATAAACGTCGCCGCACCCACTTCGCACAGCTAGAAGTCGTCGCGAGCAAAGTGACTGAAGCTAAGAGTGCGATAATTTTGGAAGCTGAGAAATTGGCTACATCAACTGATTGGGTAGCAACTGCCCGTCGTTTCAAGGTTCTTATGGACCAATGGAAGGCAGCAGGTCGCGGTAAGAAGGGCGATGATGCCAAGAACTGGGCGCGCTTTAAGGCAGCGCAGGATCAATTCTTTGCAGCAAAGGCTGCCGATCTACAACGCCGCGAAGTTTCAATGGAGGCAAACCTGGCAAAGCGCGAAGAGCTAATCCCACAAATTGAAGCTCTCGTGCCATTCACAGATGTGAAAGCAGCCAAGAACGCCTTCCGTGAGTTGATGCGCAGCTGGGAGAAAATCGGGATTACACCCCGTGACAAGCGCGCCGACTTCGATGCGCGCGTTGCAAAGGTGGAGGATGCCATCAAGAGCGCTGAAGCAGAGCTGTGGCGCAAGAGCGATCCAGCTGCCAAGGCTAGAGCTGCAGAGGTTGTTGCTCAATTAACTGAATCAATCGCCTCGTATCAGAAGGTAGCCGAGAAGGCGAAGGCAGCCGGTAATGAGAAGAAGGCGAAAGAGGCACAGGAGTCGGCGATCGCTAGACAAGAGTGGTTATCTGAGGCGCAGAAGCACCTCAAAGAATTTAGCTAAGTACCAACTCGCTCACTTTTAATCAGGTGCGATAGACGTCGTAGACGCCTTCCACACCGCGCACCGCTGCCAAAACAGAATCTAGATGCTTGGCATCGGCCATTTCAAAGGTGAAGCGTGATATTGCTACGCGATCCTTAGAGGTACTCACTGCAGCACTTAAAATATTCACATGTTGTTCTGAGAGAGTGCGAGTCACATCGGCAAGAAGGCGCGCTCGATCTAGCGCCTCCACCTGAATGTTTACTAGGAAGATACTCGCCGCTCCGGCTAGCCATTTAACCCCAACAATTCGCTCGCCTTGATGTGTCTTGAGATCTACCGCATTTATGCAATCTTCTCTATGAACTGAGACTCCGGATCCCTTAGTAATAAAGCCCATAACCTCATCCCCCGGTACGGGTGTACAACACCGAGCAAGTTTTACCAATACATCATCCACGCCTTCAACTTCAATCGCGCTAGAGGTTCTTCGCGTTGCTTGGACACCTGTCGGAATGTGCTCAATAGTTGGAACAGGATGCGAATCTTCGTGACTGGAGGCGGCCACAATTTTCTCAACAATAGAGGCCGCAGATACGTGGCCATCACCAACTGCGTTGTACAAGGCATCGATATCTGCATAATGCATTTCATGAGCTAGTTCGAGAAGAATATGTCCTGCAAAAATCTTTTGAAGAGGCAACCCAGCTTTTCGCATCTGACGGGCGATCGATTCGCGTCCGGCATCAATAGCCTCTTCGCGACGCTCTTTACTAAACCAGGCCTTAATCTTCGAACGCGCTCGTGGACTCTTGACGAAATTTAACCAATCTCGACTAGGTCCTGCGCTCTCGCTCTTATTGGTAACGATCTCAATGACATCACCATTATTTAACTTTGACTCAAGTGGAACTAGGCGCCCGTTAACCTTTGCACCAGCACATCGCAACCCCACATCTGTATGTACAGAGAAGGCGAAGTCAACTGGAGTTGAGCCTCCCGGAAGAGCCACAACTGAACCCTTTGGAGTAAAGACAAAGACTTCTGGACTACCTAGATCAAAGCGAAGCGCTTCCAAGAATTCAGATGGATCCTCAGTCTCCTTCTGCCACTCATGCAGCTGCCTGAGCCAGAGCATTTCCGGAGAATCACTTGGCGAATCAGAGCCTTGCTTGTACTTCCAATGGGCTGCGATTCCAAACTCGGCGCGAGAGTGCATCTCATAAGTTCTAATCTGAATCTCTATAGCTTTACCAGTTGGCCCAATAACAGTTGTATGTAGAGATTGATAGAGATTGAATTTAGGCATGGCAATGTAATCTTTAAATCTTCCTGGAACTGGACTCCAACGAGCATGGATAGAGCCCAGTACGGCGTAACAATCACGTACATCATTTACCAATACTCGAATTCCAACTAGATCATAGATTTCGTTGAACTCACGGCCACGCACAACCATCTTCTGATAAACGCTAAAGAAATGCTTCTTTCGGCCAGTCACAGTTGCCTTGATGGCATCCTTAGCTAGATCTGATTCAACACTTTCAATCACTTCAGCCGTCAGTGCGTCACGAGAGGGAGATCTCTCCGCAACCAGACGCGAGATCTCTTCGAACATCTTTGGCTCTAGAACAGCGAAGGAGAGATCCTCGAGCTCCCACTTAATAGCATTCATACCCAAACGATGCGCCAATGGAGCATAGATATCGAGGGTCTCGCGCGCCTTGCGAAGGGCGCTCTCGCTATTAACAAATTGCCATGTGCGCGCATTGTGGAGTCGATCTGCCAGTTTGATAACCAGTACTCGAATATCACGTGACATCGCGATCACCATCTTGCGCACAGTCTCGGCCTCGGCGGTTGGCCCGTAAGTTAACTTATCTAACTTGGTTACACCATCGACAAGGGCGGCAATCTCATCTCCGAAGTCAGAACGTAATTGTTCCAATGAGTAAGGAGTATCCTCGACAGTATCGTGCAGAAGTGAGGCGACAAGAGTGACCTCGTTAAGGCCAAGTTCCGCCAGAATCTGCGTCACAGCTACCGGGTGCGTTATGTAATCTTCGCCAGATTTTCGAAACTGCCCAGTATGAGCAATGCGAGCAACTTCAAAGGCGCGCTCAATTAGCGCAAGATTGGCATCGGGGTGATGCTCCCTGAGCGCACCGACAAGAGGCGCAATCAGGGAAGTTGTCTCCATACGCTAAGGGTTAATTGCGACCTTGACGCTTCTTCTGGCTACGGCGTGACTCCATGTGAGATGAGGCAACAGGAGTTGCGCCACCACGTGCAGCAACACGCTTTGCTAACGCTTGCATAGCTGGCTCCTTCTCACGCAACTGCGCAAGGAATGGAGGTGCGATGAAGATAGAGGAGTATGTGCCGACAGCTAGGCCGATGAAGAGCGCTAAGGAGAGATCCTTTAACGTTCCGGCCCCTAGTAGACCAGCTCCCACAAAGAGAATGGCGCCTACCGGCAAGAGTGCAATTATTGAGGTGTTGATTGAGCGCACGATTGTTTGGTTAACAGCCAAGTTGGCAGCTTGAGAATAAGTCACTTTATTATTTGCAACGACTGACTTCGTATTCTCTCGCACCTTATCGAAGACCACCACCGTGTCATATAACGAGTATCCCAAGATGGTTAAGAATCCAATAATCGTCGCAGGTGTAACATCAAAACCAACCAGAGCGTAAATTCCAACGGTAATGAAGACATCGTGAATAACGGCCACAATCGCGGCAATCGCCATCTTCGCTTCAAAGACCATCGCCAAGAAGACCATGACTGCAAGCAAGAAGGCCACTAATCCATAGATTGCCTTCTTTGTTACTTCGGCGCCCCATGAAGGACCGATTAACTGTGTATCAATTGATTCGGCAGGAACTCCGAATGTGGATGTCAGCGCATTCTCAACCGCCTGTGATTGCACTGAATCAAGGGCGCCAGTTTGAATACGTACCTTGGTATCGCCAATCTTCTGCACGATAATCGCGCCCGGCAGACCAACAGCTTCAACGGCCTCACGCGCCTCTTGCACTGATACGTCAGCCTTGTTGAGCGTATAGGCAGCCCCACCCTTAAATTCAATTCCTAGCTTTAGCCCCTGAACTCCGAGGGCTCCGAAAGAGATGATTATGAAGAGGAAAGAGAGGGCATACCAGCGTCTACGCCGTTCAATAATATTAAAGGATTTTTCGCCAGTATAAAGACGTGCGCCGAAACCTGAGAATTTAGCCATTAGCTACGCCTCCACATTTGAAGAAGTTAGTTCTTTTGAATAGGTACCCTTTAATCCGATGCTCTTAGGAGAGAAGCCGGATAGTGGATGGCCCGAGGAGAAGAAATTCCACCTTACCAAGAGCGATAGCGCCGGCTTGGTGAAGAGGAAGACAACAATTAAATCAATGATGGTGGTGATACCGAGAGCGAAAGCGAAGCCACGAACTCCACCGACTGCAAAGAAGTAGAGAAGGGCGGCTGAGATTAATGAAACAATGTCGGCCACAACCACCGTACGTCTGGCGCGCGCCCAACCACTTTCGACCGCTGAGCGGACCGATCTACCTTCTCGCACCTCATCGCGAATTCGTTCAAAGTAGACGATAAAGGAGTCGGCGGTAATACCGATAGCGACAATGGATCCTGCGATACCTGCCAGGGTCAGAGTAAAGCCAATTGCTTCACCAAGAACGAGAGAGCTTAAGTAGAGAAGTAGCGCGGCAATTGCCAACGAGCCAACCGTAACTAGGCCAAGTGCTCGGTAGTAGAGAACCGAGAAGAGAAGTACTAAACCAAGACCAAGAGCTCCAGCTAGTAGTCCGGCCTCGAGCTGCTCTGCGCCAAGAGTTGGTGAAACTTGCTGTACCTCACCCCTATCGAAGGCGAGTGGCAGGGATCCATACTTAAGAACGTTAGCTAAATCCTGTGCTTCAACTTGGGAGAATGAGCCAGTTATCTGGGCCTGGCCAGTAGGGATTGCCTCACGGATAGATGGAGCGGATACAACTAAACCATCTAGAACAATTGCCACTTGATTTTGTGGAGATGGCAGAGAAGTTACACGCGAAGTAATCGCACCAAAGGCTCTTGTGCCCTCACCATCGAAGGTCAGTGAGACAAACCAGGCGCTTGCCCCTTGCTGATCAATACCAGCAGATGCTTCAGAAACTTGTTGGCCAAGTACTTCGGCGGGCCCCAAAATGTACTTTGCTGAACCTGAGCGGGCGCAAGCCACAATCGTCTCAGCGGGTACATCTGTGCCAGTTCCCTGCAGGTTTGCAGGATCGGTGCAATCTAGCGTTGCAAAACGCGAATTTAACTCAGGTGAAATACCACCGATGGGGGTCGCCGCATCTGCCCCGGTTCCGCCAATCGCAGCTGCCTCAGCTAGTACCTGACGGAAACGTAGCTCGGCGGTCTGTCCAACCAGATCTACCACTCGTCGTCCAGAGTCACCTGGAACTGAGATAAGAATCTGACGATTGGTTCCGCTTCCTTGCGCAGTTACCTCTGACTCTGCAACACCCAGAGAGTCAACGCGCTGACGGATGATTGAGACCGCCTGATCGATTGATTCAGAGGTAAT
Organism: uncultured Candidatus Planktophila sp.; assembly: GCA_964463845.1. GTDB lineage: Bacteria > Actinomycetota > Actinomycetes > Nanopelagicales > Nanopelagicaceae > Planktophila. The sequence continues at coordinate 14,090 of CAYXDT010000004.1, read as the reverse complement.
TTTATTTGCATCATTAGATGCCCGCGGTTGCAGCGTGACGCTCGTTCCACCACGTAGATCTAGACCTAACCGGATAGCGCTAGCTCCCTGAATAACCGCTGTTCCCAACAAGACAAGAATCAGAATGGTCAGGATGGCCAGTGGGCGATAGGGGTTTCCCGCGTTCTTGCTAGGGGCCTTCGCGCTTTGAGATGAGGTAGACATAGGTGGAGAGTCTAGGCGTTACTACGCATCTGTGTCGAAAAGGGTAGCTACTGCGGCCGGCGGAGTCCGTCCAACATGGCTCCACCCCAAGGCGGTAGCGACTCTGCCCCGCGGGGTCCGTGCCATGAAGCCATTTCGCACCAAGAAAGGTTCGGCCACTGATTCAACGGTCTCGCTCTCTTCACCCACGGCAATAGCTAAGGTCGATAGACCTACCGGTCCTCCCCCAAAGCGCTCAATGAGTGCGATTAACACTGCGCGATCGAGGCGATCAAGACCCTGTTCATCGACCTCATATATCTCTAGCGCTTCCCGTGCATCACTATGAGAGAGCGCATTGGAACCATTTACCTGCGCATAATCTCTAACGCGCCTTAACAATCTATTGGCGATACGTGGAGTTCCGCGAGAGCGACGTGCAATCTCGACAATCGCTTGATCGGCGATGGTTAAACCAAGTAACTGTGCACTGCGAGAGAGAACTTCCTCTAACTCTGACTCTTCATAAAAATCTAGATGAGCTGTGAATCCAAAGCGATCCCGAAGCGGTGAAGGCAGCAGCCCAGCACGAGTTGTCGCACCGACAAGGGTAAATCTGGGAAGTTGCAATGGGATTGCCGTTGCGCCCGGTCCTTTTCCGACAACTACATCAACTCGAAAATCCTCCATCGCTAAATAGAGTAACTCCTCCGCCGGTCTTGGCAGGCGGTGGATCTCATCAAGAAAGAAGATTTCACCTTCGACAAGTGAGGAGAGAATCGCAGCCAAATCCCCGGCATGTGTAATTGCAGGTCCACTTGTAATTCGAATTGGCGCCTGCATCTCCGCTGCCAAAATCATTGCGAGAGTGGTCTTGCCTAGCCCCGGTGGACCAGAGAGAAGAATGTGGTCGGCTGCGCTATTGCGCTTTCGCGCTGCAGATAGAAGTACATCGATCTGCTGACGCACCCGATGTTGGCCGATAAAGTCAGTGAGGTTCTTGGGGCGCAGCGCATGTTCAGCCGCTAACTCATCGTTTTGTTCAACGGCATCAACCATGCGGGGCTCATCCATTAACGACGCCCACTCTGAAGAGCTCGTTTCAATATTTCAGAGAGCTCTTCCTCACTTGGGTTCTCGCTAAACGTGCTCTCTGCCAGCACGCTACTTATCGCCACATCCGACTCCTTCGGATTAAAACCAAGAGAGGTTAGAGCCGAAACCAGTTGTTCGCGCCAGATTGGTAGGTGGTGTATCTGCGCGCTCTCTCTTCCAAAGTCGCTTAACTTGCCCTTGAGTTCAAGAATTAGCCGCTGCGCACCCTTGCGGCCAATGCCTGGAACTTTCTCAATCGCCTTTATATCCTCTTGCGCAATGGCAGTTGCCAGTGAGGATGTCGAGTGTGCTCCCAGAATGGCCAGCGCTACCTTTGGGCCAATACCAGAGACTGTCTGCACGAGCTCAAAAGTGCTTCTAGATGCATCATCTAAAAAGCCAAATAAAGTGAGGGCATCTTCTCTCACCACCAACGAGGTGAAGAGATAGATAGGTGAACCAATTGTTAGATTGGCAGTTGTTGCCCCTGTGGTTGAGATAGCTAGGCCAACCCCACCAACCTCAACAACCACATGGTCGCCATGAATCGCTCGCACTATTCCACTTACACTGGCGATCATCGCTTCACCAATGCTGACAGCCGTAATTTTTCAGCTTTTAACGCTTCGGCAAACTTTGTATTCGCGCCTCCACGCCAGAGGTGACAGATAGCCAGCGCCAGCGCATCAGTACTATCGACAGGCTTTGGAATCTCATCCAAACTCAGTAACCGTTTCACCATCTCAGCAACTTGCGCCTTATTGGCTCGCCCTGATCCAGTTACAGCAGCCTTGACCTCCGATGGAGTATGCATCATTACCGGGATTTCATGACGAGCAGCGATGAGAAGTGCGATACCAGCCGCCTGAGCAGTTCCCATAACAGTTCGCACATTATGCTGAGAAAAGACTCGCTCAATAGCGATTACATCTGGCCGATGAAGTTTTACCCACTGCTCTAACTCCACCTCGAGTTGTAAAAGGCGCTTTTCAAGGGGGGCCGCTGATGAAGTTAAAATAACTCCTACGCCAACGAGCGAGATGGGTTTTCCTATCTCTCCCTCAACTATCCCGATGCCACAACGGGTCAAACCCGGGTCTACACCCAGAACGCGCTTAAAGATGTGGCTCATAACTTCCAAGCCTAGAAGAGGATTAGCCCGCGTTACGAAAGGCTCGCCATAACTTCATCAGATACATCAAAATTTGAGAAAACATTCTGCACATCGTCTAGCTCTTCAATGGCATCAATTAATTCAAAGACCTTTGTGGCAGCCGCTGCATCGAGCGGTATTTGCATAGAGGGGATGAACGAAGAGTCTGCTGATTCGTAATCGATTCCCGCCGCCTGCAAGGCAGTTCGCGCTGCGACTAAATCACTTGCTTCGCAGACTACTTCAAATGATTCACCGAGATCATTAACTTCTTCTACCCCCGCCTCAAGTGCTGCTTCAAGAATTGAATCCTCAGTTACCCCTGCACCCTTCGCGACGATAATTACACCCTTGCGATTAAAGAGATATGAGACAGAACCGGGATCAGCCATAGAGCCACCATTGCGTGTTACGGCCACACGAACTTCCGAAGCCGCCCGGTTGCGATTATCTGAAAGACACTCGATCATGATTGCTACTCCGTTAGGCCCATAGCCCTCGTACATGATGGTCTGCCAATCAGCGCCACCAGATTCCAGGCCAGCGCCACGCTTTACTGCGCGTTCAATATTATCCGCTGGCATTGAGTTCTTCTTAGCTTTGGCAATCGCATCGAAGAGGGTGGGATTTCCATCAACATCTGGGCCACCATTTCGCGCAGCAACTTCAATCGCCTTAATTAGCTTTGCAAAATTTTTTGCACGCCGACCATCGATTACTGCCTTCTTATGCTTTGTAGTTGCCCACTTGGAATGGCCTGACATTTCCCACCTCGCTAAAAAATCCTTGGCTCTACTTTATCTTCCCTGACAGATCTCTTCAAAAAAGTAGCGATGTACCGCAAGATTTGAGGTTAACTCAGGATGGAAACTAGTTGCCAGAAGAGAGCCTTGCTTAACGGCGACCGCATGGTCCTCGAATTCAGATAGGACCCCTACTTCCTCCCCCAGCTCCTCTACCCATGGGGCACGGATAAAGAGCGCTGAGATCTTTGACCCAGCAAAATTAATCTCACGCTCAAAGGAGTCAACTTGTCTGCCAAAGGCATTTCGTCGCACCGTTATATCTAATCCACCAAAAGTTTCTTGTCCTTCTATCCCACCTAGAATTCGATCTGCTAAGAGAATCATTCCCGCACACGATCCGTAGACGGGCAGGCCTTCTGCAATCTTCGTCTTTATGGGAGCAAAGAGCGAGAAGGTTTTTGCCAAATGGGTAATCGTTGTCGACTCGCCTCCCGGAAGAATCAAGGCATCAATCTCATTAAGTTCGTGAGGTCGCAGTATGGGTCGCGCTTCATAACCGCAATTGAGAGTCGCTGCAATATGCTCACGAAAATCCCCTTGCAGGGCTAGGACGCCAATCTTCATTAAAGTCGGTCTCTCAAAAAGAGAGTACTTACCAGCCGCGCTCAGCTAAGCGATGCGGGACTGGAATATCTGCAACATTGATTCCGACCATCGCTTCACCCAATCCACGCGAAGCATCCGCCAAGACCTTGGCATCGCTATAGAAAGTTGTCGCTTTAACACAAGCTGCTGCACGTTGCGCTGGATTTCCAGATTTAAAGATTCCTGAACCGATAAAGACTCCATCGGCTCCCATCTGCATCATAAGTGCGGCATCTGCAGGAGTAGCAATACCACCAGCCGTAAAGAGAACAACAGGAAGTTTGCCCGTCTCCGCTACCTCTTTAACAAGAGCATAAGGAGCTTGTAGCTCCTTGGCAGCAACATAAAGTTCATCTTCACGAAGGGAGGAGAGGCGGCGGATCTCGGCGCCTATAGTGCGAATATGCATCATCGCATTTGAGACATCTCCAGTGCCAGCTTCTCCCTTTGAACGGATCATCGCCGCACCTTCATTTATGCGACGTAGCGCCTCACCAAGGTTTGTAGCACCACAGACAAATGGAACGGTAAATTTCCACTTATCAATATGGTTGGTGTAGTCAGCTGGAGTTAGTACCTCTGACTCATCGATGTAATCAACAGCTAGGCTTTCAATAATCTGCGCCTCGACAAAGTGGCCGATTCGAACCTTTGCCATTACCGGAATCGAGACAGCAGCTTGAATCTTTTGAATCATATCTGGATCAGACATGCGCGCTACGCCACCTTGGGCACGAATATCGGCAGGAACTCGCTCCAGAGCCATTACGGCGCATGCGCCAGCATCTTCAGCGATTTTAGCTTGCTCAACATTAACGACATCCATGATGACGCCACCCTTGAGCATCTCCGCCATACCGCGTTTTACGCGAGCGGTGCCAGTTGCTTCAGACATTATTAAAGACTCCCTTAGCCATTGATTGCAGAGTTTGAGTCTACTTCTTCTCTCCAACTGGCGCATCTGCAGCCTTTGAAGAGAACTTGGGCTCCTTATCCGTTAGGGCGACCCAAATCTGACCCTTAGCGAAGGAGATTTCTTCACCCGATTGCGTCGTCCAGCTAGTCCCGGCGCTAAGTGTGGGCCTGCTCCAACGAGCCTTGAAGTAACTGCCATCGCGAAGAATGTAGCCAGCTCCCTCTCCAATGGTCTTGGAGAATGGAGTAACTCCGCCACCTTTATCTTTATAGATTGAATCCGAGATTTCAACTAGTTGAATAACAAATGTCGATGCAGTAACTCTCTGGCCGTTCTCAAGAATATTCGGATAACCTCCGTGATCTAATAACCACCCATTCTTTTCTTCGGACCAGTTTGCAGTGTAGGTATTTGCCGGCCAAGAGATTGTCGCACTGTCAATTCTCACGCCGCCATCAGGTGCGTCTCCGAAATCCCAACCAGGGGACTTTGATTCTGCCAATACTTGATTACGTTCTTTGACCAACTCCATTAAAAGATCGGCACGCAACACCATCGCATATGGGCTGTAACGTGCCGGATCAGTTGTATATATGGTCGGCGAATGAGTTGGTGCTCCTAAATCAATAAGATTGGAGTCAGCAATTACCGGCCGTAACTTGCTCTGTGCCCCACTGTAGGCAAAGCCCACTGGCCCAAATTGCTCAAGAAGTTCCATATCTGAAATTCGCGCAGAACGAACCGGACCGACTCGAACTGGAATCTTTGAGGAGAAGAGCGCGGCCAATCTGGTTAGCCCACCCTCAACCTGTTCGATATAGACAATGTCTGCATCCTCTAGCCCAACTTGTGGGTGGGCTGGACGCGTGTCATCGATCTTTACAACCAGAATTGGTCCATCGCTGCCGACTCTGCCACTCAACGAGTTCTCGGTTGGAGCATCAACAAAGGGCAGTCGCGACTGCAGTGATGAATTAGGACTCAAAAGCGCCAATCCGATGATTCCTACTGATAGAGCGGCGAGTGCAACGCCAATTGGTCTTCTAGAGAACATTGGCTTCGAATTCATATATGACCGGCTCTGGCGCATGCCCAGCTAAACGAAAGAGTCTATTGATAACCTTGCGCCGAACGAATTGAGTTCGCGTCACAGACTCCACATGCATGGCGATAGCCATTCGGATTTTCTCATCCAACTCTCGTAATTCATTTAGCAACTCCCGCTCCATCGCGCTCGTAAATTCAGAGTCGGAGTCGAGGAAGACTCCCAACGCCGCAGATAGACCACTTTCGGCGTTTGAGCGGCTTCGAAAATCCGCCTCGCGAGCTTGATGAGCAGATGCCATTAAGAGCATCGCTGAAGCCGGATCAGAGTTATCTGATCTAGCTAATTCAATAGCGATCGCTGCCCGCTTCTGAAGTAGGCCATCTAAATTAGCCCAGCTCGTTTCCACTCTGTGGTGCAGGCGATCTAGGCGAGTTGCAGAGTAGGTGAGGTACCAGGCAAAGAAGGCAACGATAAAAAGTACTGGCCAGAAATCACTCATTAGCTACGCCCTAGCAATCTATTCCAGGGGCGGGTATCAGAAGAGAGAGTCACTTTTCGCCCTCCCACCATCGCCATCTCGTAGACATCAAATATTTTCTCGGCCACAACTTTCCAGTCGAAAGCTTGCGCGAACTCTTTACCCAGAGCAGATCGCTGGGCACTCTCAACAGGATTGGAGAAGTTTGCAATTATCTTATCGGCTAAATCGATTGAATTCTCAGATTCGAAGAGCGCTCCATAACGTCCGTGACCTAGAAGCGAATCAAAGGCTGGAATATCACTTGCCACAATATTTGCCCCACTAGCTAGAGCCTCGGCCAAGATGATTCCAAAGGACTCTCCTCCAGTGTTTGGGGCGACATATACGCCAACAGATGAGAGGAAATCTGCCTTATCTTTCTCAGAGATGCGACCTAAAAATTCAAAGCGATCACGCAACATCGGTTCAATCTCACTCAAAGTTTTCTCACACTCTCCTGGACCGGCGATATAGACACGAGTGGCAGGAAATCTAGCGATGATGCGCGGCAGAGCTTCAATAAGAATGGAAAGTCCTTTTCGAGGTTCGTCAAACCTTCCCATGAAACCAATAGTTGCCCCCTGCCAGCGACTCTGAGCAACTCCATCACGGTAGCGATCGGCGTAGATGCCATTGGGCACAACAATGGCATCGGTCTCTAGATGCTCAGTCAATGTAAGGCGAGCTGCTTCACTCACAGCGATTCGTGCTGTTAATTTTTCAATTACTGGCTCAAGAAATGGGACTACGGCGAAAGATACTTTCTGGCGCTTCGCCGCAGCGTGAAAGGTTCCAACCAGTGGTCCTTCTGCTGCATAGCAAGCAAGGAGTGAGATAGAGGGAATCGCTGGCTCGTGTAGATGCAAGATGTCGAAATCTCCTTGTGAAATCCAATTTCGCACACGAGCAAATGCGATGGGACCGAAGAGAATGCGTGCGACTGCACCATTGTAAGGAATTGCAATAGGTCTGCCCGCGCTGACCACAAACTCCGGCAGATTCTCATCACTTACCGTGGGGGCCAACACAGATACCTCGTGACCGGCAGATATTAGATATCGTGCTAAATCGTTGACATGGCTCTGCACGCCACCTGGCGTATCCCAGCCATACGGGCAGACAAGGCCAATCTTCTTTTTAGTTAGCGTCATCTCTTAAGCCACTTGCCGTTCTGCAAAATCGCCATCAATCCAGATTCTTTGCAACATATGCCAATCAGCAGGATGCGCCTTAATTCCAGATGCAAATAAGTCAGCGCATTTTTGCACAACTACCATTACCTTCTCATCTTCACTTCCAGTTGCAGGAACATCTACGCTATTAAATTCGATATGTATCCCTGAGAGCGTGTATGAAACGTGAGCCACAATTAACGGAATCCCGGTTCTAATTGCTAGCAGGGCAGGGCCAGCTGGCATTTTTGCTGGAGCTCCGAAGAAATCTACGGTGATGCCAGATCTTGAGAGATCGCGGTCGGCTACCAAAGCAATTAGACGCTTATCTCTAGCCCGCTGCATTAAGGTGCCAAAGGAGCGGGTATCCAGCGTAAGAACTTCAAATCCCATCCTTGCTCGATGTTCAAGAAAACGCTGAAAGAGCGCCTCTGGTTTGAGGTGCTCTGCCACCGTAACTAGCGGAATTCCTAGGGAGCAGAAGTAAGCACCAGCATGATCCCAATTTCCAGAGTGAGGCAAGGCAACGACCACACCCTTCTCATGCTTCATTGGATCAATCAAGAGATTGCCATTGGAAACCGTTACCGAACTTTGAATGCGCTCTTTACTCCAATTTTGAATACGAAATGTGTCACACCAGTAGCGCAGATAGGATCTCATGCCAGCTTTAACCAAACTATCTATTTCGGCAGCGCTAGATTCTGAAGAAACTCTCGTCAGATTCTGTCGCAGTCTCTTTACGCTCTTACCGTTTCGCCTATAGAAAATATCGGCTAAAAGATTGAAGAGAGCATATGCCAGGGGTTCCGGCAGGGCGCGCACAACTGCCCAACCTGCAAAGTAACCAGAGGCAGTTAATCTGGCAATCATCTCGCGGCAAGCCCTCGATAGACCACGGATAGTCGCTGCCCTACTGTGATTAATCCAAGAATCGCAAGTAGCCAGAAAGCTGCTGTCAGCGCGTAAGGAACCCCTAGGCCATGAAAACCCGCACCTGTCAGAATTATTATGAGGCGCTCAGTTCGCTCTGCGATTCCGACCGAACAGGCAATACCGAAAGATTCCGCCTTTGCTCTTATATACGGGGTGAGAAAACCAGTCACCAATGTAATTAGCCCTAGGTAGGCAAGTCGATCTCCACCTTCGATTAACGGCACGAGTAAGGCGATAATTATCGCTGCATCCGTTACCCGATCTATAGTCGAGTCCAGGAAGCCTCCCCATGCGCTCGGTCCCTTATTTGAGACTCGCGCAATTGCCCCATCAAAGAGATCACTCAACGCGAAGAATGAGATAGCTAGAGTCCCCCAGAAGAAATTTTCATTTGTGTAAAACCAAGCTGCGGACAGGACTGTGCCGAAGGCTCCACCGATAGTCACTGCATTTGGGCTCACTCCACGTGCATGGGCGAAGGTTGCCACCGGATTTATTACTCGGGTGACTAGCGGTTTAAGATAGCTACTAATCATCGTGCCCATCGTAGGCTTATCGCCGTGTCCGCCTCTACCTCCACGCCTGTGAAACGTATCCAAATTTATGGCCATGTGAGCGCTTCTCCGTCAGCCCTAGCCAAACGCTTTAGCGCCGAGGTGGCAAGTGAGGTCAGGGCGGATGCCGATTTGGCAATCTTCGCCATCAATCCCGCCGCCGGAATAGATGAAGCAACTATCAATTGTTGGCGCAGCTTGGATGATTTTCAAACTCCCCGCATGCTCGTAGTTACTGGGCTAGATGGGCAAGATCTTGACTTTGAAGATGCGGTGATATTGGCCAACCGAGTACTCGATACCTTCGTAACACCTTACCTGGTGCTACATGGTGATGATGGAGAACCAGCTGCACTTATTAGATTGCAAGATCTCGAGATAATTGATTACTCAACGAAACCACCAACTTTGCGACATAGCGAACCTGAACACGAAGAGTTGGTGAGAGAGTTTCGTGAAGAGTATTTTGAGCAGATGTCTGAGATGGATGAAGACGCATTTGCCGCCGGAATTCTCTTTCCGGCAATACCCATAAATATTGCTAAGGAGATTGGTCTAGATATTGTGGATCGATATATCGAATCTCTACCAAGCAGCAGCTAGCTCATCTCTTGTAAGGGTCAATAGTTGTGGCATCACCTTGGTTTTACCAATAATTGGCATGAAGTTTGCATCCCCTGCCCACCTTGGAACTACATGTTGATGGATATGGGCTGCCACACCCGCTCCTGATACCTCGCCTTGATTCATACCTAAATTAAATCCAGCAGCCCGCGAAATCTTTCGAAGTACTGACATGGAATGTGAGGTTAATTCGAAAATCTCCTCGCGCTCTTGAATCGATAGTTCCGTCAAATCAGCTACATGGCGATAGGCGCAAATTAGTAGATGGCCTGGGTTGTACGGGTAGAGATTCATAACGACGTATGCAGAGCTACCCCTAAAGACAATTAGACCTTCCTCATCAGTGAGTTTGGGTATACGACAGAAGGGACAGGAGACATCATTTCCTTCTAGGGGACGATTCTCTCCTCGCAGGTAATCAAGGCGATGAGGCGCCCACAAACGTTGCCAGCCATCAGGCATGCCAGCTCCGTTGATCTGAGATCGATTTTCAGAGGCCACGCTTCTAAACCTGTGCCCGCTCTGCAATAACTTTCTGAATTAGAGCGATGGCATCAGCAATAGGAACCCCATTCTTCTGATCACCATTTCTAAAGCGGAAGCTAACAGCGCCAGCCTTCATATCTTCTTCTCCCGCGATGATCATAAATGGCACCTTCTGCATCTGCGCATTACGCACCTTCTTCTGCATGCGATCATCAGAAGAGTCAATCTCAGCACGTATGCCTAGCGCTTTCATCTGCTTCACGATGCCTACTAAGTACTCTGCAAAAGTGTCAGCTACTGGGATGGCAGTGACCTGAACTGGTGCCAACCATGGCGGGAAGGCGCCTGAATAATGCTCGGTCAATACCCCAAAGAATCTCTCGATTGAGCCGAAGAGGGCGCGGTGAATCATTACTGGTCGTTGTCGGCTGCCATCAGCTGCGGAGTACTCCAACTCAAAGCGCTGCGGTAACTGGAAATCTACCTGAATAGTCGACATCTGCCAGGTGCGACCTATTGCATCCTTTGCCTGCACCGAAATTTTCGGTCCGTAAAAAGCGGCTCCACCCTCATCTAGAACTAGCTCTAAATTCTGTGCAACGGCAGCTTTGCGAAGCGCCTCAGTTGCTTCCTGCCAATCTACTTCTTCTCCAACTGATTTATCCGGATTGCGAGTAGATAGCTCGAGATAGAAATCTTGCAATCCGTAATCACGCAAAAGATTTAGAACGAAGGTTAAGAGTGAATCCAACTCGCCAGCCATCTGATCCTTGGTACAGTAAATGTGAGCATCATCTTGAGTAAAACCTCGCGCGCGCGTGATTCCATGAAGCACACCCGACTTCTCGTAACGGTATACAGTTCCAAATTCAAAGAGTCGCAAAGGAAGTTCCCTATAGGAGCGCTGGCGAGCGGCGAAAATCAGATTGTGGAATGGGCAGTTCATCGGCTTCATGTAGTACTGCTGGCCGGCTCGCTTAACAGTGCCGTCAGCATGAAGCTCTTCATCCATCACCATTGGCGGATACATGCCTTCGGAATACCAATCTAGGTGGCCAGATTTTTGAAAAAGTGCTGCCTTAGTTAAGTGAGGCGAATAAACAAACTCGTACTCTTCCTCTTCATGGCGCTTACGAGAGTAATCTTCCATAGCGCGGCGAACGATTCCGCCTTTAGGGTGAAAGACTGCCAACCCAGAACCGATCTCTTCGGGAAATGAGAATAGATCAAGCTCTTGACCCAGACGGCGGTGATCGCGCTTCTCTGCCTCGGCTAGTAGTTCGAGGTAGCCATTTAGCTCATCTTGAGATGGCCAAGCTGTGCCATAAATTCGCTGCAACATTGGGTTCTTCTCAGAGCCGCGCCAATAAGCCGCAGCGCTGCGCATTAGCTTAAATGCGGGAATATGTTTTGTAGAAGGAAGATGGGGGCCACGACATAAATCTGACCAGACTGCTTGGCCATCTCGCCCAAGGTTGTCGTAGATAGTTAACTCAGCTCCACCCACTTCAACGTTAGTTTCATCTGAACCTCCACCCTTGATTCCGATTAACTCGCACTTATACGGTTCGTGAGCCAGTTCTAATAGAGCGTCTTTCTCTGTTGTTACGCGACGCTTGAATCGCTGACCATCTTTGATAATTTTGCGCATAGCGCTTTCAATCTTCTCAAGATCATCCGGATTAAACGGGTTCTGAGGATCGAAGTCATAATAAAAACCATCGGTTATCGGAGGTCCGATACCTAGACGTGTTTGCGGAAAAATCTGTTGTACCGCTTGAGCCATAACGTGAGCGCAGGAGTGACGCAGAACCGCCAAACCTTCCGCAGAAGAGATGGCTACTCCCTCAACCACATCGCCATCGCGTAGACCGCTCCATAAATCTCTGAGTTCGCCATTGATTTTGCAGACCACAATCTCTTTTCGATCGGCGAAAATCTGCGTAGGCCTATCTTCGGCAGCTACGGAAGTAGTGAGGCCATCGACTGAAATCGAGATCATTGCCATACCCCTAGCCTACCGAAAGGGGCTGCGCCGATGCCCTGATTCGCCTCTCTAAATCATTGGCTGCTTCATCTATTTGTAATCGCATCTCACCGATATGTGAGACAGGTTGGGCTATGCGCAGACTAGAGATGATAAATCCGGATGATATGTCGGGGATTTCAGAGATATGAATACTTCGGACCTTTACGCCACACTCCTCTACCGCAAGTGCCCTCATTATTCCGGGCAATATGCCAGATGAAATTGGTGGTGTTACCCAGGCTCCCTCAATACGAAAGATGAGATTTCCAACAGAACTTTCGGTAATCTGATTTTGGTTATTAAAGAGTATGCAATCATCAAAGCCCTCATCATTTGCCGCCTTCAAAAGTGCAAACCGGTCGGTATATGGATAACTTTTATGTGCCGAGCCCTTCACCGTGGTCGAGTGCAACGTTAAGCGAGCAGGATCTGGCTTTTCAATATACCGCTCGTGTGAGATCTCAACTGAGTTATCCCCAAAACAAATGCGCAATCGCCCGACTTCGTGTGGATGGCGAGCCAGTGAATCGATAATCCTCTGGCGCAGGGTCTCCTCATCAGGCATGGAAATTCCCAGCGACTGCGCCGATTCCAACGCCCGTCTCATATGCCGCCCTAGAGCGATAGGTCTATTGCCAACCGTCTTAATCGTTTCAAAGATTCCTGAACCTTCGGGGAAACCATCACCGACCTGTTCACTCATAAGAAGCTCCCACCAGCGATTGAAATTAGCCGCTCCGCCTTCAACTGCGTCTCTTGCCATTCGAGAGTCGCGTCACTTCCCCAAGTTATTCCAGCTCCCGTTCCAAAGCGAAGGTAGCCATCATCTCTACTCCAGAAGGTTCTAATGGCTACAGATAGTTCCGCTCTCTCGCCATGTACCCAACCCAGCGCCCCGCAGTAAGGACCGCGCCCTCCTTCATGCTCTGAAATAACTCTAACGGCAGCCGATTTTGGTGCACCACTAACAGAACCAGCAGGCGTAATGGCTGGAAAAATCTCTTTCCACGAGAAATCATCAGCTATATCTGCACGTATATCTGATACGAGATGGCGCAGTCCAGGATGGGTTTCGTCACGAAATAGCTCTGACACTTCAACTGTTCCGGCAGCGGCAATCTGTCCTAAGTCGTTGCGCATCAAATCAACGATCATTAAATTCTCAGCCTTATCTTTCTCTCCAAATACCTCGCCCGCGGCTCGTAGAGTTCCCTTGATTGGAGAGGTGAGCAACTTATTTCCTGTGCGAGAAAGAAGGAGCTCTGGCGATGCAGAGGCAATTTCAAGACCTGGAAGAGACAGGAAACTTGCATGCGGTGCAGGGTTATCTCTAAGTAAGAGAGAGAAGAGACCACGCAGGCCATCGCTACCCATCTCAAAAGCAACCTTAAGTTCACGGCAAGCATTGACTTGGTAGACGCCACCCTGAGCAATCAACTCTTTGATCTTATTTACATATGCAATGTACTGAACTTCAGAGTGTGAGCTCTCCCAAACGCCAGATAATTTGTTCCACGAGACCGCATCAAACTGTTTCTCTTGTACATGAGCGAACTTTGCGAAGCGTTTGGCTCCTTCGAAATCAATTAAAACCGCCCAGAAATTGCCATCTTCAACTCTTGCCGGATCATCACTGACCTCCTCTAGTTGGGTGGCGTAAACTCCACCCATCCAAAAATGGTAGTTCTGCTCTGACATGAGGCAAGGCTACGCATACATGTACTCGTTTTCTCCTTAAGATTTTCCCACTTTGGCACTTCCCGCTGCCCTGCGCTAGATTTACCCCCGCAGAAAAAAATGCGGACGTAGCGCAGCTGGTAGCGCGGAACCTTGCCAAGGTTCAGGTCGCGGGTTCGAACCCCGTCGTCCGCTCGGATTGAGCGTCGCTTAGAAAGAAATTTTTAGGCGGCGTTTTGTTCATGGTCGGATGGCCGAGAGGCGAGGCAAGGGACTGCAAATCCCTCTACACGGGTTCAAATCCCG
>CAYXDT010000003.1:103746-124922 GCA_964463845.1 uncultured Candidatus Planktophila sp. | reverse complement strand
TAGAGCAAGGCACTCTTAATGCCTGGGTCGGGGGTTCGAATCCCTCACAACCCACTTAAGGATTTTTATTCCTTTGAGTTTAAATCCTTGAAATCCATGCTCGGAAATTGATGAAAAAGCTCATTTATACTCGGAGTTGTGAGCGCGAAAATTAGGGTCCTATTTTTAGTCCTTGTATCCATAGCTGGAAATTTTCTTTTCATTGAACCTGCCCAAGCATCGCTCTATGCCTTTACCTCTCATACATTTACTAACTGCTCTGCTACCGGAGCAACGGGACCGGCACAAGCATCATGTAGAAGTGCTTACTCGACTTCATGGGATGAAAACAACTCCTTTTTCACCGTTACTGGAGGTATTCAAAGTTGGACAGCTCCAACCACTGGAGAATATGACATCACTGCAGCAGGAGCGGCTGGTGGTGCGACACCCAGTGCTCAAGGTGGGAGAGGAAGAGTTATAACCTCGCGGATTTCTCTAGTTCAAGGCGAATTGATAAGAATAGTCGTTGGGCACATAGGGGGACGAATTCAATTTACAACGGGCTTCTCAGGTGGAGGTGGTGGCGGTACCTTCGTAGTTCGAAATTCCAACAACTCTGCGCTATTAATTGCCGGAGGTGGAGGTGGTGCTGGGGAAGGAAGCGGAGCAAATTTAAGTGTTCAAAATGGTGTTGATGCCGCGGCATATAACTCGACATCCGGAACAGCTGGCACTGGTTTCTCAGGTAGTTGGTCGGCTGCGGGCAATGGAGGAACCAACGGGGGTGGTGGATCTGCTAATTCTGGTGGCAGTGGTGGGGGTGGGTTCACGGGTAACGGTGTAGCTGGTTCTTACGGCGGGCAAAGTGGATTCAGTTTTACCAATGGGAGTAATGGTGGCACAAATGCTATCTATTCGGGGTCATCAACTTTAAATTCCCCTGGAGGTTTTGGTGGTGGTGCCGGTGCAGGTGTGCACTCCAATTATGAGGCAAATGGTGGCGGTGGAGGTGGATACTCAGGTGGAGGCGGAAGTGCTTCACGAGTAGGCGCTGGTGGCGGTGGTGGAAATTTTGTTACGGGAACTTACTCGAGTAACTCATTGAATTCAGGAGTTGGTTATGTAACGATTAATATTGCTTCAATCCCAGATACAACAGCGCCAACTTTCACATCATCCGCCACATTCTCTGTAGCCGAAAACATTGCTACATCGGCTAATGCTGCAACTATTAAGGTATCCGAGTCAGCAACTGTAACTATCTCAGCAGGTGCTGATGCTGCTCTATTTAACATTATTACCTCTGACTCAGTTACTGCCCTTATCAGATTCAAATCCTCACCAAATTTTGAGGCTCCTGCAGATGTAGGTGGAAATAACGTATATGAGATAACTGTTAGAGCAGTAGATGCAGCTGCTAATGCAGGCACCCAGGCCATCACAATCACGGTCACAGATGTAGTCGATACTTCTTCTTTCAATTCCCTGGCATTGTCAGGTGCTGCAACTTTTCGAACCACCGTTCAGATAACTGCGAATGTAACAGTTCCATCGAGGGTTTCATTTAGATTAAATGGCAAGAGAATTGCTGGTTGCAACAATCGTTTAACCTCAGGCACCTCACCTAACATAATTGCAGTCTGTGATTGGAGGCCAGCAAGAAGGGGCGATTTAACCCTTAATGCAACTGCTACCCCAACAAGTGCTGGGATCAGTAGCGCAACTTCCAATACAGTGAGTATCAGAGTCGGAAACCGAACTGGGGCTAGATAGCAGTCGAGCTGGAGGGTGCGAATAGCGCCCAGTCCTTCGTATTTTATTAGTATTGTCTTCCCCTAGAAGGACAAAAAATGAAAACTACTAGGAGCTAATGGAGTCAAAAATGGTTGATCTTTCTAAGGCTCTTGCCGCTGCAGGAGCTGCTCTTCAAACTGAAGCTGCTGCGCTAAATTCATTTACCCAGTCTTTCGAAGCGAATTTGAAGCCTGCTCTTGAGATATTGATTGAGTGCAAGGGCTCTGTTGTGATTACTGGGCTGGGAAAATCAGGACTTGTTGGCGCAAAGATCGCGGCCACCCTTTCAAGCACCGGAACTCCCTCATTCTTCCTGCATTCAGGTGATGCCTTGCACGGTGATTCTGGTGCGTTATTTCCAGAAGATGTTTTGATTGCAATTTCCAACTCGGGTGAAACCGCTGAGGTAATTGCCTTAACTGGAATGGCAAAGAGCTGGAAGAATAAAGTCATCGCAATTACAAAAAACCCTAACTCTTCTTTGGCAAAGAACGCTGATGCAGTTATCAATATTGCCTTCGACCGGGAAGCTGACCCGCTCAATCTTGCACCGACAACTTCAACTACCTTGACTATGGCAGCAGGTGATGCGCTAGCTGCAGCGTTGATGGCTCATCGCGGTTTTACAGCCGCAAACTTTGGAAAATTCCACCCAGGAGGAACTCTCGGTCAGGCGACAAATAAGTGATGTCAGATAATTCAAAGAATCCGCGCGTCACAACCTTTGGAAGTTTCATGATGGATCTCGTGGCTTACACGCCAAGACGCCCGAAGAGCGGGGAAACTTTACGTGGCGATAGCTTTGCAATTGCACTCGGAGGCAAAGGATTTAATCAGGCAATCTCTGCGGGACGAGCAGGTGCAGATAGCGCCATGCTTGGAAATCTAGGCACCGATAGTTTCGGCGATGACTTTATGAAGGCCTTTGTTGCAGAAGGCGTAAAGTCAACTGATATTGAACGCAGTGATGAACTTGGCACAGGTGTGGGACTGCCAGTTGTGACAGGTGATGGTGATAACTCAATCATTATCATTCCGCAATCAAATGATTTAGGTACAGCGCAATACATCGCACGCCATCATCAGACCATTATCGATTCTGATGTTCTCCTTCTTCAATTAGAACTTCCCGCTGATGGAAATTTTGCTGCAGCGAAGTTAGCAAAAGAGAATCAGGTTATGGTCGTCTTAACCCCTGCACCAGTTGCACCGCTTTCTGGATGGGAGGGGCTAGTCGATGTGGTTGTCCCTAATGAAGGAGAAGCGGCCGAGTTGACTGGAATCGAAGGCGATGTTGAGAAGCAGGCACAGGCGTTTTCGCAGATGCTCGGTTGCAAAAATGTGGTTATAACCCTTGGGCCAAAAGGTGCATTTGTCAGCGATGGCCATCGCTCCGAGATTATCTCTGCTCCAAAAGTTACCGCTATCGACACAATCGGAGCAGGTGACACCATGTGCGCAAACCTTGCCACCCGGTTAGCTGCAGGCGATGACATCTTTACCGCAACGCGCTTTGGCGTTTATGCTGCAACCCTCAAGGTAACCCGCAAAGGTGCTGCGATGGCATCACCAACGCCAAGTGAAGTCCAAAACTTTATAGCTCAAAACCTGCACAACTAATAACTAGGAGCAATCATGAAATTTACTGGAATCATCAATCGCGACATCTCAGCCATGGTTGCACGCACTGGCCACTTTGATCGCATAGTTATCTCAGATGCTGGTTTTCCAATCCCTGCAGGCGTTCCTTGTATCGATCTCTCAATGGGGCCAAATCTGCCCAAGGTAACCGATGTTCTAAAGATGCTCACACTTGAACTTCCAATCGAGCAGTTCTGGTTCGCCAAGGAGATTCAACCAAGTGCTGATGAGCGCGCTAAAGAGCTTTCGGCAATCATGACTAAGGCTGAATGTATTCCACTGCCACACGCTGACTTTAAGGTGCTTGCTTACGGCGCAGTAGGCGTAATCCGCACCGGCGATTACCTGGCATGGGGCAATGTCATGGTTGCCTCTGGTGTTGCTTACTAATTAGCTTTAATTTAAATCAGGGGTTGTTCCAAAGATCTTGATAACACCCTTGCTATCTGCCTTAACTAAAACTCCTTCACCAGAGTCAACTCCGGCACCAGTTACCGCTGCAATATTTACAAAATGCCCAACCATCACAAGAAGCCCAGTTTTCTGGCGGTGGCTGACAATTTGACGGCGAATATTTAGCGTTTGCGGATGGCTCTCTAGATTTGTTTCACGAAAGAGTGAATCCAGATTTCTATTTAGGCGAACCTTTCCTATATTGAGTAGCTGCGCAGTCTCTTTCGCTCTGCACCATCTACTCGATTCAACGCGGGCAATCTTTATCTCCCGGCGCTGGAGCCATTCGCCAATCTCTCTGGCATCTTGGCGTCCCTCGTCAGAGAGATTGCGCTGGGTTGAGCAGTCATTTACCTGAAAATTCTCTGGGTCTCCAACACCGGGGGCCAAGCTATGTCTAAGCAGGAGGACATATCCTTTTGGGGCGCTTCCTTGTAATTTATCCCAGATTGCTAGCTCGCTAGCCAGGGCCGATTGAGAAGTGAGCGAAAATACAAGTGAGGCAATAAGAGCTGAGATCAGTCGCTTTCGCACCAGACAAGTTTAACTCCAACTATTTTCCTTGTATAAGCCAAATCTGTTGAATCCCTGTGAATGAGCAATTCCAGACGTTGGTTCATCTGGGAAGAAATATCCTTACCCAGCAAATTCCAGCAAAGATTCGAAGGGAGCGGTGATGGCAATCTGTCTCAACCCCCGCTGCCAGAAGATTGTCCCTTCAGAGAGCGCCATCTGTTCTTTCTGCGGAGGTAAGGAGATCTCCACTTTTCGCAAATATGGTCTGCTCGATGAGGTTTCTAAAGAGATTTCAATGGAGAACTTTGAAAAGATAACTAGTAAGTCAGAGCCCATCAAGGAACGGGTAAATGTTCCTCATTCAGGTAAAGGTTCTAAAAAATCAAAGATTGCTGTTCGTGCGCAATATTTAAAGAGAAGAATATTTTTCTCCCTCCGCCGAAAAAACAACCCAGAGTGGTAAAATTCGGGGACAATTTCTTAACTTAACTTATTGCGCCAAGAGCTAAAGCTGCGCACCGAACCCGAATGAGGGCGCTGCAACCACGGGTAGGGATGTAGCTCTGCAATATTTGAAAACTTCTTAAACGATGGCACGGGCGCATATGTCACAGCGATAGCCGTATCTTTGGCAAATTGATAAGGGCTACCCATATAAACCTGCAGATTGCGCCGCTTAGCAAGATCTTGCAAGGTCTGCAGGTAGAAAGCGATACGGCGAGCGCTTAACTGCAACTTGCCTAGAGCCTCTTCGTTAAATACGAAAACAACGGGCAGATCTGGATTTGCAGCAAGGGCCGGGTCGGCATCCCCGAGTGAATCAACTGTGAGCAGAACAAATTCGGGAGCGCGCTCACTTACAACAGATGCCGGACCTGCGGTCTTGGCTGTATCCGGATCATGATCAAGCAGTGGCTCTTTATCCAATTGCCGCGGTGTCATTTCGTCAGGAAATTCTTGAATTGGACAGGCCTTCTTGAGCGAACATTTAAAACAGGTTCCGGGAGCACGTTTTTCTACTTGCCAGCGGGCAAAGCCATATGGCTTTCCTGTTCCAGCGCCCACCGTCCATTGCCAGCCAAGTAAGTTGGCAGCGCGCGATCCATCTAATAGTTGGCGATACATTAGTTCTTGCCCATGCAGCCAACCGTTATCGCTGCGCACCGTCCATTGCGAAGCCATCCACATCCGAGTCTGGTTGACCATCCAGCCATCGCTTTCTAGCTCATTTAAAACTGAATCAACACATAACATCTGGCGGTTCCAGCCATCGCCTTCGCCATGCCAATTCACCTCATAGCGCAAGTTCTCAAAGAGGCGCGTACCAATGCGGGCATAGAGATGGCGGGCATACTCTTGCCAAAATAGCTCATCGCGAAACTTGTCACGGTCTGGCACTGGCGCGCTCTTAACAGCGCGGTATAGCTGATCAAGTGTCAAGATATTGTGGCGAATATATGGCGAAAGCACCGTCGCTCCGCGCTTTTCACGCGGCAAAACTTCAGAGCGCAAGTTGGCATATCCCTTAATGTCTAAATTCTCTAAAGCTCTATTGGCAGCGCTCTGGCCCCCCATAATTGAACTCAAGCCGACTTCACCCGAGTAGAGCCCAGCAAAGTCCCGCTCGATGATTACAAGTAAATCATCATCAAGATTTATGGGGCGCTGAAGCATGGAGCGATGGTAACTACTTATAGGTTTTATCGCTTAATGAAACTTCTAGTTAAAGCGGATCCCCTGCCCCTTTAATTTGCCAACTAGCGCTTCGTAGCCAGCGTTGAATTCTGGAGCAGCAATCTCTTGCGCCCAACGTCCGCTTGTAGCGTTTTTCGGCGTTAGCTCATGGGCGAAAAAATGCCTCATAGGTGCAGAATCTTCTAGCTGCAAGAATTTTAGAATGGAGTTGTAGGTAGCTTCACGATTATCGATTGCCAAATCTTCCAGCGCGATAGTTATCTTCTGTTTTTCTGGAATTTTGGATAACGCGCGATGGCCATCAATTAGACGTTTCTCAATCCACTCCAGACCCTCAGCTGGGGTGTTAGGACCCCAATTTTTTGTCAGCAGGGATGCAATCACATCACGAGGATCGCGGACCATATTTATAAATAGCGCATTAGGAAATAGGTGAATCAATTTATCGGCCTGAGCAATATTTAAGGGAGTGGTCTCAACCCAATATCTCTCAGATCCCGAATCTCTCTGCCCCTTAACAAAGGCCTTCATAAAGCGACGGGCTGCCCAAATACGGTTGAGCTTTAAATCACGTAGCAACCTGCTAAGCAGCATTTCAAAGTTTTTGCGATCAATGCCCGATTGCAGGCCTCTGCCATGTGGTGGGGGCGCATCAATATCCCACCACTTCTGCCAGAGCTGATCTATAAATTCCTTCTCTATCTCAGCAAATTTGGCTCTTACCTTCTCGGCTTCTTTTGCGCGACGTTTACGGCGTGTACGGAGATTAAAGATTGAGATATCGTTATGAACTCTCTCTTGTGCATCAGAGCGCCCAAAGGTGAGATCTAGAAGGCCGTTGCGATTGGCTAGAAATTTAATCTCAATTGGCAGACTGGTACGAATCTGCTCGTGCTCCCCCAGCAAATCACCCATGACTGTCGTTCCACTACGGCCAGTTCCACCTACAAAGATAGGAATAACTTTGTGAAATATCGGAGGATTCGCCACATGCCAAGCGTAGGGGTAGGTGAATATATTTCTGTACCCTAAGGTGAGGGCGTGGCGCAGACAATTACTCCAGTCTTCATCGGTGGATCAGGTCGTAGTGGAACCACAATCGCGTTAAATCTCTTAAAGGATCACCCTCAATTTCACGCCAGCTTGCCGCGTGAGATTAAATTTCTTACGGCTCGAAATGGGATTCTCGACCTTCTAAAGATGAGACCCCTAGATCTAGAAGAGAGCGCTAAAGGAATCAGAAATAATTTAACTGTGCGCGCGCTTACTTTTCTAAAGAGAGATGAAATCCTAAAGAGTAAAGAAGGTGAATTATTCCGTAATAGGCTCTTCGGCCCATGGTGGAGTGAGACCGGAAAGGCCGGAAAGCCGCGTGGTTTAGTTCAGGCGATTGACCATAAAGTTCTTGAAGATGCCTATCAAAAGCTCCTTGATGAATTCCCGTTGGATGGTCCAGCAGCGTCTAGAAATTTCTTTTATACACTTGCCACAGCGCAAGTTAAGAAGCCAGATGCGCACTCCTTCGGTGATTCCACCCCCGTAAATATGATGCACGCTTCCAGGCTTTACCAGCTCTTTCCTGAGGCAAGGTTTGTAAATGTAATTCGCGATGGTCGCGATGTAGCGCTCTCGGTTTCCAAGGAGAAATGGGGGCCCAATGATCCTTACAAAGCTCTCTCCTGGTGGGCCAATCGAGTATTGAAATCAGCGCGGGCATTGGCAGAGATTCCACAAGAGCGAAGGTTTGAGATGCGCCTAGAAGATTTAGTTACTATCTCTAGAGAATCGACCTTTAACTCATATATGAAATTCTTGCAGCTACCAGAAGATGTTGCGGTTAGAAAGTACTTTAGTGAAGAGGTCTCTCCTGATCGCCTACATCAAGGACGCTGGAAGAGCGAAGTAGAAAATCCAAATAAATTTAATAGTAAGTATATGAAGATCTTGGCCAAGCTTGAGCGCGAAGGCGTTGCAGTTAAAGTCCTACTTTAGCCAATAAGAATTCGATAGCCATTAATCACAATTACTGCGATTCCTACAAGTATTCCTATCTGCTTACGTGGCAAGACAACCACTATTCGTGCTGCAATTGGCGCCATTAAACAGCCACCCAGAGCTAGCCCTCCAACTATTGACCAGTCGATATCAAGCCTGCTCAAATTAAGTAGGAAGCCAACGCTGGCCGATACTGCCACTATAAATTCTGCAGCGCTAACAGTTCCAATAATCTTTCTAGGTTCAATTTGAGTCGTGGTCATCATGGTTGGGGTAACAATCGGACCCCAGCCGCCTCCACCAGCAGCATCAACAAATCCGCCAGTAAATCCGAGATAGGTCAGGTAACGGGGATTACTGATTTCAGCAGTCGGCTGCGGCGCACTGGTTTGGAAGATATTGCGATAGAGCAAGAGAAAGCCAAGAAGCAAGAGAAGGGTTGAGATAAAAATCTTTCCGCTAGATAGGTCAATAGATGAGAGGAAGGTGGCTCCAAGGAGCGCTCCGATTCCACCTGGGATAGCTAGTTTCTTGAGAATTTTCATATCTACATTTTCCGCATGCCAATGCGAAACACCTGAGACCAAGGTTGTTCCGATTTCAGCGGCATGCACGGCAGCAGATGCAACCGCTGCAGAGGCACCCAGCGTTAAAAGCAAGGTAGAGCTAGTTAGCCCAAAACCCATTCCCAGAGTGCCATCAATTAGCTGCGCGATGGAACCAGCTAAAGCAAAGAAGATCCAATTCACACTAAACGCTCCAGTATCTGATTTGTTATAACTTCAAGATCTGCCGTGCCATCGATTAGAAGATCTGGGTTACTTGGTCGTTCATACTCTTGCCCAATGCCTGTGAAGTTTGGAAGCTGACCGCTAGCGGCCTTCTTGTACAACCCCTTTGGATCTCTGGAGATACAGATATCGACAGGAGTATCGACAAAGACCTCTAGGAAATCCTCTGAGTTAAAGATTGATTTTGCTCTCTGGCGATCGGCCTCAAAGGGGCTAACCAAGGCAGTTATAACGATGAGTCCGGCATCGACCATAAGTTTGGCAACTTCTGATACGCGCCGTACATTCTCAGCACGATCTTCAGGGGTAAAGCCCAAATCAACATTTAGCCCCATTCGCAAATTATCGCCATCTAATACGTAGGCGTGCATACCTAAAGCATGTAAACGCTTCTCCAAAAGATTCGCAATAGTAGATTTTCCAGATCCAGATAGTCCAGTTAACCAAATAACCTTCGCCTTCTGGCTCTTGGCGCTTTCCCGAGCGGCTCGATTGACCTCATACTCTTGATAGGTGATGTTCTCACCGCGCCGCAGAGCATGGCGAATCATTCCGGCGCCAACTGTTTGAAAGTTAAGGCGATCTACCAGAATAAAGTTACCGAATTCGCGCGACTGTGCATAGCTAAGTAGGGGCAGGCTCTGGTTGGTGGCAATCTCTACAGAGCCGATTTCATTCATCGCCAGAGTATCTGCTGAGTTCTGCTCACCAGTATTCACATCAATTTTATGCTTTATCTTGGTAATAATCGCTGGCGTTTGTGTAGGGCCTGAGATAAGTAAGTATGAGCGACTATGAATCAGGGCATCTTCATTTAACCAAACTAGGTGTGCGCTAAAGCGATCCGAAAGGTGAACATCTTCATTTACTGATGCAATTAAATCACCACGGGTGGCATCTACTTCGGGTGTGAAGGCAAGCGTTACTGCTTGTCCCTCGTGAGCTACAGTTTCTTGGTCAAAGCCAGAGATAATCTGGCTGATCTTTGCAATTTTATTTCCAGGTAATACGCGCACCTCATCACCTAGCGCGAAGTCACCATGATGGACAGTTCCACTTACGCCTCGGAAATCTTGTGCCCGTGCAATTGATTGCACACGCAAGCGGGCTAAGGCATCAGGGCTCTTTACCGGCTGCCAGGATTGAATCGCCTCTAGCAGAGTCGGGCCTTGGTACCAAGGGGTTTGAGTGCTGCGTTGAACCACATTGTCACCAGCTAAGGCACTTAGCGGAATAAAGTGAACATCCGGTAGGTCAAGGCGCGGTAGGGTCTTTTCAATCTCGCTCTTAATCTCTTGATAAATTCCTTGATCAAAGGCGAGGGCATCTAATTTATTGATTGCTACCAAGACGCGCTTAACACCCATCAGCGAACAGATGGTCAGATGACGCAGAGTTTGAGTGCGTACTCCTCGGGTGGCATCGACTAGAACAATCGAGATTTCAGCACGTGAGGCCGCTACTGCCATATTTCGCGTGTACTGCTCATGTCCTGGTGCATCAGAGATGATTAAGCGGCGCCCATCTAGGAGCGACATCGAACGGTAGGCCACATCGATAGTAATGCCTTGTTCGCGCTCAGCCTCAAGCCCATCGGTAAGCAGACTAAAGTCAATATCGCCCGCTGGAATATTAGAACCAGCTCTTCGAACTTTCCGGGTCGTATCTACCGTATCGTGAGGAACGCTATCTGTTTCGACAAGTAAGCGGCCAATTAATGTGCTCTTTCCATCATCAACGCTGCCGCAGGTAAGTAAGCGAACTACAGGAGTCTTCATTAGAAGTAACCCTCCCGCTTCTTCTTCTCCATGGAATCTTCATTATCACCATCAATTAATCGAGTGGCACGTTCGCTAAGTTTTACCTGGAAGACCTCTTCAATGACTGCCTCAACGCTCGCGGCGCTAGATTCGACAGCTGCCGTTAGTGGGTAGCAGCCAAGGGTGCGAAAGCGCACCTCCTTCATCTCAGGAACTTCATCAGGAAGTAGCTGGTAGCGCTCATCATCGACCATGATCAGTTGCTTGCCACGCTTTACTACTGGGCGAACCTTTGAGAAGTAGAGTGGATTAACTTCAATATTTTCTAGCGCGATATAGCGCCAAATATCAATCTCGGTCCAATCTGAGACAGGAAAGACGCGCATTGTCTGACCAGGTGCAAGCTTGGGATTATGAGTGCGCCAAAGTTCAGGGCGCTGCGCACGTGGCTCCCAACGGTGGCCAGCTTCTCGCACACTAAAGATTCGCTCTTTGGCGCGTGACTTCTCTTCATCACGACGCGAGCCACCAATTGCAGCATCTACCTCGTAAAGGTCGAGAGCCTCTCGCAACGGGACGGTATTCATGATGCGGATATATTCAGAGATTCCAGAGGTAAAAGGACTTGCGCCTTCTGCAATACCTTGTTGGTTGGAGTGGGCAATGAGTGAGAAGTTACCTTCCGCCACGATTCGATCTCGAAAGGAGATCATCTCCTTAAAATTCCAGGTGCTATCGATGTGAAGCAACTTAAAAGGAATTGGTGCCGGGTGAAAGGCCTTCTTTGCTAAGTGGAGAAGAACGGAAGAGTCCTTACCGATTGAATAGAGCAGAACCGGATTGCGAAAGGATGCAGCAGTCTCACGAAAAATTTCGATTGCTTCGGCTTCTAGCGCTTTTAGGATTTGCACTTCAACGGCCATGGCGCAACGCTACCTTTTTTCCTTGTGAAAATTCATAGAATGAGATTACTTTGGCGAATTAAATTTTGGAAGATGAAGGTCAAAGTAGATTGAGATAGCTCGTGTGGCGATAACTACCGCTCCCCCGATAATTGCTGCCCAATTCTGCGGCGTATCAATCTGATTCAATGATACAAATGTGATAGCACCCATTAAGGCAGAGGTACCTATAGTCTCTCGGTGCAGTAGTACCGGCTCTAGTTGACAGAGCACATCTCTCAATAGTCCGCCTGTAACTGCAGTGATAACTCCCAGTGCGATTACGCCATACCAAGAGACGTTCATCTCGAGAGCTAGTTGCGTGCCCGACATTGTCGCCACCGCTAGTCCAAAGGTGTCCATGAAGAGCAGTGTCTTACCGATATGAGTAACGCGACGGAAGACCAAAGTTAATATAACGGCTGCGATTATGCTGGTGATTATCCATGGGTCAACAATCCAGATCGGCTGTAACCCTAGAAATACATTTCTAAGTGTTCCGCCGGAGACAGAGGCGACTGCAGCTATGAAGGCGATGCCACCATAATCAAGGCCCTTATCGGCTGCCACTCTCGCCCCAACCAGTGCAAAGACAAAGGTGGAGAGAAGATCTAGAACATGAAGCAGGGTCATGGGGTTAAGGATAGAGAGTTGGATTTAAATTCCGGGCAAACCTGCATAAAACTGCAAAAATGTTGCATTTACATCACATTTTGCGTGTTCACCTATCGCAAGTAAAGAGCTGCTGCGTAGAGTTTGGCGCATGTCGAAATCAAAAGGTCTCAGTACAGATAAGAATTGGTGGCGCCAGGCGGCCATTTACCAAATCTACCCGCGCAGCTTTGCTGACTCTAATGGTGACGGAATTGGTGATCTAAAGGGAATAACTTCGCGCATTCCATATTTAAAGTCTTTACATCTGGATGCTGTCTGGCTTAGCCCGTTCTATCCATCAGCGCTAGTAGATGGTGGTTACGATGTTGATAATTATCGCGATGTTGATCCCAAGCTAGGCACTCTTGCTGATTTTGATGAGATGCTCCTTGAACTTCACAAAGTTGGCATACGTGTCGTAGTAGATGTTGTGCCAAATCACTCATCCAATCTTCACGAATGGTTTCAAGAGGCTATCGCGGCCAAGCCAGGTTCAAAGGCGCGCAATCGCTATATCTTCCGTGATGGCCGAGGCGAAAATGGTGAGCTACCTCCGACAGATTGGGTTTCACATTTTGCACCGAGCGCCTGGACTCATGAATCAGCGATGGGTGGAAAATCTAATCAGTGGTACATGCACTGGTTTGCACCAGAACAACCCGATTTCAATTGGGATAACCCTGAAGTAGAGAAGGATTTCCTTAAAACCCTAAAGTTCTGGGCAGATCGTGGCGTTGATGGCTTTCGTATCGATGTGGCTCACGCTCTAAAGAAAGATCTCTCTGAGCCACTGCGCAATCTAGATGTCTTTGAGGGCCTTGAGCAGCGCGGTAATAAGGGCAAGGGAATCTTGGCCGATCGTGATGAGGTATTTAAGATTTATAGACAGTGGCGCAAACTCTTTAATCAATATGACCCTCCGCGTGTGGCGGTCGCTGAAGCCTTTGTTCATCCAGAGCGCCTGCCGCTCTATGCCAGCACCAAGACCCTGGGACAATGTTTTGATTTCCGCTTTATCGAGACCCCTTTTGAAGCTGGCGCCTATCGAATTGCAACGAAAGAGGCGATTGAGCTTGCGGCAAAGAATAAATCTTCCTGTACCTGGACTCTTTCAAATCACGATCAGATCCGGCATGCCACCAAGATGGGACTTAATCCAGCTGTAAATCGGCGTGATTGGATGTTAAGTGATGGCACCTCTCATCCACTTGATATGAAGTCAGGAACGCTCAATGCACTAGCCGCATCTATGTACATCATGGCGCTGCCGGGTAGTACATATATGTTTCAGGGTGAAGAGCTCGGCTTACATGAAGTAACTGATATTCCAGAGGATCAGATTCAAGATCCACAGTATCTGCGTAATCACAAGGTGGATAAGGGTCGCGATGGTTGCCGCGTTCCTCTGCCATGGAAGCGCGCTGGCTCTTCCTTTGGCTTTGGTTCGGGCAAAGCGCACCTGCCACAACCACAATGGTTTGGAAATTATTCAGTTGAGGCAGAAGAGGCAGATAGCGCCTCGCCGCTTTCGATCTACCGCAGCGCGTTAGCTCTGCGTCGTGAGTTGCAGGCCAAAGAAGAGATTAAGTGGCATAAGACAACTGATCCTTCAGTTCTACACTATTCACGAAGCAATGGCTGGAACTGCATTACAAACTTTAGAGCGCAGTCTTACAAGATGCCGAAGGGTGAAATTCTCATCTCATCTCAGCCAGTAATTGGTGGTCAGATTCCTGCTGGAACTACCGTCTGGTTTAAGAAGAAGTAAGTACTTAAGCCACTCCGATAATATCAACGGCAAAGATCAAGGTCTCATTGGGACCAATCGGTCCAGAGCCGGCAGCTCCATAACCCATCTCAGGTGGCAGAACTAATAGCCTGCGTCCACCTTCTCTTGCTCCAGGTAGACCCTTCTGCCAGCCTTCAACAACTTGTGCCAAGGCGAATGTGGCAGGTTCTCCGCCCCAAGAAGATTCCACAATATTTCCATTGGACCAAGTCATCAAGGCGTAATGAACTGTAAGAGTTGATGTGGGAAGAACTTCCGCGCCTGTTCCAACAATTACATCTTCAAAGGTCAACTCTTTAGGAGCTGGGCCTGCCGGCTTAGAAATCGTTGGTGGCTGTCCGGCTACCGCCGAAACGACAGGAAGGGTAGTTGAGTCAGAACTGGTCATCTGAAGTCCTCCTAGGACGGTGATTGCGACGAGTACTAGAGCAAATATCGCAGCGAGAATCTTGCGGGGTGATTTCATGGGCCAGACCCTATCGTTCTTCTTTTCTGCTCCGTGCATTAGACTCGCGGTCAAGACCTTTATGGAGGATTGGTATGGCGGTAAAGAAGATAACTCAGACGATGATTTTAGCTGACAAGCTAGAGCGATGGGTAAAGAGCAATGGCATCGGAGATGATCCCTACCTGTCGCAATTTATCGAGGCGCTACGTACCAATAAGAATCTGCACATCTGGGCAGATATCGACCCGCTCACTTATCTGCCATATGCCAAAGCGAGTTCGGGCGACCGCAAATCCTCAATAGTCCGCTTCCTTACTCTGCTCCGCAACGTCCTGGTCTTTGCCCCCGTGGCGCTCACCTGGGCCGCAGTAGGTCAGGCGACCACTGCCTTTGCGCGGTACACAGAAGAGAATCAGAATTCAGTAATAAACTTCCTTGATTTCTGGCAGAACGGTTATGGATATCTCTCGGACAAATGGAAGATTGGCGCAGTTGCCGAACTCGACTTTATCCTGATCATGATTGTTATCGTCCTAACTGTCTTTGTCTCACTTGCTAGCCATCGCCTACAAGCGGAGAAGCAGGCAGAAGAGAAGGTGCTCGATATCGACCGCGCAGCTCTTGCGCTGGAAATAGCCTTGGTGATTCACGATAAGCGCAAGATAACCCCACTGACAATGAATCAATCTGTTGCAGGGTCTATATCTCGCCTAGTTACCGCTTCTCAAAATCTAGAGGCAGCAGCAAAAGAGATTCGTAAGGCGACTCGTGCGTAGACCCAATCCAAATTTTGAGGAGGAAGATGCCACCTCCATGGGGGGCTGGCTCTTTGCCGACTCGTTTTTGGCTTTGATGATTATCTTTCTCGCCACAATCTCATTTGTTCCTTCAATCGGGGGCTCGATAAGTAGCGCAGGAAGTATCGGAAATATTGCAGGAAATAGTTATGTGCAAGGTCTAAATCTGGTCTATCAAGATTTTAATCCAGGTGAGATTGAGAGAGATATCGCAGCATTTGCTCTAAGTGAGAATATCTCAACGGGTTCAAGCGTTCTTTATGTAAAGATTATCGGAGGCTTTAACCCTGCAGTTGAGGATGAAGATCAAGGACGTTTCAGGGCGCTGCTCTTTAGCGCCAAGTTGAAGACTTCAGAGTTGAGCAGATTTAGCGATGCCAAGATTGATTTAGGTGCAAGTAGATTGTTAAAGCCAGATCAAATCGCCTTGCGCATCACGCTTGGGTAGTTAGAGACCGACCCAACCCAGAGGTATTCCAAAGAATGGAATAACCGCTATGAGTTTGCCGGTAATTTCACTCTGCTTAACGCGAACAAAGGCTGCCCCGGTATCAACATCGGCGGTACCAGTCTTTACCGACTTTACAATTCCAAGGTGAGTTCCTTGATCTTCAATATGAACAAGTACTTTGTCACCCGGCATGGCTTGGCCACCTGATTTGTAGATAGCAATCGATGATTTAGCTGAACCGAGCGCGCTCTGTAACCCATCCTGTGGATGTACCAGGCGGAAACCAAGTGCGAAAAAGGCCACAGCAATAATTACAATAACCGCTAATGGCTTTTTCATGAGGGGAAGTCTACCTAACTATTTTCTCGACGACTTGGTGCTGCTCGGCTTTTTAACGGCTTTCTTCACCGTTGTCGCCTTCTTTGGCGCGCTGGAAGCCTTCTTTTCGCGATCTGCGACCGTTTTACTGGCTCGCTCACTGATTCGATTGAGCCACTCCTCGATATCTGGGTCGGCTGAATCAGTCGTGACGCTGCTTGCCTTACTAACTGCTGGAACAGATGCGGCAAGGAGTGGCGCAGAACCTTCTAGCGCTGCAGGAGTTGCTACTCCAGCTGCTAGCTTCTTAGGGGCAGGCTTAATAAATTTAATTCGCTTAAAGATTGTCAAAGCCTTACCCCATGGCAAATTGGAGATTGCTTTGAGCGCAATCTGAAAATAATAAAGTACAACTGCAGCACCTTGAGGTTTGGCAGGCTTCTTAGCCGCCGCTGGCACAGTTGTTGAATCAGACGTCTCCTCGACATTACCGCTACCCATGCCCAACATCAGACGACTGGTTCGTGAATCTGGGCGACCGACCCCACGCCAGGTAGCAACTTCAATAACGCTTCCTGAAGTCATTTTGCCAACGACAATCTTCTGCCCATCGGGGAGATCAATTACCAACGGAGAATCGGATATAGGTAAAGGTAACTTGGAGACTTTTGGCTTCTCTTCTGGGATATCTTTTTTAGCCAATTTCAAATCCCACCGTAGGAAGATAGTCTGCCGAACTTATCTCATTATAGGTAAGTGCGGCACCACCAGGCAAGGCAGTAGTTTGATTTACGCAAGTAAGAGTATTGCTGGTGAAGGTAAATTGCGGATTGCTACTCGGCCAATTTGCAGCAGCTGGCAAGGTAGCGGTGCACTTAATGATGTCATTATTCTGGTAGTTAAAGCCCGCTGTTCCGTTCGTTCCACCATTTACTAACGTACCAGTCCCTATTTTTAGATAGAGCGCCACAGTCTTACTTGCACATGTATCTAAGATATCTCCCGGTGAAGTTCCAGAGCCAACTGTAAACTCATTTAATCTAAAGTCATTCCCTGTAAAAAGTTTCTTAACATCAATCTTTATGACTCCATCTGCTTCACAGGCTGTGATGCTTATATTTCCTTGTCCAAAATTTAATGATCCACCAGATCCACCACTACCCGCAGCACCTTGCGGGCCTTGCGCACCCTGCGAACCTGGTGCACCAGCTGGACCAGGTGTTCCATTGCAGGCAAAAGAAACAGCCCCTGCGGCATCAGTAAATCTAATTCCACCATTTATACAACTGCCTTCACGGCCTGAGAATGAGACTGCGATAACTCCTGCCCCATCTCGTCCAGATTGCCCAGCAGCACCCGGTGCTCCCGGAAGTCCTTGCGGACCAGCTGTTCCATCAACTCCAATTAAGCCATCTCTACCGGCAACGCCAACAGGGCCGGGAGTTCCATTACGGCCAACTAAGAGTGCAAGTACTTGATTGAAATTCGATTGTGCATTTTTTACGCCGAAGAAGTAATCCTCTTGATTGGCAACTGGGGTCACCTGTACATCAGCAGATGAAGAATCAAGGAAGGTGAAGCCGATTCGGGCCATCGCCAGAATAAGCAGGACGCTTAGAATCTTCTTCATACCTTAAGTATCTCCTTATCTGCGGGAGTAGTCCAGATAGCGCAGAGCAGCGCATGAATAATTACGGGAATTATTGAGATTATTAAGAACCAGAAACTTAGTTCATCGCTAAGTAGTGGTCGATTGGCAATCTGCATGAAGGCCAGAATCGCAAGGGATGCTACAGCCAAAGATTCAATAGTCACATTTCGTGGCAGGCGCAGGAAGAAATCAGGAGCGCTCGATTCGAAATTTATGAAAATCAAGTAGTAAGAGAGTGCGAAGAGCGTGCTTACCATCAAGGCGCGCAAGGCATCTTCGGTCCAGATATAGATAAAGGCAAAGATAACTAAATGAATAATGGCGGCAGTTGTTGGTGAATTTAACCGCGCGATTGTAAATTCCTCTTGATTGAGGGATAGCTCTTCATCACTCTTAACCTTGGCGGCGAAGATAAATGAGCGCAACAGTAGGGCGAGAAAGACTATTGCTAAATGAACTGGCGCAACCTGACGGTTAGGGGCTTCGGAGTACCAGATGCTATTGGCCAGTAAGTTTCCAAAGTAGTACATAGCTGCTCCAAAGAGAGCAGCTAGAAGAGAACGAATCAATAGAGCTAAGCCGCTTCTTGGATTTCTAGAACTTGGATAATCAAAGGCAGAGCCATGCTTAAGTAGCGCTGCTAGAAGGACGCTTCCAACTAGAGAGAATGCCATGGCCATCAGAATCAAGAGATCTCTCACGCTCGATAGCTCGCCTGCAACTACTTCAACTACCCCAAAACTAAGGAGTGCAAAAATTCCTGAATATGGATCTATCGCTGCAATAAGGAAAATTGCCAAAAATATTGCCGCACTTGTTTCTACCAAGCCACCGTTACGAACCGTTTCAAATCCGGCCAGAGTGCCGATTAATAGCCCGATAAAAGGCGCGAGTGAGTAAATCTTTGGGGAGAGGCGATATAGGAGCTCGCCTTCTGAAATAAGTAAGAATTTAAAGACTGATGGACGAAGATCTGAAAGGTTATTGGCGCGGACCTTGGATATAACATCCATTGAAAAACGTCTGCCAACTGGAGCAATCTCGTCCTCATCTGATTGCAGCGGTTGCGTAAGCGGATACCGGAGATTGGCGTATTTACGTGTGCGTAGCGCGCTAACTGCGACAGTTAGAAGGACGAAGAAGAAGACAATTAGGGTTAAGTCGTAGAGAGAATCTACTGGAGTAATTGATTGTCCAGGAATTAGAGTGATACCAGCAACAATTGTTCGGGGTGATCCTTCACCGTAAGTGGCAACCGAGTATGAACCTGGCTCATAGCTATCTGGAATATCAACTGAATAGACAACATAGCCTGCCTCATTCGGTTCACTTCGAGTGAAATCAATAGGATCTTGTGTGCCGCCTTCAAAGCGAACTATCCAACCTGATGTGTAATCGCCGCCACCTAGAACTACTTGCTGAGTGCGCCCACGCTCCCAAGTTAGCAGTGGAGCATCAAAGGCCGACGCAAGAGGAGTAGCTAGGGTGAAGGTGGCTAGGAAGGAAGCGAGCAGAAAACGTACTATCTTCATTTTTCACTCTTTAAAGTATCGAGCACCAGCCAGAGGCCAATTGCAGTTGGAACTAAAATCATCAACATCTTGGGAGTTAAGAATTTTCCTATAAATGGAATTACGAAGAAGACAACACCGCTAATATCTTCCAGCTTTGGGCGCTGCACATCAGGTGAAGGGTTGGCATCTCCCTTAACCAAGAATCCATTCTGGATATCTCCCCCAATAATTCTGTGGGTAAAGGTTCCAACTGATTCACCACTAAATCTGCGTGCGGTGTAAGCAACCACATCATCTTGTTCTGGGATAGTCCGCGGCGTTGGCGCCAAGACCACAATATCTCCGGCGCTAATTGCAGGTTCCATAGAACCAGTTAGAACAATACGCGCCTTTACAAAACCTGAGGCCGATAGCACTGAGAAGGTAATTAAGACTGCGCTGAAGGTATATCCCAGTAATGTGAAGTAGCGTTTAAAAGTTTGGGTGCGGCGTTGTGATTTGGTAACGACTCGCTCTGGTGGAGCCTGCACAAACATTCTTGGATTACTTGGGGTAACTGCATCAGGGGTAATTAAAACGGTTCGCTCACCACGAGCATTTGAGATGGTGACTAAAACTTTTGAATCAGCAAATTGCGCCTGGCCCTCTACCCAGAGTTGGTCTGCGGAGTCTTCATCAAAGAGTGGGCGCGGTTGCGAGGAGCTAGTCATTTTCTGATCTATGAGGTGAGGTCTGGACCGCGATCTTGTAGATCTGTGTGGCATCTGCAAAAGATGCGGTCTGATCTGGATCAAAGACTAATTGGAAGGAGCTCTGGTTATTTGTAAATTCACTCGACTCTAAATCGGTCAAGAGTTCTATATCTGTGTACTGATTGCTCTTCATCACCACTGTCGCTGAATCCTGGAAGTAGAATCTAACGCTATTTTTTGTGATGTAACTGCCTGCAGTAGCTGTCTCCGAAAGCGATAGTGCATCTGCTCCAGAGTCTGAGAAGACTTGAATTGTGAAATCTTTCCCTACGCACTCAGCATCCACATTCTCAAAGAGGATTGCGTCGAGGGTAAATTTTCCAGTGCCGTTAGCTTGGTTCACATAACCCGAATACGGGGTCATAGTTATTCCATCATTGGTATCACAGACTACATTGGTCAAGACCATGCCATCACCGAATTCAATTCGGCCACCACCTGCACCGCCGCCTAAAGCAATATTTGCACCATATGCAATACCGGTCACTGCAACAATCATGGCAAAGGCGCGAAGCAAGAAGGGACGCGATGATCCCGTCTCTGGCGCGCTTTCGAGGTCGTCAAAGTCATATGACTCATCAAAGTCATCTGATTCGTACCTCTTTAAAATATCCATGAAAGTTTCTTAAAACTTCTCTCTTCTAGCTACCTAGAATCTTTAAAGTGCAATTTTTTTAGAGAAATTGGCGCACTAGACCTAAAAACTAATAATTGCCTAAAAACACGTATAGAAGCCGGCTCAATGTGAGGGGCTTCCATACGTGTTTTAGCAATCGTTAATTGGGTATAGGCGTTACTTTCTTATTAGTTCGAGCTCTGGAGTGTGATCTTGTAGACCGCACCTGAAGTCGATGAAGGAGTTCCGAAACCAAGGGTCACGAGACCCGATGTACCACCATTGCCGGAACCAGTAACGCTAATTCCAGTGGTTCCCACGAATGTTGATCCAGTCGAGTTTGCGAAGGTAGCTGTTGAGATTGGCGTACTTCCGGCTGAGCTAGTAGCAAGCTGAAGTGGAGTCGCGCTTGAATCGTCGTAGGCATTAAGTGTAAATACCTTACCAACACACTTTGTGTCGTTAGTTAAGTCGATATTTGAGAGCGCAATTGTGCTCAAGTAGAAGGTGCCTGCATTAGCTGCATTTACGAAGCGAACACTTGGAGTAACGGTGATGCTTGAATCGCACGCTGCAGTTACTTGGACGCCCTGACCGAACTCAATGCCGGCTGAGCTA
>CAYXDT010000003.1:6256-103646 GCA_964463845.1 uncultured Candidatus Planktophila sp. | reverse complement strand
ATCGCACGCTGCAGTTACTTGGACGCCCTGACCGAACTCAATGCCGGCTGAGCTACCAAGTGAGATATTGGCCGCAAGGGTTGAACCTAATACGGCGATAGCTGCCACAGTTGCCAGCCCTGTAAGTGAGCGAAGATTGTTGTTCTTCTTCGCTTTGCGAGGAGTTCCCGCACTTTCAAACTTTAATATTTCCATTTCCTATATTCCCCTTAACTTGTAATTGTTCACGTCTGTGAAATTAACGATTCCCTATGGTTTTCACTGCACCTTTACCCGACCATAGAGAGTCAGACTTGGGTAGAACCGCATCCTTAGTTTTAACTAAAGATGCGGCAATTCTCTTAAGTTCCCGCGCTCGGCGAAGGAGTTGGCTCCGCTGAGGGCGAGGCCGTTGGTGTTGCGCTAGGTGATGGTGCTGCCTGCGCAGATGGATTGTCGATAGTTTCGACTGTGGTTCGGAAGACTCT
This sequence comes from uncultured Candidatus Planktophila sp., assembly GCA_964463845.1. Lineage (GTDB taxonomy): Bacteria > Actinomycetota > Actinomycetes > Nanopelagicales > Nanopelagicaceae > Planktophila. The sequence continues at coordinate 103,179 of CAYXDT010000003.1, read as the reverse complement.
TTGACCGTCGATATTTACAACGGTGGCAGTTGGATCGAGATAGAAAGTTACATCTGCGCTATTTGCTGAAAGTATGCTGCCATCGTAGACAGAGGTACCAGAGACTGAGACGGCGACAGTTGCAGCGAGCGTTCCCGAAATTGGAGAACCGGTACCAGTTAGGTAGGTAAGTAAGAGCGCAGTTGAATCACTTACATTTTGCTGAGGCAGTGGATTTGGAAGCGCAATCTGCATTACCTTCGCTTCTGGAACATTTCCAACTGTGATCTCTTGAGAGCTGCCATCAATTAGGCGCACGCGTAACTTCTTACCAGCGCAACGCTCTAAATCTAGATTTGAAACGGTAACTGTACGTACGCGAAAGAATCCAGCAGATGGATCATTTTCTACAGGTGCGCCCTTCCACTCTTCTCCAAGTGCAATAAAGATCTTTGAGTCACAGGCAATTGCTTGCTGTGAACCTTGTCCAAATTCAAGTGCGCCATTACCAACAGTTACGCTGGCGGCAAAGGTAGAGAGAAGAAATGGCACGAAGGCGATAATTGTCGCGCCGGCAACAATCTTTGATTTATATTTCTTGCCGCCACCGAATCCAGAGTTGACGGGGCCGCTAAGCGGTGAGTGAAGCGTCAACGCGGTCTCCCATTCTGAAGTCTTAAGGGTGGTGCCGAGGGGCTACCCCTCAGTACTAGAGTCTAGACCGAAGTTCTATGTAGAGCAAAGAAAGGAGCGCTATTTGAGCGTGCCGCCACCCTTAACTGTAGATTGAGAGAGCTCCAATGGGCGCAGGAAAGTGGTGCCGGATGAGCGGGCGGCTGAGCAGAAGGTCGGATCCAGGGCTACTTTATTGAGGGCGACCAAGCGGATAGTTATGGGGCGGCCGGCAATTCCAGTTGAATCTGAGTAGGCGACAAGCCCTGAATATGAGTTGATGAGATTGATGACCCGAGCGGCAGCGCCGGCAACCAGGATAAAGCTAGAACGATCCCCAGTTATGTAATCCGGGCCTTCCAGGAAGGTCTGGCTAGATTGCTTCTGCATTATGTCGAAGGCGAGCGCCGAACCTGAGATACAGGCCAAGGTAGGAACTGTTAGATCCTCAGGTTGAGCCACGATATGAGGCATCAGGTAGCTCTTAGCACGTGGATCTATCGCAGCTGTTGTCGGCATCCGTAAGTTATAACGTGGTTGAACTTCAAGAGGAGCCGGTTCCTCTTCAATTACAGCTGTCTCGGAATCGGTAGATTCTGGAAGCGGCGTTGGTGAGCCAGTTGGGATAACTGGTCGTGTCACTGTTGCTTCGGGGCTAGGTGAATCGCTAACGCTCGGAGTTGGAGATGCGGATACCTCTGGCTCAGGGCTAGCAGTTGGGCTCTCGGCCACAACCTCCGGCGCAGGGCTCTGACTAACTTCTGGTGTACCAGTTAACTCATCAGCGATTGTAGGAGCGACCGTTGCAAAGATTAGCCCAGCACAAACGACTGCAACTAAACGAGAGAAGAGTCGGGTTGAGCGCTTTTCAGATTGGAAGAGCTCGTAAAGACGAGCGCGCAATCTATCGAAGAACTCAGCTACTGACATAAGTTAAATATACCGCTGCCCTAGCAATTGCCGCTAACCCTCGGTGCCTGGCACATAGACCAGGCCGCGCTCTGAGAGTTCGCGCTGGAGAATTTCTAATAGATAGGTATCTTGGCTGCGGTTGGCATATCGCATGCCGATATTCAGGACCTCTTCACGTGAAGGGGCGATGGTGACAAGGCTATAAATTTCGTTCTTTAATCGCTCTGTATCACCTTGTAATTCAAAAATCTGCGCCAAAACTATCCGGGCGCTGACGCAGCGCGGATTGGCATCTACCTGGGCCTGAGCCAATTTGGCGATTGCCTCATTTCCTTGGCTTTGGGTCATCTGGAACTGACCCTCAAAGTACATAAAGCAGGGAATATATTGGCTAAAGCGATAGTCAATCTTGGCTGAACGATTATCAACAAATTTCTCAAAGGCCACGTTATAGCGGTACTGCGCCAAGGCGAAGTTACTACCGACAATCATGGTTGGGATAAGAAGTAGCAATACAGGTAGGCGAAGAGATATTGCAGCTTCTAACTCTTGAGACGGTCTTGAACGATAGACCGCACCCACGACTAATCCAGCTATCGCCCAGAGCAGATATTTAGCGGGGAAAGTCATGGGGCTAATAAATGAGTTAGTGAGATAGATAAAGAAGAAGAGTCCCAGGATAAAGAGTTCCCGGTGCAACTCTGGCTTGGAATCCCACAAGATAACAATCGAACGTACTAGGAAGGCTAGTAAGAGAAGTAGTGCCAAAGTTCCAGCAATTCCAAGGGTGGCTAAAGTTTGTACAGAGGCAGAGTGAGCATCATTGCTGAGAATGCGCGAATAATTCTGGGTGTCTGAGGTAGTTCTAAACTCTTCATAATAATTGCCATATTGATCAGGGCCGAGTCCAAAGATGGGATGTGAGAAGAAGCCCTGAGTTCCAGCTAACCAGAAATTGGCACGAATCTTTACTTGGATGTCATTACCCAATACCGGAATCCAACTCCCTAAGAATGGGACTAAGAAGATGAATTCAGCCCAAATGACAACTGCCACAGTTCCAACAAAGGTACGTGAATTCACCTTAAAGTCACGCCTTGGAATAAATCTTCGGTAGCGATATGCAATAAAGCCGATTAGCGCGAATGCTAAATCTACCCAACCTTGCAGTGGCCCAGATAGGTAGATGGCATAAATACAGATTGCGTACATTCCGGCAATGAGAAGTTTTACCCTAGTACTCCGCCGAATTCCGGCAAGGAAAAAGAGCGGTGCGGAAACTCCTATAAAGGCAGTATAAAAATCTTGATTTCCAAATGTGCCGGTAACTCCATCAACGCCTGGCAGTTCTAACCCAAGCCAACGTTGGGCGATACCGATGAGTGCCTGTATAAATATAAAAGCGAGATAGAAGGGAAGTAACTTACGAAAACTAGCAAAGGTCAGGCGAGAGTGAAATATGGCGATAATCAATAGACAGAAGAGACTGATAGCACCAGTAAATCGCCCAGTATCTCCAGTTAGGGAAGAGACGATATTTCCACTTGTTAATGCAGAGATTGCAACGACTGCAATCAAGGCGTAAATCGCTATCTGCACCTTGCGATCAACCTTAAAATCAGCTGGCTTAAAGAGAATGTAGAGGCCCATCGCCGTTGCAATTACTGTTAGGGAGATGAATTGTGGGGCCAAGTTCTTATCGAAGACATGGGGGAAAATACTGACTGGGATATGTGTCAGGGTTAAAAAACCAAAGGCGAAACCGATTAACACTAACTTCTTCTCGATTAGCATCAGTGAAGTTTTAGTTCTCTAGTTCCTTGATGAGATTGAATTCGCCGCCACCAAGTTGGCCCTGATCGCGGTACATCTCTAGCTTGGCTCGGGTATCTGCAATATCTAAATTGCGCATAGTTAACTGTCCAATTCGATCGGTTGGTCCAAAGGCGGCATCTTCTGTACGTTCCATAGATAACTTATCTGGATGGTAGCTAAGGGCTGGACCAGTTGTATTGATGACTGAGTAATCATCCCCACGGCGCAGACGTAAGGTAACTTCACCAGTAACTGCACTCGCCACCCAGCGGGTTAGAGATTCACGTAGCATCAAACTTTGTGGATCTAGCCAGCGTCCCTCATAGAGCAAGCGACCCAAGCGACGACCTTCAGCATGATAATTTGCAATGGTATCTTCATTATGGATGGCGGAGATTAAGCGCTCGTAGGCGATAAAGAGTAGAGCCATACCTGGTGCTTCATAAATTCCGCGAGATTTAGCTTCGATAATTCGATTCTCAATTTGATCAGCCATTCCCAGCCCGTGACGACCACCAATTTTGTTGGCCTGATCCATCAGAGCGACCACATCGCTAAAGCTTTCTCCATTGATCGCAACAGGGCGCCCTTGGACGAATTGAATCTTTACATCTTCAGATGCAATTGCAATAGCTGGGTCCCAGAATTTCACGCCCATTATTGGATTTACAATCTCAATCGAGGCATTTAAATTTTCAAGATTTTTCGCTTCGTGGGTTGCTCCCAAAATATTGGCATCTGTCGAGTAAGCCTTTTCAACGCTATCGCGGTAAGGCAACTTATTGGCAACCAAATATTCAGACATCTCCTTACGTCCACCAAGTTCACGGACAAAATCAGCATCTAACCAAGGTTTGTAAATTCTTAAGTTGGGATTGGCAAGGAGCCCATAACGATAGAAGCGTTCAATATCGTTGCCTTTATATGTGGAGCCATCTCCCCAAATCTCCACTTTGTCATGAAGCATCGCGCGCACAAGTAAAGTTCCGGTAACCGCCCGCCCGAGAGGTGTGGTGTTGAAGTACTGCTTTCCGCCGGAGCGAATATGGAAAGCGCCACAAGCGATTGCTGCAAGTCCCTCTTCAACAAGTGGGGTCTTACAATCGATTAGACGAGAAATTTCTGCGCCATAATCCTTGGCGCGATCTGGAACTGAATCGATATCAGGTTCGTCGTACTGGCCAAGGTCAGCTGTATATGTGCAAGGAATTGCACCCTTGGCCCGCATCCACGCGACTGCGACAGAGGTATCGAGTCCGCCAGAGAAGGCGATACCTACTCGTTCTCCAACTGGCAATGAGGCAAGGACTTTTGACATAGCGGCAAGTCTAACGCCTGATGAGTGTAGTGAGCGCAGGTTTTACTTTCCAGAGCCCAACCATCTGCTGATAGCGAGTTTCTTCGCTGGCATCTGCTTTAGCCCCAGTGAATACAGCGCGAATCATGAGATTTCTTGGGGTGTGCTCTCCCCCAATGAACTCAATTGCTTCGACACGATATCCCTGCAATTTCATGATCTGCATGCGAAGTGCATCTGTTAATAAATCACCTAGGCGTTCTTTCATAATTCCATGGCGAGTGATAATCCCCCATGGTTCGGGAATCTCGTTTGCTGGAATTTCATTTAGCTGAGCTTGAATATCGTGATGACAACATGGAGCAATTAAAGCTAGACGGGCCTGGGAGTTTATTGTCCAAGCAATCGCATCATCAGTTGCGGTATCACAGGCGTGGAGCGCTATTGCTACATCAGCCTTAGTTAGCCTAGTATCGGCAATCTCTTCGGCGCGAAATTCAATACTGGCTGATATTCCTAATTGCTGGGCAATCTCATTATTGCGATCACGAGCTGCTGGGCGAATATCGATACCAACTACATGTACCGGCATACCTTGTGAACGAAGATATTGATGTGCTGCGAATGTTAGATATGCATGGCCACATCCCAAATCGACAATAGATAGAGGCGCGCGCTCTGTTGGCTTAGGAATTTGGCCAGCTGAAATCGCCGAATTTAAGGCCGGCACTAGCGCCCGTAAAAACTCCTCCACTTGTCGATACTTATCAGCTTTGGTGGGCTTAATGCGACCCTCTTTATCGGAGATACCTATGGCTATAAGAAATGGGTCTGTGGGATCGAGTAACCGAGATTTGATGCGATCATGCGAAAGGTTCTGTTCAATCGCCTGGTTACCTCTATGAATCAGCGCCTCCCCTTTCTTCGTAATACGCAGCGCTAACGATTCGGTAACTGTCTCTAAAAGATAATTGGCATAACCGCTGTGTAGAAGTGATACCACTTCGGGATTTCCTGCTGGAAAATTCTTACTCGTCATCTGGCGACCATCGCTGTAGCTGACTTGGATTTGAATTACATCTTTTATCAGTACCGGCCTAATATCAATTCTCTGATGCGGCGTCTGCATATTGCGTCGCCTGCCAGAAAGAACTATTCGAACTAAAGATTCAGGTTTATTGATTTGCAACTCAAATTCAGCAAGTAGCTCATCTAATTGACCTTGACTCACAGTGACGATGCTACTAGTTCATATTGATTTCAACTACTGACTGGCAATTGACCAAGAGCTATGCGCTGGGAAGTTCAGCAACAATGGCTAACCCACCGAGGGCGCTCTTACGCAGTGATAACTTGCCATCAAGTTTTTCAATCACAGCAGACATAATGCTCATGCCTAATCCCGAGCCACCATTTTCACGTGAGCGGGAAGCATCAAAACGATTTAACGAGCGAATGTTTTCGCCATAGGCCTGCGAAGGAAGGCCCTCTCCCCCATCTTCAATAATCAAAACCAAGTGTCTGCCGCTTTTACGTAGAGAGATACGTACTGGATCTGAAGCAGATGTATGACGGACAATATTTGCTAGGGCATTTTGGATAAAGCGGGCCACATAATCTCTCGCCGCCGTTATTTGCAATGAAGGAGTTATCGCCATCTCCACTTTGCGCTCAGGATTGAGGGTAATGAAATCTGTTCCGTGCGCCGATAAAATCTCACTCAGATCAATCTTTTCAATACTACGAGAGCCACTCTCCCCCAATTCAGCCAAGAGAAGTAGGTCCTGAATAAGGGTCTCCATCCGATTTATTTCGCTGCCAACTCGATTAAAGGCGCGAGACTTATCATCAGGATTGGTTATCTGCTCCTTGCTGAGCATCTCAACATATCCCCTAATGACAGTAAGTGGGGTGCGCAGCTCATGTGAGGCATCGCCAAGAAATTCCTGCATGCGCGATAAGAGTGCAGAGTCTGTCCTTCTGCGTTCGCGGCGGAAATAGATTAGAAGCAGTACTCCAGCAAGGGAGTCCACAACAACTGTCACAATGGCTAAGTAACGTAAGTTAGAGGAGAAATTCTCTTTGATTCCGGCGACTGAGCGTGAAATCAAGATGTAATCACCGCCCTCTAACGGAACTGCCCGCATCCGATATTCAGGTTGGCCAGCTACTCCAATGGGCTTGATAACCGCCTGCTCAATTACCGAAAGTGCTGGCGCACCTAGGTAGGTAAGTGAGGATTCATTAATAACAGTCTCGCTTCCATCGCGAGAGAGCAGAGTCAGCGTGGCATCAATGCTCGCTTGCTCAATAGCAAAGAGTGCAGCACCTACTGCTTGGCTAGGATTATCCAGCGCGCTGGCAGTTATGAAATTGATTGAGGTATCCATCTTGGCTATCTCGACATCCTGACTATGAATGACGGAGATGCTTCCTATACCTACAGTAATAACTGTCAGGAGAAGGAGAGTTACAAAACTAATCCGGGAAGATTGAGATATCTTCACTTCTTCTCAGCCTGTAGCTGAAAACCTACCCCGCGCACAGTTTTAATTCCTTCAAAGCCATCACGGTGTAATTTCTTTCGCAAATATGAGATGTAGGTATCAACTACCGTGCTCTCGGATTCGAAGGTTATGCCCCACACCTCGTCTAGAAGAAATGTCTTACTTAGCACGCGCCCTTTGCTTTCAAGTAGAACATGTAGCAATCTAAATTCAGTCGGGGAAAGCTCAACTACATCACCGTTGAATGTCACTTGATGCGAATCGCTATCTAAAGTAATTGGTCCGCAAGAGAGCGCAGCGCTCTCTGTCATAGTAAATTGCGAGCGGCGCAAGATTGCTTTAATTCTAAGAACTAACTCCTCCAGGCCGAAAGGTTTTGTCACATAATCATCGGCTCCGATAGTCAATCCGCGGGTGATATCGGCGCGGTCACCCCGTGCGCTAAGCATCAAAGCGGGAGTGTTATCGCCATTGCTACGAATCCGCTCGATAAACTCAAAACCATCCATCATTGGCATATTGATATCAACTATCAGAAGATCTGGTTTGGCACTTCGCAGTGCGGTTAGAGCGACCATCGCATCTGGCGCAGTCACGGTCTCAAAACCTGCCAATTTAAGAGCATCCGATAAGAGATCACGGACTCCTGCCTCATCATCAATAATCATGATTAATTGGCTCATGGCCATACCTTGCCATGTCCTCACCGACAACGCCACTAATTCAAAGAGACCCACACGAAGAGGTAGGAGGTTTCACAGAATATTCACACCTGTTAGGAATTACTATTTGGCCATGAGAACAAGCTCCCGGCGCCTTCTGGCTTTACCGCTTGCGCTTGCCTTTGCTCTCTCTTTTGCATCTGCAGCTAACGCAGATCCAACCCCTTCGCCAACTGCTTCACCGACTACCGATCCAATAAAGATTGCAATCGAGCAATATAAAAAGGAGCGAGAGATCTATCAGCTTGCTGTACGTGAGCGTGAAATAAGTATGCGCGAGATAAACTTTGCCTTTAAAATCGCAGTGGATAAAGCTAACTCAGATGCGCGTATCTCATTGTGGGCCGCCACGACACCCGAGCGCAAGAGCGCTGCCGCCAATGCGCGACGTACCGCTGTGGCAAATGCAATTATTCTGCGCGATGCAGCTATTAACGAGTTAGGACCAGCTCCAACTCCACCAGTGCCACCGCAAAAGGCGATGAAGATGTGGCAAGAAGGAAAAGGTAAGGGTAAGCGTTAATTACTTACTCTCATCACTTTTCATGGTGCGTAGCGTTTGCCGGTCATGACTCTTCGTTTTCTCATGAATCTTTCTAATTTGTAACTCTACGCTCTCTATAGCTTCATCAAAGGCTGCTAGGTCATTAAATCCTGTAGCTTCAGCTCTCAGAAGAGGTCCTGAACCATGCGAAGTGATAACAACTTTGTGAGAGCTCTTTCCTCTCCTTGGATTTGCTTCATGAGTAATCTCAACCTCAATGCGGTCGATGGTTACGCTAAATCTCTCCATTGAGCGAAGCTTCTCCTCTGCAATTCCTCTGAAGTCGCTAGCCAGCTCTGCATGACGAGTTTGAATAATTATTTCCATGGTTCCAACAATGTCACTAAGGGCGCCAAAATGTAAGGGCTACCAAAACCCTTGTGAGTTAATGGAGAGCCTACTGAGACGCAACTGAGAGTTAACCGAGTGGTAATAGATAGACGATTAAAGTCGCTGTAGCAGCAAGCAGAAGTGACTGACCCAAGATAGAGAGCGCGGTCTTGCGATCTGCCGCCATGGCTGCTTTATCTGAGACGCGCGAAATGTCTCCCAGCTTGCCAAAGTTAAAGGTTCCCATAAATCCGTAGGCTAGACAGAATTTTCTTCGCGATTGCACATACCCAATTGCTGTCACAGCAAAGGGGATAAAAATTCCTAGACGAAGATTGGCTGGCGTTTGGGTAGATACAAATCCAATAAGGGTTATGGTGCTAAGAATTGCTCCGATAAGCGCCACTAATTGCCGGCGGCGAACTTCACCGGTTCCGATATTGCAACTTCCTGCAATATACGAATCAGCGCTCACTGAGCATCCTCAAATTCATCCTCATCAACCCATGCATCGGTTGTGGACTCTTCCTGCTTTTCAACCCATGAGAGAAAGGAGCCCACAGCGCGAAAGGCGAGGATGGCAACGGTGACTGTTGCGATCAAGCGGCGGAGTGCTTTCATAGAGCTAAAAATACCGCTCTTTCACTCGCTTCGCCTCTTTAAGGTCAAAAATTTGCCTTAGCAATTCTTGTGAGTGCTTCGCGCAGAATCTCTGGACTGGTTGCAAAGTTGAGCCGTACAAATTGCTCATTGCCCTTGCCGAAACGAACGCCAGGGACAAAGGCGACCTTTGCCTTTTCGATAAGGACCGCCGCAGGATCCTCGCCTAAATTAAGCGCAGATAAATCCAACCAGGCCAAGTAGGAAGAGTCTGGAGCTCGATATCTAATTGCAGGGGTCAACTCTGCTATCAAATCTGCCACCAAGGCGCGGTTCTTATCTAACTCAACCATAACCGCATCTAGCCAAGGCTCACCTTCTGCAAAGGCAACGGCCGAGGCAAAACCGCCCAAGAGAGAGGCGCGGTAATGAGTAGCAGAAGCGATAGCGTTTAACTTTTCAAAGAGCGATGTGCTTTCGGTAATGATGATGGCGCACTTAAGACCGGCGATATTCCACCCCTTACTCGCTGATGTAATTGTGATTCCAAATTCGCGAGCCTGATCAGAGACTGCTAGAAATGGGGTGAAGGTAGATTCGGCAAAAGTTAAAGGGGCATGTATCTCATCACTGAGAATATAAACCTGGTAGCGCGCCGCGAGCTCGGCAAAGCGCGCTAGCTCATCGCGCGTAAAGACCCGCCCAAGTGGGTTATGGGGGTTACTAATTAGATGCGCCTTAATCCCTGAGGCATAGGCCCTTTCAATGCCATCCCAATCAATAATCCAGTGGCTGCCATTTACCTTACTTTCAGATTCAATAAATGGAATATCAATCTCTTTGAGATGAACTTCAGCAGACCAGGTCCAGAAGTTGGGGTAGACCGGTGAATTGATCAAAATCTTATCTCCCGGAGATGTTAAGACTCTAAGCACTTCAACGACTCCAACGCCAACATCGGCGGCAACTCTTACCTGCGCGGCATCGGCGCTCCATCCCCAGCGTCTTTGGGCAAAGGCAGCAAATGCCTGACCTAACTCGGGGATGGGTCCTAGGTATCCCATATCAGAGCTCTGCACCATCTGAGTTAAGAGATTTCTAATTGGCGCAGCTACTGGGAAATCCATCTCGGCTACAGGAAGTGGCAGAACATCTTCTGGAAAGGTGCGCCACTTTTCGCGGCGATGAGTACGTAACTCTGCTAGCTCAAGAGCGATTAATGGAAACTTTTCCGACTGACTCATGGACTGACTCATGAGGTTACCTTAGGGAAGGCAACTCCAGTGCTGGAGTGACAATCGTAACCGTTGGGATTTTTCTGTAGATACTTCTGGTGATACTCCTCAGCGAGAAAGTATGGCCAATCAGCTGCGCTAGTTATCTGGGTGACAATCTCGCCAATACCTTCGCGAGTAAGAGCAGCCTGATATAGCTCACGTGTACTTTGCGCTTGCGCTGCTTGAGAATCAGAGGTTGTAAAGATTGCGCTGCGATATTGCGTTCCAATATCTCCACCTTGGCGATTGAGAGATGTTGGGTCGTGCATAATCCAAAACTCTTCTAATAAGCGAATGTAGGAAACTTGGCTTGGATCAAATTCGACCTCAACCATTTCAGCATGGCCAGTTTTGCCGGTACAAACTTCTTCATATGTTGGGTTAGGGCGAGCTCCACCCATATAGCCAACGCTCGTTGCGATAACTCCTGCGATACTCCAAAACCTTCGCTCTGCGCCCCAAAAGCAGCCCGTTGCAAAATAAGCTCTCTCTGAACTGTTCATAGTCCGATAACCTACTCTTCTACCTGCGCCCCCGTAGCTCAGGGGATAGAGCACTGCCCTCCGGAGGCAGGTGCACAGGTTCGATTCCTGTCGGGGGCACCTATCAAATCTAGAAAGCTATATTGCGATGGGTCATGAAATTACCGTCAAATAAATCATTTAGGGATGTAAATCACCCTGATTCAGGAAATCTCTCTCGCTACCTTCTTGTTTAAACAAGTGGTAACAGGGAGAATTACCCTCTTGTGCGCAGCATTTATGCGTATCCACTTCAGCAGTAAAGGAGGCGTGGCCATGGATTGGAGACATCAATCTGCCTGCCGTGAAGAGGATCCTGAGCTCTTCTTTCCTGTTGGAAATACCGGACCAGCCATCACCCAGATTGAAGAGGCGAAGAAGGTTTGTAATCGCTGCATCGTTAAGGATCCTTGCCTAGCTTGGGCGCTGGAATCGGGGCAAGATGCCGGTGTCTGGGGTGGCCTTTCAGAGGATGAACGTCGCGCTCTCAAGCGCCGCGCTGCGCGAAATCGCGCCCGCCTAGCAGATCAAGGTCAGAGCTAACTTCATCCAGCAAGTCAGCGTAACTTCTCTAGCGCTACGACTAAAGCGGTAGCGTCAAGATTGCTTGTGTGCGACCGCCCGCAGATTGCAACTGCAATTGGCCACGTAACTCATTTTCAGTGAGAGTCCGGACTATCTGCAAACCTAAATTAGGTGAGGTTGCAATATCAAAATTTTCAGGCAGTCCAACCCCATCATCAGCGATTGTCACGGTAAGTGTCTTGCCATCGCCATAAGAGGAAATCCCTAGCGCGCTCCCCCGCTCTGCTAAACCATGTTCGAGCGCGTTATGTATCAACTCGGTAATAATTAGCGCAAGAGGTGTGGCTATACGCGGATCAAGCGAACCAATTTCACCCTTTCGTTCGATAGCTAGCTCACTCATGCGTGGACTCAACTCGAGAGCATGGGTGACCAAACTATCTAGTACCTCATCGAATGCAACAGATGAGTCACGGCTACTGGATAAGGTCTCATGAACTAAAGCAATGGAGGCGATGCGTCTAACCGCTTCATTTAAGGCAGCGCTCGCCCCTGGGTCATCAATACGGCGCGCCTGTAAACGCAGAAGCGCTGATACGGTCTGGAGATTGTTCTTTACGCGGTGGTGAATCTCGCGGATTGTGGCATCTTTAGTTATTAATTCGCGCTCTCGTCTACGGAGTTCTGTGACGTTATTAATCAGAACAATTGCGCCAATTCGATCTTCGCCTTGAAGTAATGGCAAAACTATAAAATCAATAGTTCCACCAGAATTCTCAATTTCAACTCTCTTTAGCTTCTTGCCCGTTAAACCAAGTGCGATCGACTCTTCCTGAGCATCAGGCTTGACGCGCGCCAGTTGCTGAGCGACTTCTCCTAACTTATATCCTTCAACTTCACTTACCCAGCCCAGTCGGCTAAAGGCAGAGCGAGCATTAGGGCTGGCATATGCGACAACTCCATTTACATCTAGGCGCAATAAACCATCTCCTACACGTGGTGCTGGATCAAAGAGTGAACCGGCATCTGGATACGGGAATGTTCCTTCTGAAATCATGCGATAAAGGTTGTGAGCGATTTCGCGGTAATTGAGTTCAAGTCGGCTGGGCTGTCGCATTAAATCTGCATTACGGTGTCTGGAGATAACTCCAATTACATGGCCATCTGCCATTACTGGAATTGTCTCTTCCTTAACCATGTAGTCACCAAGCTGCTCCGGTTCGGTGTCGCGAATAATCTCTGCGCTAGATAGGGCCTGATCGATATGTGGACGTTGTCCATATGTAATCTCATCGCCAATTACATCTAATGGGAAGAGGGTCGCTGCTGTCGTTGGGCGAATATGCGCAACTGCAACATAACCAGTTGGCCAACTCTTGAAGTCTTTCCTTAATGGCACCCAAAGAACTAAATCTGCAAAGGAGAGATCTGAAAGCAATTGCCAGTCAGCAATAAGCTCGCGCAATTTGTGAATCTGCCCAGCCGATAGCGGACTGCGCTCTTTTACGAACTCTTCAATTGCAGCCATTTAGATAATCATCCCAACCACTCGGGAAGCTGCGCAGCAATTTCTTGTGGAGCAAACCAGGTCAGCTCTAGCTCGGCATCTGCATGAGGGGTAACCGTGAAAAGACACTGCAGATTCTCCCATTTCAATGGCTCTGAAAGAGTTATCTCAAACTCAGAAGTTGTAGCAATCAAATGATTTGGAATTTCAAAAGCTAGAACACAGGCAGATGCTTCATCGCTATCGGCAACTATCTCTCGCGCTTCCTCTGCGGCCAACATGGAGAGGAGATACTCCGCCTCCTCCTCACCCAGCTCTGGATGGGCGCCGTTAAATTCAGCAGTCGGTGCATATAGTTCATTGAGATCAGATTTGGCGGTAGCCAGAAAATCAGCCACCTCTTGGGCTGTCATAGCTATATACCCGCGCATGGAGTAAGGGTATAAGAATTTAAACCTTAAGTTGACCGGCTATCCCTGCGATCACTTTGCGAAGCGGACTGCGCTCCTGACTTTCGTAAAGAGTGGAGCGCTCCCTTTCTGCGCGTTGCACAGCACGAACATCTAAAGGCAGGGCAAGCGCCTTCTCAGATGAGATGGATGAGATGCAAGCTAGAAAAGCGCTATCTGCCTCATTGCCCCTCTTTCCATAAGGACGTGCCAAATGAAGAAATGTCAGAGTGGGTTTTATCGGATTCTGTGAAATCAATCGCGCCAGGTTACGCAGTCGATGGAGTGATAAGTGGTCAGAGCGTGAGAGAAGGAAGAGCGAGTCACAATTATTAGAAATCCAGTTGATTGCCTCCCCGCTCCATCTTTTACCGGCAAGAGTCTGGGGGAAATCTCGCATAACTCCAATATCTAGTATGAGAAAGTCAAAATCGAATTGACTGCGATAAAGACGTTCGACATCTTCTGCAATGCTCGCTTGAGAAATCTCCATCGCCCAAAGATTCTGGCCGATATTGCAAAACTCATCTCCCTGGCGCAAACCCCGCCCATCTAAGAGAGTAGCAATCGCAGGTGCATCCGAATTTGCATCCACTAAGAGAACACGTGCTCCAAGCAGACTCAACTCCGCAGCTAAATTGATTGCAAAAGTTGTGCCACCACTACCTGCAATAACTGTTGAAATGGCCACGCTTCGAGCTCGCTTCTGCCGCTCAATATCTGCAGGCGCTCTCAATAAAGGTGCACGGAGAGAGCCGCGCAGGAGTGCAATCAGCTCTAATGAGCTTTTTGGGAAGGGAAGAACTGAGTGGTTTGCGAACTCAAAATCGTCATTTGAAGTGAAGATAAATATTGCAAAACCCTGAGCCGATAGCTCAGAGATACCTGCCGGAGTTAGGCCTTCTAGATCTGTGGAGAGAAGTATTGTCAGTTGCTGCCTCTGGAAAGTTGCCAAGAAGGTCTGCAAACTTTGGAAATCAAGCGCTCGAAATTGCACCTGCCAACCGCTGTTGAAAAGGGCGCTAGCGAGAAATCCTTCCTCCTCTGAATCGGAGATGGCGGTAATTGCTAGATTTTGAATTTTCTTATCCATTTAACCCGATTACTACTACTCGCCCGCTGGTCGTAGCAGCTAATACCTCCTCCACAAAGAGACGATTAATTGAGAGAGTCAGCGCCACTTCGCCTCCAAAGTTGCTGCTCTGTCTATCAACGCTCGATACAAAGACGCTACTTATTACTCGAAGTGGCTCTTTGGCAGGCTCCCCGTTTCGTGCATCATGTAGATGAAAGAGCGTCACAAGATCACCAGCAGCTAGTTCTGCCGGCATATCAACAGAGCGAATACTCAGTGATAACTCTTGATTAACTAGCGCACTCCCATCTGGCGAAAGTGCAGCGTTATCTATGAGCTCACCAGCTCGAATTTGGCGAAGCGTCACTGATCCAATTGGGTTACTTGTAGCTGATAGATAGCGATTTGCAGAGTCTCCAAGTGCCACTGCAGTTGTGGTGAGATCAGCTGCAGTAAGTGCGCTGCCCTTTGTCACTGAACGAGTTAATATCCAGAAATCTTCCCGCTCATTGGCAGCCTGTGACATCAAAAAGGAGGCAATCAGAGCTGAACAGAAAAGGATGGCAGAAATTACTAGGCGGGTATTGGATTTCTTCTTAGCAACCATGGCGGCAAGGTAAGAGCAGCGCGAAAGAGATTAAAGCCACTGTGCACAGTCATCCTAAAGTTTGAGTCAGAATGAGACTTACTTAGGAGTTGGCCTAAACTTCACGCTGCCAATATCGCTACATGACTACAGATCAAATACCCTCACTGACGCTGCAAAGAAATCCTTATCTGCAACTACTTTCTAGCACTGAAGATAGATCACTTTGGAGCCACCCAGTTTTAGATATCTTTGCACCTGCAATAGAGCCACTGCCGCAACAAAGAGCCAAGCTCTACTTGGTGCCTTCTACCTTTGGGGAGGAGCTCGATCCGGATGAGATGCCGATTCCAACTTCTGCGACAGAGCTTCCTGATGTACATACCTGGACGATGAAATTTATTGTAAGCGTTGTAGAAGTCTGGGCAGGAAGAAGACAGCCGGCACAGTTAGTGCGATGGTGCCATCGCGTTATTTACAGTGATCTGGTTAAGAGCTCAGGTAGCCAACGTGAAATAGGAAAGTTAAAGAGTATCCATCAGAACGAACCGCTCGACGGTATCTGTGAATCGACTGCAATAATCAGATTTGGGGCGCGTTACAGAGCGGCAGTTATTAGATTTGAGGGCGTTGATGGACGCTGGCTATGTACTGCGCTGAAGTTGCTGTAAAGAAAGTTAGGCAGCGCCGTGGCAACGCTTAAATTTCTTACCTGAGCCGCAAGGACATGGACCGTTGCGCGATACATCACTAGATGTGACAACTCCATTTTCATCAGCTGCTGTGTACTTAAGAGGTGCAACCTGTGTTGGTTTTTCTGAAACACCTTTCGCTTTGATTTCTGCTCCATCACCTTCAATGGTGACCTCAACATTGAAGACCAGGCTTGCTAACTCTTCTTTGATGGCATCCATCATCGCGGAGAAGAGTTCATAACCTTCACGTTGGTACTCAACCAAAGGATCGCGTTGCGCCATAGCGCGCAAGCCAATTCCCTCTTGTAGATAATCCATCTCGTAGAGGTGTTCACGCCAGCGGCGATCAAGGACTGAAAGTAAAACTTTTCGTTCCAGTTCACGTAGAACTTCCACTCCCAAAGCTTGCTCGCGTGCTGCATATGCCGCTTCTGCATCTTCTAGAACACGCGCCTCAATGAATTCAGTATCCAGGCCGCCAATAGAGCCAACCTCTTCAATTATCTTTTCAGGAGTAATGGAGATTGGATAAATTAACTTAAGCGCTGCCCATAGTTTCTCTAAATCCCAATCTTCACCAAAGCCCTCTTTGGTGGCTTCAGCCACATAAGCTGAAAGGGTATCGGCTACGAAATCTCTTACCTGCTCACCGAGATCTTTACCCTCTAGAACTAGGCGGCGCTCACCGTAGATGACTTCACGTTGGCGATTCATCACATCGTCATACTTGAGAACATTCTTACGGATTTCAAAGTTCTGCGCCTCAACCTGAGTCTGCGCAGAGCGGATGGCATTTGAAACCATCTTGGATTCAATTGGTTCATCCTCTGGAAGCCCTGCAGCCGATAGAACGCGCTCGACTATGCCGGAGTTAAAGCGGCGCATTAAATCATCTTGTAAGGATAGGTAGAAGCGAGATTCACCAGGATCACCCTGGCGACCCGAACGACCACGTAGCTGATTATCGATACGACGAGATTCGTGGCGTTCAGTACCCAGTACATAAAGGCCACCCAATGCAACAACTTCTTCATGTTCGAGTGCGATTGCCTCTTTCTGTTTTGTAATCTCAGCTGGCCAAGCAGCTTCATACTCAACAGGGTTATCTACAGGTGAAATGCCGCGACGTTGTAGCTCAAAGTCAGCCATAAATTCGGGATTGCCACCAAGCATGATGTCGGTACCGCGGCCGGCCATATTTGTTGCCACAGTTACTGCACCCTTGGTACCTGCACGCGCCACAATGGCAGCTTCGCGTTCGTGGTGCTTGGCGTTTAGAACTTCGTGTGGAACTCCAGCGCGCTTAAGGAAGGATGAGAGCTCCTCTGATTTCTCCACGCTAACGGTTCCGACAAGTACTGGTTGGCCCTTGCGATGGCGCTCGACGATATCTGCAGTCACTGCAGCAAATTTTCCATTTTCAGATTTGTAAACCAAATCTGGTTGATCAATACGCTGCATCAAACGATTAGTTGGAATAGGTACTACTCCTAGGCGATAGATCTGATGGAATTCAGATGCCTCGGTCATAGCTGTACCAGTCATACCCGAAATCGTCTCGTAGAGACGGAAATAGTTCTGCAAAGTAATGGTCGCCAAGGTCTGGTTCTCATCCTTGATTTCAATACGTTCTTTCGCCTCCAAAGCCTGGTGAAGGCCTTCGCTATATCTGCGCCCAGATAACATGCGGCCGGTGTGCTCATCAACGATTAATAGCTCACCATTCATGACTACATAATCTTTATCGCGCTTAAAAAGCTCTTTCGCACGTACTGAATTATTTAAATACCCGATAAGCGTGGTGTTCGCCGCTTCGTATAGATTCTCAATATTAAGTAACTCTTCTACCTTACTCACGCCATCTTCAAGAATTCCAACGGTCTTCTTCTTCTCATCTACTTCGTAATGAACGTTTCGAGTCAACTTTGTCGCAATATTTGCAAATTCGACATACCACTTTGTTGGTTTATCAGCTGGTCCACTGATAATCAGCGGAGTACGAGCTTCATCAATTAAAATTGAGTCGACTTCGTCAACAACGGCGAAGAAGTGATCGCGCTGCACACAATCATCTAGTGACCATGCCATATTGTCACGGAGATAATCGAAACCAAATTCATTATTTGTGCCGTAGGTGATATCGCAAAGGTATGCCACGCGACGTTCTGCTGGAGACATGCTATTTACAATCACGCCAACTGAAAGTCCCAAGAAGCGGTGGATACGACCCATCCACTCACTATCTCGCTCTGCTAGATAATCATTAACGGTAACAACGTGAACTCCACGTCCGGCCAGC
Source organism: uncultured Candidatus Planktophila sp. (assembly GCA_964463845.1). Taxonomy (GTDB): domain Bacteria; phylum Actinomycetota; class Actinomycetes; order Nanopelagicales; family Nanopelagicaceae; genus Planktophila. The sequence continues at coordinate 84,867 of CAYXDT010000003.1, read as the reverse complement.
GCATTCAAATAGGAAGGCAGAGTGGCAACGAGAGTCTTTCCTTCACCGGTACGCATTTCCGCGATATTGCCGCGATGTAAAGCGGCTCCACCCATAATCTGCACGTCATAGTGTCGCTGTCCCAAGGTTCGCTTAGCTGCTTCACGAACAACAGCAAATGCTTCCGGTAGAAGGTCATCGAGAGTTTCACCTGCAGATAAGCGGGACTTAAATTCATCAGTCTTGGCACGCAACTGCTCATCAGAGAGAGGAGTGATGCTGGCTTCGAATGAATTGACTTTGTCGGTAATTTTGGAGAGGTCGCGAAGAATCTTGCCTTCACCGGCTCTCATGAGCCGATCAACAATTGCAACCATCGTCCTACCTTTCAACTTTGCGCCCGCACAGGCATTTACAGCCCCCTTATCGTAGGGGCTGCGCAACACAGGCGGTTACGGCTCCAGCCACCTCAATTCCTTCGCTGTAAAGGGCCCGTGCCGCCTCTTGGAGGGTGGCCCCCGATGTGACGAGGTCATCAATAATGATGGCCCGTCCTGGGATGTAGCGCTGCGCTTTTAGCGAACCAGCCATATTTTGATAACGAGCAGCAGACCCTAGCGAACTCTGATCTCGCACCTTTCGCTGATGGCAAAGTAGATCAACGGTCGGAAGGAGAAATTGCTTACTCAATTCTCTACTCAAATCTGTAACAAATTGGCGACCTCTTGATCGAGCAGCGCCTCGGCGAGATGGAATGGGAATAAAGAGATCACCTGATTGTTCAAGTAGAAATATTTGTAGAGAATGTGAGAGTGCTTGCAGGAGCAGATCATCTGCCAATGCAATGCCATTCTCTTTCGCAGCAAGAAGTACTTTGCCAGCAACTGGTGAATATGAGATAGCTGAATAGATTGGAAAATTTACGCTCTTGCCTTTATTCATCTGTGCTGGTGAAGCGCTTCGATAAATATGTGGATGCCAGGAAGTGCGGCAGCGTGAGCAGATAGAAAGACCCAATTGATCACAGCCTAGGCAGCGAGTGGGAAAGAGAAGTTCTTGTAACTCTGTCCAAATCTTCATCGTCGAAGTTTGCACCGAATTAGGGAGCACGTTAGAGGAAGAAATTCTCCTCGTGGAAATCTTTTGGCATAACCTTAATAGGACGACCTTGTATCGCATCCCCAGCAACGCGTGGCAAGGTCAAGACAAAGTGTGCACCTTTGCCAGGTCTGCCCCATGCATCGAGTTCGCCATTATGTAAGCGGGCATCTTCAAGTGAGATGGATAGCCCTAATCCAGTACCGCCTCTAATACGTGCTCGTGAGGGATCTGCTCTCCAGAATCGATCGAAGACTCTAATTAGGGCTGACTCATCGAGCCCGGGGCCGAAATCTCGGACACCAATAGCTACCTCACTATCGGTAGCAACAAGGGTCACCACAATCTCTTTTCCATCTGCATGATCTAGAGCATTAGAGAGTAAATTGCGCATAATCCGCTCGACTCGTCGAATATCTGCCTTAATGTTTATTGACGGTAAATCAGATTGAACTCGTATTCCTGAATCTGTCGGCACCTCGCCTAACTCAAAATCAGAGACACATCGCCTAACGAGCGTCAGAACATCAAATTCAACTGGCTCAAGGACTGCCACTTCTGCATCAAAGCGGCTAACTTCCAATAAATCTTCAAGGAGGCGCTCGAAGCGATCAATCTGCGCTGCCAGTAGTTCGGAGCTGCGCGCAATCAGAGGGTCAAATGATGAGCGCTGATTGTAGATAACTTCAGAAGCCATCCGCAGAGTCGTGAGCGGCGTACGTAACTCATGTGAAACGTCAGAGACAAAACGTTGTTGTACACGCGAAAGATTCTCAAGGCGTGAAATTTGTTGTTCGATTGATTGCGCCATTTCATTATACGAATGAGCCAAAGAGGCCATTTCGTCTTTGGACTCCACCTTCATGCGCTGGCTAAATTGACCTTCCGTAAATTGTGTAGCAATACGAGCAGCCTCTCTAACTGGCCTAACGACCTGACGCACCACTAAGTAAGTAATGAGTGCGATAAGAAAAATCAGGGCAAAACCAGTAAGTACAAGTGAGTTGCGAATCAACGTCAGCGTCTCGGTCTGGTTATTTAATGTGAAGACCACATACATCTCATACATGCCACCACCTGGAATCTGAAGTGGCTCCCCCACGAAGAGAGCATCTGCACTGACTCGATTCTGATATCGGCTCTCAGCATATTCATACTGCAGCTCTCTGCTCTCGCGCACCCTTTCGCGAAGTGAAGCCGGGACAGAGGAGGCATCGATTAGCGCAGAAGACATTTCATATGATGTGCCGACCATCCTCTCTGAAGGCGATTTCAAAATAATAATATCTCGGCCATCTTCATTTACATTCTGGCTTGTTGAACTAACGACCAGTTCGGCAATAATTTGCTTACGATCAGAAACAGTTCCATTTTGCGAGAGAATCAATTGATACTGCGCATTAAAGAAGGTAAATCGTGCTTCAGTTAGCGCAGAATCTAGACTGACTGCGCGTATGCCATCAGAAAGACGAGAATTCAGAGCAGAGCCTGTTAATGAAATAACACCAAAAGAGAGAAGAATGGTCGAAAGAATTACTTTGACAGCTAGTGACTGAGTGAGCGCCTGACGAAAACTTCTCATGCTTATTGCACCCTTTACGCGGGTCCGCCTGCTTTATATCCAACGCCTCTAACCGTCATGACAATCTCTGGATGCTCAGGGTCGTGTTCAATTTTAGAGCGTAAACGTTGGACGTGAACGTTTACTAGCCGTGTATCGGTGCTGTGACGATAGCCCCACACTTCGCTCAATAGCGCATCTCTTGTAAATACTCGCCCCGGATCTTTTGCCAGCGCAACCAAGAGGTCAAATTCCAAACGCGTTAATTGAATTAGCGTCGCCCCACGTTGTACCTCATGAGCAGTTACATCAATAGTTAAATCTCCGATATTAAGTAGGCCTGTGACATCAGCATTTGTGCGGCGTAATCTAGTGCGTATTCGAGCAATTAACTCTGCCTTATCGCGAAAAGGCTTCTGCATATAGTCATCAGCACCTGCTTCAAGGCCGCGGACAATATCTTGCGTCTCGCCCTTTGCACTCAACATAACTATCGGCACCATAGATTCTTGGCGAATCAGCCGGCAAACCTCGATGCCATCAATACCGGGCAACATAACATCAAGTAGGACAAGGTCTGGAGGATTATTTCTAAATACCTCCAGCGCCTCGTCTCCACGACTTACTAGATCAACATCGAAGCCAGAACTTGTTAAGACAATTCCTAGCATTTCTGCAAGGTCTTGGTCGTCATCAACGACCATAACCAAAGCCATTTAGGAACCGTGCTCCCAGGAGTTGAGATACATATCCTGTGCTGGAGTTAATACATCGATTCGGCCACCCATAGAAATCAACTTGAGTGCAGCAACTTCCTTATCAATGTAGGTAGGAACATCATGAACACCAGCAGGAAGATTCTTTGCCTCTTTAACTAGGTACTCAGCTGTTAAAGCTTGATCAGAGAATGACATATCCATGACAGATGCTGGGTGGCCCTCAGCAGCTCCAAGGTTTACCAGGCGACCCTCGGCAAGGAGGAGGAGGCGACGCCCATCTTTCATAACATATTCATCTGTCTGATGGCGCATCTTGGCATTCTTGGTAACGGCGTTCTGTTCTAACCAAGCAACATCGATTTCAATATCAAAGTGACCAGAGTTGGCCATGATTGCGCCATCTTTCATAATTGAGAAGTGTTCATCTCGTAGCACATCGCGATTTCCAGTAACAGTAATGAATACATCGCCAATCGCCGCTGCATCAACCATCGGCATAACACGGAAGCCTTGCATCATTGCATCAAGTGCCTTGGTCGGATCTATCTCTGTGACTATGACATCTGCGCCCATTCCCTTGGCACGCTCTGCTACACCTTTTCCACAGTAACCAAAACCTGCGACTACAACGATGCGTCCGGCCAACAAGAAGTTTGTGGCACGGAATACTGCGTCAAGTGTGGATTGGCCGGTTCCGTAACGATTATCAAACATATGCTTTGTATCAGTGTCATTTACCGCAATCATCGGAAATGTGAGTGCGCCATCTTTAGCCATCTGATTTAGACGAATAACGCCAGTCGTGGTCTCTTCGCAGCCGCCAGCAATATTTGGCAGGAGCTCACGGCGAGTGGTGTGAAGTGTGTTTACCAAGTCGCAGCCATCATCAAAAACTTGATGAGGAGCGATATCAAGGGCTGCATTGATATGTGCGTAGTAACCCTCGCGATCGACTGAGTTGCGAGCAAAGACAGAAATTCCATACTCGTGAACTAGTGCAGCTGCAGTGTCATCTTGAGTAGAAAGTGGATTAGATGCACAGAGTGCAATCTCAGCTCCACCTGCCTTTAGGACACGCATCAAATTTGCGGTCTCAGTTGTCACATGCATACATGCTGCAATGCGTACTCCTGTAAATGGTTGTGACTTTTCAAATCGCTCACGGATCTGTGCCAGAACAGGCATATTACGTTCTGCCCATTCGATCTTCTTGCGACCTTCAGCGGCAAGTGATGCATCCTTGATATCGTGCTTTGGAATAGTTGTAACTGGTGTCATTTTAAATATCTCCCCTAGTAAAAACGGCTGTTTTTCATCGCTTGACCTTCGGCGTAGGGCTCTACTGTGCTAGTCGGCTAGGGCTCTAGGTTAGTGGAATAGCTCAAAAACTGTCACTTATAACTATTGGCCAATCCTGTTAAGTACCTCATCTCTGAGCGCCTCCATGCGGGATTTCTCGCTTGCTTCGACATTTAATCGCAGAAGAGGTTCTGTATTGGAAGCGCGCAGATTGAACCACCAATCGGCTGCTGAAATAGTCAATCCATCAAGATGATCTACCTCAACTCCTGCTTGAGAGATGAAGCTTGCTTCAATCTGACTCATTACCGATTCGGCATCCTTCACAGTTGAGTTGATTTCTCCACTTGAGTAGTACCTGTTAAAGGTAGCAAGCAACTTTGAAAGCGGGAGATCGGTAGCGCCTAAGGCAGCTATGGCATGGAGCGCTGCCAACATTCCAGAATCTGCCCGCCAGAAATCACGGAAGTAGAAGTGGCCAGAATGCTCACCACCAAATACGGCATTGCTTTCAGCCATCAACTTCTTTATATATGAATGGCCAACTCGAGATCGTATTGATTGTCCACCGCATTCAGCGATGACTTCTGGTACCGCTCTAGATGAAATTAAATTGTAGATAACGCTCGCCCCTGGATTCTTGGCTAATTCACGAGAAGCGATAAGGGCGGTCAAGGAAGAAGGATTTACTAAATCGCCCCTCTCATCAACTAAGAAGCAGCGATCGGCATCGCCATCAAAGGCCAAACCAATGTCAGCCTTATGTTTCTTAACGGCCTTTTGCAGATCAACCAAGTTGGTGGGCTCGATTGGATTGGCTTCATGGTTTGGAAAGGTGCCATCTAATTCAAAATAGAGTTCGACTACATCTGCATTTAGGCGCTCAAATACCGCTGGAGCTGTATATCCAGCCATTCCATTACCTGCATCAATCACAATTTTTAAAGGCTTTATCGCACTCACATCGACTAGTGAGAGCAGGTGATCAACATAGGCTTGCAACATAGGCTGCTGCTTTTCAACCCCCACATTGCGCATAACCATGGGGACGCCTTCGTTCATCAAATTCTCGATTGTCACTAGACCTGACTCTTTGCCAATTGGTCTAGCTCCGCTAAAACAGAGCTTTATCCCGTTGTAGGCAGCAGGATTATGGCTGGCGGTAAACATCGCTCCAGGAAGATTAAGTTTGCCGGATGCGAAATAGAGCATATCTGTCGAGGCTAAACCGATTCGAATTACATCAAGGCCTTGCGAGGTGATTCCATCTGAGAATGCTTGTGCCAATTCAGGAGATGATGGGCGCATATCTTCACCGATTACTACTGTTCCGGGTTCGCGTTCTTGTTCTAGAAATTTAGCGAGTGCAACGCCTGCAGCAAAGGTGAAATCAGTAGTTAACTCTTTACCAACAAGTCCGCGAATATCGTAGGCCTTGAAAATGGAACCGCTCATGCACGTATCGTATGTAGGTTTAACTGCAATCTAGAAATTAGGAAGGTACCGCCCGCAAATGCCCCCTTCGGCCCACGCTGGATGAAGAGCTAGAGAGAGTTGGTTGAGCTTGAGTCGAGCCCTGATTGAGAGCAACCTCTCGTACGGCATCGGCAATCGCCATTAAATCATCTTCGCTTGGACCTGCGCTATCTTCATCAATTGCGCTTCGAATTACGCTCCACCCATTTGGAACAGTCAAACGAGCAGAATGCTTTTCACATAGATCGTAGGAGTGAGGTTCTGAAAATGTTGCAAGTGGTCCCAGAACAGCAGTCGAATCTGCATAGATATATGTGAGGGTCATAGCTGCAATTGCACGACAGCTGACCCGAGAACAGGTGCGACCAGTGCGAAGTTGAGCTGACATGTGCTTAAGGCTAGTGGAGCAAGGGCGGAAAGTTAGGGATTGAGAACCCTAATATTTGATGCAGGTATGGAAGATTTGGTCAATACGCTACCTGGAGTTAAGGGCAGGTAGCCATACCCGCTTCTAGAGGAGATTAACGCTGCGCCAGAAACGCCTTTAGCTATCGATCTGAAAGTCACTGAACGTGCAGAACCGGGAACTGCAAAAGTTGCTATATCTTCTTCATCGATTTCAAATTTCCTTGACTTGCCATTGTTGTAAGTAACTTCCAGCGTTAACTTCACCGCCTTACCTGTGAAGACGAGGGTGGGGCTAAGTCCAGTGGTAGCCATACTGAATTCGGTTAGATCAGTAGCCCCTGTACTCCAGACGAAATCTCGCTTCCCTTGCACCAAAGTCGGTGAGAAGACTGAACCCAGAATTGGCTGATCGGAAGTTATATGTAGCGCGAACTTTCCTGATTCCATCTCGACTTTTATTGGCAGCTCAATAACTTTTTGATGTGCAATTACTCGTCCATTGATTCCAACTGGCGCAAAGGTGCCGTCCGTCGAGCGGATTTCAGCTGAAATTCGAGCATCTACTTCACCAGGTACTAAAAGCCTAAGAGTATGCGCCGTAGAAGTATTTCGCACGCTCTGCGTTGGAATAGCGGGAATCTGCAGGTAAGTGGTGGCGGCAGGAACAGAGTTAACTAAATCTCCGCCGAGAGCCTGTAGCCCTCGACCACGCTCATCAATTAAGAAGCCATTTATCCGGCCCGACTTAGGAAGCAGTGCGATTGCTAGCCTCTTAGAACCAGGAGCGAGAGAGGCGAGCTTGAGTTGAGTATAGGAGTTGGCGCGAAGAGAGATAGCGCGAGGTGCTAGCGCTCCGTTCTCGGTGTAAACGAAGATATCAACTAGCGCTCTACCCAAACCACTATTAACAATATTTAGCGAACCCTTTGAGGTGATATCTGCTGTTGCGCCTACAAACCATTGCGAAACCTGGGGCGCACTACAAGGTGCAGCACCGGCCCAAACGCCTTTACGCACCTGCCAGACAACTGGTGTGACCTTCCCTGATTCAATAACTGCGGACTGTGATGCTAGAGCGAATCGACGAATTCCAACTGGAGAACTTTGCATGGAAGATGTCCCAGTTTTTCGCACTAAGTTCTTGGCAGAGGTTAGCGAAATCGCTGTGCTCAGGCCAGAGATATTAGGCGGGCAGACAACAGCTGGGTAAGACTCGCTAAAGCGACTTGTGGAAACGGAAAAATTCAAAATGTTGCTGAGAAAAACTACGCTAGCTAATGCAACAATTAAAGTAAGTATTCTCTTATTCTTCATGCTAGCTCTCGCTCTGAAATTTCAGATCTTCTACGGCCTGCGGGTAGGGCAAGAACAACCACTGTTACTAGGACAATTGTAAAAAAGGAGATCCAGGCGCGACGAACTGTTCCATTATGGATAATTGAGATGGCCCCTCCTGTTGCTACCTCGAAGGTAGGAAGACCGTTCTCATTTGCAATCTTGGCTAAGCGATAGCCGTCCTGATAAACCTGCCAAGCGCTGCTATAAGTCTCTGCCAATGTCAGGGTACCCGGCCCTGGCACAAAGGAGCGCACTCCCTTTGATTCGAGAATCTGCACCTTGCCAGCGTAATCGGTAAATTTTAGCCTGCCTGTTTCAGCAAGAACTCGCCAAACGATTCCCGAATCTGTAGCAGATGTGCGATTAAAACCTCCCAGTCCATCAATAGTTTGGATTACTTCCTGGCTCGCTGGGTTTTTAAGAAATACATATTTAATCCCATAATTTGATAACACTTTGCTAGATGTAACACCTGTGTTATCAATTAGGCCTTCAATCGCTCTTGAGATTACTGGATTATCAGTCGGGGCAACATCTGGTTCCCCTAAGGTGATTTCTCGGCCTCGCGAAATGTAATACGAAAGAGTTAATTCACCTTTTTGGCGGTATGGTCTAATGATCACAGTTTTGGCATCTTCTTCAATCGCCAAATAGGCCGGTAAGACCTGTTCCGAATGGCTCCGATTTGGAGAATCCGCACCCGATGTAGTTAACCAGAATGCAGCTGATAATGAGTAAGAGAGTGACATAAATAAAACAAGGGCTACTGAAAGATGGCGATAATTGATATGAGACTGTTCTAGCCGAGAACGAATTTTATCGAACATGACCACAGCTGCCACAATTGCTAATAAGGTCGCAATAGATACAAAGACTCCGGCAAATACACGAGTTGTATATGTCGAGCCATTACCAGAGATAACTAGAGAAGATATCAGCGATCCAACCAAGAGAGCTGCAATGCCCGGTGAGGCAAACTTTCTAGCTGCAGTTGTTGAAAAATAGGTGACAAGCAAGATTAATGAGACTGGGCTGATACTCCACCAAGGTAGAGATCCCGGACCACCTGGATTAGCGAAGAGGGCAAGATTTGGTCCACCACCTGGAATTGTGAAGCCAATCTCGCTAACCAAAACAGATGGGTTGAAGAATATGGCAAAGGACCCTGGGGCAGAGAGCAGTATCGGCAAGAGCACAGTGCTCGCGCGACGAATGAGGCGTTGAATAAATACCAGATCGCGATAGTTACGCCCAGCTGAGAGAAAATCTTGAACTATTGAGAATGAGGTGATGAGAATAATTACCAGTAGAACTGATGGGTTAAATATGTAGAGGAGCCAGATAAAGAGGCAGAGTCCAAAGATTCGTCTCCAACTCCAACTTTGAATATCTCTCCAAGAAGCAGCGTAGCTAGCAGCAAATGGAAGAAGCAGAAGGAGAACAACAACGCCTAAGCGGCCAGCGTTGATAGCTGCAATGGCAACTGGAGAGAGTGCGTATAGGGCTGCAGCACCGGCTGAGAGCCAACGATTTGCGGTAAAGGTCGCCAGATAACGATGGGCGCTAAAGAGCAGTGCGAGAGGAGCTGCGAGAAAGAAGAGAGAGATTAAGGCAGAGACGTTTCCGAAGGTCAGAATTGAGGCAGTGGCAACTACCAATACCCATGGGGGCGTAGAAAGTCCACTGCCCATTGCAATGTCATGCCAACTAGCTATGTAAAGTTTAAATAAGTCGCTCCAGCTTTCCGGGGAGACCGGAAGTGCTCCACCAGAGATATCGCCAAATCTATAGCGCGACCAGAAGAGAGTAACTAATCCAATTATCGATGCTGTAGCAACCAATGGCCGGGTGAAGAATGACTTCCAAGACCTTTGTGCAGCCGGTACAAGAAGGTCTTCATCTTCATTTATCTCAAGGACTGAATAATCCTCAACCGCTTTCTTCTCTGGCAATAACTTCTCTCTGAGAGTATCCAGGCTATGAGAGGTAGCGCTTCTGACTTGTGCAAATCGTGAAGGAATAAATGGAGCAATCACTCTGCTGGATATCAAACGCTTCTTCTTGCGATCGCGACGCGCTGCGAGTAATTCATTTGGCTGGATGAGGAGGGAGAGGATTGCCAAAATCTCATCACTTGCATATCCCGGTAATTTGGCAAATAGATAACCAATCGAACGCGTTAGGGCACCTGCGATTAGCTGTATAGCCAGAAGCGGGAGCGCCCAAATACTGGAATTAGCTAATAAAACATAGGCGGCATTTCTTCGATCCAAAAGTAAGGGGCGGTGTAATAAGGCGCCTTTCACATCTACGCTGCGCCGTTCATTTGCCGAAGCCTGTGCGTGATAACCAATTGCATCAGTTACTGCCAATACTGAGTGGCCGGCCACGCGCACTCTCCAACCAAAATCTACATCGTCACGGAAGAGCTCGAGATTCTTATCAAAGCCACCGAGCTCTTCAAAGATATCGCGGCGTATTAGGGCGCCGGCAGTACTTACGGCTAGAACTTCGTGAATACCATCGCGCTGCCCCTGGTCATACTCAGAATGTTCCAATCCTGTCCAGCGCGCACCGTTGGTCGCCAAACTGATGCCAACTTCCAAAAGATGAGTTCGATCATGCCAACCTAACAACTTTGGCCCAGCCATTGCTACTTGTGGTCGATCGGCGACCGCATTTAATAAACTTTCCAACGCTAATGGATCAAAGGCGCAATCATCATGAAGAATCCAGAGCCACTCTTCCTTGCCGGAGACGCTGGCTGGAAGTTGTGCAACTGCATAAGCGAGCGCTTCACCAAAACCAGTTTCGCGATCAAGTTGATGGGCTGCAATGCGAGCGCCCTTAAGCAATTTAGCTGATGCATCAACGGAGCCAGTATCAACTGCAACTATGCAATCTGCCTTGCGGCTTTGAGAGGCGACCGAGGCAACCACTTCTGGCAGCCAAGTCGCACCATCATGTACGACAAGGAGCGCAGTGACGCTTTGCATGCTCATGTAAGAAACTTATCGCGAGCGGAGAAGATTTTAAGAGTTGAGTTAGGCAGGACGGCGCTTGAGGCGACGGCGCTCACGCTCGGAGAGGCCTCCCCAGATTCCAAAGCGCTCATCATGCGCAAGGGCATATTCAAGACATTCCTGTCGAACATCGCACGAGAGGCAGACGCGCTTAGCTTCACGTGTGGAGCCACCCTTTTCCGGGAAGAAGGCCTCAGGGTCAGTCTGAGCGCAGAGAGAGCGCTCCTGCCAGGAGAGCTCTAAATTATCTCCATTAGCGATTTGAATAGTTGGTCCAGCAGTGGGGGCTGATGGCTTGCCAGTAGATTTTCCTTCTGGGCGGATTGGCATTCGCAAATCTCCTCAAGTCATAGGCGTTGATTTCTTAATAATCAGCAGCTCTAGGAGTGAATTACACCCGTGTAATCCCTCGGAGTCAACTCCGAGAAGGAATTTTTCTCGCGTAAATGAGAAAAATTTGAAAATTCCTCCCCAAAAACGGAAAATTTAGAAGGAAATTGCTAAATCTTCACCCTGGCAGAGGTAGCGATCGTGGAGCACGCTTCCGGCAGCTATCTCAATCCCATCACCGATAAAGGAACGAGTCAGTTGCACTCCCTCTCCGACCTTCACATCACTACCGATTATGCAGCCCTCAATTACCGCCCCTGCAGCGATTTCAGAGCGAGCACCGATAGCGCTGCCGCCAGAAATTTGCGCGCTCTCATCAATAATCGCTCCCGGCATCGCCAAGAAGGGAGCTGCGACAAAGTCGGCAGAGCCCTTAAAGAGAGCAGCCGGCGTTCCTACATCTAGCCAATAGGCCTGTTCGTGATAACCAAAGACTGGCGCCGACTGTGCAACTAACTGCGGAAATATTTCGCGCTCGATACTAACAACTTGATTAAGCGGAATCTGAGCTATCACCTCTGGCTGAAAGATATAGCAGCCAGCGTTAATCAAATTGGTGACCGGGTTCTCCATCTTTTCGAGAAAGGCGCTAACACGCCCATTTGCATCTATTGGAACGCAACCAAAGGCACGAGCATCTTCCACTGTAATCAGATGCAAGGTAACGGCTGCCTCTTTTTCGGCATGGAAAGCTAGCTGTTTGGTAATTGAGTGCTTGCTAAGCACATCTCCGTTGAAGATAACAATTGGCTCATTCCGGGTATCTTCATTATTAGCAAGAAGTTCTGCAGCGTTTCGAATAGCCCCACCTGTTCCAAGTGGCTCTTTCTCGATGGCATATAAAATCTTTACTCCCCATCTTGCCCCATCACCAAAATATGGAGTAAAGACTTCAGCTAAATAAGAGGTTGCCAAAACTATGGTGTGAATACCAGCTGCTCTCGCAGCCAAGATTTGATGCTCTGTTACTGGCAGCCCTGCAATTGGCAACATCGGCTTAGGTGCACCATTTGTAAGCGGCTGCAGGCGAGTGCCCCGTCCGCCTACTAAAAGAATTCCAACCGCCACTTACAGGCCTTTCTCATTTTGTGTTGATGATTGTGAATCTTTAGCCACATGCGTAGTAATTCGCGCAGCTGCTTCGGAAATCTGTGCATCTGTAGCAGTTAGCGCAATGCGAATATGTGATTGTCCATCCTGCCCATAAAAGATTCCAGGAGTTGCCAGAATCCCTAGTTCAGCTAACCACTCTACAGATTCCCAAGCGCTCTGCCCACGCGTGGCCCAGATGTAAAGACCTGCCTCAGAATGTTCAACGGTGAATCCTGCTCCTTGAAGGGCGGGCAGCAAGAGAGCGCGTCGCTTGTTATAGCGATCTCTCTGTTCTGCCACATGATCAGAGTCAGAGAGAGCTGCAACCATCGCCGCCTGAATAGGAAGTGGCACCATCATCCCGGCATGCTTGCGAACTTCTAGGATGCGAGTGATTAGCTCTGGATCACCGACGATAAATGCGGCGCGATATCCAGCCATGGATGAGCGTTTGGAGAGTGAGAAAACGGCCAAGAGATTCTTATTATCGCCACCACTAATTTTTAGAATCGAGGTAGGAGTTTTTGTATCACCGAACTCTAGATAACACTCATCTGAGACAAGTATTGCCTGGTTATCTCTTGCCCATTTAATCGCAGCTTCCATCTCACTGACTGAATGCACGCGTCCAGTTGGATTAGCTGGTGAATTTATCCAGGCCATCGCAGCAGATGGCCAAGTTTTTGCATCAATATCTACAGCTGTGGCCTGTGCCTGCGCTAGCAGTGCACCCACTAAATAAGTGGGGTAGGCAATTTTTGGATAGAGCACTTCTTTTGCTTCTATGAGCGAGGGCAGCCAGGCTACAAATTCTTTCGAACCGATTATGGGAAGAACTCCCAGCTCCCCTGTTGCTCCTAGATTTTTGCGCGCCCACTGTTCAATAGCTTCACGTAATTGTGGTGTTCCAGCCGTTAATGGATAGCCCGGTGAGTTACTAGCAATTTGCATCGCCTGCTGAATAAATTTTGGAGTCTGGTCGACTGGAGTTCCTACCGATAGATCAATAGCTCCATCTGGATGCTTTCGTGCGATTACTCCGTACGGGGCGAGCGCATCCCAGGGAAAATCAGGAAGTTTTTGGCGCAAGAGCAGTTACATCTGCATGGTCGGTATTTGTCTCTCCGACCTTTGATGCTCCCCCAGGTGAACCCAGTTCGATGAAGAACTCTGTATTAATCTTCTTATACCCCTGCCACTGTCCAGGAACATCATCTTCGTAATAGATCGCTTCTACTGGACAGACAGGTTCGCACGCGCCGCAATCAACGCACTCATCAGGCTGGATGTAGAGCATGCGGGTTCCGTCATATATGCAATCAACCGGGCACTCTTCGCGACATGACTTATCTTTAACATCAACGCATGGTTCGGCAATTACATAGGTCACGGCAACTCCTCCTGGTGGCTTCTACATCTGCAATTTACATCAGTGTTTGGTGCAATTCTAACGCTGCAAGGCCTCCTCTGCACGATTACTGTTGGCGAGTGAGTGATTTTCGGGCCCAGATTGCAGGTGCCATAGGCAGGCGCGCCACAATTCGCTTGCGTGAAGGAGACGGGGGCCGGCGCGATTTACTCGGTGTATTACAGAGTGAGACGGAGCTGATTAATCGCAATGGTGAGGTTAAGACCTTTAATCCCGATGAGATTGTGGCGCTGCGCCTAATTCCGGTCTTTAATCGTCGCGATAGCGCGCCATCTCCACTAAAGATTTATGACACTCAGAGCCGAACGTTGCGGGAAGTTAACGGGCGCGACGGAGTAGTTCATATCTACTGCTGCGGTCCAACTGTCTATCGCGATGCCCATGTTGGGAATCTGCGCACTTTTCTCTTAGCTGACCTTATCAATCGCACCTTAACGTTAACTGGGCTTGATGTAAGACTGGTACAGAACATCACTGATGTGGGCCATATGGCAGACGATATCCAGCCAAACGATACTCAGGCAGAAGAAGTAGGCAATAGCCCAGCCGAAGATAAGTTACTGGCAGAAGCAGCGCGTACAAAAGTTGATCCCTTTGAAATTGCACGTCGTTATGAAGCTCGTTTTCATGAAGATCTCACCGCTTTAAATGTTATCCCAGCAGATAGTTATCCAAAGGCCTCAGAGACGATAGAAGAGATGATTGCCGCTATCGCAGATTTGCTCGCTAAAGGAAATGCTTACATCGGTAGTGATGGCACTATCTATTTCGCAGCGCAGTCAGTGCCCAGTTATGGAGCCCTAAGTGGAAATAAGTTGGACTCCTTAAAACCTGGTTACCGTTACGAATTCTCTGATGAAGGAGGAAAACTCTTCCACGCCGATTGGGCGCTCTGGAAGCTAGCGGCAGGTCGCACCCAGATGATTTGGGACTCCCCATGGGGCGCAGGTTTTCCGGGCTGGCATATCGAGTGCAGCGTCATGTCTATAAATTTGCTGGCAGGCCGCGTTGATCTACACGTTGGTGGAATCGATTTACGCTTCCCGCATCACGAAAACGAGCGTGCGCAGTCAAATTCCTTGACGGGTAATGAGACCGTTGCCACTTGGGTTCATGGTGAGCATCTACTCTTTGAAGGCAGAAAGATGTCAAAGAGCGCCGGCAATGTCGTTCTACTTAACGACATTATTGACCGTGGTTTAGATCCCCTGGCTCTGCGCTTCTCCCTCATGGAGAACCGTTATCGCTCACAAATGGATTTGAGTTGGGCCGCACTCGAAGCGGCTAACTCCACTTTGCGCAGGTGGCGCAAGTTGATGGCGCAATGGGGCGAAGGCGATACTCTGAAATTTGATCAGGAAATCTCTGATTCCTTTACGACAGATATCGACACTCCACGCGCGCTGCAACGGTTACGTCAGCTGGAGAAAGATTCCACAGTTGGTGTAATTGATAAACGAGCAATTTTCCTATTTGCCGATCAAGTTCTTGGCCTGGAGTTGGATCGCCCAGAAGTCGTGAAACCTTTATCTGATGATTTACTGAAGTTGCTTGAGGAGAGAGTGCAGGCGCGCGCTGAAAAAGATTGGACAAGAAGTGATGCCTTGCGTCTGCAATTGGAGAGCGCAGGTTTAGAGATTGCCGATGGCAAAGATGGGCAGAGTTGGAGCTGGCGCTAACTCAGACTTTCCGAAAAATAGCCACAAAACCAGCGAGAAAACCTAAGGTAAGTAGGGCAGTTCCGACATCATCACCTTGAATCAGTAGCTCCTGCCCCTCACCGAAAGATCCGGCCCGGCCAATAACAACTATCCAGGCGGCCAGGGTAAAGATGCGATAGCGACGTTTGCCGTAGTAAGTACCAATCCACCAAGTAGCGAGATAGGTGGCAATCAATCCAACAATCAGGCCAAGCGGTGGCAGAGTCTGATGAATCAGGGTTGCACCGATTGCAGTTGCTGCGCCAAAGGCAATTGCAAAGAGAAAATTCACAGCCGCCACCTTAAATTGAGATTCCAGAGAAGAGATCGCTTTCAAAACCCTCGGAAGTTAGTGGTGGTTGCTTCTGCCCCTTAACCAACGTGTAAAACTCATTACCCCACACTTGTAATCCCAGATTATTAGAGAGGGCGAAGAATGGGCCATCAACTTCAATTTGTGTAGCATGAGCGCGCATCGCTGACATCTTCTTCTCTACATACTCATTGCCATCAATAAGGGCGTGGACAAATGAATCATCTTTTGCGAAGGGGAGATCTTCAGCGCGTTCAGCTCCCATAAAATCTGAGCCAATCTTCTTCATGGCATCGATGCCCTCTTGAATAACTGATCTAGGCATGACATTCCAATAAATCTTGGGGATCTGCCAGTGTGCCTCTTGCGCTGCAGCCATTGCCACGCGATGAGCTTGGATATGGTCTGGGTGCCCATAGCCGCCGAACTCATCGTAAGTAATTAAGACATGAGGCTTTACCTCATCAATAATCTCCTTTAGATATCCAGTCGCTTCTTGTAGCGGCGCTTGCCAGAAAACATCGGAACGATCATTTGGAGCAGTACCCATCATGCCGCTATCGCGGTAGGTGCATTTTGGTGCACCAAGAAATCTATGGTCGGCAACGCCTAACTCCTTCATAGCTAGCGCCAATTCATTAACCCTATGTTCGCCCAATAAATCATCACGATCTGCAGCCAAGTGCGCTAAAGCTGGGATAAGAACCTCGCCCTCTTCGCCACGAGTGCATGTCACCAAAGTTACTTGTGCGCCAAGGGCTGCATACATCGCCATGGTGGCACCATTGTTGATGGTTTCATCATCGGGGTGAGCATGAACCAATAGGAGTCGATACCCCTGATAGTCATCGCGCATTAATAGACCGGAAGAGATGTATCTATCTGCTTAGCCCAAGCGATGACGCCACCAGAGACATGTGAGGCATCAGCAAAACCCGCATTCTTTAAAATTGCTAAGCACTCGGCAGATCGGACCCCACTCTTACAGTGCAAGATGATGGGCTTATCTTGGGGCAGTTGCGATAGAACGCTGCCATCTAAGAAACCTTGCTTCGGAATCAAATGAGATGTTGGAATACGCACAATCTCAAACTCACTAGGTTCGCGGACATCGACTAGATAATAATCAGCGTGGGCTTCAATCTTGGCAGCTAACTCTTGCACCGTAATAGTTGAGCCACTGCTCGCCTCTTGTGCTGCTTCAGAGAGAGTTCCGCAGAAAGCCTCGTAATCAGGTAGGAGCGCAGTCTGTCTTGGATTGTCACTACAGATTGGACAGGCTGGATCTTTCCGAACTTTGATCTTACGAAATGACATCTCAAGTGCGTCATAAACCATCAGCGAACCAATCAGTGGTTCGCCGACACCGGTTAAAACTTT
The DNA here is from genome assembly GCA_964463845.1 of uncultured Candidatus Planktophila sp. GTDB lineage: Bacteria > Actinomycetota > Actinomycetes > Nanopelagicales > Nanopelagicaceae > Planktophila. The sequence goes on along the minus strand of CAYXDT010000003.1, from coordinate 67,662 downwards.
TATCGCTTCCGTAGTTTGGATTGAGCCGATGGTTGCACAAAGGACTCCAAGAACGCCACCTTCGGCGCAGCTGGGAACCATTCCTGGTGGTGGTGGTTCTGGGTAGAGGCAGCGGTAGCAAGGGCCGTACTCAGCCCAGAAAACGCTCGCCTGTCCATCAAAGCGATAGATAGAGCCCCATACATATGGCTTCTTTAGAAGTACGCAAGCATCGTTAACAAGGTATCTAGTTGCAAAGTTATCTGTGCCATCAACGATGATGTCATATTGAGCAAATAGCTCCATCACATTTGAATTATCGAGTCTGGTCTCATGCAAGATCACATTTACATAAGGGTTAATCTCTGCAATTTTCTCTTGTGCACTCTTGGCCTTGCTCTTTCCAATATCAGATTGGCCATGAATAATTTGACGCTGCAGATTTGATTCATCAACAGTGTCAAACTCCACAATTCCTAAAGTTCCAACACCTGCGGCAGCTAAATACATGAGTGCAGGTGAACCGAGTCCACCTGCACCAACACAGAGAACTTTTGCATTCATTAGACGTTGCTGACCAGCCATCGCAACATCAGGAATAATCAGATGGCGGCTATATCTGCGCACTTCTTCAACAGTGAGGGCAGGGCCAGGGGAAACGAGTGGCGGGGTCTTCATGCTGGTAATTCTGCCGTACTGTGCCAATCGATGCTAATTCAGTAAGATACCCACAATGAGTACAGAATCGGTATCTGCAAATAGTTCGCGTTCAGATAAGGCCCGCCTTCCTCGCGATGAGCGCCGCGCCATATTGCTAGCTGCTGCGCTAGAAGTATTTACGGCAGCCGGCTATCACTCTGCAGCGATGGATGAAATCGCTGACCGTGCCAAAGTTAGTAAGCCAGTTTTATATCAGCACTTTCCTTCGAAATTAGATCTCTATCTGGCAGTCCTTGATTTGCATATCGACTCACTCGTCTTTGATATCCAAAAGGCCATCTCTTCAACTCCTGATAATGAAAAAAGAGTCCACGTCACAATTGAGGCTTACTTCAACTTTATTGAGAATGAAGGCGAGGCCTTTCGCCTACTCTTTGAAAGCGATATGAGCGTTGAACCGCAAGTACGCGAGCGATTAAACCGCATGACCTATGACTGCGCAGCAGCCGTTAGTGGAGTTATCTCTAATGACACCGGCCTTCCAAAGGAGGCGGCGATGATGCTTGGTGTGGGGCTAATTGGATATGTGCAGGTAACAGCGCGCCATTGGTTAGCGCGCGATAGCAAACTCTCTCGTGCTCAAGCGATGGAGCTAGTTGAGAGCCTCATGTGGCGCGGAATTTCTGGATTTCCCCGTACTGACTCCTAGCGAATAAGATAGGGGCATGAGTTCAAAGAAGGCTGAAAAAGCATCAAAGGTACGAATCTCCATCACAAATGTGGGAAGTGAACTTTCCTTTGATTGCCCTTCCTCCCCTGCTGAAATTAAAGCAAGTGTTACCGCAGCTCTCAGTGCGCAGGCTCCTCTAATTCTGCAAGATGTTCAGGGACACGAAATTATTGTTCCTGCAGACAAGATTGGCTATGTCGAAATTGGCGAGCCAGCCGAGCGTCGCGTCGGTTTCGGCGCTGTATAAGTGGCTCTGACTTTCGCAGATCTTCCACTTCGCCCAGAGACAATTGCAGCGCTGGCAGAACATGGATTCACCTCGCCCTTTCCAATCCAAGAACAGGTCATGCCGATAGCTTTGGCTGATGGAGATGTCATCGGACAGGCAAAGACTGGCACTGGAAAGACTTTAGCTTTTGGAATTCCAGTAATTGAGAGAGTAATCGCTCCAAACGATGCTGATTGGAAAGATCTACCAAATCAAGGTGATCCACAGGTATTAATAGTTGTCCCAACTCGCGAACTCTGCGTACAGGTCACCAAAGATATTGAAGAGCTCTCCTTCAACCGAGGAATTCGTACTTTGGCAGTTTATGGTGGTCGCGCCTTCGAGCCACAAATAGAGGCGCTAAACAATGGAGTTGAGATAGTTGTTGGAACTCCTGGTCGCCTCCTTGATTTGTATCGCCAAGGTCAGTTACGACTAAAGCATGTCTCACGTGTTGTGCTTGATGAGGCAGATGAGATGTTAGATCTAGGATTTTTACCAGATGTCGAGAAGATCTTTACTAGTACTCCCGCTCGCCAGCAGACCATGCTCTTCTCGGCCACCATGCCGGGAGACATTATCGCTTTGGCCCGCCGCTTCATGAACCAGCCGGTTCATATTCGTACTCAAGATAATGAAGATGAAGGCGCAGTAGTTTCTCGAATTGAACAGCATGTCGTTCGCGCCCACGCCATGGATAAAATTGAAATGTTAGCCAGAATTCTTCAGGCCGATGGACGCGGACCCACGATCGTCTTCTGTCGCACTAAGCGAACTGCCCAGAAGACTTCTGATGATTTAGCCGAGCGTGGATTTAGAGCAGCGACTATCCATGGCGATCTTGGCCAATCAGCGCGCGAAAAGGCGCTCAATGATTTCAAAGCTGGAAAATCTGATGTCTTAATTGCTACAGATGTAGCAGCTCGCGGAATTGATATCGATGGAATTACTCACGTCATTAACTATCAATGCCCCGAAGATGAAAAGACCTACGTGCACCGCATCGGTCGTACTGCGCGAGCTGGTGCACACGGCATTGCGGTCACATTTGTTGATTGGGATGAGCTAGCTCGTTGGAAGATGATTGATACTGCTCTCAAATTAGGGCTACCTGAACCGGTTGAGACTTACTCATCATCAGAACATCTCTTTGCCATGCTTAATATTCCAGCGGGTTCTCAGGGGCGAATGGTTAAGGCCCGTCCTGCCTCCCAAGTTAAAGACTCTCCAAAAAATACCTCTGCGAAAAATACCTCTGCAAAAAATACTTCGCCAAGCCGAGTAGCTAAAGCAGATCGGCCAGAGAGAGATGCTGCGCCACGGATCAAGCGTGAGCGCACCCGCACTAAGAGAATATCTGGCGAATAGCTACTGTTTAGCGAAGGCCAAGATGGCATTGGCCAACATCTGTACTGCGATAGCTGCTAGTAGCAGCCCCGCGATACTAGCTAGCAGGGTTACTCCAGAATCCTTAATTACTCCAACTATCTTGGTCGATGCCATTAAGACGATTCCGATAATTAGATGGACTGCAACGATAGCAACCACCAAACCAAGAATCTGAGCACCGGTATCTGCCTTCTGTACATAAATGATTGTGGCAACGATTGCACCAGGACCTGCTAAGAGTGGAGTACCTAGTGGAACCATGCCGATGTTATCGCTCTTATGTTCACTGCCCGCTTTAACGTTTCCGGTCAGTAGTTGCAATGCGACAAGAAGTAAGAGAAGGCCTCCGGCAGCTTGGAGCGCCTCAATTGAAATCTTCATATATTCAAGAATGAATTGCCCGAAGATTGCGAAGGTAGCAATCACGAAGAGTGATACCCCTGCAGCTTGCCAAGCTAGGCGAACTCGCTCCCGAGGAGTCTTATCACCGACCAAACCAAGAAAGATAGGTGTAGCACCCGGAGGATCCATAATTACAAATAAGGTAACGAATGCTTGAGTACCAAAGGTAACTGCATCTAATGTATTCATCTTCTTACCTCTTCTTAACTACTCTACGGGCGTTAGCCAGGGATTCTAACCGCTCCCATTGATCTGGAGCGGTCGTGTTTTCAGCCATAGAATTTAACTTTCCTGTGCCGTGATAATCACTTGCTCCCGTTATAACTAGCTCTAAATCTTTTGCGATAGCAATTAGCATCTCCTGTTCCGATGCGCTCTGATCGCGGTGATGGACTTCAATTCCATTTAATCCAGCTCTGACTAGATCGACAAAGTCGGCACTTTCAAGAATTTGGCCACGTCGTGATGCAAAGGGGTGGGCAATGACAGCGACCCCACCAGCGCTGCGAATAACTCCGATAGCTTCAACTGGAGTCGGAGCAGCGTGGGTGACGTAATACTTGGATTCATTATGCAAGAGATCGGAAAAAGCCTCATCACGCGAGGGCACAACTCCATTGAGCACTAAAGCATCTGCCAAATGTGGTCGACCAATTGTGGCTTTATCGCCAGCGACTGCATAGACATCTTCTAACGAGATTGAAATGCCATCTGCGCGTAGCAAATCAACCATCTTGCGCATGCGTGGCACTCTTGTATCGCGCGAATCTGACAGCATCTGCTGCATCTGAATATCTTCACCATCAAAGAGCAGCCCCAACATATGAACGCTAATTCCATCTTCAGTTAAGCAGGAAATTTCGGCACCAAGCGCTAACTCAATTTGGCTCTGCACTGCAGTTGTGGCTTCGCCCCAACCAGCTGTCGAATCGTGATCGGTAATTCCGAGGATAGTCACTCCAGCAGCCAGCGCCTTCTTAACGAGGGCAAAGGGAGAATCCGTGCCATCGCTGGCAGTCGAGTGAGTATGTAAATCAATCATGAGAGCGTGGGAGCCTTTTCTGGACGAGTTCTACCTACAACGAGAATACATCCGAAGAGGATTACCGCCACAGCAGGAATCGCCCAGATAGAAGGTTGTTTACCCACCTGAAAGATAAAGGCTAAAAGCGCAGCGACTGGAACTTCAAAGAAGATAATCATCGACACAATTGCTGGTGAGACTCGCTTCAATGTGATGTTAAACATGGTGTGACCTAGCAACTGGGCACCAACTATTAGTGCTGCCAAAATTACCCACTCTTTTGCAGCAAATGAGAGAAGTTCGTAATCAAAGAGGAAGATAAAAGGTAGGGCAGTTAGTGCACAAGAGAAGTAACAGATTGTCGTATATGAGGTTGTTGCAAGAGTTCGCTGAGCTCTTGAACCTAAAATCATATAGGCCGCAGCAAGTGCTCCAGATATCAGAGCTGCCAAATCTCCCAGGAACGCTCTTGCATCGACTCTTATATCGATACCAGTTAGGGCAATTACTCCAGCGAAACTTATGAACATTCCCAGCCATGCTCTATTTGGTATCTCTCCACCTCTAAGTTTTAAGAATAGAGCGGCAAAGATTGGTTGAATTGCAGCGATGGCAGTTCCCGCAGCAACGCTAGTTAGACGCATCGCAAGAAAAAATCCCATGAAGTGAAAGGAGAGAACTACGCCAGCCAAAATTGCCCAACGCGCCCCTTCGCCATCGACTTTGTGCCGTATTGCAAAGGGAAGAGTTATGAGTGAGCCGCCTAAATTTCTCCAAAAAATCAAGGTGGGCACCGACATGGCACTTAGCGCAATAAGTGGGCCAGATGAGCCAATCCCAAATATCCCGATGATGAGACGGATTAAATCTGGACGGGCCGGCATCTGCGCATGATTGTGAATTGAGCTCTCCTGCGATGATGGCATGGCTCAAACCTACTTGTTAATCGACGCCATCTCTAATTGATGGGAGGCGATGATTATCGACCCGATACCCTTCTCTCATGAGCGGAAATAACAGCAACCGAATATTTCTCGCCCGTCTTGCCGGAACTGCAGTCTTTGATCCCAATGGGGATCCCGTTGGCAAGGTGCGCGATGCTGTTGCGACCCTACGTTCTAACGGACAGCCACCTCGCGTTCTTGGCTTAGTCGTCGAAGTTCCACTTCGTCGTCGCATCTTCGTTCCCATTACTCGTGTTACCTCTATCGAATCAGGTGCTGTGGTAATTACAGGATTATTAAATATGCGCAGATTTGAAACGCGCGCCGGCGAACTACTCGTACTTGGAGATCTACTTGATCGAACAATTTCATTGATTGCAGAAGGCGAAAATGTTCTCGTTGAAGATATGGCAATGGAGGAGACTCGCACTGGAGATTGGTTAATAACTCGAGTACATGTAATGCGTCGAGGGCGTGGGCTGCGCAGGAAAGGTGCAACATCAACCGTGGCCTGGGAAGAGGTAACTGGATTTGCGCAACATGAGTCACATCAGGGTGTAGCAAATCTCTTGGCTACTCTCTCCAACTTGAGAGCTGCCGATTTAGCGGCAGTAATTCAAGATCTGGCGCCAAAACGGCGCCTTGAAATTGCGCGCGCCCTTGATGATGAGCGATTAGCAGATGTTCTTCAGGAGATGGATGAGGCCGAAAGAGTTGCCCTATTGGCCGAGCTGGAGGGAGAACGTGCTGCAGATGTTCTGGAAGTGATGGATCCTGATGATGCAGCAGATCTCTTGAGAGAAATTGGCGAAGAGCGAGCACAAGAGTTAATTGACCTGATGGATCCAGAGGATGCCGAGGATTTATTGCGCTTAATGACTTATGAAGATTATTCCGCAGGTGGCATGATGACAACAGAACCTATTGTTATGTCAGCAGATTACACAGTCGCTGATGCACTTGCAGCAGTTCGACAGCGTGAAATTTCTCCAGCTCTTGCTTCACAGGTATTTGTAACTCGCCAGCCGCTTGAGACTCCTACCGGGAGATTTATTGGAATGGTGCATTACCAACGCTTACTTCGTGAGCCACCCGCAACGCTCCTCGGATCAATTGTGGATACAAGTAATCAGGGAATTAATCCTGATGCCTCTTTGCATGCGGTTTCTTCGTATTTAGCGAGCTACAACCTGCTCTCTCTTCCTGTAATTGATGCCAATGATCGCCTACTTGGAGCTGTAACGGTAGATGATGTGCTCGATCACCTTCTACCTGAAGATTGGCGCCATCAACATAGAGAAACTACCGCGACCTCTACTGCCCTAAATGGAATTGATAGAGATCTGATATCACCGGATGCAACGCCATCTGATGGGTTTAGCAATAACGAGAAGGCAGGTGCATGATGGGACGCAATAATCGACTAGATATCCCACGCCAAACACGACGTACCCTGCGAGGCAGTTATGATCCTGAAACTTTTGGCCGTCTCTCTGAAAGATTTGCCCGCTTTCTAGGAACTGCTGGATTTCTTGTCTTCATGACAGTATTTGTCTTGAGTTGGGTCTTGTGGAATGTGGTCGGGCCAAAATCGCTTCGCTACGATGAATTTCCATTTATCTTCCTAACTTTAATTCTCTCTCTCCAAGCTTCCTATGCAGCCCCTTTGATTCTCTTGGCACAGAACCGGCAAGCAGATCGTGACCGCATTTCACTTAATGAAGATCGCGCGCAGAATGCTCGCAGCATTGCAGATACCGAGTACCTAACTCGCGAATTAGCAAGCTTGCGTATTGCCTTGGGTGATGTAGCTACCCGTGATTACCTGCGAAACGAATTAGGTGATTTAGCGAAAGAGATAACGCAAGCCTTACGCAAGCCCGAGTCTAACTCCAAGTAGGGATTTTTCACGCACTATAAGTCGAGAGATAACTTCTTCAATGGCAATTGCACTTGGACTCGTAGGCGCAGCCAGAACAACCGGTGCGCCGCTATCTCCACCTTCACGTAGCTCTGGACTAAATGGCACCTTAGCAAGAAGTGGTACATCACTACCAACGAGTTGAGAGAGACGTTTAGATGTCTCTTCTCCCCCGCCTTCACCAAAGAGGGTTGTTAACTCGCCGCAATGTGCACAGGGGTAGGCAGACATATTTTCAATCACACCAATTACGCGTTGATGTATCTGATGGGCAATTCGGCCAGCACGCTCTGCAACTTCAGCTGCAGCAATCTGTGGAGTTGTTACTACAACAATTTCAGAGGATGGCACTAATTGCCCCAAGGAGATTGCTAAATCTCCAGTTCCTGGCGGTAGATCTATAAAGAGCAGATCTAAATCTCCCCAGTAAGCATCAGAGAGAAGTTGTTCAAGAACGCGATGTAGAAGTGGGCCACGATATGCGATGGCATCTGACCTCTCTGGTTTAAACATCTCCATTGAGACAACTTTTACTCCCATGGATTCAAGTGGGATAAACATCTGATCGATTGCAGTAGGTCGTTGGCCAATCAAACCCATAAGGCGCGGAATCGAGTGGCCATAAACATCGGCATCTAAAATTCCAACGCGTAGTCCCCGTTGTGCAGCTGCCACTGCCAGATTTACAGTCAGGGAAGATTTTCCTACGCCTCCCTTGCCAGAAGCCACGCCTATGACACGAGTGAGTGAATCCTTTTGAGCAAAAGAGATAAAGCTCTCTCTCCCATTACGCAGCAGCTTCTTAATGTTGGCGCGTTGCTCTTCATCCATTACCCCAAATTCAATTACGACAGTTGAAACTCCGGGTACCTCTAGAACTGCTTTCTCTATATCTTTTGTTAAACGATCGCGCATGGGGCAACCAGAGATAGTTAATAAGATTTCTAGTTCGGCGCGCTCTCCATCGAGGCGAACTGCCTTAACCATGCCCAATTCAGGTAGGGCGCGGTGCAACTCCGGATCCTGCACAGTTGCAAGGGCGGCGTGAATTAATTCAAGAGTAGTCATAGCAAATCTGGATCAATTTTACTGACAACTTTTTTGGCAGGTGCCGGCTTATCGTCTAGGACTCCAGATAGCTGCTTCTTAATGAAAGTCTTGGGGTTTAAATCAGCTGGCTTCAAATCTTCAAAACCGGGGCCTAAGTTTCCCTTTAACTCATTGGTGGCAGTTACCGCCAGGCTGCGGACCTTCTTTACAAATTTTGCGGCATCGACAGCAAAGTGAGGCAGCCGTTCCGGACCTAAAAGAATCAGGGCAATAACCAAGAGGGCAACAATCTCTCCGGCGCCGAAATCAAAGAACATAGTGAGCCAACTCTATCTCTCTATTGAGCCCCTGGCGCAACTAGTCAGATGCAGCCAAAGTAAGCCGAACGCTCTTACTTGCACCGGCTCTTTCATAAGTGACATCAATTACCTCGCCAACGTTATGGGAACGAATGGCGACAATTAACTCTTCTGGGGATGTGATTACCCGCCCATCGATCTCAGTGATGATATCTCCGGCTTTAATTCCAGCTAGAGAGGCTGGACCACCAGGAACTATCGAACCAGCTTCTTTTGCAATCAGTGCGCCCTTACCAGAGAAATTCATATCTACTGAAATTCCCATTACCGGATAAGTCGCCTTGCCGTTCTTAATTAGTTGATCTGCAGTCTTGCGAGCTTGATTAATTGGGATCGCAAATCCTAAGCCGATTGATCCGGTGCGCGGTCCAAAGCTATAACCTAAAGTTGCAATTGCTGAGTTAACTCCAATTACAGCGCCAGTTGCATTAACTAGCGGTCCACCAGAGTTTCCCGGATTAATCGCGGCATCAGTCTGTAGGGCATTGATGAAGGAGTTCTCCTCTTCTCCCTCCCCTGCTGTTACAGCGCGATCCTTTGCGCTGATAATTCCTAAAGTTACTGTCCCGGATAATCCAAGTGGAGAGCCAATTGCAATTACTGAATCTCCGACCGCTACCTCATCGCTATCGCCAAATTGCAGCGCCTTTAGATTCGGGGCCACAATTTTAAGTACTGCTAAATCATATGAACTATCGCGCCCAACCACTCTGGCGGTGTAAGAATTTCCAGTACTTAAGCGGACCTTTATCTGGCCACCACTCATGGCTGCAGAATCAATCACATGGTTATTGGTCAAAATAAAGCCACTGCTATCAATCACAAAGCCTGACCCTGAAGATCCACCATCTGATGACTGAGTTTCAATAGAGACCACCGATGGAAGAACGCGTTGAGCGATTTCAGCAACCGAGCCTGCTGGGCGTTCTATCGCCGCCGTACTTTTAACCAAATTAACAGATCTACCAAAGAGTGAGCCGGAAGAGGCTGCTCCAAAGGTGCCGGCAATCAAGCCAACAACGAGGGCAATCAATAGCGCACTTCGCAAAGTAATGGTGCGGCCAAGACCTGTGCGGCTTGGTGCTATCCACCATGGAGTTGGCTCGGAAAACTTCCGCGAAGTATCAGGTAGTTCGTTCATCTCTCTTCCTCTTACAACTTTGTCGCAAGTAGTAGGCCATCACCAGTTGGAATAAGTGCAGATACCCATGAATCCGTATCTGCCTTGATCAACTTACCTGCTTCGCGGAGCGCAATTGTCTTAGTGTCACGCTGTGCTGGATCTTGCACCTTGGCCCCACCAAAGAAATTATCTATAACTAGCGTGCCGCCACTGCGCAGTATGCGATGTGACTCTGAAATTGCGAAGGCGAGGTCCTCGGGATTGTGACGATATACAACAAGGTCATAGGCGCGATCTGTAAGTTTGGTCATTACATCCATCACTGAGTTTGTTATTAGACGGTAGCGAGATTGTGGAATATCAGCATCGGCAAAGGCAAGTTTGGCGATGGCAGAGTGTTCCATCTCATCATCTATCGAAGTCAAAGTTCCACTATTAATAATTCCTTCAAGGAGCCAGAGCGATCCAACTCCGGAACCTGTTCCAACTTCAACAACTGACTGCGCACTTAGCTGGTGGGCTAAGTGGCGAAGATATGCCCCCGTTCCGGGTGTGACATCCACCGTTCCGACCTCTACTCCGCGGGCGCGCGCGGCTACCTTTACCGGACTTTCCACAATAAAAGATTCGGCGTAGGTGTGCGGAGTTATATTCACGAGAGAGACACTATCCAATCGAGGAGCAGGCGCACGCCGAAACCAGTGCCACCCTTCACATTTTCTCCCGAATCGCTCTCGCTTCGTCCAGGTCCAGCGATATCAAGGTGCACCCACCGCGCCTGACCAACAAATTTCTCTAGATAGAGAGCAGCTGTGACTGAACCGGCAGAGTAGTCACCTTTATCCGCAGCATGATTAAGGTCAGCCACATCACTTTCGAGTGAATCGGTGTAATCATCAACTAGCGGCATATGCCAGACCCGCTCACCAGAATTTTCACCAATAGCGACAAGTTCTTGAGCTAGCTTTTCATCTCGGGTATAGAGCGCAGCATATTGGCGACCTAAACCTAAGGTGGCAGCTCCGGTAAGGGTGGCAATATCAAAGAGATAATCTGGATCTAGCTTATCGATGGCATAGCCCAAGCCATCAGCCAAAACTAATCGCCCTTCGGCATCTGTATTAATAATCTCAACTGTTGTTCCATCGTATTGTGTAATCACATCAGATGGACGTTGGGATGTTGCAGATAGAGAATTCTCAGCGCACATCAGGAGCGCAGTAACTTTAACTTGCACCGCTAAATCGGGAAGGGCGCTGAGGGTGGCCAGCGCCGCTGCAGCTCCAGCCATATCGCTCTTCATCGCTGTCATAAACTCATATGGGCGCTTGAGGGAGATGCCGCCTGTATCGAAGGTAATTCCTTTGCCGACGATCACCACATGCGGAAGCGCAGCCGCTGATCTAGTTTTTCCTTTAGGAATATAAGTTAACTCAATAAAGCGAGGACCCGGATTTGGTGAAGAATTTCCAACAGCTTGCAATCCACCAAAGCGCGATAACTCTTTGCCAGAGAGGACTGTAAGGGCTAGCCCTTTCTCATCTGCAATCTGCTTTGCCTCTTGCGCCATCCATAATGGATTTTTAATATTTGCCGGAGTATGAATTAAGTCTCGCGCTAGATAGAGCGCCTTCGCTCGGATGCTCGCCTCATTAACAGCTTTCACCTCTTTAGTAGCTAGCGAAATCTGTGGGAGCTCAGGCGTTTTGTCGCTCTTCAAACTCCATGTGTAGGCGCCGAGCGCTATCGAGATACCGTGGGCACGTACTTGATTTGCGCTATCAGCGCAGAGTGAAATTAATTCGACCGCTTTGCCTCTGATTTTCCTGCCGAGAGCGGCACCTGCGGTGCGCTGTGCAGAGAGTGTGCCATCACCTAGTCCAGTTAGATAGAGGCGCTCAACTTGAGATTCTGGGTGCATAACTGGAATTTCGAATAGTTCACCCGCTTTACCGGTCGCATCAAAGAAAGAGAGCTCGGTAAGTAAATCTAACTCAAAGTACTTTTCAAGATCCTGGCCCAGACGAACTGGCAAGGTGAATTCAAATTCATTTGAACTATTTTTTACAAAGCCGACTGCAATTACATCTGCGTCAGAAAAGGCTGCGATATCTGGTGGCAGTGAAGCGAGAATTTTTATCTCCCGCGCTACTTCTTAATAAGCGCTACTGCAGCCTCTAGGGCAGCGCTCAGGTTATTTGCTTCCTGAGGGTTTAACTCAACAACTAGTCTTCCGCCGCCTTCTAAAGGGATTCGCATCACTAGGGAGCGGGCCTCTTTAGTTACTTCCATCGGTCCATCACCAGTGCGAGGTTTCATTGCTGCCATGGTGGGGACTCCTTGTTAAGTTGCTTTGCCGAAGACGCGAGCGCCAACTTGGCCGCTCGTGCAGGCGCTAAGTATCTCGCAGAATGACGGCGAGAAGAAATCGAGAATTTAGGGGCAGGTAAAGCGAGCGCAAATAGGCCGTTCTAGTGCTCGAGAAAAGCAGTCAGACGGCTCTTTCCAGAGTCGATAACCACAAGGACTGCCCGTTCTGGGACTTGTAATAAAAGGGCTATTTCGGTACTGCTCTTGCCGCGCAGATAATGCAGAGTCAGGATTATCCGCTCCTCTTCAGGAAGGGAGGCGAGCAACTCTTGAATCGTCTGCTTGCCACTCATGGTTAAAGGCTACTCGCTCTTTAGCTCAACGCCCCAGTTCGGCTATTGGTTCTCGCTCAGCGCGCTGAGAGGGAGCGAGCAAATCGCGCTAAGGAGATGCGCACCCCGATATATAGAAAAGGTGCGAAGAGATAGAAAAGGGGCCTTGGTGCAACCACAATCTCTGACCAGTCAAAGCGCGTTTTATTCTCAGAAGTTCTTGTCAAAAGAAAAGAGCCCGAACCTTTAAGAAGCTTTCCTACATGCTCTACATCGCAGCGATAAGGCGGCTCCCATGTTGTCACGTGCATAAGATCCAATACTCCAAGAAATTTAAACCTTGGATAGAAGTAGTGCAGTGGTCCAGTGAAAGCAGAGATTGAGGTACCTACTCCCTCTCTCTGGGAGCTGGTGACCCAGACCTTGGTCTGTAACATCCATTTGCCTTGTGACTCCCAATCAGCGATTGCCGCCCAGACTTTCTCGACCGGAGCTGAAATCTCGAGAGTAATTGCTAATGAGTTATCGGCCATGAGCTCTTGCAACCGCCTCTTCGACAGAGTGTGCCCAGTGAATCAAACTTTGCATTCCTGGCTTTACAAATTTGTGATCTTCTAAATGATTCACTAACTCTTGCAAAGGAGCAAAGATTCCGTGCGGATCCAAGATAACAATTGGTTTTTCGTGAAACTTGAGATATCTACCTACCCAGATTTCCAGCAACTCCTCTAGCGTTCCTAGGCCTCCTGGAAGAGTTATAAAGGCATCCGAGAGTTCTTCAATCTTCGCCTTACGAGTGCGCATAGACTCAACCACAATTAATTCATCGCTATCGTGATCGGCGAACTCAATATCTACTAATTTCTGTGGAATTATGCCGACAGTTCGACCGCCCTTACTGCGCGCTCCCCGCGAGATTGCTCCCATCGCAGATATGTGGCCTCCCCCAGAAACTAACTCCGCACCTTGTGCGGCAATTTCGCTACCCAGGTCGTAGGCCAGGTCGATAAATTTGGTATCAATCGTTGGCGAAGAAGAACAGAAGACTGCAATGCGCATGTGGGACAGGATAGGGGTTAGGCTTAGAACATGTCTTCTCTAGCTCACGGCCATGGAATTGCAACTATCTCAGGAAGTACCGTTCTAGATGTCTGGTTTCCATCTCCAGCGCTCGGTCCAATATCTGGAACTCCTGATGCGCGATTGATGGCCTTAGTTGGCAAAGATGAGATACGCCAAGTAGATCGTGAATTAGTCTCTCTTGAAATTGATATTAGTAAGGCTCCACAAAGCGCACTGGATGCATATCTAAGACTTCATCTCCTCTCTCATCGCTTGGTAAAACCTCATGGACTATCGCTAGAAGGAATCTTCGGCCTACTTACAAATGTTGTATGGACATCTGCTGGACCATGTTCTACCGAAAACTTTGAAGATATACGCGCTGCACTTAAGGCCAAATATGGCCATGTCACAGTATTTTCCATCGATAAATTTCCTCGCATGGTCGATTATGTTTCCCCTTCTGGTGTGCGGATTGCGGATGCCGATCGCGTTCGTTTGGGAGCGCATTTAGCGCCGGGCACGACCGTAATGCACGAAGGCTTCGTAAATTTCAACGCCGGAACTCTTGGAACATCAATGGTGGAAGGTCGCATATCTGCAGGTGTAGTAGTTGGTGACGGAACTGATGTAGGAGGTGGCGCCTCCATTATGGGAACCCTAAGTGGTGGTGGAAAAGAGATCATCTCCGTTGGGCAGAAATGTCTATTGGGTGCCAACTCTGGCCTGGGAATCTCCTTAGGTGATAACTGTGTAATTGAAGCTGGCACTTATATAACAGCCGCTGCCAAAGTAAGAGTTCCAGATGGGGAAATTGTGAAAGCCGGCACGCTATCTGGAGCTTCGAATCTACTATTTCGCCGAAACTCCCAAGATGGCGCACTTGAGGTAATTATGCGAAGCGGAACTTGGGGCGGACTTAACTCAATTCTTCACTCAAATTGATTTTGAATTAATTAAATCATTATTTGATTAAAGATAAATTAGATTAAATTAAAGTATGGTGATGGGATTTTTACCCGACTTCTAAAGGTATCTCCTCGCAAAACTTTATAAGAGCCATCCATCGCAATTCCTTTAATACTTGTTACCGCTCCTGCCGCGTTTCGAGTTAATATTTCAAGAGATACAACGTTAGGCAATAGGAAGGCGCTTGCAGCAAGGGCTTGAGTGGTACTTGCCGTCCAAGATGCAAAGCGAGGATTATGTTTTACATCCAAGCTTCCTGGATCCGCAACTGAATGGGTGTGCGGCGTAGCCTGACCCCAGGCATCACGCGTGCTCTGGGTAGCACCTCCTGATGAGGAAGAGTAAAAAGCTGGTACTGGTTTTCCATTTGCCAGAATCGCCAAACTAGTTGATGAATCAATATGAGTTCTGGCAACTGCCGCCCGCCAATTCTGTCCAAAGCGAGGCTCTATCTCTTTTGAATAGCCGACAAAGTTCTGATCTGAGATATGGTCAAAGACATGACAGTCGCATGATGGACGAATCGTCCCTAGCTTGGAGAGAGCAAAGGAGCGTGAGGCAATTACTTGGGCTTCAAGGGCAGCTGGTGGCCAACTAGATGGGACTTCACTAATTCCGAGTAGATATTCATCGCGCAACTTTAAAGAGTTGGTTACCGCCATAGCGCCCCTAATAATCTTTATCTGCATCTGTCCATACCGGTAGCGAGCTCGCTCACCGGGCTCTGAAAATGTCATCACGGCGTTCGGGCCACGCCAACGAATTGTGAATGCGCTACCCGCTAAATTTCCAAAGGTAGCAAGCCCATCTACAACTCTAAAGGTTGCTTTTTGTCGGGTGGTCAGCGATAAAACTGGCGCAATATCCAAACTCTCGCCAATATCACCGGGATATATATCAATAACACTTTCTGGAGTAGCGCTGACGAAAGAGACAGTACGTACCGCATTAGCCAGATTAACTCTGATGGTATGGGTATCTACTATCGGAGCAATTTGAACATCCTTGTAATAGTAATTAAGAATCGCAGTGGCGCTCTCTCCACTTAGCGCACGAACCTTTGCGCCAATCTGACTCATTCCCACGCCATGGCCATACCCAGATCCTGTAAATGAAAATGTACCGGGAGGTTCAGCCTTTGCTGCAGGGAGCAATGAGATAGCTAGAACAGCAGCAAGTGCTAGAGCTTTAAACATCCTCATCAGATGATGCGCTCTTTCTTGCATTAACAAAGACGCGATAAGCAGCAATTACTTCGGCTGGATTTCCACGCGCCATAAGGGAACCTTTATTTAGCCAAATCACTTCATTGCAAATATCCTCAATTGTGGCAAGAGCATGGCTTACTAGAATTAGCGCTCTATCCTCGGAACGGAGCTCTTTAATTCTATTTAGGCTCTTCTCCTTGAACTTAGCATCTCCAGTGCTGAGCGCTTCATCAATAATCAAGATATCTGGCTCAACTACTGCCGCAACCGAGAAAGCTAGCCGGGCATACATTCCTGAAGAGTATGTACGCATTGGCGCATCAATTGCTTCACCTAGCTCTGAAAAATCTGCAATCGCTTCAAAGCTCTGATCTATCTCTTCGCGCGACATTCCAGCAGCTAGCCCGCCAAGATATACGTTATCGCGCCCAGTCATTTCAGGGTTAAAGCCAACCCCCAAAGCAAGGAGGGTGCTGACGCTGCCGTAAATCTCTACGCGACCCCTAGTGGGAGGAACAATTCCAGATATAACACGCATTAAAGAAGATTTTCCAGCGCCATTTGATCCAATCACACCAATAACGCTGCCGTAGTGAATATCGATATTAATTCCATCAAGGGCGTTGATGGTGCGTGAATACTTCTTGCCTCTTCCCAAACTTCTTAGCTGTGCTTTCAGAGTTGGTTTCTTATCAATTGAGGTTTTATAAATTAAAGATAAATCTTTAACAGAGACCGCAAGCGCATGCGGGGCATGTGGGTGGTTATAGTCGGACAGCGAAATCACGCTCCCTAGATAGGAAGAAGTAAGTTCCAACAATAAAGATGGTTACTGCCCAAATGCTGGCGTGCATTAAGGCAAATCGCGAGGGCGCTTCAGCATAAATCATTACCTTCGACCATGAATCCAATAGATAGAATATGGGATTGGCAATCTGAAAACTTTTTATTTGTTCAGACATGCTACTCGCCTCATAAAGAACCGGAGAGAGATAAAGCAGGCTCCGGGTTAAATATGGCAACATGCTTGAAATATCGCGAAAATAAACATTTATGCAAGAGATCAGAATTGACAATCCAAATCCGAGTAGGAGCGCAATCAAAAATATCGGAATAGCCCAGAACATCTGCCACGAATAAGGCAGGCCAATAACTGCATGTATTCCAGCGAAGACAATGAGGGTTGGAACAAATTTAAATAGCGCAATAACTGTGGCAGATATCGGCAACATAATTCTTGGGAAGGATGTGTTGAGGATTAAGCGCTGGCCAGAGGTAATTGCTTTCGCGCCTCCAGTAAGACTATTTGCAATTAGGTAGAAGAGGAATAAGTTGGCAGTCAAATGGCCAAATCGCTCTTTATCATTAGTCCCGCTAATCACAAATATTAATAGAAAGTAGACACCGGAGAGTAGAAGTGGATTTAGTACCAACCAGAGCTGGCCGAAGAAAGATCCATAATTTCGTTTACGCAATTCAGAGCGAGAGAACTCTGAGATAAAAGCTCGCCTCCCCCAAAGAGAGCGTAGATATGCCCGCATCGGAGGTAAGCCCGCTGCAAAGGGTTCGTAGATTACAACTGGCTTCTCCATGAGCGAAAGGCTACCGCAGCAAGTACTCGCTCAATCAGATGTAGCAGCGAGAGTCTTTGGTGAAGAGATAAATCCAGCACCCCATGAGAAGTGCATCGTTGGGATTATTAGTAAAAGTCTCATGAACTCAGATACCGATGTCGCAATTTTCACAGAAGCGATTAAGGTAAAGAGGAGATATAAAGCAGCTGGGAGTAGTAGAAGTGGCTGCAATAGAAGGCCAAAGATCAATGAAGCTAGAAATGTCACCAAAGCAGATGGTGGGGCTAGGTATCGCAGATTTATTGTTCCGGAGTGGCGACGCGAAACTACTCGGCGCCACCGCCCATATTCAAAATACTGCTTGGCTAGTGCTTTAACTGTAGAACGTGGGCGATAGGTAACATGTAATCGCGGATCAAAGTAAATCAGACCACCATTCTCTCGCAATCTAAAATTCAACTCCCAATCCTGAGCCCTGGTAAATTTCTCATCAAAGCCACCAATTGCAATCAGAGCTGCTCTACGAAAAGCCCCAAGGTATACGGTGTCAACAGCACCAGCGGCTCCACCAGTATGAAAGCGCGATGATCCAACTCCAAGTGAGCTCCGCATCGCTCCAGCAACTGCACGTTCAAAGGGCGTGATACCAACGGCTGCCATAACTCCACCTACATTCACCGCACCAGACTCTTTCAAAATTTCCACGACGAGTGAGAGGTAGTTATTAGGTATCTGCGAATGGCCATCAACGCGAACAATTATTGGATTATTGGATTTGCCTAGCGCAATATTTAAACCCTCTGCAGTTCGGCCCGAAGGATTTTCTAAAACTACAACTCGACTGTCAGCCCGGGCGAGTTTTGCGGCGATCTCTTCTGTTGCATCTTTTGATGGACCAACTGCCAAAATTACTTCCACTGGGCCGCGATAATCTTGGGAGAGGATAGATTCCACAGCTCCAGCAAGGTGGCGCTCTTCATTGAGTACGGGAAGAATTACACTAATTGCAGGCAGCGGTGAGCCAATTAACTCATCTATCTGTGTCGACATAACCCCTCCACGCTATCGTGCAAGTACCCTACGGATGTGAAACCTTCTCGTGCGATTCGCGTAATTACATCACTCTCACTGGGTGTTCTCGCAATCGCAGCGATCTCTTGGCTGGGTTTGGGGCAGGTTAGCGGCCAAATTTCTCGTATCGATGTCTTTAAGGGGCTATCTGATCGTCCAGAGAAAACTTCAGCGGCGCTAAATTACTTGATAGTCGGTTCGGATTCCCGAGAAGGATTAAGTAGGGAACAGATAAAAGCCCTTCGAGTGGGCAGTACCGCGGTAGCAGCAGGTGGCCGCTCTGACACGATGCTCTTGGTCCACATCAGTAAGAGCCGTGATTCGGCCTATATAGTCTCGCTCCCACGCGACACCCTCACCACAATTCCGGCTCATAAGGGCACCGATGGAGTTTCCGATATTCCAGATCGCCCAGGAAAGTTAAATGCCGCATATGCCTTTGGAGGCGCACCGCTACTGATACAGACAATTGAAGCGCAAACTAATTTGAAGATCGATCACTATGTAGAGATAAGTTTTGCTGGCTTTGCTGGTCTAGTTGATGCGTTAGGTGGAATCGAAGTCTGTACCAAAGTCGCCATTGATGACCCTAAGAGCCATCTTGTTTTAGATGCCGGGGTACATACTTTAAATGGCATAGAAGCTCTGAAGTATGTGCGTACACGAGATTACGATGGACGCGGCGATATTGGGCGGATGGAGCGCCAGCAGCAATTTGTCAGTGCAGTCCTTCGTAAGGCAACTAGCAGTGGCGTACTGCTCAATCCAATTAAGTTAACAAATTTCTATAACGCTGCAATTGACTCGGTAAAGATGGACTCTGCAATAGATAAAAATGATCTGCTAACTCTTGCTAAACAACTGCGAAATCTCTCATCTGGAAATGTGCGAACTCTAACCGTACCGATTGCAAATCCCAATGGACGCTACCCTGGAGTCGGATCCGTTGTGATTTGGGACGAGGAGTTAGCAGCGAATCTTTGGAGCAAGATCCGTAGTGATGAGGCGCTTCTTGATATCGTAAAGCCCGAACCATCATCCTCTAGCAAGCCGGTAATAATTGATAAATTTAAGAGTAAAACTGCCGCTGATAATCCCTGCGCTCCCAAGAAGTAGTTTCAAAGAGCAAGTTTCTTAGCCTTCTGCAATAGACTCCCCGCATGACTTTGAAGCTCTCTGTAATTGGCTGCGGCTATCTAGGCGCCACCCATGCAGCATGTATGTCCTCGCTTGGTTTTGAGGTCGTAGGCGTTGATACCGATCAGTCAAAGGTAGAACTACTTTCGCGCGGTGAATTGCCATTCTATGAGCCAGGACTCGATACCTTGCTAGCGCAGGAGATGAAGACTGGACGTCTCTCCTTTACTACCGATTTTGCAGCGGTAGCTGATGCCGATGTGCACTTCATCTGTGTCGGTACCCCACAAAGTAAAGATGGGTTGGCAGCTGACCTAACCTACGTTCGCTCATCAGTTTCAGCAATCGCTCCTTATCTAAAGGAAGGAGCCCTCGTAGTTGGTAAATCCACAGTTCCAGTTGGTACCGCTCAAGCCCTTCGTGAGTTACTAGCAACAGTTGCGCCTCAAGCAGATCTAGCCTGGAACCCGGAGTTTCTACGCGAGGGATTTGCAGTAGAAGATACCCTCACTCCCAACCGCCTCGTAGTTGGTGTTGCCAATAATCGCGCGGAAGAGATTCTAAAAGATGTCTACAAGCCAATCATTGATTTAGGAACACCGTGGATCCGTGCGGATCTACCTACTGCCGAGTTGGTTAAAGTTGCAGCAAACTCCTTCCTTGCTACAAAAATTTCATTTATCAATGCGATGGCGGAAGTTTGTGAAGCAGCTGGTGGCGATGTCACGGTCCTTGCAAAGGCGATTGGGTACGACCCACGTATCGGAAGTAGATTCCTGCAAGCCGGCATTGGTTTTGGAGGCGGTTGCCTTCCTAAAGATATTCGTGCATTTATGGCAAGAGCGCAAGAGTTGGGCGCAGATCAAGCCCTCGAATTTCTCCGTGAGATTGACGCCATTAACTTGCGAGCCAGACAACGTGTCATTGATGTGGTCCGCGCTGATCTCTCTGAAGATTTAACTCAGTACAAGATTGCTGTTCTCGGGGCTACCTTTAAGCCAGATAGTGATGATGTACGAGACTCCCCAGCACTTGATATTGCAGCCCAGCTGCAAGCGGCCGGAGCACAAGTTGTTGTGCACGATCCAAAAGGTATTGAGCCTGCCCGCAAACGATTCCCAAATCTTGAATATCAAGAGAAGGTAAGTGATGCCGTTAAGGGTGCCGATGCAATCTTGCATCTGACGGAGTGGAAAGAGTATCGAGAGCTAGATCCGGCGGTAATTGGCCAGCTAGTTAAGTCAAAGTTTGTAATTGATGGCCGTAACGCTTTAGATCGAAACTTGTGGCGCGCTGCCGGATGGCGCGTTCATGCCTTAGGTAGAACGGATTAAAAGCCAGTCTTTTGATCGCGGCTGGCCTTTAACTTAGCGCCCTTAGCCTTTGCCTCAACGTTTAAATCAGCTAGCGCTTTAGCTACGCGCGCAGATAGTGAAATATCTGATGTGGCTAAAATCCGGGCAGCCAGGAGGCCAGCATTTTTTGCACTGCCAATCCCAACTGTCGCAACTGGAACCCCAGCTGGCATCTGCACTATGGAAAGTAATGAGTCCATTCCATCTAAATTCTTCAAAGGCACTGGAACTCCAATTACAGGAAGAGTGGTTAGGGATGCAACCATTCCAGGTAGATGTGCAGCCCCGCCTGCTCCTGCAATTATTACCTTATAGCCCTTACCGGCAGCGCCCTTAGCAAAGGCAGACATCTCATCCGGCATGCGATGAGCTGAAATCACATCTGCTGTGTAGGAAATCTCAAGCTCATCAAGGACTTTGGCAGCATCCAACAAAATTGGCCAATCAGAATCCGAGCCCATGATGATTGCTACATCAGCGCTATTACTCATCAATTTCTCCACTCATATATTGCTGTGCATGGTGCACATCAGAAGATAATTGTACGAGGTCGTTACCTACCGCGGTAACATGACCGACTTTGCGCCCAATACGTATCTCTTTCATATACTGATGAAACTTCAAGGCCGGATTGCGCGCCATTAAGTGAAGGTAAGGGCGATACATATCTGTTTTTGCGCCCCCTAAGAGGTTTCCCATGACTGCAAAATCTGCCGTCATGCTGGGATCACCGAGTGGAAGGTCAAGGATGGCCCGTAGATGTTGTTCAAATTGGCTGGTACGCGCCCCATCAATTGTCCAGTGTCCCGAGTTGTGTGGGCGCATAGCTAACTCATTAATGTAAATCTTTTCACCCTTAATAAACATCTCCACTGCCATGACTCCAACAACCCCGACAACCCCTGCAATATCTAGCGCCATCTGCTGCGCCTTTTCAGCTAGCTCAGGTGATATGCCTGGTGCTGGTGCAATAGTCGTTACACAAATTCCATCTTCTTGAATCGTCTGAGTAGGTGCCCAAGTTGTGGCCTGGCCATGTGGCGATCGCGCCACCATCACAGAAATCTCAGAGTCAAATGAGATCAACTCCTCAATCAGCAACTTAGGTGAACTCTTTAAAAGCTCACCTAACTCATCTTGAGAGTTAACTCTCCAAACTCCTCGTCCGTCATAACCCCCAGAGATGGCCTTTGCGATGAGTGGATAGCGTTCCACCTCTGAAGTTTTAGTAACTACTTTCCAAGCAGGGGCAGGGAAGTCACTTAACTTTGCGCGCATCTCCGCCTTATCTTGGGAATAGACAAAGGCGCGAGAGGATGGAAAGACAGAGATACCAGCTGCCTCTAGCCCCTTAATGACAGAGAGGGGAACTAGCTCATGTTCAAAGGTAATTAGATCGCATTGGCTGGCAAACTCTTTCAAGGTATCTAGATCTTTGTAATCGCCTATCTGATGTTTTGCAATTTGCGCACCAGAATCTGCTGCTGAATCTGCAAAGAGAATTAAATCGACTCCCAAGGCCGCTGCTGGTGCCACCATCATTCGAGCCAACTGCCCTGCCCCGATCACTCCAACCTTGGGAAATGGTCTGCTCACCTGACTATCGTAGATGAATTACATCTCCAACTGATACTCGCAAGCCGCTCTCCAGAATTAACTCACCCCTACGGGAGATATCGTGGGCTTTGCCCGTTATGGCAGCGCCGTTTGGTAATTCAGCGCGAATCGTCAGCCCAATTGTTGCGCAACTCTCCAAATACAGGTGCCGTAAATCCTCACCACCTTGCCAGCGTTCGCATAAATCTTGAAAAGTATTTAAAAACTCACTCGTAATTAGGTTGCGATCAAGGCAGGCAAAATCTTCTAGCAGTAGCGAGGAAGCATGAGGTACTGGAAGTTGCTCTTGCGTCATCGCAACATTTACACCGATTCCAATCACAATACCCTCTGAAGTAGCCTCTGCCAAAATTCCACCAATCTTCTTACCATTTATCTGCAGATCATTAGGCCACTTAAGTGAAGGCTCTAAATTCGAATCCAGTTTTTTTAAGGCTATAACTGCGCTCAATCCAGTAAGGAGTGGAATAAAACTCCACTCAGATTTTTCGACAAGTGGAGTCAAGTAAATTGAGAGAGTAAGTGCAGATGATGCAGGCGCTCTGAATGAACGATCTAACCGACCGCGACCAGAGCTTTGATAATTTGCAATCAAAACACTGCCGGTTAGAGATGATTTCTGATTAGCAGAATGACTTAAATCATTTTGTGTTGAGCCGGTGACTTCAACCACGCTTACTCGCCAGTATCGCGAGATTTTTTCAGAGATCAGCGCAGAATCTAGTGGCGGGCTTGGCTTATCTATACTCACGGCTAGTACCTTATGTTCATGAGCCCAGATCTGCATACCACCGGAGGAAAAATTGAAGACCTTCGCGAACGCATCGATGAAGCAGTTCATGCAGGATCTGCTCGCGCCGTTGATAAACAGCATGCCAAAGGCAAGGCAACAGCGAGAGAGCGTATTGACATGCTCGTTGACCCTGATTCATTTACCGAAATTGACGAATTTGCTAGGCATCGCACTGTTAATTTTGGGATGGATGCACACCGCCCATACGGTGACGGCGTGGTTATAGGAACTGCCACAGTAGATGGCCGACCTATAGCTTTGTACTCGCAAGATTTCACGGTCTTTGGCGGTTCACTCGGTGAAGTGCATGCAGAAAAGATTGTGAAAATTGCCGAGTTTGCTCTCAAATCAGGTATCCCGCTCATTGGTATAAATGACTCAGGCGGTGCTCGCATCCAAGAAGGTGTGGCATCACTTAATGGCTACGGAAAAATCTTTCGCTTAAATACCCGCTCATCAGGAGTAATTCCACAGATTTCACTAATTCTTGGACCTTGTGCAGGTGGGTCGGCCTACTCTCCAGCGCTCACTGATTTCACCGTAATGGTCAAGGAAACCTCGCACATGTTCATTACTGGACCTGATGTGATTAAGACAGTTACAGGTGAAGATGTTGGTATGGAAGAGCTAGGTGGAGCTCTAACTCATAACACTAAATCAGGAAATGCTCATTACATGGCAGATTCCGAGGCCGATGCCATCGATTATGTGAAAGCCCTCCTTTCATATCTTCCTTCGAACAATATGGATGGCTCTCCAGTCCTGCCAGCTACTGAAACTTTAGAGAAGAGTGGGCCAGATTTGGCGCTTAACACTCTTATTCCAGATAGCCCTAATCAGCCATACGATATGAAAACTTTAATTGAGACTATTGTTGATGAGGGCGAATTTCTAGAAGTACATGCGCTTTTCGCGCCAAATATAGTTGTAGGTTTTGCGCGTATCGAAGGCCAATCAATTGGCGTAATAGCTAATCAACCCTCACAACTTGCTGGAACACTGGATATTAATTCATCTGAGAAAGCAGCTCGTTTTCTGCGCTTCTGTGATGCCTTCAATATTCCTATCTTGACCTTGGTAGATGTGCCCGGCTTTATGCCTGGCACAGAGCAAGAGTGGAATGGAATCATTAGGCGAGGCGCAAAATTACTCTATGCCTATGCCGAAGCTTCAGTTCCTCTAGTAACTCTAATTACTCGCAAGGCCTACGGTGGCGCTTTCATAGTTATGGGATCAAAGTATCTGGGAAGTGATATCAACTTTGCTTGGCCAACTGCGGAAATCGCGGTAATGGGTGCACAAGGTGCGGTAAATATTCTCTACCGCAAAGAACTTGCTGAGGCTGATAATCAGGAAGGCAAGCGCACAGAGTTAATTAATGAATATACCGAGAAGTTTTCAAATCCATACTTAGCCGCAGAACGTGGCACTATCGATAGCGTTATCGAACCAGAGGATTCCCGCCAATATATAACCAAGGCTTTCCGGACTCTCAAGACTAAGCGAGATATCTTGCCTGCTCGCAAACACGGAAATATCCCACTCTAAGATGAAATTTACTGTTACCTCAGGAGAGCCGACTCCAGAAGAGCTCTTAGTTCTTAACGCAATTCTGGCTGAACATAAGGCAGTCTCCCTCAAACCAGTGATTAAGCGGAGCGTCTTTGGCCTGCCCCAATTACGCCAACCACTACCCCACCAAATAACCTTTGGCGCCCGCAGGTTTGAATAAATGCCACGCATAGTCCTCGCATCGCAATCAACTTCGCGCCGTCGCCTGCTAGAAGATGCAGGGCTCAAACCAACGGTCATCGTGAGCCATGTCGATGAAGAGACTGATTTCTTCAACGCTATGACTCCGGCAGATATGGTCATTGCGCTAGCAATTTCTAAGGCGCATACGGTGAGAGAGTTAATCGACTATCCCGCAATCATCATCGGGTGTGACTCCACCTTTGATGTAGATGGCATCTCCTTCGGAAAGCCAGGTAGTGCAAGCGTGGCAGTAGAGCGGGCCGAAAAAATCAGTGGGAGATCAGGTATTTTGCATACGGGTCATTGCATTATCGATACCGCGAAAGGTATTGAAATTGCTGATCGAGTTAGCACCAAGGTGACCTTTTCAGAGATGAGCGGCGAAGAGATCGCAGATTATGTCGCTTCGGGTGAGCCGCTAAATGTTGCCGGTGGATTTACTCTTGATGGTTTTGGCTCTGCCTTCATTCCAAGTATTGAGGGTGACTATACAAATGTGGTTGGTATATCTATGCCCTTTCTTCGCAGTGCCATAAAACAACTGGGCTATACCTGGCCACAAGTGAAGGCTTTCTCGTGAAGCGCGTCTTAATTGCCAATCGCGGTGAGATTGCGCTGCGCATAATTAGAGCTTGCAAGGATCACGGTTTGGAATCAGTTGCCATCTACTCTGAAGAAGATCGGGATTCTCTACACGCTGCGAGTGCAGACTTTTCATATTCATTGCAAGGTGTTGTAGCGAAGAACACCTACCTTAATATTCCAAAGATTATTTCCCTTGCTCTCGAATCAGGCTCTGATGCCATCCATCCTGGATACGGTTTTCTCTCTGAAAATGCCAACTTTGCCCAAGCTGTTATCGATGCAGGATTGATTTGGATTGGTCCTCCCCCATCTGCAATTAGCGCACTGGGAGATAAAGTTTCTGCTCGCAAAATTGCGGCTACTGCTGGAGCTCCGCTAGTTGCAGGAACAAAGGATCCAGTAAATGGACCCGATGAAGTATTAGCTTTTGCAAAAGAACATGGCCTGCCTGTTGCAATCAAGGCAGCTTTTGGTGGCGGAGGCCGCGGACTTAAGGTAGCTCGTACCTTGGAAGAGATTCCCGAGCTTTATGCATCAGCAGTCCGAGAGGCAATCTCCGGTTTTGGCAGAGGTGAGTGTTTTGTTGAAAAGTACCTTGATAAACCGCGACATGTTGAGACACAGGTATTAGTTGATCAACATGGCAACGCAGTAGTTATCTCCACACGTGATTGCTCTTTGCAGCGGCGCCACCAAAAATTGGTTGAAGAAGCCCCTGCCCCATTCTTAACGAAAGCCCAGATAGACCAGCTCTACAATTCAAGCAAGGCAATCATGAAAGAGGCTGGTTACATCGGTGCCGGTACATGTGAGTTCCTAATTGGTAATGATGGCACTATCTCATTTTTGGAGGTCAATACCCGCCTACAGGTTGAGCACCCAGTATCGGAAGAGGTCACTGGTATTGATTTAGTGCGAGAACAATTCCGGATTGCTACGGGAGAAAAACTAGCTTTCACAGATCCAGAAATTCGGGGCCACAGTTTGGAGTTTCGAATTAATGGAGAAGATCCAGGGCGCTCATTTCTCCCGGCTCCTGGCCGAATCACAACCTGGAACTTACCTACCGGTCCAGGTGTACGAGTAGATGCAGGATTTAGAAGCGGCGATGTTATTGGTGGAAACTTTGACTCTCTCCTTGCCAAGTTAATTGTCACTGGGGCAACTCGCGCAGAAGCGATAGAGCGAGCCCGTCGTGCCTTAGCTGAATTTGAAGTCGGTGGATTGGCAACTGCAATCTCTTTTCATCGCGCTATCTTGGAAGATCCCGCCTTTACGGAAGATTTTAAGATTTATACAAGTTATATTGAAAATGAATTTAAAAATGATATTCCAGCCTTTGTCGCACCCGCACATCAGATTCAAACTCATATCGCCGCAGAGAAATTAGTGGCAGAGGTAAATGGCAAGCGCTTTGAGATTCAACTTCATGCACCAGAGCCTGTTGTAAAACGCCATCGCGCCAAGGCAGCAACGATCGGTGGTGGGGCAGGCAGCGGGCTTACTAGTCCAATGCAAGGAACTGTAGTAAAAGTTGCGGTAAATGAGGGAGATACCGTTGCAGTGGGCGATCTCATAATTGTTTTAGAGGCGATGAAGATGGAGCAGCCACTGAACGCCCATCGCAGCGGTGTGATTAAGAATTTACGTGCAGTTATCGGAGAGACTGTGGCAAGTGGCACGGTTCTCTGTGACATTATTGAGGCATGACGCCTCCTGATCTTCTCTATACCGATCCGCTAGCAGCTGCTACTGCCGCTGCAGCGGAGATTGCCCAGCGCACCGGCTATCCAACTCATGATGTCGCACTCGTTATGGGTTCAGGATGGGTCAGCGCCGCAGATGCTTTAGGCCAGCCTGTATATGAATGTGATGCACATGAGCTAACTGGATTCTTTGCACCAGCAGTTGCTGGCCACTCTGGAAAGGTGCGCTCTTACGAGATAACTCAAGGCGGCAAAACTATTCGCGCTTTAGTCTTTCTTGGGCGGACCCACCTTTACGAAGGTAAAGGAATGGAGCCAGTTGTACATGGAGTTCGCACCGCAGTTAAAGCAGGATGCAAAGTTATTATCCTGACAAACGCCTGTGGCGGTATAAATACCTCTTACAAGGTCGGTCAACCGGTATTGATTCGCGATCACATCTCACTGACCGCTGCCTCACCATTATCTGGTGCCACATTTGTTGATTTAACAGATCTTTATAGCAAGCGAATTAGAGAAATTGTTAGAGGTGCCGATTCTTCCTTGGAAGAAGGCGTCTACGTTCATTGGCGAGGCCCTACCTACGAGACTCCTGCAGAAATCGCCATGATGCGCAATATGGGCGCGGATTTAGTTGGCATGTCGACTGTTCCTGAGGCGATTGCCGCACATGCCCTCGGTGCAGAAGTTCTGGGAATTTCTCTAGTAACCAACGCCGCTGCAGGAATTACTGGTGAGAAGTTAAATCATGAAGAGGTTATTGCAGCTGGAAAAGCAGCTGCCGATCGCATGGGTGCGCTGCTTCTCTCAACTATTCCAAAGTTGTTCTAAAGCCCGATAGCCTTCCCCTTATGGATTTAAAGCTACGCGCCGAGGTCGAGGAGTGGATTAGCGATGATCCTGATTCAAAGACTGCCGCCCAGTTAACTGATCTGCTGCGCACCGGTGATGAAGCGGCATTACGCAGGTATTTCAATGGCTTTCTGCAATTTGGTACCGCAGGGCTACGTGGGCCTATTGGTCCTGGCCCTTCTTGTATGAATCGTGCGGTAGTCGCCCGAACTGCTGCAGGAATTGCTGCTTACATGAAGGCAAGGGGTATGAGCTCTGTGGTGATCGGTCGCGATGCCAGATATGGCTCTGAAGATTTCACCTTTGAAAGTGCGGAAATATTTAGCGGCGCAGGTATGAAGGTCTATCTCTTGCCTAGACCACTACCGACACCTGTATTGGCCTTTGCCACTGCACATTTAAAATGCGATATCGGAGTCATGGTCACCGCCAGCCACAATCCGCCAGAAGATAATGGCTACAAGGTTTACATCGGACCACTTGCAGATGGCATCGACTATCGCGCCTCTCAGATAATTACTCCAACAGATACTTTGATGGCCGCTGATATCGCTGCAGTGCAATCAGTTAAATCACTTCCTCGCGCACGCGACTGGGTTATCTTGGGTGAAGATGTGTTATCTGAATATATAAGGCGCACCAGCGCATTAGCGCCCCGCCCAGCTGATATAAAAGTGGTCTACACCGCGATGCATGGAGTTGGTACTGAGACGATTCAAAGAGTCTTTAACCATGCTGGTTTTGCTACCTTGATTTTGGTAGATGAACAATGTGCTCCAGATCCTGACTTTCCAACAGTTGCCTTTCCTAATCCTGAGGAGCCCGGAGCGATTGACTTAGCGCTAAAGAAGGCTCGAGATTTTGGCGCTGATTTAGTAATCGCCAATGATCCCGATGCCGATAGATGCGCTGCCGCAATTCCTGATGAATCGGGCAATTGGCGAATGCTGCGAGGCGATGAGATTGGCATAATTTTGGGTGAATGGATCGCTCGTTCACAACCCAAGGGGACTTTTGGAAACTCGATAGTTTCATCATCTGCTCTTAAGAAAATTTCGAAACACTACGGAATCGATTTTAAAGAGGTCCTCACTGGCTTTAAATGGCTAGCCAAGATTGAGAATCTGGCCTTTGGATATGAAGAAGCTATTGGATACTGCGTTGATTCCCAGACGGTAAATGATAAAGATGGCATATCTGCAGCCCTCTTCTTGGCGCAGATTGCTGCAGATCTCAAGGCAGAGGGCTTAACTCTCAATGATTTGCTCAGACAAGTCTGGGATAGGGAAGGCTTCCATGGCACAGAACAGATTTCAATTCGCGTATCTGATATCTCCGCTATCGCAGCTTTACTTAAAAACCTTCGGCAGAGCCCACCTAAAGGGATTGCTGGCCGTGTGGTAACTTCTATCGATGATCTAGCCCAACCCACAGATGGACTTCCACCCACAGATGGCCTTCGTATCTGGTTGGCCGGTGGAATACGCATAATTATTCGTCCTTCTGGAACAGAGGCGAAGCTAAAGTGCTACATAGAAGTTGTCACAGCCACGTCGGGTGAATCACAGAAATTACTCGACGAGATTCGTGGGCCTCTGAAAGAATTCCTGTCATGAGCTTCTACGGACTAGTTGATGGCACTGAGAAGTCATTACTTAATTTTCTCAATCAACTTTCTGGTGTAGACCAGGTAGGTGCAGAATCACGGGCTGCCATGCTGGCAACGCGCTCTATCAAGAATTCTAGTAAACGTTGGGCTATTGATACTGCAATTTCAATGGTTGACCTCACGACTTTGGAAGGCGCCGACACTCCGGGCAAAATCAGGGCGCTCTGCTCCAAAGCCGTTCGGCCTGATCCCACAGATCCCACAGTCCCAAGCGTTGGAGCTATCTGCGTCTATAACGATATGGTCGCTATCGCCCGCAAACATTTAGATTCTATTGGTGGTGAGAAAGTTCCTGTCGCTGCAGTATCAACAGCCTTTCCATCAGGACGCGCCTCAATCGAGGTAAAGATTCGAGATACGCAGGATGCGCTAGATGCAGGAGCTGTAGAGATTGATATGGTAATTGATCGTGGCGCTTTCTTAAGCGGCAAACTTGGGCTGGTCTTCGATGAAATCGTAAAGATTCGAGAGGTCTGTGGTGAGAAAGCACATCTTAAAGTAATTTTTGAAACTGGCGAACTGGTTACTTACGATAGCGTGCGACGAGCATCTTATTTAGCGATGTTGGCTGGGGCTGACTTCATAAAGACCTCTACTGGCAAAGTTGCTCCGGCGGCGACTCCCCCTGTTGTTCTTGTCATGCTCGAGGCGGTGCGAGATTTTTACTCACTTACAGAGCGTCGTATTGGCGTAAAGCCTGCAGGAGGGATTCGCACCACAAAAGATGCCATCAAGCAGTTAGTCCTCGTCAATGAGATCGCCGGGCCCGAGTGGCTCAAACCTGAACTATTTAGAATCGGCGCAAGCGCCCTACTCAATGATTTGCTGATGCAACGCATGAAAATGGACGATGGCTACTACGCTAGCCCTAACTACGTGACCATCGACTAATAGAGGCTGCTGATAATGACTTTTGAATATGCTCCGGCACTGGAATCTCGCGCAATTGTCACCATCAAGCCTAAGTATGGCCACTTTATAAACGGCTCTTTTGTCGCTGGCAAGAAGCACTTTCCAACAATTAATCCTGCAACTGAAGAGACTTTAAGCCACATCTCACTTGGCTCTGCATCAGATGTTGATAAAGCGGTCACAGCTGCGCAGAAGGCCTATACCAAGACATGGTCGAAACTTTCAGGTAAAGAGCGCGGAAAATACCTCTATCGAATTGCACGCATCTTGCAGGAACGAGCACGTGAATTTGCAGTTCTAGAAACGCTTGATAACGGTAAACCAATTCGTGAAACTCGAGATATTGATATTCCTCTTGTCGCAGCACATTTCTTTTATCATGCAGGCTGGGCCGATAAATTAGATTTTGCAGGGCTTGGACACTCGCCGCAGCCGCATGGCGTAGCCGGTCAGATAATTCCCTGGAATTTTCCATTGCTCATGCTTGCCTGGAAAGTTGCACCAGCTCTTGCAACTGGAAATACAGTTGTATTAAAGCCTGCAGAGACTACCTCCCTAACCGCCTTACTCTTTGCTGAGGTCTGTCGGCAAGCAGAGCTACCAGATGGCGTGGTCAATATAGTCACAGGTGATGGTAGTACCGGAGCAACTCTGGTTAACCACCCGGGTATTCATAAGATTGCCTTTACTGGATCTACTGAGGTTGGTAAGAAGATTGCCCGCGCAATAGCTGCAACAGATAAAAAAGCGACACTAGAATTAGGTGGCAAGGGTGCCAATATTGTTTTCGATGATGCCCCTATTGATGAGGCTGTCGAGGGAATAGTTAATGGAATCTTCTTCAACCAAGGACATGTCTGCTGCGCAGGATCACGCCTGATTCTGCAGGAGAGCATCGCTGAGGAAGTCATTGAAAAATTAAAGGTGCGGATGGCTAAAATTCGCGTAGGCGACCCACTCGATAAGAATACTGATCTCGGGGCAATCAACTCGCGCGAGCAATTAAATAAGATTCGTGAACTTGCAGCTGTCGGAGATTCAGAAGGGGCACAGCGCTGGAGCCCGCAATGTAACCTCTCAGATAAGGGGTTCTGGTTTGCT
Organism: uncultured Candidatus Planktophila sp.; assembly: GCA_964463845.1. Classification (GTDB taxonomy): domain Bacteria; phylum Actinomycetota; class Actinomycetes; order Nanopelagicales; family Nanopelagicaceae; genus Planktophila. The sequence goes on along the minus strand of CAYXDT010000003.1, from coordinate 35,805 downwards.
CCAACTATCTTTACTGGAGTTACGCAGGCGCACCGAATTGCTCAGGAAGAGATTTTTGGCCCTGTGCTTTCAGTGCTTACCTTCCGCACACCTCAAGAGGCCATTGACAAGGCCAATAACACTCCTTTTGGTCTCTCCGCCGGAGTGTGGAGCGAGAAGGGTTCACGAATCTTGTGGGTATCCCAGCAGTTGCGCGCGGGCGTGATTTGGGCAAATACCTTTAATAAGTTTGATGCCACCTCTCCATTTGGAGGTTATAAAGAATCAGGCTGGGGTCGCGAAGGTGGCAAGCATGGGCTTGCCGCATACCTGAAGACTGGTAAAGAGAGCGGGGGCAAGTAAATGACTGCTGCCAATCGTATTGAAGTTAAGAAGACCTACAAACTTTTTATTAATGGTGCATTTCCACGAGGTGAATCAGGAAGAGTCTTTGAAGTGCTCTCCAAGAAGGGCCACTTCATAGCAAATCCATGTCTTGCTTCACGTAAAGATCTACGCGATAGCGTTACTGCTGCTCGAGCCGCGCAACATGGCTGGGCAAAAGCTACTGCTTATAACCGAGGACAGATTCTTTATCGCATCGCAGAGATGCTGGAAGGTCGATCAGAACAGTTTGCCGCTGAAATTGCTGCAACATCTGCCACGACCCCGCTTAAAGCGCAGGCTATGGTTAGTGTAGCTATCGATCGTTGGGTTTGGTATGCGGGCTGGAGCGATAAGTTATCAGCGGTCAGTGGTGCAACTAATCCGGTGGCAGGCCCATATTACAACTTCACAATTCCTGAAGCTCTAGGTGTAGTCGTAGTTGCTGCTGCGGATTCATTTATTGATTTTATTGATGCCATCGCAGCAGCCGTAGTATCAGGCAACTCGGTTATTGCTTTACTTTCTGGTGGCTTAAGCGTCCCGGCCATGACTTTTGCAGAAGTGCTGGCAACAAGTGATCTTCATCCCGGTGTAATCAATATTTTGACTGGCTCTCTCGATGAGTTAGCACCATGGGCAGCTTCTCACATGGATGTAGATGGTTTTGATATCTCAGCGATTGCCAAGGCGAAGCGAGCAGATCTCAAGGTGGCAGGGGCGCAAAATCTAAAGCGCTTCTACATTGCAGATGGAAAATTAACGCCATCTCGAATACTTGCATTCATGGAGCAGAAAACGGTCTGGCACACGATCGGGATTTAACTCTCTACTCCTCTGAAATTCGGGCAAAGTTGGGTTTTATAACGCCTTCAATTATCGCCAAGCGCTCCTCAAAGGGGATAAAGGCGCTCTTCAGAGCATTGATAGTTACGCGTTGCAGATCTTGGAAGGTCCAGCCACATTGGTTAACCATCTGCGTCATCTCATTAGACATCGATGTTGCCGACATTAAACGGTTGTCGGTATTAATCGTGGTGCGAAAACGTAATTTGGAGAGCTTAGCTAACGGGTGGTTGGCAAATGAATCGGTAACGCCGGTTTGGATATTTGAAGATGGGCACATCTCTAGCGGGACCCGGCGATCGCGGACATAGGCCGATAGCCGGCCCAGGCGAGCCGGGGTATGGTTGAAATCAATATCATCAATGATTCGCACACCATGTCCGAGGCGTTCTGCCCCACAGAGCTGAATCGCTTCCCAGATTGAGGGAAGACCGTAGGCCTCTCCAGCATGAATTGTGAAATGGGCATTTTCGCGCCTTAAGTATTCGAAGGTATCTAATTGATCACTTGGTGGAAAACCATCCTCGGGACCGGCGATATCAAAACCAACAACTCCTTGATCGCGATACTTAACAGCGAGTTCTGCTACCTCTTGAGAAAGATTATTTTGGCGCATGCCACATAAAAGAAGAGTCACTCTAATAACTCTGGATTCATTCTTGGCTTCCACTTCTCCGGCACGAAAACCTTCCAACATCGATTCAATTACTTGAGAGAGAGTTAAACCTTTCTCGGTAAGCAGTTCGGGTGCCATACGAACTTCAGCATAGACAACTCCATCACGCGCTAAATCAACAGCACATTCGCGCGCCACCCGGTGGATATCTTCGCGGCGCTGCATAACCGCAACTGTGTGGGAAAATGTTTCAAGGTACAGAACCAAGGAACCGGAATCGCAAGATGAGCGAAACCATTCTGCAAGTTCTGTGGCATCTGTAGTTGGAAGAGGATGGCCAATCTCTTGCGCAATATCGATTATCGTTTGTGGACGAAGCCCACCATCTAGGTGATCATGTAAGAGCGCCTTTGGTAAGCGCTTAATCTGTTCAGCTGTTGGCTGCTTAGTTAAATTACTCATCCGAGAATTCTCTCCAGTACTAGAGGTAGGCGTACTACGGTCCCACCTTCAACAATCGTTATGGCGCCCTCTAGTATCTCAAGAGCGCGCGCAAAGCGCAGCGGCTCATCGGTATGCAAAGTCAGAAGTGGAGCGCCAGCTTTAATGTAATCCCCTGGCTTGGCATGCATAACAACTCCCGCTCCTGCCTGCACCGCCTCTCCCTGCTTTGAACGCCCGGCTCCGAGGCGCCAAGCGCTAACTCCAATCTTCATAGCATCCATCGTTGTTATGGTTCCAGAGTTAGCTGCGAGGAGTACATGCTGTTCGCGAGCAACCGGAAGGGTGGCATCTGGATCTCCACCTTGCGCCTTAATCATGCGCCGCCAATGATCCATCGCACTGCCATCTCGCAGAGCCAGAGCAGGATCTTTGCCAGAAATTCCTGCAGCATCTAGCATCTCACGCGCCAAAATAACTGTTAACTCAACTACATCAGCGGGTCCGCCGCCTGCCAAAACTTCTACCGATTCAGCCACTTCCAAAGCATTGCCAGCAGTTAATCCAAGTGGAATATCCATCGCCGTAACTAGCGCACGAGTATTTACTCCCGCATCTTTGCCAAGTTGCACCATGGTGCGGGCCAACTCAGCTGCTTTGGCTGGATCTGACATGAAGGCACCGCTGCCGGTCTTAACATCTAGCACTAACGCCGAAGTTCCCTCGGCAATCTTCTTACTCATAATGGAGGAGGCAATTAATGGAATGGCTTCAACGGTTGCCGTGACATCGCGTAAGGCATATAACTTCTTATCAGCGGGCGCTAGCCCAGCTCCTGCAGCACAGATAACCGCGCCGGTTTCTTGCAAAACTTTCAGCATCTCTTCATTTGAAAGGAAGGCGCGCCAACCTGGAATAGATTCGAGTTTATCGAGAGTTCCACCAGTATGACCAAGACCGCGACCAGATAACTGTGGAACAGCTCCACCGCATGCGGCAACTAAGGGAGCAAGGGGCAAAGTAATTTTATCTCCTACTCCCCCTGTGGAATGTTTATCAACTGTCTTTCTATCCAGCGCTGACCAGTTCATGCGCTCTCCACTATTGATCATCGCATTGGTCCATCGTGAAATTTCGCGAGAGTTCATGCCATTTAACAATATCGCCATGAGAAGCGCTGACATCTGCTCATCTGCAACTACCCCGCGGGTATAGGCGTCGATAACCCAATCAATTTGCAGATCATTAAGCTCGTTACGATCACGCTTGGCGGAGATAATTTCGACAGCAGCAAATGGCTCAATCATGCAGGGCAAATCTCACTTAAGGCGATCTGAAATTTCTTCCGGGCCAAAAGCCCACGGAAGTAACTCTGAAAGTGGCTTTACACCTTGATCGGTTGCTAACTGCAAATTAGAGCCACCATGTTCTTGCAGTAACTGACGACAGCGGCCACATGGCATTAGCGGAGCGCCATTGATATCAACGCAAGCAAAGGCGATTAAGCGCCCGCCACCTGAAGCAATCAGGGATGAGACCAATCCACATTCGGCACATAAGGTCAATCCATAACTAGCATTTTCCACATTGCAGCCAGTGACGATACGTCCATCATCGACTAGCGCTGCTACACCCACAGGAAACTTTGAATATGGAACATAGGCCTTCTTCATAGCATCCAACGCTTGCGAGCGAAGTAAATCCCAATCAATCTCCATCAACGTGACCCGCCGCCGCGTCTATAAGCGATGCCGTCAGCTGCCGGCGCTCGAACTTTTCCGACAAAGCCAGAGACGGCGATGATTGTGGCTATGTAAGGCGCCATCAACATAAATTCAGATGGAATTGGAGTACCGATAATTGTAAGGAGCCCTTGCAAGTTATCGGCAAAGCCAAAGATGAGCGCTGCAGCAACTGCACCGAGCGGACTCCAGCGACCAAAGATTAGGGCAGCAAGTGCGATAAAACCTTTACCAGCAGTCATCTCTTTATTAAATGCACCGACGGCGCCAAGTGTAAAGAAAGCACCACCGAGACCAGCTACCGCACCAGCGATGATGACATTTCTAAATCGCACCTTATTGACATCGATACCCACAGATTCAGCGGCAGTTGGATGCTCGCCGACAGAGCGAGTACGTAAGCCCCAGCGTGACTTGAAGAGAGCCACATGAATAACGATGACTACTACATACATTAGGTAGACGATAATGCTCTGACTAAAGAGAATAGGTCCAACTACTGGAATCTTGGACAGTATTGGAATTTCTATTGGGGCGAAGGTTCCACCAGAGTTCCAGGTTGCTTGGTATGGAATAAGTAATTTCTTATATAGAAATGAGGTCAAACCGATAACTAATACGTTAAGAACGAAGCCAAGAACGACTTGATCGATGCCATATTTAATGGCGAATACGGCGAGTAACCAAGAGATAGCCGCGCCTGCGAATGGGGCAATCAATAGACCAGCCCAAGTGTTTTGCATCAGAGAGGCGACTACCCCTGACATAAAGGCGCCTGCTAGAAGCTGTCCTTCAATGGCAATATTGATTACGCCAGATCGCTCGGAGAGAACCCCAGCCATGGCGCCGAAGATCAATGGGACTGAGAGGATTAACGCGCCCTGTAGTAGGCCGGTAAATGGGATGAATTTGCCAGCTGCTGCCCAGCAGAGAAAGGACATTAAAAAGGAGAAGCTAAAGAGCGCACTAGCCAAGCGAATTGTCTTACGTGCTCTAAATTGCACCACCGCCAGCGCAATGGCTAATAGTGATAAGAATGAGAAGCCAAAGGAGCCACTCTTGGAGTTAACAATCCACTCCTTAATTAAGACCCACTCATTGCCAAGTACAAAGCTATAGGTAACTGGTGCGCTATCTTTAGGAAGAATGGCAAAGACAATTAACCCAAAGGCGGCAAGGACGCCCATAGTTATGATGCCGCGTTTTCTGCGCCGTTCTGGAGCTGAGAGCGAGCGAAGTTCGGTAGTACTCATTAACCGTTCCATCCCTTCGAAGCGATGGTCTCGCCCCCATCAATATTCTTAAGTCTGAAGATCTGCTTCATGAGTGCAGGGGCTGCGATAAAGAGAACGACCAGCGCTTGAATAACAAGTACTAAATCAAGAGGCGTATCCGTACTAGCTTGCATCGTTAAGCCACCAGCGCGAAGCGCGCCGAAGAGAAGTGCCGCCAGTACCGTACCCAATGGCGTAGCCCGTCCGAGAAGAGCGACGGTGATTGCATCAAAACCAAAGGTTCCACCAACGCCGGAAGTCATGGCAGGTTCAGAGCCCAGGATCTGAACCGCACCACCAAGGCCAGCTAACCCACCTGCAATAAACATAACCGAAGTTGTAGCGCGCCCTACTGAGATACCAGCGGTTCGCGCTGCTGCGGAGTTAGCGCCAACTGCACGGAATCTAAATCCCCAGGTACTTCTATTTAATAACCACCAGACTGCACCAGCTACTGCAAGTGCGATGAGGAAACCAAAATTTGCTCGTAAATCTGCGCCAAAGAGTTGTGGCAAGCGCGCACTCTCTAGCACTTCTGGAGCAAGAGGATCTTGGCGTCCAGGGCGCAAAAATGCCGTTGTACTTAAGAGCCAGAGTAGAAAGTATCCAGCTACATAATTAAGCATGATGGTGACGATAACTTCGTGGGCTCCAGTACGAGCTTTTAGAAATCCCACAAATCCGCCATAAATTCCAGAAAACAATATAGCTACACCAATAGCTGCAAGTGAGTGAATTACAACGGGTAGCTCAAAGGTAAATCCAATCCAGCTAGCACCGATAGCTCCTGCAATAAATTGTCCCTGAGCTCCGATATTAAATAAGCCAGCTCGGAAGGCTAAAGCGACAGAGAGACCGGTAAGAATCAATGGAGTTGCTGCAACTATCGTTTCAGAGAGAGGGTAGAAGCCTTCAAAGAAATTAGCTGTGGCTAATTGCGGGTCATAGATTGAGCCACGAAAGAGCGCCCAATAGGCAGCGCCAGCGGTAGTGAAGGCCATCCCAATCATTGAAAGCGGTTGGCCTCTTAGTTCTAGAACTTTATTGTCAGAGAAGGCAACGAGTAGACCGCTCACAAAGAGCGCCATGCCGAGGGAGAGAAGCGGCAAGACCAACTGCTTTAACTTCATGCTTTAACCCCCGCCATTAAGAGCCCTAAATCTTCGCGTGAAGTATCTGCTGGAACGATGGCAATAAACTCACCGCGATACATGACGGCAATACGATCGGCTAGAGCCGATACTTCATCAAGTTCGGTACTAAAGAGAAGTACCGCTCTACCGGCATCGCGCTCGCCGATAATCTTCTTATGGACGAACTCAATCGATCCCACATCAAGGCCACGCGTTGGTTGTGAGGCAACCACCAGCTTTACTGGTCGAGATAGTTCACGCGCTAAAACCACTTTCTGCTTATTGCCACCTGAAAGTGATGAGACCTTATCTTTGGAAGATTGCGCACGGATATCAAACTCCTTCACACGCTTCTGTGCCTCCAGGCTAACTACAGTCGGAGAGATAACTAACCCTTTGGCATAAGGGGGTAGGTCATGTAAATCCAGAATCAAATTCTCTTCAATCGAAAATGAACCGATCAGCCCATCTTCTTCGCGTGATTCAGGGACAAAGGCTATGCCAGCATGTAAGGCGCCACGTACTGAGGAACGCGTGATATCGCGACCTTCCAGAGAGATATTGCCCGTAACGTGCTCTTGCAGCCCAACAATTGCTTCAGCTAACTCAGACTGCCCATTACCTTGCACGCCAGCTACCGCCAAAATCTCTCCAGCTCGCACTTCGAAGGAGACATTACGCACCAAGTAGCGACCTGTGTGATCAGAGATAGTTAAATTTGATACATCAAGGGTGATTTCACCTTTTTCAGCGACCTTCTTAGCGACATCTAGCGAGACCGGACGTCCTACCATCAATGAAGCGAGCTCCTCTTGGCTAGCAGATGGAGATGCGGTGCCAACAACCTTACCGCGCCGAATAATTGTGATCTTATCGGCTGCCTCTTTTACCTCACGCAATTTGTGGGTGATAAAGACAATCGATGTTCCCTGTTCCTTTAACTTCTTCATATTGCGCAGTAACTCATCAGTCTCCTGAGGCGTTAAGACAGCAGTTGGTTCATCTAAAATCAACACTTTAGCTTTGTAAATAAGGGCGCGAATAATCTCCACTCTCTGTTGCAGTCCAACTGGAAGATTCTCCACAAGCGCATCAGGGTCAATCTCAAAATTAAACTCTGCCGATACTCGCAAAATCTCTTTCCGGGCTGCCTCAAGATCAAGCATTCCCAGACCTTTCGTGGTCTCATGCCCTAAGACAATGTTCTCTGCCACGGTAAAGACTGGTATTAACATAAAGTGTTGGTGGACCATGCCGATTCCGGCAGCCAAAGCATCAAGAGGGGAATTAATCTCTATCGTCTTGCCATCAACACTAATAGTTCCAGCATCAGGTTGTAGAAGACCGTAGACAACATTCATTAAAGTCGATTTGCCGGCGCCATTTTCACCAAGAATTGCGTGAATTTCACCATCACCGACAGCTAAATCAATTCCATCATTTGCAACGAGGGCGCCAAAGCTCTTTGTAATCCCACGTAGCTCCAGTGACATGTGCGTAAATCTACTAGTTTTGCTCCACTTTAGAAAGTCATTTGAAAAATAAAAGTGGGTCAGCACCTAAGTGCTGACCCACTCTTATTAGATATTCGTTACTTTACAGAAACTTTTCCATTGCGGATATCGTTTCCGAGCTTTGTAACTTCCTTACGAAGTGCCGAAGGAACCATGCGGATGAGGTCATGGTATGGAGCAATAGATGTTCCACCATTCTTCAAATTACCGTTGTAAGGGGTATTTGTGAACTTTCCTGCTGCCTGATCTGCAATAGCGGCACGAACTGATGTTCCAACACCCTTAACAACTGATGTTAGAAGTACCTTGCGGTACTGAGGTGCTGCAATGAATCCATTGGTATCAACCCAGATAACAACTGACTTCTTTGAAGTTAGTGAGTTACCTGCTGTTGCGCCACCAAGACCGCCGGCAACCGGGAAGATTACATCTGCGCCCTGTTGTTCGAAGTTCTTAGAGATCTGAAGGGCCTTAGCTGAATCAGAGAATCCACCAACGAATGTTCCATCCTTCTTAGCGATGTCCCAGCCGAGAACTTCAACTGACTTGCCCTTTGCCTTGTTGTAGTGAGCTACACCCTTAGCAAAGCCATCCATAAAGATTGTGACTGGTGGAATGTTAAGACCACCATATGTTGCTACCTTGCCAGTCTTTGATACGCCAGCTGCAACGTAACCTGCCTGGAAAGATGACTCATTAGTTGAGAATTGAATTGCCTTTAGATTTGGAAGGCGCTTTCCATCAGCTAGACCATCTTGGTCAACGATGGCGAAGTTAACTGTTGGGTTGGCCTTTGCGCCAGCAACAATTGCTTCGTTAATCAAGAAGCCAACACCAATAATGATTGTGCACTTCTCATCAACTAACTTCTTAATATTCGGTGCGTAATCTGCATCTGTTGCAGCTGATAGGTACTTAACTGTTACAGAAGAGTTAGCCTTTGCGGCTGCCTGTGCACCTGACCAAGCTGATGCGTTAAATGACTTGTCATCAACGCCACCAGTGTCTAGCGCAAGGCATGCCTTAGTTGTTGATGCATTTGCAGCAGGAGCTGCCACGAAGGCGAGTCCAGCAACTGCAATGAGCGTGATAAATGAAACTGTCTTTTTCAATTTTCCTCCAAGGAGAGTCGTATGTTCTGGGGCGAGCCTAGTTGTTTGCGTGAAAAAATCTAAAAAGCCACGGCAATATCCGAAGGTGCCAGAGATAACAATTTGGAAAACTCTAAACCTTAAGTTGAGTGCTAAGCGGGAATTTTCTGGGCATCTACCGCCGCCAGATTGATAGCTGCGCTAAATCGGCGTAGCGCCGGCGATTTAACCGTTAACTCGATACCGCCTCCAGCTATGCCATAGCGCAGACCGTAAATGCCCTTTTGGGCATCCAGCGTTTCTATATTCGGCCTGCCCGAAGCTGCAGATGAGACAAGATCAAAGATAGCCCGATCAACTCTCTTAACAACTGTTCCTGCCAGAAATCTTTGAGTCGACCTTGTGACTGAGATAAATTGGTCAGGCTCCATATTAATCAGAGCAAAGTTACTAACTTTCTTTTCGCGATTGCGGTTGGCAATCGCTTTGATGACTTCTGAGTTGGAACCTTGCGTTGCGACAAAGAGAATGTCAGCACCGGCATCCATTACTTGATTTGCTGCAAGTAAGTGTGATCCCGTCACATATTTAACAATTGAGGTCACCTTCTTCTTGCTGGCAGCTACTCCGGCGGCGAAGCCATCCTGATAAAGATCTGCTTGGCTAGAGTCGGCAATCATCGCCACTTTGCCACTCTGAGAAATCATCGCTGCGCCAAATCCGGCTAGATAGGCCCCTTGAGTATCTGCAAAGATTACCGATGTGACATTTGCCGCGGCCACCGTTGCATCGTTAATGATGGCAAATTGAATCTTCGGAAACTCCAGCGCCATCTCCTGCAAGGTGGCGGCGTAGCCATGGCCTATGGCGATTATGGGGTTGCAGTCGCGCTCAATTAAGGTGCGAATACGCTTCTCGCGGTCGGCGCTAGTGCCATCTGTGACCACGGGAATTAGTTCAAAATCAAATTGCTTCTTGGCTTTTTCAAGGCCTGCCGCTGCAGCGTCGTTGAAAGAGCGATCTCCACGACCGCCAATGTCATAGGCAACCCCGATTGAGAGTGAAGAGTAGGCCTGTGATGAAACTGGTGAAAAGATGGAGATAAGAAGAGTGAAGGCGATGAAAAGGGAGGCCTTTCTCACAGTACAACACCTAACTTTTCATAGGTGGCGCTCATAGTAGCCGCTGCCACCAAGGTGGCTTTCTCTGAACCTTGATGCAAAATATTTACTAGGTGCTTTTCATCCTCCAGAAGCTCGAGCGCCTTTGCGCGAATAGGGCGTAGGTACTCAACAACAACCTCTGCCACCTCGCTCTTAAAGTCTCCGTAGCCTTTCCCAGTAAATTCACTCTCTAGCTGCGCAATACTCTTACCGGAGAGCGCAGAATGGATAGTAAGTAAGTTGCTGATTCCAGGTTTCTCTTCTTGATCAAACTTAACTTCACGTCCGGCATCTGTTGTGGCACTCTTAATTTTCTTGGCATTTACTTCAGGTGAATCCATGATTTCGATTAACCCTGAAACGGAGTCAGCAGATTTACTCATCTTGGCAGTCGGCTCGTGTAGGTCATAAATCTTGGCACCTTGTTTCAAGATAAAACCATTCGGAATTGTGAAGTTCTGCCCATAGCGCGAATTAAAGCGCTCGGCGATATCACGAGTAAGTTCGATATGTTGGCGTTGATCTTCACCTACCGGCACTAAATCAGCTTGATATAACAAGATATCGGCAGCCATCAACATGGGGTAGGTAAATAGCCCAACCCGAGTGGAATCTGTTCCAGATTTAGAGGATTTATCTTTAAATTGCGTCATGCGACTGGCTTCACCGAAACCTGTTATGCACTCCATAATCCATCCCAATTGATTATGTTGATGAACTTGCGATTGCACGAAAAGGGTTGCCTTTTCTGGTGAAATTCCCAGGGCCAATAATTGTGCTGCGGCGGTGAGAGTTCGCTTTCGTAACAGCGCTGGTTCAGTCTCAACGGTCAGGGCATGTAGATCTACGATGCAGTAAAAGGCATCATGACCATCTTGCAGTTCGACCCATTGCTTGACTGCGCCTAGGTAATTGCCTAGATGGAAGGAGTCACTGGTTGGTTGGATACCCGATAGCACTCGCTTCATGGCGCTCATTCTGGCATGGCTTAGTAGTTACGCGAGATTAATAAACGCCCGGCTCGCTTACCTTCCATAGTTAAGACAGTGATTTGTACTCCATTTACAGAGACGATGTCACCCACTACTGGAATGCGGCCCAAGAAGTGCATGACATACCCGCTAGCTGTTTCATAAGGACCATCAGGTAGTTCAGCCCCTGTCTCCTCTTGCAAATCAACAAGGGAGATCAAGCCTTCTACCTCAAAATCACCTGTATGAGATTCCTTCGATACCTCGAGATCATCACCATCATATTCATCGCGAATATCACCGATTAAGGTCTCAACTAGATCTTCTAGCGTCACTATGCCATCAGTGCCACCGTATTCATCTAACACAATCGCTAGGTGTTGGCGTTGATTACGCATTTCAGTTAGCGCAGGTAAAATTGATTTAGTACCAGGTAGGTACATGATATTTCGAGCTAGCTCTTGAATCTTGGTATTACTGCTCGCCAAGCTGGTATCTAATAAATCGCGGACATGGATAAATCCGATTACCTCATCAGATGAGCCACGAACTACTGGATAGCGGGAGTGCGCGCGTTCAATGGCGAGGGCAATCGCTTTACCAACAGTGAGTGAGGCATCCATAAAATCAACTTCGGTGCGCGGCACCATAACTTCATGAACTTGTCTTTCAGATGCATTAAAGACTTCTTCTACAATATCGCGCTCTTCATCAGTTAAGGCAGCATGCCCAGCAACTAGGTCAAGGAGCTCTTCTTCAGAAATCTGCGAGCGCTGCTCTTTGGGATCAATACCAAAGAGGCGAACGACAATGCTGGTCGAATGTGAAAGCACCCAGACGATTGGACGAAATATCTTTGCGACAGTATCTATAAAGCCCGCTAAATTGGTGGCGATTGCCTCTGTTCTGTAGAGCGCTAAACGCTTTGGAACTAGCTCGCCAAAGACTAAAGAGAAATATGCGATGATAAAGGTCAAGCCAATTAACGAGGCCGTTGAGGCAGAGTCTGTTGAAAGACCGCGCTCTTCCAGCCAAGGAATTAAATGATCACCTAAACGATCAGCGCCAAGAGCGGCAGAGAGAAAACCGGTTACGGTAACGCCGACTTGCAGCGTGGCAAGGAGGCGATTGGGGTTACTTGCTACCTTGGCAACTTTTGCGCCACGCTTGCCGCGCAGGGCAATCTGCTTAATCTGACTCTCGCGCAATGAGACTAGAGCGATTTCAGCTGATACGAAGAGAGCTCCAAGAAGGATGAGAGCAACAATTAATCCGACTGAGGTAAATATCGAGCCGCTCGGGAGGGGGTCCATAGTGCGCTAAGTCTAGCGAGGCCCCTTCCCAATCCCGCCCACCTGCCATAGCCTTTCCCACGCTGGCCAACCGGCCAACGACCTCATCCTCGGACCGTCGGGCACGTACCTGCCCGGATAAGGAAGTAATAATCATGGCATCAGTCATATTCGAAAATGCATCACGTATCTACCCTGGGACCACAGCTCCGGCTGTAGATAAGTTAAATCTCACCGTCGCTGATGGTGAATTTCTAGTTCTCGTTGGCCCATCGGGCTGCGGGAAGTCCACCTCACTTCGCATGTTGGCAGGGCTTGAAGAAATTGATGGCGGACGCATCCTTATTGGCGATCGCGATGTCACAAATGTTGCGCCAAAAGATCGCGATATCGCAATGGTCTTTCAATCATATGCGCTCTATCCACACATGACAGTTGCTGAAAATATGGGCTTTGCTTTAAAGATTGCCGGAGTAGATAAGGCCGAACGTGATCGCCGTGTTCGTGAAGCAGCTAAATTACTTGATCTAGAGCCATATCTAGAACGTAAGCCAAAGGCGCTCTCTGGTGGACAGCGTCAGCGCGTTGCTATGGGACGTGCCATCGTTCGCGAGCCACAGGTCTTCCTAATGGATGAGCCACTTTCAAACCTTGATGCCAAGTTGCGTGTGGCCACTCGTACTCAGATTGCAGCGCTACAACGCCGCCTGGGAATTACAACTGTTTATGTAACCCACGATCAAGTTGAAGCGATGACCATGGGTGATCGCGTTGCAGTCCTTAAAGATGGACTATTGCAACAAGTTGATACTCCACGAAATCTTTATGACAAGCCAGCTAACGCCTTTGTTGCAGGCTTTATCGGCTCTCCTGCCATGAACTTGCTAGTTGCTTCAGTATCTGGCGGCAAGGCTCGCCTAGGAGATCTAGATATCGATGTTCCCGCTTCAGCTGGCGCATCTGTAACAGTCGGTATTCGCCCTGAGGGTTGGATTCCTGCAGATAAGGGGTTCCATGTCTTAGTTGAAGTTGTCGAAGAGTTAGGTTCTGATGCCTTCGTCTATGGCAAGCCAGCAGATTCCAACGTCTCCTTTGCCAATTCTTCAGATGAAGGTGTGCAGTTAATTGTGCGCTGGGATCCAAAGAACCCACCGAAGCCAGGTCAGACTGTAACTGTGGCAAATGTCGCCAATGCAGTCCACCTCTTTGATGCCACAACTGGTGCCCGTATTAATTAAAGTTAAATTGCAAAAGACCCCATCGGAATTCGGTGGGGTCTTTTCTTTTCTCTTGGATTAATAATCTATTGCACAATATCGAGGGCGCCGCGCAATAGATGCACCTTCCCTGAACCCACAACTCGCCAATGGCCATCATTTACTAGCGCAGTATTTTCATCGATTCCGATAAGAGTTGTATCGGTAACACCCCGCGAAATAAATGAGGCAACTCGATCAGGCAACCAGCCCAGCATCTTGTCGTAATGTGGAATTATTTCAATATCAGGGAGAAGATTTAAACCAGGCCCATGGTGAGATTTACGAATTCCCATGATGGTGCCACCAAAGGCCATCGCTCCAGCTGAACAACCAGCTAGAGATGTTCCGCTCTGCCACTGTTTAACAATTTCATTCCAAATTGGTGAGCCTAGGAAAATTTCTGCTACGCGATGTGGATCTCCACCCGAGAAGTAAATCAACCCAGCGCTAGCGATGGCGTCAATAAAATCTGAATTAAAGGCATCATCGCGTTCATGAATTGGCAGGTAGATACATTCGCTGCCGATGCGATCTGCCTGCTCTTGTCCTAGCTCTTGCCAGTGGCGACGGCGTGCAGCGCCCTCGTGTGAAGAGGCGGTGGGAATCTGAATATAGGTATTACTTTTTCCGCGGGCACGGGCGCTTTGCAAGAGTTCGCTTTCAAACTCTTGCATCTGAGGCGAGTACTCACCAGAGCCAACAAGTGCAAGGACACCAGGGCTAGCCTTCATCGATTGAGTTAAGCCATGGCTTTCTTGAGATTCTCATCAATTGAGTTAAGGAATTGCTGAGTAGTTTGATATGGCGCATCCTTAGAGATAAGTAGCGCTAAATCTTTAGTCATCTTTCCCTGTTCTACCGTTTCAATGCAGACTCGCTCCAGGGTGGCAGAGAATTTCGCCAGCTCTGGGTTGTTATCTAGCTTGGCGCGATGGGCTAGCCCTTGCGTCCAGGCAAAAATTGAAGCGATTGGATTTGTAGAAGTCTCTTTACCTGCTTGGTGATCGCGGTAGTGGCGAGTCACAGTTCCGTGTGCCGCCTCAGCTTCGCATACCTGGCCATCTGGAGTCATCAGAACCGATGTCATTAATCCAAGTGAGCCGTAGCCTTGCGCCACAGTATCTGACTGCACATCGCCATCGTAATTCTTACAGGCCCAGACGTATCCACCATCCATGCGAAGTGACATAGCGACCATGTCATCAATGAGGCGGTGCTCATACCAGATACCAGCTGCCTCGAAATCTTTCTTAAATTCAGCCTGGTAAATCTCTTCAAAGATATCTTTAAAGCGACCATCGTAAGCTTTTAGAATTGTATTTTTTGTTGATAGATAAACCGGAAATTTACGAAGTAATCCGTAGTTAAGTGAGGCCCGTGCGAAGTCACGAATTGAGGCATCGACGTTATACATCGCCATAGCAACTCCGGAGGATTCAAAGTTGAAGACCTCAAACTCTTGTGGGGCCGATCCATCTTCTGGCACGTAAGAAAGGGTGAGCTTTCCAGGTCCTGGAACTTTAAAATCAGTTGCGCGGTATTGGTCACCGAAAGCATGTCGACCGATAACGATTGGGCGGGTCCAATGTGGAACCAAGCGCGGTACATTGCTAATAATGATTGGCTCGCGGAATATGACGCCGCCGAGGATATTGCGGATTGTTCCGTTTGGAGATTTCCACATCTTCTTTAGAGAAAATTCTTTGACTCGCGCCTCATCTGGGGTGATGGTGGCGCACTTGATACCTACGCCATGTTTTTGAATAGCACGGGCGGAATCAATAGTCACCTGGTCATCTGTCGCATCACGATGCTCCATACCCAGGTCGTAGTACTCGAGATTTACATCAAGATAGGGAAGGATAAGAGAGTCTTTAATGAACTGCCACATGATGCGGGTCATCTCATCGCCATCGAGCTCTACAACTGTTCCCTGTACTTTAATCTTCTGCATTCTCGTTCTTCTCTTTCTCTCTCAAATTAGCTCTGTATTCAAAGCATTAAAATGTTCTAGATAATCTTTCTTAAAGGGATTGGACATCTGACTGCTTGGCGCGGACCGCTTCTGCTGCCTCTTTGAGAGAGGCAATCTCTGATTCAGTAAGTGCGCTCTCCACGACTTTGCGGATTCCGCCCTTGCCAATCTCTGCTTCAACTCCGAGATAGACGCCAGAAATTCCATACTCGCCATCAACCCAGGCGCAGACCGGCATAATCTCACCAGAATCTTCAATTACAGCCTTTGCCATGCGAGCTGCGGCAGCCGATGGTGCGTAATAGGCAGAACCGGTCTTAAGTAGCGCTACGACTTCAGCTCCACCATTGCGAGTGCGATCAACTAATTCTGCAATCTCTTCTTCTGATAATTTATCCGAAAGTGGAACTCCGCCCACTGTGCAACGGCTTGGTACCGGCACCATGGTGTCACCATGTGAACCCAAGGTTAGGGTCTTTACAGAGCCAACTGGAACGTTTAACTTTTCGGCAACAAAGTTGGTGAAGCGGGCAGTATCTAACATGCCAGCTTGGCCCATTACGCGATTCTTAGGAAAATTTGTGGCAATCTGCGCTAGCGCAGTCATCTCATCAAGCGGATTTGAAACCACAATAATTACAGCGTTGGGTGAGTGCTTTGCAATATTTTCAGCAACACCGCGAACGATGCCAGCGTTAACGCCAATTAAATCCATCCGACTCATACCTGGTTTGCGAGGCAACCCTGCAGTAATAACTACGACATCAGAGCCGGCAGTCTTTTCATATCCGCCGCCATCGGCTGTGGTCGTTGCGCCAGTAATCCTTGTTTCAAAGCCCTCGATCGAGCGCGATTGGTTCATATCCAGAGCCAACCCCTCAGGTTTGCCCTCCAGAATATCTGTAAGAACAACTTCGTCGAAGATGTTGTACTCCGCTAAACGTAGCGCTGTTGTTGAACCGTAGAAACCTGCACCGACAACGGTAACCTTCTTAGCCATGGTGGCCCCTCTTATCTCGTTAACTTATTCTTTTGAAAACTTATAGTCTTTATAGCTTCTTTTCTTGATATCGAGAGAACTCTACAACCCCTTGGGAAGGGCAAGTGCCAGCCCAAAGAGCACAACCGCAATTGCTAACGGCAGATATCGGTCAAATTTGCGCTGGTTCCACTGCGTGAAAGCGATGACTGCAGTCCCAAATGAGATGGCCAAGGCGCCGATACGCACCAAGCCAAAGATTCCCAAAAGAACTCCGATTGCAATTGTGAGATAAGCCAAACGATAGTGCAGCGGCGTTATCTCTCGCATGACTCAACCACATTCGTTAGGAGCATAGCGCGGGTCATAGGACCTACGCCCCCGGGCATTGGAGCGATAGAAGCTGCTACCTCCGCAACCTTGGGATCGACATCGCCTACCAAACCAGCTGCAGTGCGCGAGATACCAACATCTAGAACAGTGGCTCCTGGCTTAATATTTTCTGCCTTTAGGAAGTGTGGTTGCCCAATTGCGGCGATAACAATATCTGCGCGCTTGGTATGTGCTGCTAAATCCTTTGTTCCGGTATGAGTCAAGGTAACTGTGGCATTTTCTTTCTTGCGAGAGAGCAATAGACCGAGTGGGCGACCAACTGTAAGGCCGCGTCCAATGACAACTACCTCAGCCCCGTTCAAGGAAATCTGGTAATGGTTTAAAAGTTCGACGATGGCGCGCGGCGTACATGGCAATGGCGCAGAGTAACCTGCCACCAATCGGCCTAAATTAAGTGGGTGGAGGCCATCAGCATCTTTTGCTGGATCTATCGCTTCTAAAATCTCTTGGGTATTAACACCATTTGGAAGAGGAAGTTGAACTATGTATCCAGTGCACTCTTTTGCGCCATTCAATTGCTGAACTGCTTTAAGAATATCTTGCTGCGAGGCAGTATTTGGAAGGTCAATGCGGATTGATTTGATTCCTACCTCTTGGCAATCCCGGTGTTTACCTGCCACATATGAGTGAGAACCTGGATCATCGCCAACCAAGATAGTGCCAAGCCCTGGAGTGATGCCTTTAGCTAATAGCGCTGCGGTGCGGGTGCGCAACTGCTCTTTTATAGTGGCGGCTATTGCTCTGCCATCTAAAATCGCTGCGCTCATATGGCCATCTTATTGGAGATTCTTTCGCTTACTGAAATTCTTAAGCGTGCGAGAAGTGGCGGGTGCCGGTGAAGAACATAGCGATACCTGCCTTCTGGGCTGCCGCAATCACCTCTTCATCACGAACGCTGCCACCAGGGGCGACGACGGCAGATATGCCAGCTGAAATTAAAATCTCAAGCCCATCGGCAAATGGGAAGAAGGCATCTGATGCAGCCACGCTATTGCGCACTCGATTGCCTGCGCGCTCAACGGCAAGTCGCGCCGAATCAACGCGATTGACCTGACCCATACCAATTCCAACGGCGGCACCATCGCGGGCTAACAAGATGGCATTGCTCTTAACCGCGCGCACTGCACGCCAGGCAAACTCCAGATCATTCATTACATCGGCAGTAACGGTAGAGCCTGCGACCTGTCTCCAATTTTTAGGGTTATCACCAGGTGCATCAATGAGGTCACTTTCCTGAACTAGCACTCCTCCGGAAACTGGGCGAAGTTCTAATGGTGCGATAGCAGTTGTTGCACAGGTGAGTATGCGAATTGCTGGTTTCTTCATCAAAATTTCCAAAGCCTGTGCCTCATAAGAAGGCGCGATGATTACCTCTGTAAAAATCTGGGCAAGTTCTGTAGCCATCTCCGTTGTAACTTCTCGGTTAGCAGCTACAACTCCACCAAATGCCGAAATTGGATCGCACTCATGTGCCTTTGCATAAGCTGTTGCGATATCACTTGCGATTGCTATGCCACACGGGTTGGCATGCTTAACGATAGCCACGCAAGGTTGTGTGTGATCTAGCGCTGCCCGCCACGCAGCATCGGCATCAGTGTAATTATTAAAAGACATCTCTTTGCCATGGCTCTGTACCGCATTGACGATTCCCAGTGCGCCACCGCTATAGAGAGCTGCCCGCTGGTGCGGATTCTCGCCGTACCTCAGCGCACTTTCACGTTTCCAGATTAACCCCAGCCAATCCATATCTGCGATATCACCACTTGTTCTTGTTGCACCCAGCCAGCTAGCAATCGTCAAGTCATATTCCGCAGTTGTGCGAAATACCTGTAGCGCTAGATTTTTCCGCTCTTCATCTGTAAATCCACCAGCTCTTATTGCAGCAATAGCCAATTCATATTGAGACTCTTGGCAGAGAACTGCGACCGAGCCATGATTCTTGGCAGCACCGCGCAACATAGAAGGTCCACCGATATCAATTTGCTCAATGCACTCGGCAAAGTCCGCACCTGATGCAATCGTTGCAGCAAAGGGATATAAGTTGATTACGACTAAATCAAAGGGCGCTATATCTAAATCTGCAATCGCTTGCAGGTGCTCTGGATTACTTTGATCAGCCAATATTCCAGAATGGATCCGCGGATGAAGGGTCTTAACTCGCCCACCCATAATCTCTGGGAAATCGGTATAAGTACTCACATCAATTACTGGAATCCCAGCTTCACGAATGGTCTTCGCTGTTGATCCGGTAGAGAGAATTTCCACTTGAGCTTCATGTAGAGCAGTAGCTAGCTCAATGAGCTTGGACTTTTCATAAACGCTAAGCAGGGCTCTTCGTATCGGTTTGCGTTCAGCCATCACTGCCCTTTCGCGAATTTACTAGCTGGATAATTACCTTAATTAAGAGAGAGCGTTCCACAATCTTAATGCGCTCATGGAGTGAATCTTCAGTATCGCTGGTCAAAATCTCTACCTCTTGCTGGGCAATTACTTCACCTGTATCTACGCCGGCATCCACCCAATGGATTGTCGTGCCAGTCACAGTTGCGCCATCTGCTAAAGCATCGCGGACCGCGCGGGCACCTGGGTATTTTGGAAGTAGCGCAGGATGGCTATTAATTACTTTAAATTTGGCAACAAAGGCAGGGGCGAGAATTCGCATAAATCCAGCGCTAACTACTAAGTCAGGAGAGAGCGCAGCGACCAGAGTCTGCATCTCGCGGTCCCAATCACGACGGTCTTGCAACATTGCAACGGTAAATGTCGCTATGCCGGCGCTCTCTGCTCGCGCTAGCGCTGGTGCATCTACTTGATCAGAAATCAGGGCGATTATATTTACCGCTAATTGACCACTTGCTACCGCATCAATAACTGCTTGCGCCAAAGTACCACTTCCTGATGCGAGTATGACAACCCGAAAATTCTCCTGCACCTGCGCACTCATCGCTTACGTGCGTTAACTTGGCTGATAACCAATGTAGTTAGCGCTGCACCAGCGCCCATTTGAATAGCGATAGAGAGGATGAATTTCCAAATAGATACACCGACTGCTCCCATTTCAGTTGTGATGAGCGAACCGCTAGACCAATAGGCGAGCAGGGTGAAGATAGCTATAGTCAAAGTCAAGCTCTGTATCAGAGTTGTAAGTCCACGTTGTTGTGACCAGATGGCGAGAAGCACACCTAGCCCGATAAAGAGGGCAATCCCTAAAAGCGCAAGTGGAGCGCGATCTGTCGGAAGAATCCCAAGAAGAGGTAGAGCTGGTATCTGGCCAAGTTCATACCACCATGGAGAGACAATCGTTCCTGTACCAACTGCAACACCTGATCCTGAAAAATATGCCAGAACTCCGATTGCAACATTGGGCAGGTAGAGAATATTGAGCAGAAGTAGCAGCACTCCCCCGAAGAAACCTGGTTGCAGTGAGATGGTAATTAGCTTCACCTGTTCAAAATTTGTAACAATTAATAGCGCAGTTGCAATCAAGCCCACACCGACTGCGAGCGCAACTATTTGTAGCGCCATTCGTAAGCCGCGCGAAGCAGATATCCGCGCGCCAGCGGTGAAGGTGGCAATTAGCGCCACTGTAAATCCGAAGATTGGTGCCAGGTACCACTGTGGCGTTACGGCAATCGATGAACTCAACCAGGCAAGGGCTGTAACGAGTGCGCTGTAAAAAATTGAGAAGGCAAGACGCACCACATTTATGTCGTGGTAATCGCCCTGCAACCTTCCCAGCGCGCGATTAAAGGTGGAGCGAATAATGAGAAAGGGAAGTAGTACTCCACCAATTGGGAGGTAGGTGAGGTAACCCGCGATACCAGATGGCGGCAGCGCTAATTGAAAGGGAAGATGGTGTGCACCTAACCAGATCCAGACCGCACCGCGAATCGGATCGGTTGTGCTTCCAGTAGCACTTCCAGCAGTTGCCCAAGCGATTAGGGCGATAAAGGCAAAGGGTAGAAGGAGATAGAAGACGCTACGAAATGCGTGTGACAACGAGACCGAGAGGACGCGTTGCATCAGCTACGGCTTTAGCGACCTAGAAGATCGCGCATGAGCTGCGCTGTTTCACTTGGAGTCTGTCCTACCTTGACGCCAGCTGCCTCTAGGGCATCTTTCTTTGCCTGCGCAGTTCCAGATGAACCCGAAACTATTGCACCGGCATGTCCCATCGTCTTTCCTTCTGGTGCGGTAAATCCTGCAACATAACCAACTACAGGCTTAGTGACATATTCGGCGATAAAGGCCGCTGCTCGCTCCTCTGCATCGCCACCGATTTCACCAATCATGACAATTGCTTTGGTCTCCGGGTCATCTTGGAAAGCACGTAGACAATCGATGTGGGTTGTTCCGATAACCGGATCGCCACCAATTCCTACGGCAGTTGAAAATCCGATATCCCGCAATTCGTACATCATTTGATAGGTCAGCGTTCCTGACTTTGAAACTAAACCAATCGGCCCACGCTTAGTGATATCTGCCGGAATAATTCCAACATTTGACTGCTCTGGGCTAATTAAACCTGGGCAGTTGGGGCCAATTATTTGTGTGGTGCCACTTTGTAGTGAGTATGCATAGAAGAAGGCAGAGTCATGGACTGGAATGCCTTCAGTAATAACAACAACTAGCGGCATCTTGGCATCGATGGCATCGATTACTGCAGCCTTGGCAAATTTAGGCGGCACAAAGACCACTGACACATTTGCTCCAGTTGCCGCCATAGCTTCGGCAACAGTATTAAAGACTGGAAGAGATCTTCCATCTATATCTACTACTTGACCGCCTTTACCAGGAGTTACTCCGCCAACAACTTTGCTGCCAGAGGCCAACATGCGACGAGTGTGTTTAGTTCCTTCGGAACCAGTCATTCCTTGCACAATGATTTTGCTATCTGAATTAATGAAGATTGCCATTTACTTTGCCGCCAATTCTGCAGCACGAGCAGCTGCGCCATCCATAGTTTCGGCCTGCTCCACCAATGGATGGTTTGCCGCATTAAGAATTGCCCGTCCCTCAAGGACGTTATTGCCATCGAGGCGGACCACAATTGGCTTCGTGGCTTTTGCGCCAAGGAGTTCAAGGGCCTGCACAATTCCATTTGCGACAGCATCACAAGCGGTAATTCCGCCGAAGACATTTACAAATACGCTCTTAACATCAGGATCTCCCAGAATAATTGAGAGACCATCTGCCATTACTTGAGCGGATGCGCCCCCACCAATATCTAGGAAGTTTGCCGGACGCATGCCACCAAATTTTTCACCTGCATAAGCCACAACATCGAGGGTGGACATAACTAACCCTGCACCATTGCCAATAATTCCAACTTGGCCATTATCTAACTTGACGTAGTTGAGACCTTTCTCAGCAGCTGCAGCCTCTAGCGCATTTGCACTTTCGTGGTCGATAAGGGCGGCATGGCCAGGCTGACGAAATTCAGCGTTCTCATCAAGGGTAACTTTTCCATCTAGCGCAACTACACGACCAGATTCAGTCTTTACCAGTGGATTTACTTCAACCAATGTGGCATCTTCAGATTGGAATGTCTCCCAGAGTTTTACCAACACATCAGCTACTTGGTCAGCTACATCGCTTGGGAATTTAGCTTGTGCCACAATCTCTTTCGCCTTAGCTAGTGAGATTCCTTCAACTGCACTGACGGCAACCTTGGCTAACTTTTCAGGAGCGGTGTGTGCAACTTCTTCGATATCCATTCCACCGGCAACTGAAGCCATAACTAGGAAGGTGCGGTTGGAGCGATCGAGCAAGATGGAGACATAATATTCATCAACAATTGGAGCAGCTTCGGCAATCATCACTTTATGAACAGTGTGGCCTTTAATATCCATGCCCAGGATGGCGCTAGCTTTCTCAAAGGTGTCGGCTGGGTCGATAGCAAGTTTTACTCCACCTGCTTTGCCGCGGCCACCAACTTTTACCTGTGCCTTAACAACAACTTTGCTACCCATCTTCGCCGCCGCATCGCGTGCTTGCTCTGGCGTAGTTGCAACAGCCCCTTGCAAAACTGGAACTAAATGTTTTTCAAAGAGATCACGTGCTTGGTATTCGTAGAGATCCACCGGGGCTCCTCAGAGATGCGAGTTATTGGGTACGCGCCAATCCTAAGTGGTTATTTTAAAGCGCTGTGACAGGTGCGTAGCGGAGCAAGAGGCGTTTATCGCCATACTGGCCAAAGTTAATGGTCGCCTCCGCCTTATCTCCCTCGCCTCCTAAGGCCACCACTGTTCCGAGGCCGAATGTGTCATGTGACACACGCTGTCCCACATTTAAGGCGAGCGCAGTGGATTTCTTGCCGGTGGCGCGAGGTGGTGGAGCAGAAGGTATCCGTGATTTCTTTACTCCGGAAGAGGTAAATGAATTTCGACCCTCACTCTTCCATTCAATCAACTCAGATGGAATTTCATCTAGAAAGCGTGAACCAGGATTGTATTTAGGCGTTCCAAAAGTTAAGCGGTACTCAGCTCGCGAAATATAGAGCCGCTGCTCTGCTCTAGTGAGACCAACATAGGCTAGGCGCCGCTCCTCTTCGATCTCCTTCGGATCATCGAGAGTGCGCGCATGTGGAAATATGCCATCTTCCATTCCAGTTAAAAAGACGGTTGGAAATTCCAGACCCTTTGCAGTGTGCAGGGTCATTAAGGTAACAACTCCCCCTTGATTATCTGTGCCGTTCTGGTTATCTGTGCCGTTCTGGCTATCTGCTCTATCTGGAATCTCATCGGCATCGGCAACGAGCGCAACTCTTTCTAGAAAACCAGAGAGTGAAATCTCTTCATCTTCCCCTAACTCTTCAAAGGGGCGCTCCTCATACTCCATAGAGGCAGAGACCAACTCCTTTAAATTCTCTACACGCACCTCATCTTGTGGATCTTTACTAGCTTCCAACTCAATTAATAGCCCGGATTGCTCAAGAACTGCTTCAATAATTGTTGATGGCTTTATCTTCGCCTCAACTAAAGTCTGTAGCGCAGTCAGCATCGCTGTGAATGTGGCTATAGAGGCGGCTGCCTTATTGGGAACGCTACCTGCCTCAGATACACGCAGAAGCGCCTGCCAGAAGGAGATTCCTTGTAGCCCGGCAAAGATTTCCACCTCTTCAAGGGCGCGATCACCGATTCCGCGCTTGGGTAGATTAATAATGCGGCGCAGTGAAATCTCATCATCAGGGTTGGCTAAAACTCGCAGATAGGCCAAGAGATCCTTTACCTCTTTGCGCTCGTAGAAGCGCAAGCCACCAACAACTTTGTATGGAATTGCAGCGCGCATAAAGATTTCTTCGAAGATACGTGACTGTGCATTGGTGCGGTAGAAGACTGCAGTATCGCCTGGCTGCGAATGGCCCATATCTTGCAAGGCGCGGATTTCACCCTTAACAAACTCCGCCTCGTCATATTCAGACTCTGCAACATAGCCAACAAGTGGTGCTCCAGAGCCGGCATCTGACCAGAGGTTCTTCTCTTTGCGAGATTCGTTCTTGGTAATTACCGCATTAGCTGCGCTTAAAATATTTTGAGTTGATCGGTAATTTTGTTCAAGTAAGACGGTGGTGGCGCTGGGATAGTCCACTTCAAATTGCAGGATATTGCGGATAGTTGCGCCGCGAAAACCGTAGATTGACTGGTCAGCATCTCCAACAACGCAGAGTTCAGCGATAGGAAACCCATCACCCTCAACGCCAGTTAACTCCTTGATAAGGGCATACTGGGCATGATTTGTATCTTGATACTCATCCACCAAAATGTGGCGAAAGCGGGAGCGAAAGCGCGCTTTGGCTTCAGGGTGTTTCTGCAGCACCTGCACCGTCTTCATAATCAAATCATCGAAATCCATAGCGTTAGCTTGTTGTAGGCGCTTCTCATAAAGGGTGTAGACATCAGCTACTACAGTCTCAAATTGATTTGCTGCATTACTTAAATACTCGTAAGGAGTTAAGAGATCATTCTTGGCATTTGAAATCAGATTTTGAAATTGCCGCGCTGGGTAGCGCTTTGGATCTAGATTTAGCGTCTCCATAACCCTGGAGATCAACTTCTGTGAATCTGCTGAATCGTAAATACTAAAACTGCTGCTGTATCCCAACCGTTCTACCTCTTGGCGCAACATCCGCACGCAGGATGAGTGAAAGGTGGAGACCCACATAGATTGCGCGACCGGCCCGACTAGCTCGGCTACACGTGCCTTCATCTCACCGGCTGCCTTGTTGGTAAAGGTAATCGCTAAAATTTCATACGGTCGCACCTGTCGTCGCGCCATAATGTATGCAATTCTTCTTGTTAAGACCCTGGTCTTCCCAGATCCAGCTCCTGCAACTACTAAAAGAGGTGAACCGGCATGAAGTACCGCCTTCTGTTGTTCTGGATTTAATCCATTTAACAGGGGCTCGGTCGCGCTCATGGCGGGCAGTCTATTAGGCTTACCGCCACCTAGAGTTTAAGAAGCACCCATATATAGATTAAGGATATTCAGTGGAACCTATTGCAGATTCAGAGATCAAGCGGGTCTTAGTCATCAATGCACACCCTGATGATTCAGACTTTGGCGCATCCGGAACTATCGCGCAATGGGTTAAGGCGGGAATAAGCGTCTCTTATGTTTTCTGCACAAATGGTGATCAAGGTGGCGAGGAATCTGGATTTACAAAAGAGGAGATGCCAGCGATTCGCCAACGCGAACAACGCGCAGCTGGAGCTGTCATCGGCGTCACTGACATTACCTTTCTCAATTACATCGATGGCCACTTAGAAGCCACGCTGCAGCTTCGCAAAGATTTAGTTCGTCAAATTCGTCGCGTGCAACCCGATCGCATGGTCTGTCAATCACCTGAAAGAAATTGGGATCGCATAGGAGCAAGCCACCCTGATCACTTAGCAGCAGGGGAAGCGGCCATTCAAGCGGTCTATCCCGATGCGCGTAACCCCTTCGCCTTCACCGACTTGATGGAGAAGGAAGGGTTGCAACCTTGGCGAGTTCGCGAAGTTTGGATGATGGGCTTTGCTCACCCAGATCATTGGGTAGATATCACAGATACCTTTGAAATGAAGTTGGCAGCGCTTCGTGCGCATGCATCACAGACTGCGCATAATAAAGAGCTAGAAAATATGTTGCGCGAATGGGGAACACGAAACGCTGGAATCGGCGGTCTTCCTGATGGACGTATCGCCGAAGCTTTTAAGATTGTTAATACAGATTAATTATTACTCTCGTTAGCGCGTTCTGGCACGGATAATTTCTACCATCTGCACTGGATAACCATCTGGAGCGTAGTAAGCGCGTTGCCCATCTAACTTATATGCACCTACTGCGCCAATCTTCTGCACTAAATCTAAGCCCTTTGTAATGGTGCCCCAGATCGTGTAGTTAGGCCCAAGTTGAGTATCTTTATAAACTAAGAAAAATTGTGAACCATTAGTTCTTGGCCCAGAGTTGGCCATAGCCACTGTTCCTGCCGGGTAATTTCTAACTGTGGCTTTTGGCAGATTTTCATCTACATAGCCTTTCCAGCCTGTGGGAGAGCCACTTCCAGTGGCGGTTGGATCTCCACACTGCAATACAAAGATTCCTTCAGTGGTAAGTCTGTGGCAAAGAGTTTTGTTGTAGTAGCCAGCGTTGGCTAGCGTGGCAATCGAGTTAACTGTGACAGGGGCCTTTGATCCAAGAAGTGAGATAACAATGTCTCCGCAATTTGTTGTGAGCGTCAAGGTAGATGCAGTTGGCTTATTCTTGGCACTTGGTTGGCGAACCTTTAGTGGCGCTCTTCCCTTTGCCTCAGATTTCTTGCACTCCTCCACTGTTGTGGCGCGCTCAGCCGCTTGTGCGGGCGCTTGAAGATGTGTGCCAAGGAGCGCTGCTGTTGTAAAGGTAACTGCCAATAGCCTCTTCATGCTGGTTTTTCTCATTCCCATTCAATAGTTCCAGGTGGCTTACTAGTCACATCCAAGGTGACGCGATTTACTTCGCGGACCTCGTTGGTGATGCGGGTAGAAATTTTCTCGAGCACATCATAAGGAATTCGTGACCAATCTGCAGTCATAGCATCTTCGCTAGAGACCGGACGCAACACAATCGGGTGGCCGTAGGTACGCCCATCGCCTTGCACTCCCACGCTACGTACATCTGCCAATAGGACAACTGGGCATTGCCAGATAACGCGATCTAGTCCGGCTGCCTTGAGCTCCTCCCTTGCGATTAAATCTGCATGGCGCAAAATCTCTAGCCGCTCTTGTGTGACGGCGCCGATAATTCTTATTCCAAGACCAGGGCCAGGAAATGGTTGGCGCCAAACTATCTCTTCAGGTAGACCCAGCTCCAGACCAACTTGGCGTACCTCATCTTTAAATAGGGTACGAAGCGGTTCGATAAGTGTGAACTTTAAATCATCGGGTAGGCCACCTACATTGTGGTGAGATTTAATATTGGCGGTACCACTGCCACCACCTGATTCAACAACGTCGGGATAGAGGGTGCCTTGTACTAAGAATTCAACCTCTCCACCTGCTGCGATATCACGCGCTGCCTTTTCAAAGGAGCGGATAAATTCACGCCCAATAATCTTGCGCTTCTCTTCTGGATCGGTAACTCCAGCTAGCGCATCTAAAAACTGTGTAACTGCATCTACTACAACTAGATCTACGCCAGTAGCTGCGACAAAGTCGCGTTGCACCTGTTCAGATTCACCGCTGCGCAATAGACCATGATCTACAAAGACACAGGTAAGTTGTTGGCCGACAGCGCGCTGCACAATTGCGGCAGCTACCGCTGAATCAACGCCGCCAGAGAGCCCACAAATTACCCGTTTTGTGCCAATTAAATCCCGCGCCTTAGTAACTTCACTTTCTGCAATATTTTCAGTAGTCCAAGTTGGCGAACATCCTGCAATATTAATCAACCAATTCTGCAATATCGCCTGTCCATATTCAGAGTGCAATACCTCGGGATGAAATTGCACGCCGGCAACTTTTCCGGTGGCATCTTCAAAGGCAGCTATCGGAGTATCGCTAGTTGCGGCGGTAACTTTAAATCCAGCAGGAGCTGTAGAGACAGCATCTCCGTGCGACATCCAGACTGATTGCGATGGAGCAGTATTTGCAAATAACTTTGATTCGCCGTTAAGAGTTAATTGCGTTCTACCGAACTCCGAATTACCGGTCTGGGTTACAACACCTTGTAAGGCTGCTGCCATGGTTTGAAATCCGTAACAGATCCCAAAGATTGGAATACCTAGTGTGAAGAGCGCCGGATCCACCTTGGGAGCGTGCTCGGCATAGACCGATGCCGGACCGCCCGAGAGGATTATCGCCTCTGGATTCTTTTCACGAACCTGTTCTGCAGTAATTGTGGAAGGCACAATCTCTGAGAAGACTTTCGCTTCACGTACGCGCCGCGCAATCAGCTGGGCATATTGCGCACCAAAATCAACAACTAAAACGCCGTGGCTAGCGGCCATGAATTACTACATCTACGCGCTGGAAAGATTTCACATCAGAGTAGCCACAAGTTGCCATAGCGCGACGTAGGGCGCCAAATAAATTCATTGAACCATCTGCAGTATGTGATGGACCGATTAAAACTTCAGCGAGCGTGCCAACTGTGCCAACGTTCATGCGCGCACCACGTGGCAGTTCTGGGTGGTACGCCTCAGAGCCCCAATGCCAACCAAGTCCTGGTGATTCCACGCCCTTAGCTAGAGCTGAGCCCATCATGACCGCATCTGCACCACATGCGATCGCTTTTGCAATATCGCCTGACTTACCAATTGAACCATCGGCGATGACATGTACATATCTGCCACCTGATTCATCAAGGTATTCGCGGCGCGCAGCGGCAACTTCAGCAACTGCCGATGCCATAGGTACTTCAATACCAAGTACGGAACGTGTTGTATGAGTTGCTCCCCCACCAAAACCAACCAACACACCAGCAGCGCCGGCGCGCATTAAATGGAGCGCACCTGTAGTGGTGGCGACTCCACCAACAATTACTGGTACATCTAACTCGTAGATAAACTTCTTTAAATTCAACGCCTCATTCTCAACTGCCACATGCTCTGCTGAAACTGTCGTTCCTCGAATCACAAAGATATCTACGCCAGCGTCGATAACCGCCTTGTGAAGTTCAGCGGTGCGTTGTGGCGAAAGGGAGGCAGCGACAGTTACGCCTGCATCACGAATCTGCTTAATTCGCTCTTTAATTAACTCTGGGCGGATAGGTGCGCTATAAATCTCTTGCATGCGACGAGTGGCATGCTTATCTGGCATCGAGGCGATTTCACCCAACGGAATACGGGGATCTTCATAGCGCGTCCAGAGCCCTTCCAGATTTAAAACACCCAGCCCACCTAACTTTCCAATGGCAATCGCTGTCTCGGGCGAGACAACTGAATCCATGGGAGCGGCCAGCAGGGGCAGTTCAAATTTGTAGGCATCAATCTGCCAAGCAGTTGAAACATCTTCCGGGTCGCGGGTACGTCGGCTAGG
>CAYXDT010000003.1:0-6156 GCA_964463845.1 uncultured Candidatus Planktophila sp. | reverse complement strand
GGTCCGCGATATGCCACCCGTCCTTCGATTCCTTCCGGAACGAGTTTATCTTCTGATAAAACATCATCTTGCATATAACGATCTTTTGAATATGACTTCTGCTCACCGCGCGATTGCATCGCACCTAGCGAACCCATACCGCGATAGGCCTTGTACTTGCGGCCATCGATTTCCACTAACTCTCCGGGAGATTCTTGACAGCCGGCCAATAAAGATCCAAGCATCACCGAATGTGCTCCCGCCACAATTGCTTTGACGATATCGCCAGAGTATTGCAAGCCACCATCTGCAATTAGCGGAATACCAGCTTTGTCACATGCCTTAGCTGCTTCCATGATTGCAGTAACTTGTGGAACACCGACACCAGCAACAACGCGAGTTGTGCAAATTGATCCCGGGCCAACACCGACCTTGACCGCATCTGCGCCGGCATTAATTAACGCCTGCGCGCCAGCGCGAGTTGCAACATTGCCACCGATAATTTCAATCTGGGATGAGTACTTCTTGATTCGAGCGATCGCATCAAGGACTGCGCGGTGATGGCCATGGGCGGTATCGACTACAACGACATCAACGCCGGCATCAATTAAAGCTTGGGCGCGGGCAAAGCCATCATCGCCTACGCCAACGGCCGCGCCAGCTAGTCCAACATTTTTGACTAGCTTTACATGGGTTACTTGTTCATCGATTGGCAGATTACGGTGGATGATGCCGATACCACCGGCTTTCGCCATGGCAATTGCCATTAACGATTCAGTAACGGTATCCATGGCAGATGAGATAACTGGGACAGCTATAGTGATATTTCGCGTTAGCCGAGTTGCGGTCTCGACTTCAGATGGAACTACATCGGAGGCATCGGGAAGTAGCAGGACATCGTCATAAGTCAGGCCAAGGAGAGCGACCTTCTCTGAATCTGCCATCGCGAGCGCTCCCTCAAACTTTCTTGGCGAGGTGGCAGTCTACCTGCTCAATTAAGCGCCAATCGCCTGCATAATCTCATCACAGGCATGCTCTAGGCCCTCTGCCTTAATGACTCCATCACATGAGATGGCATCCCAGCCGGGGCCGCCGATAACAACCCGAGGGGCGGGGCGAATCGATGGAATCTCGCGCCAATACTTTGTATCTGCATTACGCGGCAGTTGCGCCCACAAGAAGATTGCCGGAGGTGCGCAGCGCGAGATCATGGCAGAGAGCGCAGATAGCGGAGTGCGAGCGCCCAGTACATAGGTCTCGACATTTCTCTCACATAACGCCGCCGCCAGAGCATGTAAGGGAAGTGAGTGCAGCTCTTCCCCGACTGCGGCAATCAAGACTGGGCGCGGATTAAGGGGTTTCTTTAGTTCAACGATTCGATTATGCATTGTGCGCTTTAGAATTTCAGAGAAGAGATGTTCAATTTCAATGCCTTGCTGATTGATCTCCCACTCTTGCCCAATCAAGAAAAGGGTGGGAACTATGACATCGGCCCAAGCACCCTCCACGCCATATTTAGCAATCTCACTTTCTAGCGTTGCTTCGACAAAGGCGCGATCAAATGCTTCTAGCCCTTTATATAAAGCATCTACAACATCTTCGCGAACTTCCAGATCTTTAACGATCTTGGCTAGCTTTATCTCGCCGTTAAATTCCTTAGCTTGTTCTGCCGCCTCAACCGGTGCTACCCCCGCAATTATTAAGCGGCGCATCATCGTTAACTTTGCTAAATCAGCTGGACAGTAGCGACGATGTTCGCCCTCAATATGTTCAGAAGGACCCAAGCCATAACGGCGATCCCAGGTACGTAAGGTGGCTGGGGCTACGCCTAGCCTGCGGGCGACAGCTGCGACAGTGAGCATCTCACCAACTGCCTTAGTCGCCATGGCGCAATGGTGCCTTGTAGTGGGGTAACTCACCACCTGAAAAACGGACATTTCAGACCCTGAATAAGGCACGGCGCGATAGATACTTGAACAACCTATGAAACGGTTGTACCTTATGGCTACGTAAGACCGATAAGGAGAAAGCTATGGCTGAACTATCACGTCTACCGCAACCTATCGAAGAGGTATGGGAGTGGCAGTACAAAGGCGCATGCCGCGATAAGGAACCAGAGATGTTCTTCCATCCAGATGGAGAGCGTGGCCCACGTCGTCGCAATCGCGAAAATGCTGCAAAGGCTGTCTGCGCGAGCTGTCCAGTAATCCAGGCCTGTCGCACACACGCTCTTGCAGTACAAGAGCCTTATGGAATCTGGGGCGGGTTATCTGAAGATGATCGTTTAGCGATTCTCGCGCTCCGTGGCGTTCCAGAGATTTCACACGCCTCATAAAAAAATTGGCAAAGAGAAAGCCCCCGCATCGAAAGATACGGGGGCTTTCTCTATTTACTACTTATGAGATTACTCGGAACTCAGCTCGTCTATTAGCGGCAAGGCCCGAGGTTGTTGCATTCGAAGCCACGTTAATTGAATCTGCAAAACCACCGATGGTAACTCGCAGAGATGGCACCAAGGTCAAAAGATAATCGCGCGCAGCACGTGCTCGATTATTGGAGAGAACATTATTGTCGATGCCTCCACGAGAATCGGTATGTCCTGA
Source organism: uncultured Candidatus Planktophila sp. (assembly GCA_964463845.1). Lineage (GTDB taxonomy): Bacteria > Actinomycetota > Actinomycetes > Nanopelagicales > Nanopelagicaceae > Planktophila. The sequence continues at coordinate 3,574 of CAYXDT010000003.1, read as the reverse complement.
GATATCAATTCGCGTATATCCAAAGCGCATAACATCTGCGGCAAAGGCGCGAATCAATCTACGATCTTCTGCATCTATATTAAACCGCGCAGTATCAAAGTTGACCACAAGAGCAACCTCTGGAACTGCCGGTGCAGCCGGAGTTGCAGTAAAGGTCGCCTGTCTAACTACGCTCTCAGTTTCATCTCGGCCTAAAGCCTTGATTTCAACTGGCGCGTTATTGTTAATTCTTTCAGGAAGAACGCAATTAACAACGCTTACGGTCGTGCAGAGAACGCGCCCATTCTGAACAACTTCATATCCTGTTGCATTTGGCGAACGTAGCCACTGAATACGAGTCCGGCTATCGCTCACAACCCTAACTACAGGATTATTTACAGGTAAAGGCAAGACCAGAACTTCTGCGGTGATTGAGGTTATCTCCTCATCGCTAGTCAACGTGATTTCAACTGTGGTCTTTCCACTAAAGCCAGTTCTAGCCTGCACAGAAACTTCCTGGTTTACAACAGCCACGCGCGAGACGCCAGCCCCTGAGAAGGTAATTGCCTTAATACCAGTAGTTGGAATCACCGTTGTCTGAGATAGCGGTGTATTTCCAACGTTTATCGGATCTGCCGAGCCTGCTCCCGAGTTATTACCTGGAGTCGATGGCGTATTTCCAGAGTTACCAGGCGTTGAAGGTGCATTTCCGGAGTTACCAGGTGATGATGGAGTACTTCCAGAGTTACCAGGTGATGATGGAGTACTTCCAGAGTTACCAGGTGTTGAAGGTGCATTTCCAGAGTTACCAGTTGTTGAAGGTGTATTTCCAGAGTTACCAGGTGTTGAAGGTGTTGATGGAGTCGATGGCGTATTTCCGGAGTTACCAGGTGTTGAAGGTGCGTTTGGTACAACAACAACCGTCGACTTAACTGGAGTTGTGGCAACAGTCACTAACGAAACATTTGCACGCTTTCGAATTGCCGCTGGGTTAGAAGTATTAGCTGGCGTTGCAGAAGGGTTTCCGCCACCGCCACCGCCACCGCCACTTGGAGGATTTGCTGTCCATTGGGCAACACATGTAAGTGCCTCTGCAGGCATTGTGAAGCTAGTTCCCGCAGATTGAGTGCTGCTTGAATTACAACTCCAACCTGCGAAAGTAAATCCACCTCTACTGAAACCAGAACCCGATGGAAGTACAACGGATACACCACTGGCCTTATCTGATTCCGTAGGCGCCGTACCAGTGCCACTATTTAGAGTAAATGTGACTGCATATGCAGCCAACCATTTCGCGTAGATCGTTGTATCAGCATTAATTGTCAGACTTGCTCCATTTGCGTAAACAACTGATCCACCAGAGGTGGTGGCCCAGCCTGCAAAGGCATGGCCCGAGCGAGAGTAGCCATTGGAGGAAATTGCTTGACTGACATCAGCCGTAAATGACTGATTGCTCATAGAACCACTTGTCGCGGTATTCGAATCAAAAGTTAAAGAAAAAGTTCCAGCAGTCCATTTTGCATAGACTGTTGCAGCTTCATAAAGGGTCACGTTTTGTGAGTTGGTGTATACAACCGGACCACTGGAGGAAGTTGCCCATCCAGCAAATGTGTGTCCAGATTTAGTAAATCCATTCGCAGTTAGGGCTTGACCTGTGCCGGCCGTGAATGTCTGATCGGACATTGAGCCACTAGTTGCTGTATTGGAGTCAAATGAGATTGGGAAATTTGATATAGCTACCCATTTTGCGTACAGAGTTAAATCAGCGTTAATTGTAATGCTCGCTTGATTGGCATAAACAACTGAGCCACCTGATGAAGTGGCCCAACCAGAGAAAGTGAAACCTGTCTTTGTAAAATTTTCACTATTCAAAGCTTGACTTGTGCCAGCCGTGAAGGATTGAGCTGACATCGATCCGCTTTCTGCAGTATTTGAATCAAATGTCACATTAAAGCTTTGTGCCGTCCATTTTGCGTATACAGTCGTTGTTTCGTAGAGAGTTAAAGATTGACCATCTGTATAGGCAACTGACCCCACAGAAGTCGTTGCCCAACCGGCAAATGTAAACCCAGTTTTTGCGAATGCAATACTTGATAGGCCTAGTGCCGATCCCGCGGTGAAAGTTTGATTAGCCATCGACCCGCTAGTTGCGGTGTTGGAATCAAAAATTACTGGAAAAGTATTAGCGCTCCATTTGGCATACAAAACCCGATTACTAGACATTACGACCTGTTTATCTGTTTGGGTGGGAGAATAAACTGTTCCAGTTCCATTTTGGTCTAGTGTCCAACCTGCAAAGCTATATCCAGTCTTAGATAATCCACCTTCGTTACCGCGCACTATCGCTGATTCCGTTGAGGTATACAGGCTTAAATCGTTTGGAACAGTACCACTCAAGGCTGTATTTGAATCATAAGTGATTGTGTAGTTTGTTCCAGCCGTAAAGAAGAGAGTTTCACCGTATAAATCTCCATCAATGGAATCATGGCATACGTGTCTGTAGAAGTACTTTGTGCCAGAAGTTAACCCTATGATATTAACAGTTCTTGCGGTGGTTGCATCTATTGGCACTGACGTTGCCGTAACTGGATTAAATGTTGAGGGATCGAAACCTGAATTAGCGCTATATTCAAAGTGACATGTGAGTGCAGTTCCATCTGTTTTGACAGATCCATTTAGAGTCGCCCCCGTGGTAGTGACCGAAGTTGCGGCAAGGGTTGTCACAACAATCGCTTCCGAAGCCGCGACTAGGGAGTTCAACTCATCGAGAGTATCAAGGGAACTGAAGGTTAGCCCTAGAGATCGAAGTAGTGCTAAATCCTCATCAGCTTGTGTATCGTTCAAGTCTTCGATTATTTGGGCGGGGGTGCGTCCTGCTTCAATCTCGCTATCTCTAAATTGCTTGATGGACATTCCTTTACAGACAGCTGATCCAGTTGCGGGATTAAGTGTTTGCCCGCGCCAGATTGCCTCACCAGCAGCACTGAAGTTGAGGTCTATCGCATTAGTGCCTCCAGCGGTGGCGTCTGGAATGATGTCACCCCACCTGTCGCCTTGGACATTCGAAGTTGTCCAGATGGGATCATTATGTGTGTTGTGTCCTCTTGCCCTATTCACAGCACTTTTAGAAACCGTAATCTTCCGATAAGGGTTTTTTATACTTGCAGTTCGGTGGCAAATCGTTACCTTGGTTGAAGCGGCTTCGCCATCCTCAAGCGTTTGGGGCGCCACAATGGGATTCAGCAGAGTTAGAAACATTATTGCTAGAAGAGTGGTGGAGATCCGCTTGAACATAACTGCCAGCTTTCGGTGATTGGGCCACCTGAACTAACAAAAGTCTTAGGTTAGACCAAGGGTTACCCCTTCGGGTGAGAACTGTACCCGCGGTTTAGAGGTGGGGTGAATAACCAGGGTGGGTATTTCTCAGTAATTTTGAGCAGAAAAGAACCCCCATGCGAACGCGTGGGGGTTCTTTTACTAAACGGGGTTAGTGGCTGTGGCCACCAGGTCCATGGGAATGTCCATGTCCGCTTGAGGCTTGCTCTTGATCGGCTGGGCGTTCAAAGACGACAGCTTCTGTCGTAATAAACATCGC
>CAYXDT010000002.1:36125-131383 GCA_964463845.1 uncultured Candidatus Planktophila sp. | reverse complement strand
ACCCCAACAGATAACACCTTTAGCGCCAGTACATCAGCTGCGACTACAGTTCAAGTGGTCCCAAGAGGTACGACTAGGTAGCAACATAGCTACTTCATTTCTCCTAGTTAAAGGGGTTGTCGGTCGATGTCGAAGGCGATCCAGATGCTGTAACCGTGCGCGCCGAAGGCGATGAATCAAGATACGGGCTCGACGTTTTTGTATTCAAAAGCAAGAGAGTGCCAGATACTGCACTCAATGGAGATGTAGGTTGAGTAATAGTTGAAGCCGTCGGGTCGTAAAGAGCAGTATTTGTGATTCGTAAATTGCTAAGCCTTCCGACCAGTTTGAATCCAGTGCCGGTTCCAAAGACAGATGAGATTGCGCCAGAGTAGTTATTGTTATCGGTGATGAAAGAGCCGATGCTCTTAGACCCATTCAGGAATAGTTGTGCTCGCGCTGAGCTATCGCGTACTACAGCAATGTGATGCCAAGTGTTCAGTGAAAGCGCGCTGACATAGAAGACCTGTGTTCCGGTTCCATCAGCCCATTTAACAATCTTTATTTGGTCCCGGGTGGAGTTTATATACAAGCCTAGAGCGCTCGAGCCTGAGAGAATCAATGCATCACCTGTCGGCGAAGCAGTCATTTTGAGCCACATTTCCGTTGTGTAGGCGCTACTACCCAAAGGTGTCATAGATGAAATGTTGAGTGAATCAGTGGCCGCAAAGGCGATGCTTCCAAGATCTCTGTAAGTTTCGTTTTGAGAGCTTTCTGCTGTCAATTTTGAAATATTAGTTGATTGTTGCACTGGAGAATCAAAGGTTGCCGTGAATGAGTTGCCTGTTAACTGACTGAGAGTCACGCCTGAATTCGAAGTTGTGAATGCGCTACCTGTTGGAATAACAGTTAAAGAACTTGCAGTTGAAGCGAAAATTGGTAGAGCTGCGGTGCTTGTATCGCTGTAGAAGCTAAAAGTCAGATTCTTGCCAACACAACCCGAAGGAATACCTCTGACTGTAAAGCCAGAGAAGAAGAAGCTTCCAGCATTGGCTGCATTTACAAAGGAACTTTGTGGGTTAACTGTAATCACATCGCTACCTGAACAAGCGACAGTGGTCGTTAAACCTTGCCCAAACTCTGTCGGACCTCCTGAACTCAAAGATATATTCGCAGCATAAACACTTCTCAAAGTTAAGGCGGCCACTATTAGTAAAGAAATGAAGAACAAGATTTGAAATTTGCTGCCGGAAGCAGGCGACCCCTCAATCGGATCGTCTGAGTATTCATACCTATATTGCGGTGGCACGGAAGAAGCGTAACAAGTCGATAGTAAGGACTAAATGGTGGGCTAAAGGAGTTATTCCACGCTCAATTTCACTTATCCACACCCCGCGGCTAAACTTGGCTCTGTCCAACGAGAAAGTGATTTCCCGTGAATCAAACCGGGAAGCCTCTTGAACAGTATCTGTGATTCATCACAAGAAATGAGAAATACCAATGGCGTTAACACCAGAAGTAAAGAAAGAAATCATTGCAAAGTACGGATCATCAGCTACTGATACAGGAAGCCCTGAAGCTCAGGTTGCTTTATTGTCACGTCGCATCGAAGACATCACAACTCACCTACAGACCAACCCACATGACCACCACAACCGTCGTGGTCTCTTGTTGCTCGTAGGTCAGCGTCGTCGCATTCTTCAGTACCTCGCAAAGACAGATATCAATCGTTATCGCGCGATTATCGAAAAGCTCGGTATCCGTCGTTAATTAAAAATTAATTACCCGCCGGGGGACTAATGGTCCTCGGTAGTGGTTTCCAGATGTAACCATCTGTGAACTTCGATCGAAGATTCATTCGTTTGCCCAGCGTGTAGTTACCGCTCCAAGGTTGCTCAATCGTGCCTTGGAAATGCAAACACGAATCAAAGGAGGACCCATGGAGGGTCAAGACGTTAAGACAGCAGTAGCCGTTATCGATAACGGAAAGTTCGGAAAGCGAGAGATTCGCTTTGAGACAGGTCGTTTAGCAAAGCAGGCAGCAGGAGCTGCCGCAGTTTATTTAGATGACGAAACCATGATTTTCTCGGCAACAACTGCCTCGAAATCACCTAAAGATCAATTTGATTTCTTTCCACTCACAGTTGATGTGGAAGAGAAGATGTATGCAATCGGCAAGATTCCCGGTTCATTCTTCCGCCGCGAAGGTCGTCCATCAGAAGAGGCGATTCTTACCTGTCGCCTAATTGATCGTCCATTGCGTCCATCATTTATAAAGGGACTTCGTAACGAAGTTCAGATTGTCGTAACTGTAATGGCGCTAGATCCAGACCATATGTATGACGTGATCGCCATTAATGCCGCATCTATGTCAACCCAGTTAGCTGGTCTGCCATTCTCAGGTCCAATCGGTGGCGTGCGTGTTGCACTCATTGATGGACAGTGGGTGGCATTTCCAAACCATTCACAGGTTGAAAACGCAGTCTTTGATATGGTCGTAGCAGGTCGCGTAACAGCCGACGATGTTGCAATCATGATGGTTGAGGCAGAAGCCACGACGCGCACCATCGGTCTTATTGCAGGTGGAGCAGCAGCTCCAACTGAAGAGATTGTGGCGCAAGGACTTGATGCGGCAAAGCCATTTATTCGTATTCTCTGCGAAGCGCAGTCAAAGCTGGCAGCGGTTGCTGCTAAGCCAACTGCAGATTTCCCTGTCTTTCTTGATTACCAAGATGATGTCTTTGCAGCAGTTGAGAAAGCTGCCAAAGATGACCTAGCCAAGGCGCTAACCATCTCAGGTAAGCAAGAGCGTGAGACCAAGATTGATGAAATCTCTGCTGCAACTAAGGAGTCAGTTTCTGCGGCCTTTGAAGGTCGCGAGAAGGAAGTTCCTGCAGCGTTTCGTTCCCTAACGAAGAAGTTGGTTCGCCAGCGTGTACTTCGCGACAAGGTTCGTATCGATGGTCGCGGACTTCGCGATATTCGCGCTCTCTCTGCTGAAGTTGAAGTTATCCCACGCGTTCATGGCTCTGCCATCTTCGAACGTGGAGAGACTCAGATTCTTGGAGTAACAACTCTTAATATGCTCAAGATGGAGCAGCAGCTCGACACCATGAGCCCTGAAACATCTAAGCGTTATATGCACAATTACAACTTCCCACCTTATTCAACTGGTGAGACCGGTCGAGTTGGTACGCCAAAGCGTCGCGAAATTGGCCACGGAGCTCTTGCAGAGCGTGCACTCCTTCCAGTACTTCCAACTCGTGAAGAGTTCCCTTACGCAATCCGTCAGGTCTCTGAGGCGCTTGGTTCAAATGGATCAACATCAATGGGCTCTGTCTGTGCATCAACTCTTTCAATGTTGCAAGCTGGTGTGCCGCTAAAGGCGCCAGTTGCCGGTATCGCAATGGGACTTATCTCAGATGATGTCGATGGCAAAGTTGAGTATGTTGCCCTGACAGATATTCTCGGAGCAGAAGATGCCTTCGGAGATATGGATTTCAAAGTTGCTGGAACGAAAGATTTCATCACAGCGCTACAGCTAGATACCAAGCTCGACGGTATTCCAGCATCAGTTCTAGCCGGTGCACTTCATCAGGCAAAGGAAGCGCGTCTTGCGATTCTTGATGTTATGAATGAGGCTATCGACTCTCCAGATGAGATGAGCCAATACGCTCCTCGCATCATCTCGGTCAAGATTCCAGTAGATCAGATTGGCGCAGTTATCGGCCCTAAGGGCAAGATCATCAATCAGATTCAAGATGAGACTGGCGCAGATATCTCTATCGAAGATGATGGAACTATCTACATTGGTGCAACTGATGGACCATCTGCAGAAGCAGCTCGCGCTCAGATCAATGCGATTGCTAACCCACAGATGCCAGAGGTTGGAGAGCGCTACTTAGGTACAGTTGTAAAACTAGCTACCTTCGGTGCCTTTATCTCATTGATGCCAGGTAAAGATGGCTTGCTCCACGTATCTCAGATTCGCAAGATGCATGGTGGAAAGCGCATTGAAAACTTAGAAGAGGTAATGAAGGTTGGAGATAAAATTCAGGTTGAAATCGGCGAGATTGATCCAAAGGGCAAGCTCTCCTTGGTTCCAGTTCTCGAAGATGGAACTACTCCAGCAGCTGAATAAGACTCTCCTAATTAGATGACAGTAAAGAGATCAGTTCACGCTAGTGGCCTTCGTATCGTTACGGAAGAAGTTCCGTCGGTACGCAGCGCCGCTATCGGAATCTGGGTAAATGTAGGTTCTCGTGACGAAGCGCCAGCAACTGCTGGCGCTTCTCACTTTTTAGAGCACCTGCTCTTTAAAGGTACAACTAGCCGTACCGCTCTTGAGATTTCATCTGCCATCGAATCTGTCGGGGGAGAGATGAATGCCTTCACCTCGAAGGAGTACACCTGCTTCTATGCCCGTGTAATTGATACTGATCTACCGATGGCCATTGATGTGGTCAGCGATCTCATAACTTCATCAATTGTGACAGCGCTAGATGTAGATGCCGAGCGCAAAGTTGTACTTGAAGAGATTGCCATGCGCGATGATGACCCAAGTGATTTAGTCCATGACCTTTTTAGCGATACCTACTACGGAGATACTCCGATAGGCCGTCCCATTCTGGGCACGATTGACTCCATAAATGGGATGTCTCGCAATACCGTCTTTAATTACTATAAGAAGAAGTATCTTCCACAAGATTTAGTTGTTGCCGTCGCAGGCAATATCAAACATAAGCGCGTAGTTGCGATGGTAGAAGAGGCCCTTTCTCGGGATAACTTCCTTGATGTGATGGCCGCACCCGTGCTTCGTCCAAATACAGTTGTAAAAAATAGTCAGCAACAATCCGTTGGCCTTCTCTTTAAGAAGAGCGAGCAGGCGCATATGTTCTATGGCATGGAAGGTGTGGCTCGTGCCGATGAGCGCCGTTTTGCCATGGGAGTTCTTTCAGCAGCTTTAGGTGGCGGAATGTCATCACGTTTATTTCAAGAGATTCGCGAAAAACGCGGTTTGGCCTATTCGGTCTACGCGTACGCTCAACAATTTGCCGGCTCTGGTGTCTTAGGTTTCTATGCCGGATGCAATCCCGCCAAGGCGATTGAGGTGGTGGAAATTATCCAAAATGTACTCTCAGATGTGGCAGATAATGGAATGACACATGAAGAGATTGCCCGTGCCAAGGGCGCAGTCCGCGGCTCTCTAGTCCTTAGCCAAGAGGATTCTGGTTCGCGTATGAGTCGAATCGGTAAAAATGAGATTGTTTACGGCCAGGTTATGGACTTTGACGATATTTTGAGGGCGATTGATCGCGTGAGCGCCGAAGATATCCGCGAAATTGCTAGCGAGTTCTTGGTCAAAACGCCTACCCTTGCTCTCGTTGGACCCTTTAAGAGCGAATCTAAATTTGAGAAGGTGTTAGCACGATGATAAAAGTTGGAGTTCTCGGTGCACGAGGGCGAATGGGCGCAGAAGTTGTCCGAGCAGTTCAAGAGGCTGCCGATCTCGAACTAGTAGCAGCCCTTGACCTCGGTGATTCTTTAGAGACTCTGCTATCTGAGAAAGTTGAAGTGGTTGTTGACTTCACCACTCCTGATTCAGTTATGGCAAATTTAGAGTTTCTGCTCTCACATAATATTCACGCTGTTGTTGGCACAACTGGTTTTGACGACTCCCGTATCTCACAGCTAAAGGTATGGCTTGCCAACTCGAAATCTGGCGTATTAATTGCTCCAAATTTTGCCATCGGTGCAGTTTTGATGATGGAGTTTGCTGCAAAAGCTGCCCGCTACTTCGAATCTGCAGAAATTATTGAGCTCCATCATCCCAATAAAGTTGATGCACCATCTGGAACCGCCGCCCGTACCGCCGAGCTAATGTCTGCGGCACGTAAAGAGGCAGGGTTAGCTCCGGCTCCAGATGCCACAACAACTTCACTCGATGGTGCGCGCGGTGCATCTGTTGGAGGAATTCCCGTCCACTCGGTTCGACTACGTGGATTGGTCGCACACCAAGAAGTTTTACTTGGTGGCATAGGGGAGACGCTAACTATTCGCCACGACTCTATAGATCGCGTTGGTTTCATGCCTGGTGTCCTACTGGGAGTTCGAAAAGTTTCTGCACATCCTGGGCTGACCTTCGGCCTAGAAAACTTTATGTAATTGATTGTGAGAGAAAATTAAATGGCACTAGTAGATATAACAATGTATGGCGCAGATTGGTGCGGCGATTGTCGTCGCTCTAAGCGACTCTTGGAAGAGCTCGATGTGCAGGTAAACCACATCGATGTAGAGGCCGATAAATCAGCGGCTGCTAAAGTTGTTGAGATCAATGGGGGAGCGCAATCTATCCCAGTTATTGTTTTTTCAGATGGTACGCACCTAACTGAACCTTCTGATAATGATTTAAAGGCTAAATTAACCGCCTTAGGAATTATTTAAGGCTATAGATAAATGCCGAGGTAGCTGCGGCAGAAGTTACAACAATAAAGTATGGCGCTTTAAGAATTAGCGCAATTAGGGCAACCGCCAGACCCGCTAGACGCTGGTCTACAACCAATTGACTCTTCTGCGCGAAGGTCTGCACGCCAACTAACGCGCTCAATAAGGCGATTGGAATAAGTGTGTTGACCCGCAGCATCCTTGGGTTCTGAAGATACTTCTCTGGAATTGAGTGGCCCAGATATTTCCAGAAGAAGGCGATAGCGCTTGCCCCTAGTACGCCCACCCAAATTGAATTCATCTGCGCACCTTCCAACCGAAGGCGATAGCTAAAAGAACTGTGGCAATTATCGGTAGCCCTGCTGGAACAAGAGGTGTTAGCGCTAGCGCCAAAGCAAATGCGCCAAAGGCAAGAGCGCGCTCAAAATTTCCAATTAAGCGAGGCCAGACCAGCCCTAAGAAGGCAGCTGGGACTGCAGCATCTAGCCCCCATGCTGATGGATCTCCCATAGCTTGTGCGCCAAGTGCGCCAGCTAAGGTGAAGAGGTTCCAGAAGAGAAATACACCCAGACCGGTGAACCAGAATCCTTGGCGCATTGCATCTTCTCCAAGATTTTCTTGGCCGATAGCAACGCCAGTGGATTCATCGATAGTTACATGTGCAGCTAAGACTCTCTTTGCGCCACGAACTTTTAGAAGGGGGGCCATGCGTAAGCCGTATAGACCATTACGTAAGCCCAGTAAGGCAGCAGTTGCAATAGCAGAGAAGGCCGAGCCTCCCGAGCCCATGATTCCAACTACTGCGAATTGAGATGCGCCAGAGAATGTCAGCAGCGAGAGTAGACAGGTCTGCAAAATTGAAAATCCCGCAGCGACACCGGCGGCGCCAAAGGCGGCGCCATAGAGGCCAACAGTTAGTGAGACGCTCAGACTTTGCGTTGCGGTGGCGCGGAACACTTTGGACACGCGCTCATTGTGCCCTACATATCCAATGGATAGTGGGGGGTAGAAAGATAAGGTGCGGACATGTCTGAGACGGTAATTTTTAGAGACGATGTCTCTGTTGAACTTATTAAAGCAAGTGCCAGTGATGCCGATGTAATCTGGGCGGCGCGCGTATCCACTGCGGGCGAACAATCTATGGATGAGATTGGTGAAGATCCAGCTCGTTCTGCTGGCCTGATTAATTACCTTGCTCGCGAGCGTCACGGTTCACCATTTGAACATACCTCAATGACCTTCTTTATATCTGCTCCAATATTTGTCTTTCGTGAATTTATGCGCCATCGCATGGCCTCGTATAACGAAGAATCTGGTCGTTATCGCGAATTAAAGCCGGTCTTCTATATTCCATCTAAAGATAGAAAACTGGTGCAAGTTGGAAAGACCGGTGCATACACATTTGTTGATGGCACACCAGAGCAGTTTGAGGTAACTGTTAAGGCGATGAAAGAAGCCTATTTAATTGCCTATGACTCCTACCAAAAAATGTTGGAAGCAGGTGTGGCTCGCGAAGTTGCGCGCGCAGTTCTGCCAGTTGCGACATATTCATCGATGTATGTGACCATGAATGCTCGCGCCCTAATGAACTTTCTCTCATTACGTACAGCCCGGGAAGGTTCACATTTTCCAAGCTATCCGCAGCGAGAAATCGAGATGGTTGCTGAAAAAATGGAAGCCGAATTTGCGAAATTGATGCCGATTACATACGCAGCCTTTGAAAAATCTGGTCGTATCGCTCCTTAAGCGATAAGATTGCCAAATGAGCACGCCCGCACCTTTTGGCCGTTTACTAACGGCAATGGTCACCCCATTTAAAGCTGATGGATCCATCGATTGGGATGGCGTTGCCACACTGGCCCAGCATTTAGTTGCTACCGGCCATGATGGAATCGCAGTAAATGGCACAACGGGAGAAGCCCCAACTACCAAATCTTCTGAGAAGCTAGAGATCATCAAGGTTGTAAAGAGCGTTGTCGGAGATAAAGTTCAAGTCTTATCTGGAGCTGGCGATAACGAGACTTCCTATACAGTCGAACAGGCCAAGAGGTCAGAAGATGCCGGGGCCGATGGCTTGCTGGTGGTAACTCCTTATTACAACAAGCCTCCACAAGCTGGAATCGAGGCGCACTTTCGCGCGGTTGCAGCCGCAACGACTCTGCCAATCATGATGTATGACATTCCAGGACGCACTGGAGTTGAGATTGAATCTGACACGATAGTTAAACTCTTTGAAACTGTAGAAAATATCGTCGCTTTAAAGGATGCCAAGGGAAATATTGCGGCAACTTCATGGGTTATTAAGCGGTGCGGAATTCCGGTCTACTCTGGTGATGACATTCTTAATCTGCCATTTTTATCGGTCGGAGCAGTTGGATTTGTCTCCGTCTGCGGCCATACAGTTGGAGCAGCGCTTAAAGAGATGCTGGAAGCTTGGTTTGCCGGCAATGCAGCTCGCGCTCTTGAAATTCACCAACAGTTACTACCAGTCTTTACTGGAACATTCCGCACTCAAGGCGCAATTTTAACTAAGGCGGCAATGTCACTCATGGGACTTCCTGGCGGAACCACCAGATTGCCACTAGTTGATGCCACACCCGAACAGGTGGAGCAGCTGCGTAAAGATCTTCTCGCCGGTGGCGTGAAGCTCAAGTAGCATCTCAACGATTAGAAAGCGTGTATGACTCAACATCCCCACCCCGAATTAGGTACGCCATCTAAGTTAAGTAAAGATGCGCTGCGCATTGTCGCTCTAGGCGGCATCTCAGAAATTGGTCGCAATATGACGGTTTATGAGATCGCTGGAAAGCTTCTGATTATCGATTGCGGCGTGCTCTTTCCTGAAGATAATCAACCTGGAATTGATCTCATACTCCCTGATTTCTCTTATATTCGCGATCGCCTCGATGATGTAGTTGGACTATTTCTTACTCACGGCCACGAAGATCATATTGGAGCTGTCCCATACCTATTAAAAGAGCGTGGAGACATTCCAATCTATGGCTCTGCTTTAACAATCGCTCTGATTGCGGCAAAGTGCAAAGAGCGGCGCATCTCTCCGCTAACTCGAGAAGTTCGCGAAGGGCAACGGGAGGATGTTGGCCCATTCGAATTAGAATTTATTGCAGTAAATCATTCGATTCCTGATGCGCTGGCAGTAGCAATTCATACTAAAGCAGGCGTTGTTCTGCATACTGGTGATTTTAAGATGGATCAACTACCCCTAGATGGGCGAATAACTGATCTGCGCACCTTTGCCCGTTTGGGTGATGAAGGTGTTGATATCTTCGTCGTTGACTCTACCAATGCAGATATTCCAGGCTTTACTCCATCTGAGCGCGAAATTATGCCGGCGCTAAATCGCACTATCGCATCCACTACTCGTCGCGTTATCGTCGCTTCATTCTCATCCCATGTACATCGAGTTCAGCAGGTAATTGATACGGCTGCTCTTCATGGACGTCGGGTCGCTTTTATTGGACGATCCATGGTGCGTAATATGAAGATTGCCGAAGATATGGGTTACCTAACTATCCCTTCTGGAATTCTCTTCGATGCGCGTGATTTAGATAGCTACGATGATCGCGTTGTCTTAATCTGCACCGGCTCCCAAGGCGAACCAATGGCAGCTCTCTCTCGTATGGCTAATGGCGATCATCAAATTCGTGTCGGCGAGGGGGATACGGTAATTCTCGCCTCCTCTTTGATTCCGGGAAATGAGAATTCGGTCTATCGCATCATCAATGAGCTAACTAGATATGGCGCCAAGGTAGTTCATAAAGCAAATGCCTTGGTGCACGTTTCTGGCCATGCTGCAGCCGGTGAGTTGCTCTACTGCTACAACATCGTCAAACCCAAATATGCCCTGCCTGTTCACGGAGAGTGGCGCCACCTAAAAGCTAACGCTGAAATAGCAATCGCATCTGGAGTGCCTAGAGAGAATGCGCTGATAATTGAAAATGGAATTGTTATTGATTTAGAAAACCATGAAGTAACTGTGGCAGGTGCGGTACCGTGTGGATTTGTCTATGTCGATGGACAGAGCATCGGAGATATCACTGAATCATCTCTAAAGGATCGGCGAATTTTAGGTGAGGAAGGATTTATATCAGTAATTGTCGTTATCGAATCTCAAACTGGAAAGATTGTGGCAGGCCCTGATATTCATGCTCGCGGTTTTAATGAAGATGAGGCGCTCTTTGATGAAGTACGAGGCCAGATTGAGAAAGCGCTAACTGCTGCCGTTGCAGAGGGAATAAATGGAACTCACCAACTTTCCCAAGTTGTGCGCAGAACTATCGGTGGATGGGTAGGGCAGAAACATCGCCGTCGCCCGATGATTGTGCCCGTCGTCGTTGAGGTCTAAGTCGGCGCGCCTACGCTGAGCAAAATTACCCTCCACCTAAGATTGAAGGTGTGGCTAAGAAGAAGAAACGCACATCTAATCGAGGTTTCTTCTCCCTTTTAGCATCCGGCATATCTTCCATCTGGCGCTTTCTCTCCTCTTCGTTGGGATCGGCAGTTCGCTTCATCGCCCGAGGGGCGCGCGATTTAGATCCAGAACATCACCGCGATGGCGCAGCTCTCTTACTACTTATATCTTCTCTCGCAGCCTTCGCTGGAACTTGGTTTCACGCTGATAACTTCGTTGGAAGAAATCTTTACTCACTCTTCTTCGGAGCCTTTGGCCAGATTGGTTACCTAGCTCCACTTCTACTGCTCTACTTCGCAGTTCGCCTCTTTCGCAAACCTGATGATGCAAGTACAACCGGTCGCATCACCATAGGAACTCTCTTGCTGCTAATTAGCACCGCTGGATTGGCGCACCTATTAAGTGGTTCATTGGGTTCTCTTAATCCGACAGGTGCTAGCGCCATCCGCGAAGGTGGAGGCCTCCTCGGATACGCAGTGGCCAAGCCACTCGTTGCTCTAATGACATCACTCTTGGCTTACCCGCTACTAATTGCGCTCTTTCTCTTCGCCCTTCTCATCATCACCGCAACTCCACTTTCCAAAGTTGGAATTCGAATTAAGGTCATTTATATCTGGCTAAAATCTAAACGCCCACAACGTCGTCAAGCGGAATTTGAAATCTCAGATACTCCAGCATTTGATTCACCAGTCGTAGCTTGGAATCAAGCGGATGAGATTGATGAAGAAGCTTTTGATCAAGAGTTCACGGTAGAGGTCCCACGCGAGCAGTTAGCGGCGCAGTTGCAGGAGCCTCCGAAGAGCCAGAAGCGTCCAGAACAACTCCTTCTGACAAGTGATGTTAAGTATGAACTTCCATCCCAAGACTTATTAAAGGTTGGCCCTGCCGCTAAGGCGAAATCCAAGGTAAATGATTCGGTCGTTGCATCCCTTACCGAAGTCTTTAAGCAATTTGAAATTGATGCACAAGTTACTGGATTTATGCGTGGACCAACTGTGACCCGTTATGAAGTTGAACTAGGTAATGCGGTAAAGGTAGAGCGGATTACCGCGCTATCGAAAAATATCTCATACGCAGTAGCTAGCAGCGAGGTGCGAATCCTCTCTCCAATCCCTGGAAAGTCAGCGGTTGGAATCGAAATTCCCAATGCAGATCGCGAGATTGTAGCTCTTGGGGATGTCATGAGATCTAGCGTTGCTGGGCAAGATCATCATCCGATGTTGGTAGCCCTTGGCAAAGATGTGGAAGGAAATTACGTCTGCGCTAACTTAGCCAAAATGCCCCATCTCTTAGTAGCTGGTGCAACAGGCGCGGGTAAATCATCGATGATCAATGCGATGATTACCTCAATTTTAATGCGCTCCACCCCTGATGATGTCAGATTAATTTTGATTGACCCAAAGCGCGTTGAGTTAACTGCCTATGAAGGCATTCCACATCTAATTACCCCCATTATTACCAATCCAAAGAAGGCTGCCGATGCGCTGACGTGGGTAGTGCGGGAGATGGATCTGCGGTATGAAGATTTAGCAACCTTTGGGTACCGCCACATTGATGATTTCAATAAAGCGGTACGCGCTGGAAAAGTTGTTGCACCCCCTGGCTCTGACCGTATCGTTGAGCCATATCCATACCTGTTGGTAATTATCGATGAGCTAGCTGATTTGATGATGGTGGCAGCGCGCGAAGTAGAAGAGTCGGTGGTGCGAATTACTCAACTAGCTCGCTCTGCTGGAATCCACTTAGTGCTGGCAACACAACGCCCCTCGGTAGATGTTGTAACAGGGCTAATTAAGGCAAATGTTCCATCGCGCCTCTCCTTTGCAACATCGTCACTTGCCGATAGCCGCGTGATTTTAGATAGCCCGGGAGCTGAGAAGTTAATCGGCCAAGGAGATGCCCTCTTCATTCCGATGGGCGCTTCACGCGCCATTCGAATTCAGGGCGCATATGTATCTGAACGGGAAATCGAGGCGGTGGTAAATCATGTCAAGAAGCAACTTTCACCACGCTATAGAGATGATGTCACTCAGGTAGCGACTTCAAGTAAGAGTATTGATAAAGAGATTGGTGATGATCTAGAGATTCTTATCGCTGCTGTCGAACTTGTGGTTAGTACCCAATTTGGCTCCACCTCGATGCTGCAGCGAAAGTTGCGGGTTGGCTTTGCCAAGGCAGGCCGTTTGATGGATTTAATGGAATCTCGTGGAATTGTCGGCCCATCCGAAGGCTCGAAGGCGCGCACCGTTCTGGTCAAACCAGATGAGATTGACTCGGTGTTGGCTACTCTTCGCGATTATTAATGGCTGGGTGCCCTTAAGGGGTGATTTCGCTCCAGGGGTGGCTATTCACAAGATTTCACTCAAGGTCTAAAGTTAGACTTGCCTTACTCAATAAGTTATAAAGGCGGAACTCTAGATGACACTTGGCAACCTACTTCGCGATGCTCGCGAAGCTGCGCGCCTAAGTATCGAAGAGGTATCTAAGGCGACAAATATTCGCGTCGGCTTATTGCATGAGATGGAGAACAATAATTTTCTCCATTGCGGGGGAGATACCTATGCCCGCGGCCATCTGCGAAATATTGCACAGCTAATCGGTCTAGATCCGATGATTTTAATTACCGCCTTTAATGAGGAGCATTCATCCGAGCGACGCGCAATAGGTGATCTGCTCTCTGAAAATAACGCCATGCAGATGCCTGTCGAGAAGAAGGCCATCTCCTGGAAGATTCCTGCCGCCTTCTCTCTGGTTATTCTCTTCACACTCGGTGTAATCCAGATTGTAGTTTCAAACCAATCAGAGGAAGTTATCTCACCAGTTGTAGTTGAGAGCGCAACACCAACACCGACGCCAACTCCTTCACCAACAGCGCCTGCTGCTGAAGCGATATCGCCAACCACTGAGGAAAGCGCTGGCGAAAAGACCTTAATTCTTTCGGCGGTGCGAGGTAACTCATATATCGATGTCATTGTCGATGGCACACGTGTTATTAAAGGATCACTATTCCAAGGTGATGTAAAGACTTTTTCTGGCGAGAGAACAATTAGTATCTACTTAAGTAATCCAGCTGGTGTCGATGTAACTTACAATGGACGACTTCTGCCCGCTCTTGGGGGAGCAAATCAAGAAGTACGTCGCACATTTCGCTAGTTTTATTAAGCAAGTTAGCTAATCACCCTGTAGCATCGCCCTTATGTCGCGCACCGTAGCAATAGTCACTATGGGGTGTGCGCGAAATGAGGTTGACTCTGAGGAACTTGCTGGCAGGTTGGCAGCAGATGGTTGGACACTTGTTTCGGATGTGGAATCTGCCGAAGTAGCAGTTGTTAACACCTGCGGTTTCATTGAGTCTGCTAAGAAGGATTCAGTCGATGCTCTACTAGAAGCGAATTCGCTTAAAGGCCACGGAGTCACCCGCGCAGTCGTTGCAGTGGGGTGTATGGCCGAGCGTTACGGTAAAGAGTTAGCAGAGGCGCTTCCAGAGGCTGATGCCATCTTAGGTTTTGATGATTATCAGGATATCTCTGTCCGCCTACAATCAATTGTTAGCGGAAATTCACATGCAGCACATACTCCGCGAGATCGCCGTGCTCTTCTGCCAATCGCACCTATCGATCGCGCACCAGCGCGTGATGAGAGCTATACCTCAACTCTCGGTGCTGGGGGACCGGTGATGCGCAAGCGATTGGGAGATGCACCTTGGGCGCCGCTCAAGATTGCATCGGGTTGTGACCGGCGCTGCTCATTCTGCGCTATCCCATACTTTCGTGGCTCCTTTATCTCACGCCGCCCAACTGAAGTTCTGCAAGAGGCACAGTGGTTGGCTCAGAATGGAGTCTCAGAGCTCTTCTTGGTTAGTGAAAATACAACTTCATATGGAAAAGATTTAGGGGATTTAAAGTTGATGGAGAAGATTCTCCACGAGTTTACTGAGATTCCTGGCGTCGAGAGAGTTCGCCTGTCATATCTACAACCAGCTGAGATGCGCCCCTCTCTCTTGCAAGCGATGGTAGAGACAGAGAAGGTTGCGCCCTATTTTGATCTCTCCTTCCAGCATGCCAGCCCTACTGTTCTGCGTCGCATGCGCCGCTTTGGAGATTCGGAGAAATTTCTCCATCTTATTTCACAGATAAGAGCGCTCTCGCCTGATGCTGGAATTCGCTCCAACTTCATAGTTGGTTTTCCGGGGGAGAGTGAAGCTGATTACAACGAATTAGCTGAATTCATTACTGCAGCAAAGCTGGATGCAGTTGGCATATTTGGGTATTCCGATGAGGATAATACTGAAGCCTTAGCTTTAGCCGATAAAGTTGCCGAAGAGGTAATTCGCGAACGAGTGGAGACGCTCTCATCCTTAGCTGATGAGATGGTCTCAGCTAGAGCGCAGGCACGGATTGGGCAGAACGTTCGAGTATTAATTGAAGATGAAGAGCTTCAAGAGGGAAGAGCTGAACACCAGGGCCCTGAAGTCGATGGAACTACCAGCTTTATAGGAACCAACTTTGCCGTTGGGCAGTATGTAGATGCCGTCATCATTGACTCAATGGGCGCTGATTTAGTCGCCAAAAGCGTGGAAGTTTAACTGTGAAGATTCCTTCATTTATTACTCCGAATACTCTGACCGTAGCTCGAATCGCATTGATTCCACTTGGCGTCTATGTTCTCTTTCTAGATGGCGGCGATAACCCTAGATATCAGATTATGGCTTGGGTGATATTTTTTATTTTGGGTATGACAGATATCGTTGATGGAAATTGGGCCAGACGCTCAAATTTAATTACTCCACTAGGGGCATTTCTAGATCCAGTTGCAGATAAGGCGCTAATTGGAGCGGCGATGATCTCGCTATCGATATTAGATCGCTTTCCGTGGTGGATTACGATACTTATTCTGACAAGAGAGATAGGAATTACCATCTTCCGCTTGGCGGTAATTAGAGATGGAGTTATCCCAGCTAGCAAAAGCGGAAAGATTAAGACGCTCATGCAAAATTTCGGCGTCGGCTTCTTTATCCTGCCCTTTCCATCATGGTTGGAGTGGTTCCGAATCGCCTTTATCTCTATCGCTATCGTTCTCACCATAACTAGCGCTTATGAGTATCTGCGCAATTGGCAAAGAGCCAAATAGCCACAGAGTCAAATAGCCACAGTGCCAAATAGCTCCTATCTAGCGCAACCGAGCTAATGCGAGTAGATTCACATATATGTCCACTCTCTTCCATGCGCGCCTAGTCGTTGAACATCTGCGGGCGCGCGGTGAGACTCTGGCGTTAGCTGAATCCTTAACTGCAGGTGGAGTCGGTTTTGCGCTAACCCAAGTTCCCGGCGCCTCACAAGTAATTCGAGGTGGAATCATCGCCTATACAGCAGATGTAAAGATTGATCTGCTCGGAGTATCGGCTGAAACAATTGCAGCAAATTCTGTTGTGAGTGAAGCAGTTGCTCGAGAGATGGCCACAGGAGCGCTCCAAAAAATCTCATCTACCTGGGCAATTGCTACTACTGGAATTGCCGGTCCTGGCGATTACAAGGGAATGCGCGAGGGCAGCGTCTGGATAGCGATTGCCGGTCCCGTCTCTGAAACTCTCCACCTGCAGTTAGATGGTGGGCGCGAAGGGGTGCGCAGCGGGGCTATATCCAGCGCAATCGCCTCGTTTTCGCGTATCCTTAGCGCTAGAAAGTAGTCAAAGAGTAACTTTAGATTGGAGCGCGGCCGTGACCTTATTACGTGAAGCAGTCGGTCAGGCGCTACGTGAGGCCCGCACATCACAAGAGCGAACCTTGCGCGATGTTGCTCGTCAGGCTCGTGTCTCACTCGGTTACCTTTCCGAGGTAGAGCGGGGCCAGAAAGAGGCATCCTCTGAATTACTTAATGCAATCTGTGAATCCCTTGGTCTATCGCTAGCCTCACTTATGTCAGGGGTAGCTCACGAGCTTAAGGTTCGTGAAAGTGCAAAGCTCTCCGTTGTCGACGCAGCCTAAATACTCTCTACAAGGCGGAATTCATCGCCGTACCGAGAGCGCAATTCTGGCTGGCACTAAAAATTTAATCACCCTCTCTGGCGTCTCAAATATCTCTATGATTGAAATTGCTGATATTTCCGAAGTCTCACGCGCAACTCTTTATAACCACTATCGCGATAAGAACGCAGTTCTATCGGCGCTACTTTCGGCAGAGGTTACGCGATTGGTCGAACTGGCAAATCGCGCAGGAACACCAGCCGATGCCCTGGAGAGGCTCTCTATAGAAATTTCAACTGATGCCGCCCTTGCTGCAATGCGCATCTATGATCAAGATTTATTGCTCCTGGTCATGACTGCTGCACAAGATTCTCGCTATCTTGAATTGGCTCGTTGCATCTTCGCGGCCACCAAATCAGAGGCCGGAACTGGTTTGGCGATGCGCTGGTTACTGGGGCAGGTAGCGCAGCCGATAACTGCTATCCAATCTCGCCAACAAGCCGAGCTGCTAGTTGAACGTACCCTCTTTTAAATAAAAGCCATCTATCAGCCATGAGAATCTCAGATCTGCGTGAGCGAATTACGCTCTCATTTGGTGACAGTTGGGCCGCCTCGTTCTCACAAGATATTGCACTCAGCGCACTTGGCTCAATTACTGTCAATGAGGCGCTCGCTGCCGGATGTGAGGCTAGTGAAATTTGGCGAGCCATCTGTGCACAGTGCCCTATTGAGACAGAGAGGTACCGCTACTAAATGCCAATCACCTCTGAAGTTATCGGTACACCCGGCAGCAAACCGGCGCTGGTATTAGTTCATGGCTTGGGTTCAGCTGGCACAATCTGGAAATCGCTATTTGATGGGCTGTGCGAGCACTTTGTCATATATCCCTTAGATCTACCTGGGCATGGACGAGCGGGCCTTGAGGAAGAGCCCCTTGACCCTAAATCACTTGCCGCCCAGATTGTTCAGATGCTCGAACGCGATCATGGCGTGCAGCAATTTCATATCGCAGGCAACTCACTTGGTGGCTGGATTGCCCTAGAAACTGGAGCCTTACATCCAGAGCGCGTCTTAAGCGTTACAGCGCTGGCGCCAGCTGGTCTCTGGCATGAAGGGCCTACACAACTTTTATCACCAAGTATCTCTGCTCGCTTAATCGCAAGGTGCGCCCAATATTTTCTGCGCTTGGCATATCACCTTCCACCTTTAAAGGCTGTGGGATATCGCAAGATTACCCATCTCTGGCGTGAGCTCTCTTTTGAAACTTGTAAAGATTCTGTAATTGCCATGGCAAAGTCACCGGGATATACACCGATGTGGCGCAGTTTGCGTCATAAGAAGTTTGAAGGTCAGATCCCACCAACTACGCCAGTGAAGGTAATTTTCGGAGATTACGATTTGATGTTGCCTCATCCTCGCGCCCAAGAGCGCGAGGTAGCGCCCAAACATGCCGACTGGATTGTTGTTGAAAATTGCGCACATGTAATTATGTGGAACTATCCTCAGTTAACCATTGACTTCATTGCAAGTCAGGTAAGAACTAAATCGCAATAACTTCCAGAATCCATGGCGACTTGCCATCGGAGGGCGTTAAGGCGCACGGATAGCGTTCAGAGACTAGAGCGTAGATATCTTCAGGGCTCTTAGCTATCGATCTAGCTTGCAATAGCCAACGCGCAATCTCGCCACGGCTCTTCTTCGACATATGTGTGACTACAGTTCTTACTCCATCGACAACGGTTGTGACACGGATTTCAACGGTGATATCGATGGGAGATGCCCAGACTCCCTTATATGTAGAAGAGCGACAATCGATGATTAGCCCAGTTGCGATTGGATCAAGGGCCGCCGCCACACGTGTGCGCAGCGCCTTGTTATCTATCTTCTCCTTATAACTTTCGATTCGGGTATCTGGGGCGATCGCCCCATATTTAGCCGAGATAATCCGGAGCGCACCTAGTCCGCGCTTACGGGCAGCTGGGGTGAGGCTGCTCCAATCCAGAGCTTGGTAGAGAACCCCGGTATAGACCTCAATTGCGGGGGTGGGGCGGGTGGTCTGGCTCTTCTTCTCTGAAGGCGGCAGCAGGATGAGCATGCGACACACCCTACTTGTCAGTGGCTCTTGATACCTTTCGAACAGATGTTCGGATACCCTTATCTGCATCGCCTCACTAATAAGTGCAGGGGATGAGTCAGGAAACTGATTGCACAGCCAGAGCGGTGCTCAACTTGTCGCCCACAGCGTCTCTATAACGCAAGGGGCCGTCGTTGAGATATTCCGTACCTTCTGGGCCGAAAACCAACGTTTGGCAAAGGCCAGCGTTCGAAATGAAATGGAGAAGATAGTGGCTACTGAAAAATCAAAGCCGGAAGATAAAAATGTATCTGATCGCCAGAAGGCGTTAGATACCGCGCTCGCTCAAATCGAACGTCAGTTTGGTAAGGGCTCAGTAATGAAGATGTCAGATCGTCAGGCACAGGTAATTGAAGTTATTCCTACCGGCTCGATCGCACTTGATATCGCTCTAGGTATTGGCGGACTTCCACGAGGTCGAATCATCGAAATTTATGGGCCAGAATCCTCAGGTAAGACAACGCTAACCTTGCATGCAATTGCTAATGCACAGAAGGCTGGCGGTATCTGCGCCTTTATCGATGCAGAGCATGCCTTCGATGCTGAATATGCCAAGAAGCTCGGCGTTGATATCGATGCCCTCCTAGTCTCTCAGCCAGATACTGGTGAGCAGGCTTTGGAAATCATGGATATGTTAATTCGCTCCGGCGCTCTTGATCTCGTTGTAGTCGACTCAGTTGCAGCTCTTGTTCCGCGCGCTGAAATTGAAGGCGAGATGGGAGATTCCCATATGGGTCTACAGGCTCGCCTTATGTCGCAGGCGCTCCGTAAAATTACAGGTGCGCTCCACCAATCTAAGACAACAGCTATCTTTATCAATCAGCTCCGCGAAAAGATTGGCGTCTTCTTCGGCTCTCCCGAGACAACAACTGGTGGAAAGGCGCTCAAGTTCTACGCCTCAGTTCGCCTTGATATCCGCCGTATTGAAACTCTTAAGGATGGCACCGAATCTGTCGGTAACCGCACTCGCGTGAAGGTTGTTAAAAATAAGATGGCGCCACCATTTAAGCAGGCAGAGTTTGACATCATCTACGGCATCGGAATCTCTCGCGAAGGCTCCCTCCTTGATATGGGTGTTGAGCTCGGTATCGTTAAGAAATCTGGCGCTTGGTATACCTATGAAGCAGATCAGCTAGGTCAAGGAAAAGAGAACTCTCGCGCCTTCCTAATTGATAATCCAGATCTAGCCAATGAGATCGAGTCAAAGATTCGAGCCAGCTTTGTGCCTGTCGTCGTTGATGCAGCGTTAATCGCTGAGATCGATGAAGCAGCAGCAGAGGTTGAGTTCTAATTTCACTCCAATTTGCAAAGGTGCCTAAGGCATCTGGTGGCGAGGGCTCCGACCTTTACGAAATCGCTCACACAATTGCGCTTAATGCACTTGTGGCACGGGCGAAGAGTAAAGGCGAGCTACTCGCTCACCTAAAGTTGCGAGGCGTTGAAGATGATATTGCGCAGGCAGTTATCTTCCGCCTCCAAGAGACAGGGCTTGTAAATGATCGCGACTTTGCATCTGCCTGGGCCAACTCTCGCCATAGCCATAAGAAGTTATCAAAGCGCATCATCGCTGGTGAGCTTCGTCAGAAGGGCATCTTGCAAGAGCAGATAGATGAGGCGCTAGATGGCATCGATGATGAATCCGAGTATCGCGCCGCCTTTGATTTAGCTTTTAAGAAGTACAACACGATGTCACGGCTTGAATCTGAGGTACAGATTAGGCGGATTCAATCACTCCTTGCCCGAAAGGGATTTAATTTCACAATTATCTCTCGGGTACTGCGCGAGCTCGATCTCCTACAGAGTTAAATTACTTTCCAGACTTTAAATGCTCAGTTAGGCGCTGTGCTGTCGCCACAACGGCTGCGGCATGCAGGCGCCCTGGTTGGCGGCCTAGCCTCTCAATGGGACCGCTGATTGAAACAGCTGCAATAACTTTTCCATTCGGTCCGCGAACTGGCGCAGATACCGATGCTACGCCCGCCTCCCGCTCTCCAACTGATTGCGCCCAACCTCTGCGGCGATCGGCAGCTAAGTGAGCTGCTGTATATCGAGCGCTTTTGAGCCCGCGATGAATCTTCTCGGAATCTTCCCAGGCCATTAAAATTTGTGCAGCAGATCCCGCCTGCATAGTTAGCGATGAACCGACTGGAACTGAATCACGTAGCCCAGTTAACCGTTCGGCAACAGCGACGCAGATGCGGATATCGCCTTGGCGGCGGTAGAGCTGCGCGGATTCGCCAGTTGCATCTCGTAGCGCTGCCAGGGCAGGGGCGGCGACGGCAATCAAGCGATCTTCGCCAGCGGCGGCAGCCAATTCGTTAGAGCGGGGACCGATGATGAAGCGACCATTGAGATCTCGGCTTACTAGGCGGTGAAATTCAAGGGCGACCGCTAGGCGGTGGGCAGTTGGCCGGGCTATACCTGTGGCTGCGACCAGCTCGGCCAAGGAGTGTGGCCCCGATTCGAGGGTAGCCAGAATGGTTACGGCTTTATCTAAAACGCCAACTCCGCTATTCTTCTTATCCACAAGGTGATATTAGCATCCCACCTTTTGAGATGACAAATTGGTCGCGTTAAGGAGTACAAGAACTTATGGGTAAGACGATAGCTGAGAAGATTTGGGAAGATCATATTGTTCGTTCGGCACCGGGTGAACCTGATCTTCTATATATCGATCTACAACTTATTCACGAAGTAACTAGCGCACAGGCCTTCGATGGTCTGCGTTTAGCAGGACGCACTGTGCGGCGCCCAGATCTGACGATTGCTACAGAAGATCACAACACTCCAACGATTGATATCTTAAAACCAATTGCCGATCCAGTATCGAAGTTGCAGATTGATACCTTGCGTAACAATGCAAAAGAGTTTGGAATTCGTATCCACTCACTTGGAGATGCTGACCAAGGTGTAGTGCATGTGGTTGGACCGCAGCTAGGCATTACCCAACCTGGAATGACAATCGTCTGTGGAGATTCACACACCTCAACTCACGGAGCCTTTGGCGCGATTGCATTTGGTATTGGAACATCTGAAGTTGAACATGTATTGGCGACACAGACTCTGCCATCTAGCCGTCCCAAGACGATGGCTATCAATGTCGAAGGCACTCTTAAAGAGGGAGTTACCGCTAAAGATATTATTCTCGCCATTATCGCCAAGATTGGAACTGGCGGAGGACAGGGATACATAATCGAATATCGCGGTTCTGCCATTCGCAAACTCTCGATGGAGGGGCGAATGACTATCTGCAATATGTCTATTGAAGCAGGAGCTCGCGCTGGGTTAATTGCACCCGATGAGACCACCTTTAATTACATAAAAGGTAAGCCGCATGCACCTGAGAATTGGGAGGAAGCTCTGGCCTATTGGAAGAGCCTCTATACCGATGCTGATGCCAAATTTGACCTTGAAATTGAATTAAACGCCGATGATTTAGAGCCATTTGTGACATGGGGAACCAACCCTGGTCAAGGTTTGCCATTAAATAGCTCTGTTCCAAATCCTGCAGATATCAAGGATCCAGAAGAGCGAGGCGCTGCTGAGCGCGCTCTGCAATATATGGGGCTAGAGGCTGGTACACCGCTAAAGAAGATAGCTATAGATACTGTCTTTCTAGGCTCATGTACAAATGGCCGCATTGAAGATTTACGTGCAGCTGCCACAATTTTGCAAGGAAAGAAGATCGCACCGAAGTTGCGTATGTTGGTAGTTCCTGGATCTGAGCGAGTTCGCCAACAGGCGATGAGTGAGGGTTTAGATAAGGTATTTCTAGATGCTGGAGCAGAGTGGCGCAATGCTGGATGTTCAATGTGTTTGGGTATGAACCCAGATCAATTAAGTGTTGGAGAGCGCGCTGCCTCTACATCTAATCGAAATTTTGAAGGACGGCAGGGAAAGGGTGGACGCACTCACCTAGTTAGCCCACTCGTCGCAGCAGCAACTGCCATTCGTGGCACCCTCTCATCACCAGCAGATTTATAAGGAGTGGCAATGGAAAAATTCATCAAGCATGTTGGATCTGCAGTACCACTGCGCCGTAGCAATGTAGATACTGATCAGATAATTCCGGCTGTCTATCTCAAGCGCGTTACCCGCAGTGGCTTTGAAGATGGCCTCTTCTCCGCTTGGCGAAGCGACCCGGAGTTTGTCCTTAACCAAGAGCAGTACAGGAGCGCCACTATTCTCGTGGCGGGACCAGAGTTTGGAACAGGTTCATCTCGTGAGCACGCTGTTTGGGCGCTCCAGAATTATGGCTTTAAGGTCGTTATCTCCAGTCGTTTCGCCGATATCTTCCGTGGTAATTCACTTAAGAGCGGTCTACTTACTGTAGTTCTGCCACAGGCCGATGTGGAAGCGCTCTGGTTGGCAGTTGAAGCCAACCCTGCTCTGACCATCACTGTAGATTTGGAAAGTCGCACCGTTAGTTATGCAGATGTGAGCGTCGCCTTTGAGTTAGATGATTACACACGCTGGCGTCTGATGGAGGGCCTCGATGACATTGGTCTGACTATGAAACAGACTGATGCGATTGATGCATTTGAGGCACGCAGACCTTCATATAAGCCTAAGACGCTACCCATCCGCATTTAAATTGCGCTGAAGTAGGCGTAAATCGCTGATTTCTACCGACGGGTGAGTGGGCTAGCCACAACCCTAAAGTAATTAATGAGAGTTTTTTACGCGTAAATAGTGGATTTTTCACATGATAATTAAGCGCGACACGCACTACTCAATAGCGCTCTCACCCCTGTTTTAGGTTTAAGTTTTACGCAGTTAGGCAAAAGCTTAATTATTTACGCGTAAAGCAACGAAACTAAGGGGAATTGAATGAATAAGGCCCAGTTCATCGCTGCGTTGGCCCCACACTTCAACGGCAGCAAGAAAGATGCAGCTCACGCTGTAGATATCGTTTTTGACACAATCGTTCGTAATATGTCAGCTGGAAACGATGTCATGATCAATGACTTCGGAAAGTTTAAGAAGGTTGATCGCAAGGCACGTATGGGACGTAACCCATTTACAGGTGAAACCATCAAGATTAAGGCTTCAAAGAAGGCTCGCTTCCTCCCTGCAAAGGCTCTCAAAGAGGTAATTGCTGGAGATCGCAAGCTCGGCCCAGCGCCAAAGCCAGAGGTAAAGGCTGCTCCAAAGGCTGCAGCTAAGCCAGCGGCAAAGAAGGCTGCTAAGAAGGCGCCAGCAAAGAAGAAGGCTGCTAAGAAAGTTGTAAAGAAGGCTGCTAAGAAGGCGCCAGCAAAGAAGAAGGTTGCCAAGAAGGCTGCTAAGAAGAGATAAATAACTCTAGAGAATCAGGGCCCGCTCATCGCGGGCCCTGATTTTTTTATCGCTAGGATTCTAGATATGTCGGAGTTTAAAGTCTCATATGCCCCGCCGCGCGGTTATCCATTGGGAACTAATTTCGCATACAAGTTTGGTTCCAGCGTCATAATCCCAATCTTCAATCTCTTTATGAGCCGTGATTGGAGGGGGGCCGAGAATATTCCGGCTAAGGGACCGATTATCGTCGCTAGCAATCACATGTCTTATCTTGATGTTTTAGTATTTACTCACTTTCTCTACCGCAATGGTCGCGCTCCTAGATATCTTGGTAAAGCTGCCGTCTTCCGCACTCCCATTATTGGAAAGATTGTTTTAGCTGCTGGCCAGATTCCGGTTGAGCGCGAGTCGAAAGATGCGAAGAAGGCAGTTGATCACGCAAAAATATTGCTCGAAAAGGGCCATATGTTGGGGGTCTACCCTGAAGGCACGTTAACGCGGGATCCAGATATGTGGCCGATGATTGCCAAGACCGGTTGTGCCCGATTGGCGCTAGCTACAAATACGCAAGTCATTCCAATTGCGCAGTGGGGCTCGCAACAAGTACTCCCTAATTACACTCGCAAGATTTCTCTCTTTCCTCGCAAGACGATAACGATTCGTGCAGGAAAGCCAGTAGATCTCTCCAAGTGGTATGGAAAAGCTGATGACCCACAAGCGCTAATCGAGGCGACGGCGCAAATTATGCGGGCAATTACCGATCTTCTCGAAGAGATTCGTGGCCAGATGCGACCTGAAGTAATCTTTGACCCACACACATCAGAGTTGCCACGCACTGGAAATTTCAAGAAGAAGAAGAGGAAATGACGCAAGTAACTGTCTTCGGAGCCGGCGCTTGGGGATCAACCATGGCGCAGGTCTTAAGCGATGCCGGAAACGATGTCCTACTGTGGGGTCGCAACCAGGAAGTTGTGACAGAGATAAATCAGAAGCACACCAATCACAAATATTTGCAAAGTCATAGCCTTCCTTCAGATATTGAGGCTACAACTGATTTGGCGAGAGCCTTTAGCCATTCACAGATTTATATCTTGGCCATTCCTGCCCAGGAGCTACGCGCCACGCTAACTCTTTGGAGAGAAGAGTTTCCAGATGGCTCTCTAATTGTGAGTACCTTAAAAGGAATTGAGATAAGTACGCAGTTACGTATGACTGAAGTAATCACTGATGTATTAGGCCCACGTAAGGTGGGCATCATTACAGGACCAAATCTTGCTGATGAGCTGGTCTTACGTCAGCCGGCAGGTGCAGTTGCCGCCGCAGCGACACAAGAGTTAGCAGATCAGATCCGTGACCTATTTGCCACTCCTTATTACCGCGTCTATACCTCCATTGATGTTTTAGGTTGTGAATTATCTGGATCCATTAAGAGCATCATCGCACTCGCAGTTGGAATCTCAATTGGGATGGGTTTTGGCGAGAATACCCAGGCGATGTTGATTACTCGTGGCCTTAATGAGGTAGCCCGCTTATGTGCAGCGCATGGCGCCGATCCCTTATCTGCAGCCGGCCTTGCTGGAATGGGAGATCTCGTAGCTAGTTGCGGTTCACCGCTATCGCGAAATCGCACCTTTGGTGAAGTACTAGGACGCACCGGTTCGATGGCGCAGGCACGTACACATGTGGCCAAGACTGTCGAAGGAGTAGCTTCTGCCGGAGCCGTTGTTGAAATAGCCCATCGAGTTGGCGTTGAAGTGCCTGTCATTGAGGCCGTTGGAGAGATTGTCAGTGAACAATTAACCCCACAAGCTGCTCTTCAAAAATTAATGGAGATAACTACGAAAGCTGAGAACTTCATACGATGACTTTACGAGTAGCAATAATCTGTGGTGGACGCAGTAGCGAACATGAGATCTCTTGTATATCAGCAGGGGGAGTCATATCGGCTATCGATCGTAGTAAATTTGAGCCAATTTTAATTGGCATAACTAAGGATGGCCATTGGGTCTTACTTCCTGAGGATTATTCACTTGCGATAAGTGGTGGAAAACTTCCCGAAATTGTCGATAGCGCGCAGAGAGTTGTTGTAGATGTCGCTGGTTTCTCATTGGCGGGCCAGGATTTAAAGATTGATTTAGTCTTTCCGTTATTGCACGGTCCCTACGGCGAAGATGGAACTATTCAAGGTCTACTTGAAATGGCCAACTTGCCCTATGTTGGTTCCGGTGTTCTAGCATCTGCTGTAGCGATGGATAAATCATTTGCTAAGCCAATATTTTCAGCGCAGCAGATGGCTACCGTAGCTGGCATAGTTTTAAAGGCGAGTCAGTGGTTGGCAGACCCTGCCTCTGTGCGGGCGCAGGTAAAGGAATTGGGATACCCAGTATTTGTTAAACCAGCACGTGGCGGCTCATCACGCGGTACCTCTAAAGTCCACGGCGAAGCAGAGTTAGCAGTGGCAATTGATGCGGCGCTGCAATTTGATCCAAAGGTAATGATTGAAGAGGCGATAGTTGGCTCCGAGATCGAATGTGCAGTCTTGGAGATAGATGGAGAGCCACAAGCATCTGTGGTGGGCAGAATTTCCATCGATCCTAAATTTGAGTTTTATAATTTTGAGGCAAAGTATTTAGATGGTGCAACAAGTATTGAGCTCCCCGCTGCCATCGCACCTTCCATCTCCGCCGAGATTCGCGCCAGTGCGATAAAGGCTTTTCAAGCGCTTGGCTGTTCGGGGTTAGCGCGCGTAGATTTCTTCCTAACAGATGCTGGGAAGATTATTATCAATGAGTTAAATACCATGCCTGGCTTTACTGCGACCTCAGTATTTCCCAAGATGTGGCAGGCGAGTGGAGTTAGCTATAAAGAAGTCATCACTCACTTAATTGAGAGCGCTCTCTTAAGGCGTAATGGAGTGCTAGGTAATTAGTTCTAGGTAGAAACTAATTAGTTACTGGGCAGGTCAAGGTGCGAGTAATACCCGGAACTGCTTGAACTTTGCTCAAGATCGCCCGTCCGAACTCCTCCATTGATGGGGCCTCGGCGCGCATAATTACATCGTATGGGCCAGTTACGCCTTCAGCGAGTGAGACTCCGGGCAGCGCACGGATAGCGGTGGCAACAGATGAGGCTTTACCAACCTCAGTTTGAATCAGAATGTAAGCCTGTACTGACATAGAAAATTCCTCTCACGTAGTCCTAACGCTATCTCATGTCATAGGCTAATGGCTATGGGATTTAGCGAAAGTGATGTTATTTCGCTCCTACAGCAGCTCTTTGCTTCGAGCGATTCGCGTATCCATGTTGGAATCGGTGACGATGCCGCCGTTGTCACGGGCGCAGCGCAGATACTCCTAACTTCCGATATGG
The DNA here is from genome assembly GCA_964463845.1 of uncultured Candidatus Planktophila sp. GTDB lineage: Bacteria > Actinomycetota > Actinomycetes > Nanopelagicales > Nanopelagicaceae > Planktophila. The sequence goes on along the minus strand of CAYXDT010000002.1, from coordinate 103,785 downwards.
CGGTCGAGGGCACGCACTTTAAAGGTACTTGGTCTTCACCCTTTGATATCGGTCGAAAGATAACGGCGGCAAATATTGCAGATGTGATTGCAATGGGTGGGCAATGTCAGTATTTAACTGCCGCAATCTGTCTAACTGGTGATGAAGATTTATCCTGGATTGAAAAGCTGGCCCTGGGAATGCGCCATGAGGCGGCCCTAGTTGGCGCCCACATTGTTGGTGGTGATATCGCACGTGGTCCAATTGTGGTTATCTCAATGACCGCTACTGGATTTGTGGAAAGACCGATACTTCGAAGTGGAGCAACGGTAGGCGATAAGGTTTTTATCTCATCTCTTCCGGGATGGTCTGCCGCTGGCCTAGAACTTTTGCAGCGCGAGGCATCACTTAACTCTCCTCTTGCCGATAAAGCCCTATCAGAATTCTCTGCCCCGACCTTGGATTATGAAGTTGATTATCAAAAAGCGACTGCACTTGCCGATATCAGCGACAGCCTGCTGATACAAGCAGATCAAATTGCGCGCGCATCAGGTGTTGCACTTCGCCTTGATATAGCTGCCATAGAAGCGAGTGCGGAATTTTCACAACTTAACGAGTTAGCCCAAGAAGTCGGCGGCGATATTTGGAGCTGGATTTTAGGTGGGGGAGAAGATCATGTATTTCTTGCCACCGGACGAGAACTCGCCGGCATCTGTATTGGAGAAGTAGAGCAAGGAGCAGGAGTTAAGGGTGTAGAAATGAAAAAGGCCCCAGTTTCCTGGAGCCATTTCCCGATTAGCAAGAAGTAGTTTTAATGCAAATTTATCGTGTGACCTTGCCAGCCTTTAGGCATGAGGTGCAGACATTTTGACGCTTGGCAGTGCCCGCAACGAGGGTCTTAACGCGCTGGATATTTGGATTCCAACGTCGACGTGTCTTCACCTGTGAGTGTGAAACGTTATTGCCAAAGCTTGGGCCTTTGCCACAGATGTCGCATGTAGATGCCATGTGAGGTGCTCCTTGATACTTGAAAAGACCCCATCGCGGGGCTAGGTGAGAAAGAGTAGCAAGAGGGGGGCGAAAAGCGCGAATCCGAGCCAGTTCGCACGGTGCCACGGCAGAATTAGGGCATGGCCACCCTAGATACAAAGTTAGTTGGAATCTTGGGCGACCGCACAACAAAAGTGCTCCGCGATCTCTACGGTTATGTAACTATTGAAGATTTGCTCCATCACTATCCACGGCGTTATCTAGTTCGTGGCGAGCTCTCCAATATCTCAGAGTTAGTTGAGGGTGATGAAGTCACGATTTTGGCTGAAGTTTACAGCGCAACTAGCAGGCGATTGCATGCTCGCAAGGGCAATCTCTTGGAGGTGATTGTTACCGACGGCACTGCCAAGCTCTCCTTAACCTTCTTCAATCAAGCTTGGCGTGAGAAAGATTTGAAAGTTGGCAAGCAGGCGCTCTTTGCAGGAAAGATTGGAGTCTTTAACGGAAAGCGGCAACTGGCACATCCTGACTATGAGTTAATTCCAGATGGTAGCGATGTCGACTCTGCCGTTGCAGATTTTGCTGGAAAGTATCTTCCTATGTATCCGGCCAGCGCCAAACTACCTTCCTGGAAGATCGCGCAGTGCATTGAGCTAGCAGTTGGTGCGTTAGATGAAGTGCCAGACTTTCTGCCCGATTGGATACGCGATAAATATGGTTTTCCAACTCTGCACCAAGCCTTGGTACAACTCCACAATCCAGTAGACCTTGATTCAGCAGAGAAATCGCGTCAAAGATTGACCTTCGATGAAGCGCTTTTATTACAACTGCTCTTGTTAACAAGAAGACGGGAGCTAAAGGGGCTAGATGCGGTTGCTCGCCCTGCTGTATCTGGTGGTCTGTTATCTGCCTTTGATGCCGCTCTCGCCTTTGAATTAACTGCTGGACAGCGCGCTGTTGCAAAAGAGATTGCAGAAGATTTGGCGCAGCCTCACCCAATGCATCGCCTTCTGCAAGGTGAAGTTGGTTCAGGAAAGACGGTAGTGGCGCTACGCGCTGCCCTGACGGTTATTGATAATGGTGGACAGGCAGCACTTCTTGCACCCACTGAAGTTTTGGCGGCGCAGCATCTAAGAAGTATTGAGAAGATGTTAGGACCCCTTGCAGATGGTGGAATGTTAGGTGGAGCAGAGCTAGCAACTGGGGTAACTCTAATTACTGGTTCGCAGAGCGCAGCAGCGCGGCGGACCGCACTAGCTAAAGCTGCCAATGGTGAGGCGGGAATTATTGTTGGAACCCACGCTCTATTAGGGGAGAGCGTCGAGTTTAAAGATTTAGGATTGATAATCGTTGATGAGCAACATCGCTTTGGAGTCGAGCAACGTGATGCCCTGAAAAGCAAGGCAGTGAGCCCGCCACATTTACTAGTAATGACAGCTACTCCAATTCCAAGAACTGTGGCCATGACGGTCTTTGGAGACCTTGATGTATCAACTCTGCGCGAGCTGCCGTTAGGGCGTTCACCTATTACTACCCATGTAATTGCGGCCAAAGAGAAACCTGCATTTCTAGAGAGAGCCTGGGAGCGAATCCGTGAAGAGATTGCGCAAGGGCATCAAGCCTTTATCGTCGCGCCCCGCATCTCTGCGGCAACTTCTGAAGATGCTGATATGGATTTTCTAATGGGGCAGAGCGCGACAGAAATTGCCTCAGTTGAGGAGCTTGGGCCACAGTTGCAAAGCGGGCCCTTGCACGGGCTGCGTATTGCACCCCTTCATGGTCGGCTAAGTGCAGAGGTGAAAGAGTCAACGATGCAGGCCTTTGCTGCAAAAGAGTTGGATGTATTGGTATCTACTACTGTGATTGAAGTGGGAGTAGATGTCCCAAACGCTACTGTGATGGTAGTTATGGATGCAGATCGCTTTGGTGTCTCACAACTACATCAGCTACGTGGGCGAATTGGACGAGGAACCTCACCTGGCTTATGTCTACTTGTCACTGGTGCTGAGATTGATTCGCCAGCCCGCACTCGTCTTGAGGCAGTTGCCGCCACACTTGATGGCTTTGAACTATCGCGAATCGACCTAGAGCAAAGACGAGAAGGGGATGTATTAGGAGCTACCCAATCTGGTTCGCGCTCCCACCTACGGCTCTTACAAGTATTACGTGATGAACCACTTATCGAGTCTGCGCGAGAAGATGCCAACGCTATTCTTGACTCTGGAATTGCTCAGTATCCACTGCTGCAATTAGCTCTGCAGGATGTGCAATCAGCGGCAACTGCCGAATTTATAGATAAGGCTTAGTAAATGCGCATAATCGCTGGACTCGCTAAGGGACGCCCTCTTGAAGCGGTAGCTAACGCCACTCGTCCAACTTCAGATCGAGCGCGGGAGGCGCTCTTTTCTACTTTAGCTTCGGAGTTTGGCGATTTTTCAGAGTTACGGATTTTAGATCTTTATGCTGGGACAGGAGCGATTGCTCTTGAATCACTTTCGCGCGGGGCCTCTCTTGTCCACGCAGTAGAGCGTGACGACGCTGCAGCGAGAACCATTACAGCAAATTATGAAAGCATTAAGAGCGCTAATCTTCCCGGGAGTTTTCATCTCTACTCTATGAGTGTCAATAAGTTTCTACAAAACGCGCCAGCTCTTACCTACCATTTCATCTACCTTGATCCTCCATATGATCTAGCTGATCTTGATGTATTAGAGGCGCTAATTCTTATTAAAGATAATAACTTCCTACATCCACAGGGAGTAATTGCAGTGGAGCGCAATAGTCGCGTCAGAGAGTTAACTTGGCCAGAAGGATTGACGCAGTTTCGTGAAAAAAATTATGGCCAAGCAACTATTTTTTATGGCTCTCACACGCTCACAGATGGCGAAAATGGATAACCTCCCCATTAATTGCTAGCGTTTGCTCCATGAAGCGCGCAGTATGCCCAGGATCTTTTGACCCAATCACCTTTGGTCATCTAGATATTATCGAGCGCGCCAGTGGACAGTTCGATGAAGTGATTGTTGCTGTCTTCGTAAACCGCAATAAATCTGGTCTCTTCTCGATAGCCGAGAGAATTGAGATGATTTCAGAGAATATTAAGAAATTCTCAAATGTCAGAGTTGATTCAGGTAGCGGACTACTAGTTGAGTATTGTAAAAAAAATGGGGCACAAACTATTGTTAAAGGGCTGCGCGCCGTAACTGACTTCGATTACGAGCTCCAGATGGCGCAAGTTCATATTCAAGCTTCCGGTGTTGAGACTATGTTTATGGCAACTTCTCCTGCACATTCTTTCCTTTCATCTTCAATCGTAAAAGAGTTGGCGCACTATGGGGGAGATGTTTCCTCAATGGTTCCTGCCAATGTTAATAAGGCGCTCATTTCACGGGCTGAAAAACCATAGGCGGGAGATAAGAGATGACCATGGATTCAATTGAGAGACTAAATACGGCAATCGCCTTTATCGAAGAGGCTCGCGGCGTCCCGCTATCAGCTTCTTGTGTAGTTCACCGTGGTGAGATGCTCGAGATCCTAGAGAGCGCACGCGATCTATTGCCTGCCAATTTGTCGGAGGCAGAGAAGATCTTGAAGAAGCGCGATCAGATTATTGAAGAAGGACAATCAAGTGCTGAGGCGATGATTGCTACAGCGCGCGAAGATGTGGCGCGCATGGTGGAGCAGACCTCCATAGTTCAAGCTGCTCGAGATGAATCAAAGCGAATTTTAGATGAAGCGCGCGATCTATCTGCACAGGAGCGTGAAGAGGTGGAAGCCTATATTGATGGGCGACTAGCAACTCTTGAGGTAATTCTTAATAAGACTTTGGAAGCGGTAGCCCGCGGAAGAGAACGCTTAGAGGGCGCCAATGATAAAGATGTACTCTCGCAACTAAATTCCGACGACTAGTCAACTAACTTATGAGCATTAGTCCATTTATTCTCAATACCTTTGAGCTTCCCAGACGAGCTGGGGAGATGAAGGAGTATCAACTCGATATTGTCACTGAATCTGCCATAGGTGTTCCACTAATTGGCGTACCAGCAGGTGATGTAATCGAGGCAGATCTGCGACTGGAATCTGTCACAGAGGGCGTGCTCCTTAGCGCCGAAATTTATGCCGAGGCGCACGGAGAGTGCATCCGCTGCCTAGATCCAGTTTCGGTCGTAATAGATCGCAAGATTCAAGAGCTCTATCGCTATGAACCGACCAATGAGAAAGGTCGCAAAAAGAAGCGCGAGAGCGAAGATCTTGATCTCGATATTGATGATGAGTTGCAGATGGAGGGAGATCTCTTAAATCTAGAGATTCCTATAATTGATGCCATTATCTTGGCGCTGCCGGTAAACCCTCTGTGTGATGAAGAGTGCCTTGGGCTCTGCCCTGATTGCGGCGAAAAGTGGGAGAAGTTGCCGGAAGGCCACGCTCACGAGGTGGTTGATGCGCGTTGGTCTGGGCTGCGCTCCCTGGTCGAGCCACCAGCTGATTTTGGCAATCCGTAGGAAATAAGCGATACTTGGGCCTTCAACTTTTGAGTTAGCCAAGATTAAGGACGATTACCGTGCCAGTACCAAAGCGAAAGATGTCTCGTTCGAAGACACGTTCCCGTCGTAGCATGTGGAAGACAACTGCAGCAGCAATTTCAACTTGCCCACAGTGTCAGCAACCAAAACTCAACCATGTAGCTTGCCCAACTTGCGGTACCTATAACCGCCGTCAGGTTCTCGAGGTCTGATCTGTTCTCAAAACTTCTTGATCAGTTAGGGATTGAACTTTCTTCCGAACTGCTCGAGTTAGCTTTTACCCATAGATCTTTTGCCTACGAAACAGGAATCTCCACTACAAACGAACGCCTAGAATTTTTAGGTGATTCTGTCCTTGGGTTAATTGTTACAGAAGAGCTATATCTAAAGTACCCCGACCTCGACGAAAGTCGCCTCTCACCGCTTCGCTCAGGAATCGTAAATATGCGCGCTCTGGCCGATATCGCGCGAAACTTGGAGCTGGGGCAGTACATCCGTCTTGGTAAAGGCGAAGAGGTCACAAATGGAAGAGATAAGAACTCACTCCTAGCCGATGCTCTTGAGGCGTTGATAGGTGCGATCTACCTCGAACGCGGATTTAGCGAGACCTCAGCCGTTGTAAATCGCCTGATTCAGCCGACCCTAGCTAGCGCGCTGGCACAAGGTGCAGGTTTAGACGGAAAGACGGCGCTGCAAGAGTTAGTTGCCGCACTTGGCAAGGGCGTTCCGGAGTACCTAGTCAGCGAGACCGGCCCTGATCACAATAAGAGTTTTACTGCGACAGCGATGGTTAGCGGAAGTGCAATTGCCGAAGGCGCTGGAAAGAGCAAGCGAGAGGCTGAACAATCTGCAGCACGCGCTGCTTTAGAAATTCTCACACCACCAGAGTTATAACCCTCAAGTTCAACTTGATACGAGTCGCTTTTATACCAATGGCGCGCGCAACGATAGGTTAACCGCGTGTATTTGAAGTCGCTAACCCTAAAAGGATTTAAATCCTTTGCATCGGCGACCACTCTTCGACTTGAGCCCGGTATCACCTGCGTAGTGGGACCTAACGGTTCTGGAAAATCTAATGTGGTTGATGCCCTCACTTGGGTGATGGGTGAACAGGGAGCGAAGTCTTTACGTGGCGGGAAGATGGAAGATGTCATCTTTGCGGGAACATCCGGTCGCGCACCGCTCGGCCGCGCTGAAGTTGCGGTAACAATTGATAATACTGATGGTGCGCTACCGATTGATTACACCGAAGTTACTATCTCTCGCATCCTCTTCCGTAATGGTCAAAGTGAGTACCAGATAAATGGCGAGGCTTCACGTCTACTAGATATCCAAGAGCTCCTCAGCGACTCAGGTATTGGTCGCGAGATGCATGTGATTGTTGGACAAGGGCAGTTAGATGCAATTTTAATGGCGACCCCAGAAGAGCGCCGCGGATTTATTGAAGAGGCAGCTGGAGTTCTTAAGCATCGCAAACGTAAAGAGAAGGCGATTCGCAAGTTAGATTCTATGCAGGCCAACCTCTCGCGTATCAATGATTTAACTGTTGAGCTGCGCCGCCAGTTGCGCCCACTCGGTAAGCAAGCAGAGGTCGCCAAGAAGGCGGCAACCATCCAGGCAGATTTGCGTGATGCCAAGTTACGCCTCCTTGCAGATGATTTCATCGCTCTTTCGCGCACTCTCGATGCTGAAGTAGCTGATGAGAATGCGCTCCGCGAGCGACGCGCGCTAGTTGAAGCCGAGTTAGAGAAGGTACGTTCACGCGAAGAAGAGCTCGATAGAGTTTCGGCCCACGAGAGCCCGTTGTTGATTCGCGCGCAAGAGAATTTCTACTCACTAAATGCGCTCCGCGAAAAATTTAGAGGAACACAATCACTTGCTCAGGAGCGCAGTCGCTTCCTAGCCGAAGAGGCGGAAGAGGCGCGTAGCGCAGGGCGAGATCCAGAGGCGCTCGAAGCGGAGGCGCAGACCTTGCGTGGAGAAGAGGCGCAATTACGCGCTGAAGTTTTGCGAGCTCAAGAGCAATTAGCCGCCTCTAGCCAAGCCTTGGCAACTGCTGAAGCCGCGCTAAAGTCAGAAGAGGACACCATCGCTGCAGCGCTGCGCGCTATTGCAGATCAACGCGAGGGCACTGCGCGCCAAGAGGGGCATATCAAATCGTTAGCCGCTCGCCTTGAGGCGATTACTGAAGAGATAACTCGCCTAACTTCTGCACGTGATGAGGCGCAGATGCGCGTGGATGCGGCGAAGGTTGATTACGCAAAATTCGAAATGGAGATTGCCGGCGCAGATGCTGGCGAACAAGGTTTGGACTCAAGCTTTGAAGCTGCAAAGCGAAATCTAGATGAAGCCAAGGGCAAGCTCCTGCAATTAATTGACACCGAGCGCAAAGCAGATCGCGATAGAAATTCGCTAGAGGCGAAGTTAGAGGCTATCCGCCTAACCTCAGATTCACGCGATGGTGCAGCCGCTTTATTGCGAGATTCACATGGTCTATCCATCATGGGCTCTATCGCCTCTCTGATTGAAATTGACTCTGGTTGGGAGGCGGCGACAGCAGCAGCACTTGGCTCGCTAGCTGATGCACTTGTTGTGAAGGATTTATCCTCTGCAGTAGGAGCGTTAACCATTCTCCGCAGCCAAAATCTTGGTCAGGCTGATGTATTGGTATACCAAGGCAGCGCTGCAACTTCGCCGCAGATTCCAGGTGGGTTGACCTCACTCTTAACTCATGTGCGTTCTACCCAGATTTCAGAACTTTTAACATCACTTCTGGCGCAGACTGTGGTGGCAGCAGATGCCCGAGGCGCTGAAGCGATCCTGCAGCAGCATCGTGGAGTAACTGTCGTAACGCGTGATGGTGATGTAATTACAGGTGCACGTGCGCGTGGTGGCTCAAGCTCTTCAGCCTCACTAATTGAAATTCAGGCGCTACTTAGTGATTTGCAGAAAGAACTTGAAGATATTTCCCATACTTGCGATCGCTTAAAGTTTGAAATATCAAACGCTGAAGGGCAGGTGCAGGAGCGACAGAGCGAGTTCGATGCCGCCCTTGCTAAGCTAAATGAATCAGATGCCCAGATAGCTGCTCTGACTGAACAACTTGCAGTTTCAGGGCAGAATATTAAATCCGCTAGCGCTGAGGTAGAGCGCTTATCTCAAGCAATTGCTGCAGCTTCTGCTGCGAAATCTCGCGACGAGAATGAACTGGCAATCGCTGCAAATCAGATGGAGCGACATGGTGAGATCGCTGAACCAGATCACGCACGCGCTGAAACTTTACGTAACACCCTCTCGCAATCTCGTACAGCTGAGGTGGAAGCCCGCCTGGCGGTACGCACCTCTGAAGAGCGAGTAGCTTCAATCGCCGCTCGCGCCCAAGCGCTCGAAGAGTCAGCTCGCGCTGAACGCGAAGCGTCAGAGCGCGCTCTCTCACGCCGGGGTGCACGGGCACGCGGTGCGGTTATCTCGCAGGCAATTGCCGAAGCAGCTTACGAGGCATTAATCCATATCGAACGTTCGATTGCAAAGGCTGCCACCGAACGGAGCAGACTTGAAGCAAATCGTGGCGATAGAGAAGGTGAAACTCTTACCGTTCGAGCGCGTAGTCGTGAGCTAACAACAGAGTTAGATCAATTAACTTCGAGCGTTCATCGCGATGAAATCGCTCGCGCTGAGCAGCGGATGCGCGTGGCCGCTCTTGAAAGTAAAGCGGTGGAGGAGCTCGGAATAGATCTGCCAACGCTAATCTCTGAGTACGGCCCAGATAAAGATGTACCAACTTTTATTGAGACCGATACGGGTGAAATTGTTGCCACTGAGTTAATTCCATATCGCCGTGACCAGCAGGAGAAGCGCCTTGCTTCAGCAGAGCGCTCACTGACACTTCTTGGAAAGATTAACCCACTTGCTCTTGAGGAGTACAACGCTCTTGAGGAGCGCTTAAAGTTCTTAGCTGAACAGCTTGAAGATTTGAAACGAACCAAAAAAGACCTTCTAGATATCATCAAGGAGGTCGATGATCGCGTGCAGCAGATATTTATGGAGGCCTACGAAGAAGTTGCTGAGCACTTTAAAGACATCTTCGCCCGCCTCTTCCCAGGTGGAGACGGTCGACTCTTCCTAACCAATCCAGATGATCTCCTCAATACCGGCGTTGATGTGGAAGCTCGTCCACCAGGAAAACGCGTCAAGCGCCTTTCACTTCTATCAGGTGGTGAAAAGTCTCTGACAGCTGTTGCTATGTTGGTGGCAATATTTAAAGCACGTCCAAGTCCGTTCTATGTTTTAGATGAGGTCGAAGCAGCCCTTGATGATGTCAACTTGGGTCGCTTGCTAACCATCCTGGAAGAGTTACGAGAGAGCTCGCAGCTAATTATCATTACCCACCAGAAGCGCACCATGGAGATTGCCGATGCCCTTTATGGCGTGACGATGCGCGGTGATGGCGTTACTGAAGTTATCTCGCAACGCCTGCGTGAATCTGAAACAGCATAAAGCACGGCGTTGAGATTTTGCTATGGGCCTCTTTAATCGCTTCTTTGCAAAAGTTCGCGGAACATCTACCGCCTCTTCACTAGATTGGTCTGATATCGAGGCGGAGTTATTAGGAGCTGATTTAGGTCCGGCGCTTGTCACTAAGTTAATTACTTCAGCTAAGCAATTACCTGGCGATCAAGCCGAGGCATCGGTTCGCTCAATTCTCGCTCAAGAATTTAGTTCTAAGAGTAGAGAGTTATCATCTAGTGCAGGTTTGAAAGTTATTTTAGTAGTTGGTGTAAACGGCACCGGAAAAACTACATCAGTTGCCAAGTTGGCAACTACGCTGCACCACTCTGGAAATTCTGTCCTGCTTGCTGCAGCGGATACCTTTCGCGCCGCAGCTGTAGCTCAATTGCAGACTTGGGGTGAGCGGATTGGTGTCGAGACAGTCTCTGGTAAAGAGGGGTCAGAATCTGCTGCTGTCGCATTCGATAGCGCACAACGCGCTCTCTCATTAAGTTGCGACTATTTGATTGTTGATACTGCCGGCCGTCTACACAACAAGAGCGCTCTAATGGATGAGTTAGGTAAAGTTAAGAGAGTAATTGAGAAGGTCGCCCCTGTTACGGAAGTTCTGCTAGTCATTGATGCGACAACTGGTCAGAATGGTTTGGCGCAGGCGAAGGTTTTCTCTGAGGCGGTAGCGGTAACTGGCTTGATTCTGACCAAGCTAGATGGAAGTGCTCGCGGAGGAGTGGCGCTAGCGATTGAGAGCGCCCTTGATATCCCAATAAAATTTATCGGCACTGGCGAGGCGGCACAGGATTTTGCCCCCTTTTCGCCAGCCCACTACATCGATGGGCTGCTGGCGTAACCCGTTTGTAACAATAAGTCGCCTTTTGTGACCAACTCTTAACCTCCTTTGCTATCTACCGTAACCGCTGCCAGACATGGTTTGCCCCATCTCAACGGTGAGCGCTTTACCTATCTGATACGAGGTTAAATATGGAAGAAGTAGTTTTAAACACTGGTGATACCGCCTGGATGCTAATCAGCGCCGGGTTAGTCACTCTGATGATTCCTGGATTGGCCCTCTTCTACGGAGGAATGGTTCGCGTGAAGAGCGTTCTAAATATGATGATGATGTCATTTGGTGCACTTGCCTTGGTATTTACACTCTGGATTATCTTCGGCTTCTCACTCGTCTTTGGAGACTCCGTTGGCGATCGAGGGGTAATTGGCGATGTCTCTGAATTCTTCCTCCTCAAGGGCCTTGATAACTCAGCAGCTCTAATTGGAACTATTCCAGCTGCAGTCTTCATCGCATTCCAGGGAATTTTTGCCGCAATAACTGTGGCTCTTATCTCTGGAGCAATTGCAGATCGTGCAAAATTTGGCGCCTGGATGTTCTTTGCCGGCCTTTGGGCAACTCTTGTCTACTTCCCAGTCGCACACTGGGTCTTCGCCTTCGATGACTTTGTAGCAGAGACAGGTGGCTGGATCGCCAATGATCTAGGTGCGATTGACTTTGCAGGCGGAACAGCGGTGCACATCAATGCCGGAGCTGCCGGATTGGCGTTAGCTATCGTTCTCGGTAAGCGCATTGGTTTTGGAAAATCTCCTATGCGCCCACATAACCTTCCGCTTGTAATGTTGGGCGCTGCCCTTCTCTGGTTTGGCTGGTTTGGATTCAACGCTGGTTCTGCAGTTGCATCGAATGGAACTGCTGGCCTAGCTCTACTAAACACAATTGGTGCAACTGTGGCTGCAGTTCTTGCCTGGTTACTAGTTGAGAAGATTCGCGATGGCCATGCCACAAGCCTGGGAGCTGCATCTGGTGTTGTTGCAGGTCTAGTAGCAATTACTCCAGCATGTGCTGCAGTCGGTGCAAGCGGAGCTCTAGCTATCGGTTTTGTTGCCGGCGTCGTCTGCGCTCTCTCCGTTGGACTCAAGTTCAAGTTTGGAATTGATGATTCGCTAGATGTTGTAGCAGTTCACCTTGTTGGTGGAATCATTGGCACCATGATGATTGGCCTTGTTGGAGTAGATGTTGGACTCTTCAATGGTGGCGGAACAGAGCAACTTGGCAAGCAGGCAATCGGTGTTGTAGCCGTCTTTGCCTACTCATTCATACTCAGCTTGATTCTGGCCAAGATTGTGGATCTCATCATGGGATTCCGCATCTCAGAGGCCGAGGAGATCTCGGGTATCGATCTAGTAATTCACGCAGAGCGTGGTTACGAATTAACTGACAACACACAAGGTGGCGCTTTCGGTGCTGCAAAGGGAGCATAGAGATGAAGTTAATTACTGCAATCCTCAAGCCATTTAAGCTCGACGATGTTAAGGATGCTCTGCAAGCTGCCGGAATTACCGGAATGACCGTTTCTGAGGCCAGTGGCTTTGGTAGACAGCGCGGACATACCGAGGTTTATCGTGGCGCTGAGTACACCGTTGATCTAGTTCCAAAGGTTCGCCTGGAAGTTCTAGTCGATGATAAGGATGCCGCTGCCATTGTTGATGTAATCGTCAAGGCAGCCTCCACTGGCTCCATAGGTGATGGAAAGGTCTGGACTACTACAGTCGAGCAGGTAGTGCGGGTTCGCACGGGAGAGAAGGGGCCTGACGCCATTTAACGGTCAGCCTTTAGTGAAACTCTAGAATGGATGGTGTGGGAGGTAAAGCAAGGCGGCAACGCTCTAATGAAGCTGACTTGCTTATCTCCTCACTATTTTCCAAAGCCTTAGAAGTTGGAGTAAGCGAAAATCAGGTAGCGCTCGCCGCGGTCGGAGGTTTCGGCCGCGGCGAACTATCTCCTGGTTCAGATTTAGATATCGTAATTATCCATTCCGGGACAATTCCTGCAGAGCTGCTCTCAGAGTTTGTAAATGGAATTCTCTATCCCCTGTGGGATGCAAAATTGCGGGATGCAAAATTGTGGGATGCAAAATTGTGGGATGCAAAACTGCGGGAGAGCCACCCGCTAAAGATTGATCACTCCGTCCGTACTCGCTCTGAGATAAGAGCTGTTGCGGAGAGTGATCTAAAGGTTGCCCTTGGGCTACTAGATATTCGTCTAATTTGTGGCAGCGCTGATTTAGTGGGCGCGGTGCAGTTAGATGCCTTAGAGAGCTGGCGGCGAAATTCACAGAAGCGTCTGCCAGAACTTGAGCAATCGCTAATAGAACGCCATCAGCGCGCTGGAGAGTTGGCCTATCTCTTGGAGCCAGATTTGAAAGAGGCTCGTGGGGGATTGCGCGATATCGCAGCCCTACGTGCCATCGCGCTATCGGGAGTATTTACCTTACAGATGGAGCGAGTGACCGCGGCTGAATCATTTCTTTTGGGTGTGCGGGATGCGCTACACACAGTTAGTGGCCGAGATAGAGATCGCTTGCTCTTTCAAGAGCAAGATAAAGTGGCGCAACTTCTGCAATTTAGCGATGCCGATGCCTTGATGAGTGCAGTTGCCCAATCTGCCCGTTCAGTTGATTACATGCTTGATGCAACTTGGTATCGCCTGAAACATAAGGGTAGAGATGGTGCTGGTAGATTCTTAAAGAGGATTCGCTCTTCTGCAATTTCACGCGATGTCAGCGTCTCAAGTGGTGAAGTTACTATTGCAACAGATGCCGATTTTGATTTAGATCCCGTCGTGGGCCTGAGAGCTGCGGCAAGTGCAGCCCAACTTGGCTTACCAATCTCCATGGAATCTCTTGGCAGATTAGCGAAAGCTTTATCCGATGGCGCTGGCCAACTCTCTAATCCCTGGCCCCGCGAGGCGCGCGAGAACTTAATTTCACTCATTGGCGCAGGCACTGCGATGGTGCAAATTTTTGAATCCTTGGACCAAGAGGAGATTCTCTTTCATTGGCTTCCAGAATGGCGCGCTGTTCGCTCTCTACCGCAGCGAAATGTCCTCCATCGACATACAGTTGATCGTCATATGGTTGAGACCGCTGTACATGCCGCAGCCCTGACGCGCCAAGTTCATCGCCCAGACTTACTTCTATTTGCAGCGCTCTTCCACGATATTGGCAAGGGCTCTGCCGATGATCACTCCATCAGGGGTGCGGAATTAATTGAATCGATTGCGAAAAGAATTGGTTTCTCTGACGAAGATACCGCCACGATTCAACTTTTGATTCGCCATCATCTCTTACTCTCAGCCACAGCAACCAGGCGCGATTTAGATGATCCAGTAACCATCTCATCTGTTGCGCAATTAATTCCGGACCTACAGTCTCTCGAGCTGCTTCACGCCTTAAGCATCGCCGATGGCGAGGCAACTGGGAGAGCGGCCTGGAGCGATTGGAAGGCCTCACTAGTTGCCGATCTGGTACGCAGAGTTGGAATTGCGATAACCGATAACACTATTGCACAGCAACCAGAGTTATCGGAAGATCAGAAGGAGAGGGCGCAGAGCGGAGGAGTATCAGTTTCGGTGACAGATCGCCACGAAACCTATGCGCTAGAAATAATCTTGCCTGATAGAACTGGATTGCTATCGATAGTGGCGGGGGTCTTAAACCTTCTTCGCTTAGATGTTAGATCTGCCCGGACTAAATCTTTAGGGGAGTCAGCAGTTATGGAGTGGATAGTGATTCCAGATCCGCATGCTCCAAAGTTGACGGAGAAGCGCTTAATGCAGGAGTTGCTGGCGGCGCTAGAGAGCAAGGGAACGTTAGCCAATCGAATTCAGGAGCGAATTAGCGCCTATGCGCAATTGCCATCGATTCCTGTCCCTGAACCAGTTGTAGAAACCTTTCCAGATGCAGCAACTGCTGCCACAGTAATTGAGGTGCGAAGCCATGATCGCCCGGCTCTACTCTTTGGAATTGGAGATGCCATTACTAGATGCGGCATTGATATTCGCTCGGCTATCGTAACAACGCTAGGTGCGGAGGCGATTGATACCTTATATGTCACTGAAATTGGTGGCGGCGCCCTAACAACAACTCGCGCTGATGAAGTTGCGCAGAGATTGCGCGCTGCTTTGAAGTAAGGTTGCGCCACTATGTTTGAGAGTATTTCCAATAAATTAACAGGGGCTTTCAGCGCCCTACGCTCACGTGGCAAGATTTCAGAGAGCGACCTGGCTGCTGCGATCACCGATATTCGCCAAGCACTTCTAGAAGGCGATGTCGCGCTAGAGGTAGTTGAGGAATTTATTGCAGTTGCCCATAGAAAATCTTTAGAGCTTCTTCCAACGCTGCAGTCAGGTACCAACCAAGCACAGGCAATCTTTGAGGTGGTGCACGCGGAGTTAATTCAAATTCTAGGTGGTGCCACGCGGCGTATTCGTTTTGCCAAGAACCCACCCACCATCATCATGCTGGCAGGCTTGCAAGGTGCGGGAAAAACTACCTTGGCTGCCAAGTTGGCAAAGTTTTATAAGGAACAGGGTGAGACGCCACTTCTAATCGCCGCTGATTTACAGCGCCCCAATGCGGTTAATCAATTACAGGTAGTCGCGCAATCAGTAGGCGTTCCTGTATTCGCCCCGGCTGCCGGCAATGGCGTGGGGGATCCAGTTGCCGTTGCACGAGATGGCATTAAGTTCGCCAGAACAAAGCTACACAGTATGGTGATTGTGGATACTGCAGGACGGCTAGGTGTAGATCAAGAGTTAATGGCGCAAGCAATTGCGATACGCGATGCCATCTCTCCACAAGAAATTCTCTTCGTAGTCGATGCCATGATTGGACAAGATGCGGTAAAGACGGCGAAAGCATTTGCCGATGGCGTGGGATTTGATGGAGTTGTTTTAACAAAGCTCGATGGCGATGCGCGAGGAGGAGCTGCGCTCTCAATTGCGCAGTTAACAGGCCGGCCAATTATGTTCGCCTCTACGGGTGAGAAGTTCTCTGATTTCGATATCTTTTATCCAGACCGGATGGCTTCACGAATATTGGGCATGGGGGATGTGGCCACCCTTGCAGAGCAAGCTAAGAAGGCTTTCGATGGAGATACCGCGAAGAAGTTAGAAGATAAATTTGCAGCGGGCGAAGATTTCACTCTAGAGGATTTCCTTGATCAACTTGAGGCGATGTCCAAGATGGGCTCTATGGGCAAACTTCTCGGGATGTTGCCGGGAAGTGCTGGAATGAAGAAGCAGATAGAAAACTTTGATGAATCCGAGATAACGCGCACAAAGGCGATTGTTCAGTCGATGACCCCACACGAGCGACGAGATCTCAAGATTTTAAATGGGGGGCGACGGGCGCGCATCGCCCTTGGCTCTGGCCGGAAGGTCTCCGAGGTAAATGCCTTGGTCGATAAATTCACTGCAGCGTCAAAGATGATGAAGCAGATGCGCAATGGTGGGCAGCTGCCCGCCAGCCAGAACTTTTCGGGCCAGAATTTTCCAGGGCTAGGCGCCCTTCCTACAGCTAAGAAGGCTGCCGTGCCCCAGAAGAAGAAATCCAAGTCTGGAAATCCCGCCAAGCGAGCGCAGGAAGAGGGCTGATTTCTCGAATTCGAGCGTAACTGGCAAGATTAGCCTCCTGTTACAGGGCCCTCTACCCCAGTAACAACCCAATCAATAGTTGGACCATGAAGTTACGCACCCCGCTGTGGCATTTATGGATCGACACACTTTTTTAGGAGCACTACTTCTTTGTCAACAAAAATTCGTTTAATGCGCATGGGAAAAATCCGCACACCTTATTTCCGTATCGTTGTGACAGATTCCCGCAAAGCTCGTAATGGTCTCTCCATCGAAGAGATTGGCCGCTACGTCCCAGGACAAGAGCCATCAATTATTGAAGTTAACTCAGAGCGCGCGCTCTACTGGTTAGGCGTTGGAGCTCAACCATCAGAGGCAGTTGCCGCCCTACTTAAGGTCACAGGCGATTGGCAGAAGCACAAGGGGCTTCCTGGTACTGAAGGAACTCTAAAGGTGGCAGCTCCTAAGCCTGCCAAGAGCGTTGCTTACGAAGCAGCCGTTAAGGCCGCTGCGGCAGAACCTGCAGAGGGCGCAACAACTCTAAAGAAGAAGGCACAAGAGAAGTTAGCTGCAAAGGCTGAGCCAGCAAAAGAGGCACCAGTTGCTGAGGCACCAGTTGAAGCTGTTGTAGAGACAGCTGTTGAAGAGATTGCCGAAGCTCCAGTTGCAGAGGCAGTTGCCGAAGCTCCAGTTGCAGAGGCAGAGGCTGCTCCAGCTGAGGAAGTTAAAGAGTAATGATCGACGAAGCTCTAGAACATCTTGTAAAGGGAATCGTTGATAACCCTGACGATGTTGATGTTAAAGAGAAGACTCATCGTCGCGGCACAACTCTAGAAGTACGTGTTAATCCAGAAGATATCGGAAAAGTTATCGGTCGCAATGGACGTACAGCACGCGCGCTTCGCACTGTAGTAAGTGCGCTCGCAGGACGTACTGTCCGAGTTGACCTCATCGATACCGATGAGGTTCGCTAAGTCTTACAAGCCATGAGATTAAATGTGGGCCGTATCGGTAAAGCCCACGGAATTCTTGGTGAGGCAACGATTGAGGTCCGAACTGATTTAGCCCAAGAGCGTTTTGCCATTGGTGCAGTTCTTGAGACAGATACTCACGGTAAATTGACCGTGAGTACGGTGCGTGTTCATAATGGGATTCTCCTCCTTGGTTTTGAGGGAGTTAGCGATCGCAATAGCGTAGAGGCTTTGCGCAACGAGCTTCTTTACGCCGATGTAGATATCAATGAGCCTGGTGAAGATGAAGATGACTTTCATGTCCTGCAATTAATTGGTTGCCAAGCCCATCTCATTGATGGAGATTTATTTGGTGAAGTCAGCGATGTCTTAAATCTGCCTGGTCAAGATGTGCTGGTTATAAAAGTTGATGGCGACGAGGTGCTGATTCCCTTTGTTAGGGCTCTAGTGCCGGTAGTTGATATTGAGGCGAAACGGTTGACCGTTAGACCTCCAGAGATTGCAGGGTGAGATCTCATGAAGATTGATGTAATATCTATCTTTCCAGAATATTTAGCGCCACTAAATTTATCCCTTCTCGGAAAGGCGCAGAGCGCTGGGCTACTTGAGATTGAAATTCATGATCTACGCAAAAAGAGCACTGATAACCACAACACGGTAGATGACACTCCTTATGGGGGCGGCGCCGGAATGGTGATGCTGCCAGAAATCTGGGGGAGAGCTTTAGATCCACTTTTAATTGATGAAGTTGATTTAATAATCCTAACTCCGGCGGGCAAGCGCTTTAGCCAACGCATGGCAGAGGAGCTATCTAGAGCAGAACATCTAGTGTTCGCCTGCGGACGATATGAGGGAATCGATGATCGAGTTAGACAGTATTACTCACAACCACAATTTGCAGCGCGCGGTGTTCGAGTCCATGAACTATCAATTGGAGATTACGTTCTGGGTGGGGGCGAGGTAGCGGCCATGGTTGCCATCGAGGCGATTACGCGTCTGATTCCTGGCGTACTCGGTAATCCCGATTCGCTACGCGATGAGTCTCATAAGAGCGATGGTTACCTGGAGTACCCGAATTTCACAAAGCCGCAAGAGTGGCGAGGCATTGCCGTTCCTGAAGTTTTACTAAGTGGTAACCACGGTGAGATTGAGAAGTGGCGCACAGCGCAGGCGCAACGACGCGCGCAGGAGAATTTATAACTGGCAAGTAGCAAAGTTGCGGACATACTCTTGTCAGCATGAGTGAAGAGTCAGCTGCAATCCAATCGCGTTTAATCCGCGATCTAGAACCGGTAGTTGCAGTGGAGCTAGCTCGCCACCTGAGCGTTCAAAAGGATTGGTATCCCCACGAGTATGTCCCATGGTCAGAAGGTCGCGACTACGCGGGACCCCTTAATGGAGATGCCTGGGAGGCGAAGGATTCACGTCTGACTCCAGTTGCACAAGACTCTCTAGTTTTAAATCTGCTCACTGAAGATAATTTGCCTAGCTACCACACCGAGATTGCCATCTCTATGGGCAGAGATGGTGCATGGGGCAATTGGATTGAACGATGGACCGCTGAAGAAGCACGCCATGCCATCGTAATGCGCGATTATCTAATGGCAACACGTGGCGTTGATCCCTATGAATTAGAGGATCTGCGAATGGCACATATGTCTCTGGGTTACCAGACTCCATATGAGAACGATATGTTGCACACAATTGCCTATGTCTCTTTTCAAGAGTTAGCAACACGTATCTCACACCGGAATACCGGAAAGCTCTCTAATGATCCGATTGCAGAAGGCATGATGCAACGTGTTGCTCTCGATGAGAATCTCCACATGCTTTTCTATCGGAATACTCTTGCGGCCGCTTTAGATATGGAACCTAACGCAGCAATGCGAGCTATTGCTGATGTCGTGACTAATTTTGATATGCCGGGAGCGAATATGCCAGGCTTCGGTCGTAAGGCGGTACAGATTGCCCTGGCTGGTATCTATGATTTACAGCAGCACCTGGATGATGTTATCTCCCCAGTTCTTCGGGCCTGGAATGTCTTTGAAAGAGATGATCTTTCTGGAGATGGTTTAAAAGCGCGTGATGAGCTAAAGGCCTTCATGGATACGACCTACCAAGCTGCTGCAATCTTCAACGATAAGCGGGAAGTTCACTTTGAGCGCCAGATTGCGCGCGGTATCGAACCAATTCGCATCACCAAGTAACTCTCAAATAAGATAGGGCTATGGCTCGCACATATCTGGTTGAAACCTACGGGTGTCAGATGAATGTGCATGATTCAGAGCGTATCGCCGGTTTATTAGATGAGGCAGGATTTCTTCCGGTTACTCCTGGGGCGCAGGCAGATATCGTGGTCTTTAATACCTGCGCAGTCCGTGAAAATGCTGACAATAAGCTCTATGGAAACCTTAGCTTTCTAGCTCCAATCAAGAAGAAGAATCCCCAAATGCAGATTGCTGTTGGTGGCTGCCTGGCGCAGAAAGACCAATCACTAATTTTAAAGAAAGCTCCTTATGTGGATGTTGTCTTTGGTACACATAATGTGGGCTCACTTCCTGTTCTTCTCGAGCGCGCCCGCATAGAAGAGCAGGCGCAGATCGAAATCCTCGAATCACTTGAGCACTTTCCTTCAACGCTTCCAGCTCGTCGCTTCTCTGCCTTTACCTCGTGGGTCTCAATCTCAGTCGGCTGCAATAACACTTGCACCTTCTGCATTGTGCCCACGCTGCGAGGTGTTGAGAAAGATCGGCCAGCTAGCGATATTCTCAAGGAGATTAGAACTCTGGTAGATCAAGGGGTAATTGAAATTACCCTTTTGGGTCAGAATGTGAATGCCTACGGGGTCGAATTCGGAGATCGGGGAGCCTTTGCAAAGCTACTTCGAGAGACTGGAAAAATTGAGGGGCTGGAGCGAGTCCGCTTCATGTCACCACATCCGCGAGACTTTACCGATGATGTAATTGAAGCGATGGCGCAGACTCCAAATGTTATGCCCCATCTACATATGCCTTTGCAATCGGGCTCAGATGCTATTTTGCAGAGTATGCGCCGCTCTTATCGCACCGATAAATATCTAGGAATCCTTGAGCGAGTACGTAACCAAATACCAAAGGCGATGATTACAACAGACATCATCGTGGGCTTTCCTGGTGAGAGCGAAGCTGATTTCCAGGCAACTATGGATATTGCATCTGCGGCACGTTTTGCGGCGGCCTACACTTACAAATATTCAATCAGGCCTGGAACTCCAGCTGGTGCCATGGAGAATCAGGTTGCCCAAGAAATTGTCGGAGAGCGCTACACCAGACTTCATGAGCACCAACAGAAGATTTCACTTTCAGTAAACCAGGAGTCAATTGGAAGCGTTCATCGCGCGATGGTGGCAGAGGTGGAGGGTCGCCGTGATGGAGTACAGGCACGCCTAACTGGTAAGAGTGAAGATTTTAGGTTGGTCCACTTTAGCGATGCGACAGCCGCTCGCCCTGGTGATTTTGTTGATTTAAAGATTACTGAGGCATCAGCCCATTACTTAATTGGAGAAGCGGTCGCAGTTCACGCAACTCGTGGAGGAGATGCGCATCAGGGGCGAACCGGCCCGGCGACAACCGCTCTTGGAATTCCAAAGGTTCGTGTCTAACAAAATTGTTATCTCATGAGTAAGGTCATTGTCATATGTGGAGCAACTGCAACCGGTAAGAGCGATATTGCGATAGCAATAGCCCAAGAGATCGGCGCCGAAATTATCAACGCCGACTCTATGCAGCTCTATCGTGGGATGGATATTGGTACTGCAAAGTTAACCTTGCAGGAACGTATGGGCATTCCTCATCACTTATTAGATGTGTTGGATGTGTCGGAAGATTCCACAGTGGCCTGGTATCAAGAGAAGGCGCGGGCACTTATCTCTGAGATACATGCGCGCAATAAGAACGCCATTATTGTTGGAGGAACAGGGCTCTATATCAAGGCAATTTTAGATGATTTAAATTTTCCTGATACTGATCCTGAGATCCGCGCAGCGTTGGAAGCCCAGGCCCAAGCCTTTGGTACGGATGCCCTCTTTGAAAGACTCAAGGATTTAGATCCAGCAGCGGCTCTAGCGATAGATCGCGCCAATACACGTCGCGTGATTCGCGCCCTTGAAGTTATTGAGATAACTGGTCAGCCCTTCACAGCAAATTTACCGCGCGAAGATAGCTCGAGATACCCAAGCGCTCTGCAGTTTGGGCTAGTAATGGAGCGCACACAATTACGAGAGCGGATCGATCTTCGAGTTGATCGAATGTGGCAGGCGGGATTTGTTGCAGAAGTTGATGGATTAATTGCAGACGGAATCCTCAAAGGCGTTACCGCGCAGCGCGCATTGGGTTACGCCCAGATTATCCGAATGCGAGCTGGTCAGATGAGTGAGGCCGAGGCGCTAGAGGAGACAAAGCGGGCGAGCAGGCAGTACGCACGTCGTCAGGAGACATGGTTCTCGCGTGATTCACGAATTAAGTGGATTGCACAACATCAACCTAGGCTCGAGACCATCTTGGAAAAGATAAACTCCCATTCAAATGAAAACTCCTAGCGATATGAGATCTCACGCAACTGCCACCTACGGCCATGGCACGGAGAATGATTTTCTAATCCTCTTCGATCCGCAAGGTCAGCAGGAGATTGCACCTCTGGCTATTGCCAAGATGTGCAACCGAGCAACAGGTATTGGAGCTGATGGATTTATAAGAATCATAAAAAAATCCGAGAAATGGTTTATGGATTATCGCAATAGCGACGGCTCAATCGCTGAGATGTGCGGGAATGGAATACGCGTTATGGCGCGGTATTTAGTAGAACGGGGTTATCAACCAGAGGGAATTTTCGCCATTGATACCAGAGCTGGAATTAAACATCTGCGTGTGCCGCAAGAGGGTGATATCTCAGTAAATATGGGGCAGGTTGTAGATGAGATGGAGGAGATAGAGGTAATCCATAACGGTAGAACTTGGAGCGGTTTTAATATCAGCGTTGGCAACCCTCACGCAGTCGTATTTGTAGATTCCTTAGATGAGGTCGGATCTTTGGGGCAAGCACCGATAGTAAATCCAAGCTCCTCCTATCCCGAAGGCGTCAATGTGGAGTTTGTGGAAGTTACAGGCAAGAATGAGGCGAAGATGAGAGTTCACGAACGAGGTGTTGGTGAGACTCGCTCCTGTGGAACTGGCACCTGCGCAGTTGCGCTTGCGGCCTCATTACAAAGTAAGCAGAAGTTACCGGCCATATGGACTATCTATCCGCCAGGTGGCAGGTTGATTGTTGATTTGGATGGACACTTTAACGCAACCCTCATCGGACCGGCAGTGTTAATTAAGGATTACGATATCTCTGGCTACCTGACTCCATGACAGAAGAGCGCGATAGTTACGACAAACTCTTTGAAGAGCTGCTTCGCGAATCAGCCCGTGCTGCCGCTGATTTTGATGCGGATGAAGATAGCTATCAAGAGAATGAACAGCAAGAGTTAGTTGATCGCCATGCCTTAAAGCGTGTGAAGAGTTTTTCAACAGAGCTACAAGATATTTCAGAGGCAGAGTATCGCCAGCTTCAGTTAGAGCGAGTTGTCTTAGTTGGAGTGTGGACTGAAGGAAGTGCCGAGATGGCCGAGAACTCCCTCGCTGAGTTGAAGGCGCTGGCAGAGACTGCCGGATCAGAAGTTTTAGAAGGTGTTATACAGCGACGCGACAAACCAGATCCGGCCACCTACATTGGCTCTGGAAAGGTAATTGAGTTACGTCAGATAGTGGTTGCAACAGGTGCCGATACCGTCGTCTGTGATGGTGAGCTATCGCCATCGCAGTTACGAACGCTCGAAGATAAGTTAAAGGTAAAGGTTGTGGACCGCACCGCTTTAATTCTGGATATCTTTGCACAACATGCCAAGAGCAAAGAGGGAAAAGCTCAAGTCGAGCTGGCGCAGATTGCCTATCTTCTTCCTCGCTTACGTGGCTGGGGTGATTCACTCTCTAGACAAGTTGGTGGTCGTGCTGCGGGTGGAGCTGGTATTGGTGGTCGTGGCCCAGGTGAAACGAAGATAGAGACTGATCGACGGCGTATTCGTGACAAGATGGCTAAGTTGCGTCGCGAGATTGCAGATATGAAGGTCTCTCGAGATACCAAGCGTCAGGAGAGGAAGAAATTTAATATCCCCTCAGTGGCAATCGCGGGGTATACCAATGCTGGGAAATCATCGCTTCTTAATGCTCTCACTGGCGCAGGTGTGCTAGTTGAGAATGCGCTCTTTGCCACCCTAGATCCAACAGTGCGAAAGTGTCAGAGTTCAGAAGGTCGCATCTATACCTTGTCGGATACTGTCGGTTTTGTTCGCCACCTTCCACACCAATTAGTCGATGCCTTTAAGTCAACTCTGGAAGAAGTTTCTGGCGCCGACCTAATAGTGCATGTAGTAGATGGCTCTCACCTTGATCCTTTCGAACAGATTCGCGCTGTTCGCGAAGTAATCTCTGAAATCGGGGGCGCGAGCATCCCAGAAATTATCGCCATAAATAAGGTAGATATTGCAGATCCAGAAGTTGTGATGGAGATACTTCGGAAAGAGCCAAATAGTTACGCCTTCTCTGTTCGTACAGGTTTCGGTGTTGAGGGACTTGTTCATGCCATCGAAAAATCGCTGCCACATCCGAGCGTTGAAATTGATGTTGTAATTCCGTACCACCGCGGTGATTTAGTCAGCGCGATTCATGAAAAGGGTGAAATTCTTCATGAGGAGCATCTACCTGAGGGGACGGCGATTCGCGGATTTGTTGATGCTGGCCTGGCTCGCGCCATCGAAATCGCGATAAACCCCATAATGTGAGGCAATGGTCGGGAATAAATACGACACGCCGAGGGTTTAAGCATCTATACAGGAGCAGAATGCGCGACCATTCGCGCAGGTCAGGTGCTAACACCTGCATTTATTTGATTCAAGGAAAGTGAGGTCAATCGCCGTGGCAACAGATTACGACACACCCAGAAAGACCGATGAAGAACTTCACGAAGAGTCGCTCGAAGAACTCAAGGCCAAGCGCGTTGATGCGCAGTCGGGTCAGATTGATGTTGATGAGGCAGAGGCTGCTGAAAATCTAGAACTTCCTGGGGCTGATTTATCCGGTGAGCAATTGGCAGTTCGCGTTGTGCCGGTTCAGTCAGATGAATTTACCTGCTCCCGCTGTTTCTTAATTCACCACAGTACCCAGCTCGCTAAGGGTGAAGGCGCTAAAGCAATTTGTAAAGAGTGCTCGTAACCTTCTCGGGATTTTTCGAACTTATTAACCAGTAGGGCGTGCTATCTCTGCTGTCATTTAAAGTTACCTTAACGCCGGTTGGTATCCAGAAAATTAGCTTTAAAAATGCCGCTGGGTCGGCATCTCTAGTGCGGGCCAACCTCATCTGAGCAGCGCTTAGCGCTTCCACCTTTGCGATGTACTTCACCTGTA
This sequence comes from uncultured Candidatus Planktophila sp., assembly GCA_964463845.1. Lineage (GTDB taxonomy): Bacteria > Actinomycetota > Actinomycetes > Nanopelagicales > Nanopelagicaceae > Planktophila. Next base: position 78,911 of record CAYXDT010000002.1, on the reverse strand, counting down.
CATGTGCCCTACCCACCTTTAACTCATTCTCATCAATTAAGAGCAGGCTCTTCCATCTAATGGCTATCGCAATTATCGCCACAGTTGCTAAGACAAATGCAATTAAAGCGCTGCGATTATCTAGCGCGGCCCAGATGGCAATCACGAGAGAGAGAAACATAAAGTAGATAAATGCCAGTAGCCAAATAGGGGGGCGAATCATCTCTCGCATAAGCACAGCGCTAGATTATCGCTAAGAGCAGCCATTGGGTGAGTAAAGATGGATGCAGTAAAAATGAAGTAATCTAGCCACATGAGCCGGATCCCAACTACGAGGCCTCCAGAAGGGGCGCAGATTCCGCAGCGCCATCCTCTCTCACCCGGAACTGGAACACAGATTCCCTCCCACTTTAAACATTGCTTTGGCTGTGGTGAGTTACACCCAATGGGGTTACATCTAATTGCACACGTTGGCGAAGGTGCAGACATTACCGCTGAATTTATTGTGAGCGAAAATCATCAGGGCGCACCAGGACTTGCACATGGTGGACTGCTCTCGCTGGCCTTTGACGAAGCGCTAGGAAAATTAATGTGGTTACTGCGTGCGCCAGCAGTTACCGCCCGGTTAGAGACTGATTTCTTGCTACCAGTTCCAATTGGTACAAAACTCTTCATCACAGCGCGCATTACCGGTCAGGTAAATCGGAAGGTTTATTCAGAGGCAGAGGGAAGGCTCAATGGCCCCGATGGCCCAATAGCAGTTCGAGCCGCCTCTCTCTTTGTAATCGTTCCAATGAAGCATTTCTTGGAGAACGCTCCCGCTGAGTATTTAGAGAATTTACGGAAAAATCCTGAACTATTTGCCTTTGTCGATCCCGAGTTTGATATCAACCCATGAGCGCGCTACAAGTTTTAGTCACTCGCTTAGATGCCGATCTACCCCTTCCGAAGTATTCCAAAGCTGGGGATGCTGGCGCTGATATCGTCACGCGAATTGATTTCAAATTAGCTCCTGGAGAGCGAGCCTTAATCCCTACTGGAATTAGCTTGGCGATACCAGATGGATATGTGGCGTTAGTTCATCCACGATCTGGCTTAGCTATAAAACATGGTGTCACCATGGTCAATGCTCCTGGAACAGTTGATGCAGGCTTTAGGGGAGAGCTGCAATGCATCATGATTAATCACGATGCTACGCAGACGGTGGAATTTAAGCGGGGAGAGCGGATCGCGCAGTTAGTCTTTCAAAAAGTAGAGCGCGTTGAATTTGTCGAAGTAGCCGAATTGCCAGGATCTGGCAGAGGCGAAGCTGGCTTTGGATCAACGGGGCGCAAATGAGTGCACATGAAGATCGCGAAAAAGTAATCAGCGCCTTTGGAGGCAAAAAAGGCTTAATCGATTCTGGTATTCCATCAGTTCTCTTTCTCGTTGTATTTAATATCAGTAAAGAGCTGCAAAGTGCGCTCATCGCAGCAATTGTGGTTTCGGCGCTTTTAACAATTATTCGACTGGTCATGAGAGATACCGTGCAACATGCCTTTAGCGGATTTATTGGAGTTTTAATCTGTGCCTGGTTTGCCAACCGCACCGGTAACGCCTCTGATCTTTACATTCCAAAATTACTTACCAACTTGGGCTATGGCACCGTTTATTTAATCGCAAATCTGGCAGGGTGGCCAATACTTGGATTGATGTTGGGGCCAATTTTGGGTGAGAACTTAAGGTGGAGAAATTATCCAGCTCGCAAAAAGGCATATATCCAAGCTAGTTGGCTCTGGGTAGGTATGTTCTTCTTACGCATCGCCGTGCAATATCCAATTTATCGCACTGGAAATGTAAATCTATTAGGAACTGTAAATCTAGCGATGGGCTATCCGCTCTTCCTGGCAACAGCTTATGGCTCTTGGCTGATTTTGCGAGCGGCTCCGAAGATTCCTACGGAGCGATAAAGCAACCTTTAATTAAATTCTCTGCAGCAGCTGATGCCACAAATAGCAGCTCATCTCCTGCGGCAAAGACATCACTTGGAGTTGGAGCTATCACCCGCCCATCGCGCACGATTGCAGCGAGAGAGGCATCATCAGGAAGTTCAACCTCTTCTACGGTCTTTCCGATGCAAATTGATGTGTCAGGCAGAGTAATCTCCACAAGATTGGCCTGCCCTCTTCTAAATGAGAAGAGGCGAACTACATCGCCAACGCTTACAGCCTCTTCTACTAAGGCAGAGATAATGCGCGGGGTCGAAACTGCCACATCTACGCCCCATGATTGATCGAAGAGCCATTCATTTTTGGGATGATTGATTCGAGCAACCACTCTAGGAACGCCATATTCAGTCTTACCAAGAAGGGCAGCGACTAGATTCACCTTGTCATCTCCGGTGGCTGCGACAAGGACCTGGCATTTATTGAGTTCTGCATTATCAAGTGCGGCAATTTCACAGGCATCAGCCATTAACCATTCAGCATCAGGGACAGAATCTATCTTGAGCGCCTTGGGATCTCGGTCGATTAAAAGTACTTGATGGCCATTATCTAAAAGCTCGCGTGCAATTGCACGACCCACATTTCCTGCCCCAGCTATCGCTATTCTCATTATCTACTCACCAGGTCCCTCAGAGAGCGCCTCTTCAGCGATAGCCAACTTCTCATTGCTAATAGTCATATGTATTAAATCGCCATCTTGCAAAACAGTCTGTGCCTCTGGAATCAGACCTTCACCTAGGCGGGTTAGGAAGGCAACGCGCGCCTGTGTAGCTGCCTCTAGCTCTGAGATAGGGCGGCCATACCAATCTAAATGTGGGTGCACCTCTAGTAGTTGTACCGTGCCGGTGGCATCACGCCATTCAGATCTGGCACCTTCAGGTGCGATTCGGCGCAGAATTTGATCGCTAGCCCAGATAACTGTGGCAACAGTTGGAATCCCTAAACGCTGGTAAATCTCAGCACGACCTGGGTCGTAGATGCGGGCCACCACATTAGTCACGCCATAACTTTCCCGAGCCACGCGCGCTGCCAAGATATTTGAGTTATCACCATTACTTACTGCGGCAAAAGCTTGCGCACCTTCAATGCCAGCTTCGAGAAGAGTGTCGCGATCAAAGCCAACACCGACAACTGTGCGTCCCTTAAAATCAGATCCTAAGCGGCGAAAAGCTTCACGCGATTGATCAATAATGGCGACTGAGTGGCCAGCGGCCTCGAGTTCGATAGCCAGTGATGAACCAACTCGCCCACATCCCATAATCACTACATGCACAGGAATAACTTACTACCCATTGAGGAAATAATCTCTCATGCTCTCTTGCACGGGTGATCTCTACTAGGCTCCCACTCATGCCAGAGCCAGAGAGAGTAAAGCTTGCTATAGGGCAGCGGCTACAAGTAACTATCGAAAAGATAGCCCACGGAGGCCATTTCATAGCTCGCCATGAGGGCGCGGTAATTTTTGTCAGATATGCCGCCTTGGGTGAAGAGTGCATCATTGAGATAACAGGAATCGGCGCATCTCTCATTCGCGCCGATGCCATAGAGATAATTTCACCATCACCTGATCGCGTAAGCGCTCCTTGTCGTTACGCCCACCCGGGTGGTTGTGGAGGTTGCGATTTTCAACATATCTCCCTGCCGGCTCAGAGAGCGATGAAGGCAGATGTTATCCAAGAACAATTTAAGCGAATTGCCAAACTTGATATTTCGATTACGGTAGAAGAGGTGGGTTCCCCACTGGGATGGCGTACACGATGCACCGCTGTCAGCAATCGCTCTGGCGAGCTAGGTTTTTATAGCGCCCGTAGCCATAAAATCATTCCAGTTGATGATTGTCGAATCCTGGTCAATGAGTTGAAGTACTCCGAACTCGTAGCGCATGGAGTTAAGCCAGATCAGCGAATTGAAATTTCTCTCTCTAATACCGGCGAACGTACTGTTGCTACAAGTTCGCTGGACGAGAAAGCGCCGCTACGACTTTCATCTGGCCCTGAAGTTGCTCACTACGTAGTAGGAGAGCGCACCCTAGAGGTGAGCCAAAAATCATTCTGGCAGAGCCATAAAGATGCCCCACGCATATTGAGCGAAGCTGCCATTGAGATGGTAAGTGCAAAAGCGGGTGAACATATGCTCGATCTCTACGGAGGAGTTGGTTTATTTACCGCTGCCTTTATTGATTTGATTGGCCCAACAGGCCGGATTGATATTGTGGAGGGAAGTAAATCGGCGACCGCTGATGCACGTCGCAACTTTGCGGATTCGCCACAAGTTCATATTCATACAGGTGATGTGGCGCAGATTTTGCCGCGTTTTGAGCAAGCGGATTTAATTCTTCTCGATCCACCGCGTGAAGGTGCTGGCAAAAAGGTCGCCCAGCTCTGCGCCGATTTAGCCCCTACTCGTCTGCTCTATATTGCGTGCGATCCTGCGGCGCTGGCACGTGATACTGGATATCTGCAAGAAGTTGGATATACGCTGCAAAAGGTGCGCGCATTTGATCTCTTTCCCATGACACATCACATCGAAGCTATTGCGCTCTTTACTCCAAGTAAGGTATCTTGACGTCAAGATACTTTAGGAAGCGAGCTATCGATGAGTAAGAACTCTCTCGGCACACAGAAGAAGTTAACTGTCTCTGGAAAAGAATTTGAGATATTCGATATCGCATCCCTTCCCGGCGCAAGCGACCTTCCCTTCTCTCTAAAGATCTTGCTTGAAAATTTATTGCGTACCGAAGATGGCGCAAATATCACCGCAGATCACATCAAGGCCTTAGCCAATTGGAACCCTGCGGCCGAGCCTGATACTGAAATCCAATTTACTCCAGCACGAGTAGTAATGCAGGATTTCACGGGAGTGCCATGTGTAGTTGATCTAGCGACGATGCGGGAAGCCATTGTTGATCTCGGGGGAGACCCATCCAAGGTAAACCCACTTGCGCCAGCAGAGTTGGTAATCGATCACTCAGTTATTGCCGATGTCTTCGGAACTCTTGATTCTTTTGAGAGAAATACAGATATTGAATATGAACGCAATCGCGAGCGCTACCGTTTCTTACGTTGGGGACAGGGCGCCTTTGATGAATTTAAAGTTGTTCCACCAGGAACAGGCATTGTCCACCAAGTAAATATTGAGTACCTGGCGCGAGTAGTAATGGTGCGCACCGTTAATGGGGTAGTTCGCGCCTATCCAGATACAGTCGTCGGAACAGATTCTCATACGACGATGGTCAATGGGCTAGGAGTACTCGGTTGGGGAGTTGGCGGAATTGAGGCAGAGGCAGCTCTCTTGGGTCAGCCAGTCTCCATGCTAATTCCACGAGTTGTTGGATTTAAACTCTCTGGGCAGCTTCCTGTCGGAACGACAGCTACCGATATGGCTTTGACGATTACTGAGATGTTGCGCAAGCATGGCGTGGTTGGCAAGTTTGTGGAATTTTATGGACCGGGTGTGGTCTCAGTGCCGATGGCTAACCGAACCACAATTGGAAATATGTCGCCTGAGTACGGATCAACCTGCGCCATCTTCCCGATTGATGAAGAGACGCTGCGCTATCTACGTCTAACCGGCCGCAGTGATGAACAAGTTGCGCTAGTGGAAGCTTATGCACGCGCCCAAGGTATGTGGCATGACCCAGCAGCCTCTCCAAGATTCTCCGAGCATATTGAATTAGATTTATCTACTGTCGTTCCATCCATCGCTGGACCAAAACGTCCACAAGATCGCATCTCATTAAAGGATGCTAAGAGCGCATTCGATGCCATTCTCCCTTCATACATCTCACCAAAGACTGGCACCGCTTCATACCCAGTAAAGGTTGGAGATAGCGAGACTACAATTAAGAATGGCGATGTGGTTATTGCCTCCATCACCTCTTGTACAAATACTTCAAACCCCTCAGTGATGATTGGGGCTGCTCTTCTTGCTAAAAAGGCGGTAGAGAAGGGCTTGACCTCAAAGCCATGGGTAAAGACAACGCTCGCTCCGGGCTCAAAGGTGGTTACTGACTACTACGATCGCGCAGCTCTGACCCCCTTCATGCAGGCGTTAGGTTTTCACTTAGTTGGTTATGGCTGTGTTACCTGTATCGGAAACTCAGGTCCGCTTCCGCTTGAGATTAGTAAAGCTGTAAATGAAAATGATCTTGCAGTCGCTGCAGTTTTATCTGGTAATCGAAATTTCGAAGGGCGAATAAGCCCTGATGTAAAGATGAATTACCTTGCCTCGCCACCATTGGTTGTCGCATATGCCATTGCCGGAACAATGAGCCATGACTTTGAGAAGGATTCTCTTGGAAATGATAAAGAGGGTAACCCAGTCTTCTTACGTGATATCTGGCCAACTGCGACAGAGATTCAAACTGTGATTGACTCAGCCATCTCATCTGAGATGTTTAAGAAAGATTACGCCTCAGTCTTCGAAGGCGATCACCGCTGGAAGTCTTTGGATACGCCAGACGGTAAGACTTTTGAATGGGATCCAAAGTCGACCTATGTTCGCAAACCTCCATATTTTGAGGGCATGCCAGCTGAGCCAACGCCGGTCACCGATATTTCTGGTGCCAGAGTTTTAGCCATGCTGGGGGATTCGGTCACAACAGATCACATCTCGCCGGCTGGAAATATCAAGGCAGACTCTCCAGCAGGTAAGTACCTCGAGGAGCATGGAGTAGATCGCAAGGATTTCAACTCTTACGGTTCACGTCGTGGTAATCACGAAGTTATGATTCGCGGCACCTTTGCCAATATTCGTCTGAAGAATCTCTTACTCGATGGCGTTGAGGGAGGTTTTACTCGTAACTTCTTAGCGCAAGGCGAGCAAGTCACTATCTATGATGCATCCGTTGCCTACCAAAGCGCCGGGGTTCCACTAGTTATCTTTGCCGGAAAAGAGTATGGCTCTGGATCATCGCGAGATTGGGCAGCTAAGGGAACCGCCCTTCTAGGAGTACGCGCTGTTATTGCCGAAAGTTTCGAACGTATCCACCGCTCTAATTTGATTGGCATGGGTGTCCTACCTCTGCAATTCTTACCTGGAGATAGTGCGCAATCACTTGGATTAAAAGGTGATGAAACCTTCTCGATAACAGGTGTAACTGCACTCAATGAGGGGCGCATCCCACAGGAAGTCACTGTGCAAGCGGGGGAGAAGAGCTTTAAGGCGAAGGTGCGAATTGATACGCCAGGTGAGGCCGATTACTACCGCCACGGTGGAATTATGCAGTATGTGCTGCGCCAACTGCGTGGCTAATCTAGACTCAGGCCATGCTCGAAAAGATTAAAGGCCCAGAGGATCTTCGGGGTCTATCTCTTTCTGAGCTAGCTAAATTGGCGCAGGAGATTCGCGAATTTCTTATCACCAAGGTCTCAAAGACTGGTGGCCATCTCGGCCCAAACCTCGGTGTGGTCGAGCTAACCATCGCACTACACCGCACCTTTGACTCTCCAAAAGATGTTCTCCTCTTTGATACCGGTCACCAATCCTATGTTCATAAAATTCTTACCGGTCGTGCAGAACAATTTGATGCCTTGCGCCAAAGAGGCGGAATCGCCGGTTACCCAAATCGCCTTGAGAGCAAGCACGATGTAATTGAGAATTCACATGCCTCGACTGCGCTCTCATGGGGAGATGGCATCTCACGTGGCTTTCAACTTACTGGGCAGCGTGATCGTCATGTAGTCGTTGTAGTTGGAGATGGCGCACTTACCGGCGGAATGTCTTGGGAGGCTCTCAATAATATTGCTTCATCTGATGACCGAAATTTGGTAATTGTTGTAAACGATAACGAACGTTCGTACTCTCCAACAATTGGTGGTTTAGCTACCTATCTCTCAACCTTGCGTGTGACTAAAGGCTATGAGAAATTCCTAGATTGGGGCAAAGAGGTTTTAACTAAGACCCCAGTCGTGGGCAATCCCATCTACGAAACTCTGCATGGGGTAAAGAAGGGCATTAAAGATATTGTCGCTCCACAAGGTATGTTTGAAGATCTTGGTCTTAAATATATGGGGCCTATTGATGGACATGATTTAGAGGCACTTGATCGCGCGCTATTGCAAGCAAAAGAGTTTGGTGAGCCAGTATTAGTCCATGTGATTACCGAAAAGGGTCGCGGCCATCATCCGGCTGTTGCCGATGAGGCCGAGAAGTTTCATGCAGTTGGCATCGTTGATCCTCAAACTGGCGCTCCGTTGGCAAAATCTGCCCCAAGTTGGACGAGCGTCTTCGCCGATGAGTTGCTCCAGGTAGGTCGTGAGCGCAAGGATGTTGTAGCAATAACTGCTGCAATGCTCGGACCTACTGGTCTAGATAAATTTGAGCGCGAATTTCCCGAGCGGACCATAGATGTTGGGATCGCCGAACAACATGCAGTCACTAGCGCTGCTGGTTTAGCTTTTGCTGGCCTTCATCCAGTTGTGGCGATCTACTCAACCTTCTTAAATCGCGCCTTTGATCAGCTTCTACTAGATGTAGCGCTACATAAGGCAGGCGTCACCTTTATCTTAGATCGCGCCGGAATTACTGGCGATGACGGTCCATCACACCACGGTATTTGGGATTTAGCTCTTACCGGAATTGTTCCAACACTTCATGTGGCAGCCCCACGAGATGCCGTTCGCCTTCGCGAAACATTCCGGGAATCACTTCAAATTTCTGGCGCTCCATCGCTAATTCGCTTTCCAAAGGGGGCTGTACCGAGTGATATCCCAGCCTTTGAAAGACGTGATGGCATTGATGTCCTCTATCGGGGAGAGAGCGCAGACGTTCTCTTAATTAGCGTTGGCGCGATGGCGGCAGTCGCCGTTGAGGCTGCTTCGCAGGCTTACCGTGAAGGTGTTGGAGTCACAGTTATTGATCCGCGCTGGGTCAAACCACTTCCTCCATCGCTTGTAACTTTGGCGCAACGTTACAAGAGCGTAGTTGTCTTGGAAGATGGCATTCGCCATGCCGGAATCGCTAGCTCGATCTCTGAGCTATTTCGTGAAGCTGGTCTAAATGTGGCGATGCACAGCATTGGCGTGCCATTGGAGTTTATCGAACACTCCAAGCGCGCTGAGATACTTGAAGATTTAGGAATTACTGCTCAGAAGATTTCCCGCGACATAGTCGAGTGGAGCTCTACTGTGGAAGAGATGCAATTCCCGGAGCGTGAAAACGCTGACCGGTCACAGCCTCGCTAATTCCTTCGCGATCTAGATAAGGCAAGATTCCACCTAAGTGCATCGGCCAACCAGCGCCCATCAGCATACAAAGATCAATCTCGGCAGCTGTAGCTACAACACCTTCATCTAGCATCATGCGCGCCTCCTGCGCTAGCGCATTGAGAGCGCGCAAGCGCACAGCTTCAGCAGTTGATGGTGAACCACCATCGTGAACTAAGGCAAGCGCTGCTGGATTAGCTGTTATTGCACCGTTGCTATCTTTAATATAGAAAGTCTTTACACCCTCTTTTACCATCGCCTCCATAGTTGGCGAGATGCGATAGCGCGGTCCTAGATTGTTGTGAAGAGTATTGGCAACATGAAGGGCTACACCTGGACCAACCAGACCAAGTAGTTCAAAGGGGGACATTGGGAAACCAATGCTTCGCATGGCGCCATCTGCCACAGCTGGCGCAGTTCCTTCATCGACGGCATCGGTAATTTCACCCATAAAGCGAGTAAGGAGACGATTTACAACAAATCCTGGAGCATCCTTACAGATAATCATTGTCTTCTTTAGCTCGCGACCAACAGCTACTGCAGTTGCAGTGGTGGCATCGTCAGTCTTTGAGGTGCGCGCAATTTCAAGAAGCGGCATGATGGCAACTGGATTAAAGAAGTGAAAGCCCACTACCCGCTCTGGGTTGGTTAGCCCCTCACCCATCTTCTCTACCGAGAGAGAAGAGGTATTTGTAGCCAGTACGCATTCTGGGCCAACGATCTCCTCTAAATTCTTAAAGAGCTCCTGCTTGAGAGATAGCTCCTCAAAGATTGCCTCAATAACAAAATCACAACCGGCGAAGATACTCTGATCTGCGCTACCGCTAATCAACAAGCTAAGTCGGGCTGCAGATTCAGCGCTCATGCGCTTCTTCTCTACCAACTTTGCCAGCTCATTCTTAACCCAAGCCACACCCTTATCAGCGCGCTCCTGGTCTATATCGGTCATTACAACTGGGCATTTGAGATTTCGCAACAGTAGAAGCGCTAACTGGGAGGCCATGAGGCCAGCGCCGACGACTCCAACCCGCGAAACCTTGCGACCTAGCGCTGGCTTAGGTGCACCTTCGACCTTCTTGCGCTTCTTCTGAATTAGATTAAAGGCATATAGAGAGGCACGTAGCGGATCTGACATCGTTAAATCTGCTAGCGCTTGATCTTCTGCATCAAAGCCTGCGCTCTTTGTATTGTGTTGAGCAGCGGCAATTAAGGTCAGAGCAGCTGTCGGTGAAGCAATTTCAGCACCACCATATTTTTTAAGGGCTGCTTGGCGACCGCTAGCAAGCGCGTTTTCCCAAGCTGGGTCGGTGGAGTAATCCTTACGTTCAATAGCAAGTTTCCCACTTAGTATTGAGGCGGCGAAGGCGACTGATTTTTCTAAGAAATCAGCTGGCTCATAGATAGCATCTACTACACCAAGTCCAAGGGCATCTTTAGCCTTCATCATGGTGTTGTTATTGAGCGCATTATGAATAATTACCTGGACGGCGCGTTCTGGACCAATTAATTTAGGCAGAATTGTTGCCCCACCCCAGCCAGGAACTAGCCCCAGGAATACCTCTGGTAATCCTGTAAAAGCTGTCGCCGAAAGCGTGCGGTAATTGCAATGCAGCCCAACTTCAAGGCCACCACCTAGAGCTAGACCGTTGATAAAGGCGAAGGTAGGGATGCCAATCTCATCAAAGCGACGGAAGACATCATGGCCCAACTTGCCTATGGCAACTGCTTGCTCGCGTTTATTTAAAAATGCTAACCCAGAAAGATCTGCGCCTGCGGCAAAGATGAAGGGCTTTCCAGTAATGGCAATTGCCGCTGGTTTCCGCGATACCGCTTCAGTAATTGCGCTATCAAGAGCTAAAACAGATTGCGGTCCAAAGGTATTTGGCCTGGTGTGATCATGTCCGTTATCGAGGGTGATTAGCGCCAAGTTACCGGTAAAGCCAAATGGAGTCAGATCAATATCGCGAACTAAGGCGTTGGTAACTACCTCATCCGGTGCGCCTTCTGGAAGTGTGATTGCAGTTGTCATTACTTCTCTCCTCCTGTGTAGTGAGGGTTTTCCCAAATAACTGTTCCACCCATACCGAGTCCGATACACATGGTGGTAATTCCGTAACGGACCTGCGGCTGCGCTTCAAAGGTGCGGGCCAAGTTGAGCATTAATCGAACGCCGGATGAAGCTAAAGGATGGCCAACTGCGATAGCGCCTCCATAAGGATTAACGCGTGGATCATCGTCTGCAATCCCAAAGTGATCTAGAAAGGCGAGTACCTGCACAGCAAATGCTTCATTAACTTCGAAGGCGCCGATATCTGAAATATCTAACCCCGCCTTGGCGAGGGCTTTAATTGTGGAAGGAACTGGTCCATATCCCATCACCTCAGGTTCAACTCCGGCAAAGGCGAAGGTCACTAGGCGCGCCTTAATCGAAAGACCTAGTTCAAGCGCCTTCTCTTCACTAGCAAGGAGCGCCGCAGTTGCGCCATCATTTAAACCAGATGAGTTTCCAGCTGTGACACGGCCAGCTGGACGGAAGGGAGTCTTCAGCCCTGCTAGACCTTCCATAGTTGTTGTCGGACGAGGCGCTTCATCAACTGTGGCGATTCCCCAACCAAGTTCTGGGCTGCGGGCGGCAGTTGGAATCAAATCACGTTGTAATTTTCCATCTGCATAAGCCTGCGCTGTCTTCATCTGTGAATTGAAGGCGTAACGATCGGCGCGCTCCTTAGTTAAATGCGGAAAACGATCATGTAAGCGCTCGGCGGTTGCTCCCATGGCAAGGGCATCTTGTTCGACTAACTTCTCAGCAAGGTAGCGTGGATTTGGATCCATCAACTCACCCATTGGGTGGTTGCCCATATGTTCAACACCGCCTGCAATTGCGATATCGATTGCTCCCATAGCGATAGCGCCAGCCACAGTGGTGGTCGCAGTTAAGGCACCAGCGCACCAACGATCAACTGAGTAGCCCGGAACTGTCTTTGGAATTCCAGCAAGTAACGTTGCACTTCGACCAATATTCATTCCTTGATCACCAGTCTGCGTGGCAGCAGCAATCGCTACATCATCTATCGCATCAGGGGAGAGTTGAGGATTGCGCTCAAGCAGCCCGCGCATTGCGCGCACCATCAGATCATCGGCTCGCGTGCCGGCATACATACTTCCCGCCTTACCAAAGGGGGTGCGAACGGCGTCGACAAGTACGACACTTCTTACCGAGTTAGATGTGGCTGCATTAGCTACGCGATCTGACATGGATAGGCCTCTCTAGATGAGTAATGCTTCAAGGTTACCCGCCGGTAGCCATTTCTGCCATAACCTCGATGAGAGATGAATTACGCAACATTCATGTTGCGTAATTAAGAAGGGCGGGCTAGGCTCAGTCCATAATCGAAGTAGATCGAAGGAGAGAGTGATTTGTATATGAAGAACGCCCTGAGATTTCTAGCCCTTGGCTCTGCCGCCCTATTGGCTACCTCGCTAATGACTGGGTGTAGCGCCTCAGATGGCCAGGAGGAGCAGGTCAGTGAACTCACCCTCTATTCAGGTAGATCTGAAGCATTCATAGCTCCCTTTCTCTCCCAGTGGGAGCGCTCATCTGGAATTAAATTAAATGTTCGCTACGGAGATTCTGCGGAGTTGGCAGCCCAGCTCCTTGAAGAGGGCTCAAACTCACCAGCTGATCTCTTCCTATCGCAAGATGCGGGCTCCCTTGGAGCCATTTCAGCAGCCGGCCTATTTACCGAACTACCAGAGAGTGTAGCAAGTGATATTCCAACTGAATATATCGCCGCAAATCGTAATTGGGTTGGGGTAACTGGTCGCGCTCGCGTCTTTGCCTATCGACCAGGTGCTTTTAGCGCGCTACCACAATCGCTATCTGATTTAACTTCACCGGTTTATAAGGGCAAGTTAGGAATAGCTCCAAATAACGCCTCATTCCAAGCCGCCATCACAGCTTTGATAAACGCTAAGGGTGAAGCATTTACTGAGGAGTGGTTACGGGGACTTGTAGCAAATGATGTGAAGAGTTATTTGAAGAATAGCGCCATCGTTGAGGCCATTGATAAGAATGAGATATCCATAGGCTTAACAAATCACTACTATACCTGGGAGGTAGCCGAGGCGCTGGGTCGAGAGATTGCGGTAGAAAATGGCTTCTTTGCCGCAAACGATTTGGGAAATCTGATTAATGTTTCAGGGGCGGGAATCCTTAGTTCTAGCAAGAAGATTGCTACCGCGCAGAATTTGATTAACTTCTTGACCTCTGAGAAAGTACAAAGTGATTTTGTAGAGCAGACTCACGAGTACGCCTTAATTCCAGGTCTGGCATCTCCGGCCGACCTACCTGCCTTAACTGCCATTGGCGCTCCTCGAGTTGATTTAGATTCCCTTAAGAATATTAAGGTGACTCAAGATCTCCTGATTAAGGTCGGGTTGCTATAACTTAATGAAATCTAGATTGAGGGGAATTAAGGCCCTCCCAACACTTGTTGCAATTTTGTTGGGATTGGTCTTAATTCCCTTTATCTATCTACTCTTTCGGGCTAGCGAAAAGTCAATCCCTGAAGCTATAGATCTGCTTCTGCGTGCTAAGACCTTGGAAGTTCTGGCAACAACTACTGCATTGCTAACGCTTGTTGTCTTCGTAAATGTATTGCTAGGAACCCTCATCGCCACCGGTCTGCACTTTGTACGGATTCCGTACAGCAGGGCTTTGATTATTCCCACCGTTTTGCCACTAGCGATTCCATCGTATGTCTTTACCTACACTTGGATGGCTCTGGTCCCCGCCCTCTCTGGCTTATGGGCGGCGGCCTTCATTCTGGTTCTAACTACCCTGCCTTATATGATTCTTGCTGTACTGATCTCATTGCGTCGACTAGATAGTGGCTTGATTGAGGTCGCGCGGTCGCTCGGCTTAACAAAGCCTGCGATCTTCTTCCGCGTCGTACTGCCTCAAATTCGTAGCAGCATAAGCGCGGGTGCACTGCTATCGGGCCTATATGTAATGAGTGATTATGGAGCGGTCTCACTTCTTCGTGTCGATACCTTAACTGTGACGATTGCAAATATGTTCAAGTCTTCCTATGACAGGGGAGCAGCCGCTGTAATCTCGCTTCTGCTGATCTTCGCATCCCTAATATTTGTCTCAGTAGATCAGCTAATTAAAGGCAAATCGGTCTCAGATAACGCTTCAAAGCGAAGTTCTGTTAAGAACACTCGTCTTTCAAACCCTTATCTTAGAATTGCCACAATCGTCATAACTTTGACTTATGCGCTCCTTTCGGTGCTAATTCCTTTTAGCGTTCTAATCTCACGATTTATTGGCAATCCCAACCCAATTGACTATCAACGAATTCTGACTGCCGCCGGTTCAACAATTCTGGTTTCCGCGATAGGCGCTGCCATGGCGCTGGCCATCTCAATTCCATTGGCAATCTTGACCGCACAGGGAGCAGGAAGATTTGCTCAATTTTCAGAGCGGGTCATTTTGGTTGGCCACGCCTTGCCTGGTGTGGTGATTGGCTTGGCGCTGGTCTCTTTAGGAGTTCACTTAGGTGCGCTCTATCAATCAATCTATCTACTCGCCTTTGCCTACGCACTGCTCTTCCTTGCAAAGGCAGTTGCTGCAACCACTCAGGCGTTGCAACTAGTTCCACCAGTTTTGCGTGAGGTTGCGGCAACTTTAGGAAAGAGTCGAACTTCAGTCACTACATCTGTGGTCTTTCCAATTGCTCTTCCTAGTATTGGTTTAGGTGCACTCCTGGTCTTCCTAACTGCAATGAAAGAGCTTCCTGCCACAATTATGCTGCGGCCAACTGGCATGGATACGCTGGCTACTCAGATCTGGAGTTTTGCCTCAATTAGTAGATTTAATGATGCTGCGCCCTATGCCTTACTCTTAGTCCTTATCGCTGCAATTCCAACCTTTCTCTTAACTCTGCCACCGGCAGATAAAGTTGATCAAATAGAGAGTGAACCGATTACAAGTGCGGAAGAGAAGATGAGGGAGCCGGTATGACATCGCTGAGCGTCTCGCACCTAACTGTAAATTTTGGAGCACGAACCGTAATCAGTGACCTCTCCTTCTCCTTAGCTGCAGGTGAAATTGCCGCCCTCTTGGGCCCTTCAGGATGCGGAAAGACCACACTTCTTCGTGCGATTGCCGGGCTACTGCAGCCAAGTGCCGGAACCATCCGCTTTGGTTCGCAATTGGTTGGAGTCTCATCCGTTGTATTACCACCGCATAAACGAAGTACCGGTTATGTCCCACAGCAAGGCGCGCTCTTTCCACATTTAAGCGTTGCGAAGAATATTGCCTTTGGTTTAGACCGTCATGTGATGAGCAAAGACGCGATCGCAGATGTTGTAGAAGAGATGCTCGAGTTAATTGGCCTGCCTGGTTTTGGTGATCGCTCTCCACAGCAGCTTTCAGGTGGTCAACAGACTCGCGTTGCCTTGGCGCGGGCGTTGGCGGTTAAGCCCAAGATGGTTTTACTCGATGAACCATTCTCGGCGCTAGATGCCCAGTTACGACAAGAGTTACGCACTGAAGTTGTTGCGCTATTGCGCTCACAAGGAACCACTGCAATATTGGTAACTCATGATCGCGAGGAGGCTTTAGTCTCATCCGATAAAGTCATTTTGATGCGCGATGGCAAGATTGCCCAGGATGGCTCTCCTGAAGAAGTTTACGAATCACCAATTTCACCATCAGTCGCTGAGAGCACAGGAGATGCCTTAGTTTTGGCTGCGCAACGTTATCTAGATGGCGTGACTACCTATGCCATCTCGAAGAATTCATCAAGTGCGACAAGATCTGAGAGCGGTTATATCGTGATTCGCCCTGAGGAGATAACGGTGAGTAGAGAGAGCCAAACAGGAATCACCGGCACTCTTGTACACCTTGATTATTATGGTCACGATGCGATGTTGGCAGTTCAATTAGCAGATAAAACAATTATCAAGGCCCGCGTTACTGGCTCCATCGAATTTTCAGTTGGGGATCAACTCTTCCTTGATCACGCAGGCCCTATTCGCTTCTTTGCTCAGAAGTAACCTCTTCAACTTCGGGTAGTTCCAAGGCCTCTTTCTCAAGGAGGGCAGCTTGTAAAATAGGAGCCGCTAGTTCGGTCTGCCAATTTCGCGCCCCCATCGCAAGTAAGGCCTGAGCTACATCGTTATCCGCCGGAGGCTGCCAACAGATGCGGCGCACCAACTCGGGCGAGATCATATTTTCAAGAGGGATTGATAGTTCATCGGCGCGTAGCTGCAGGTTAAAGCGCGCATGAGAGAGCGGGGCATACCGTTCTGGAAAACGCTCTCTCCAAATCTTAATTGGTGGCATTGCATCAACCTTGCTGCGCGCTTCCGGCCAACTCTCCTCTGGCATTGATAGGGCATCTGAGATACAGCGAATCCATGAGGCAGAATTTTCTAGCCAACGGCTACGCAGACCAATTGGTTTGAGAATCTTCTCCAGGTGTTTCTTATTGGTAATCGGCTCTTTATCTGAGGCCAAGGCAATCTCAGTAATTGCGGCATCTGATAGCAATCTACTGGGAGAGATATCAAGTTCCTGTGCGATGGAATTTCTCTCTTGCCACAACTCTCGAATAACTGCCATATGGTTGCGACGCTTTACCTTGTGCATTCCAGATGTTCTACGCCAAGGATCAACGCGCGCGGGAGCAGGAGGAGCTTGCAAGATTGCTGCGAAATCCTCCTGAGCAAATCTCAACTTCTTGGATTCAGATAGTAATTTAAAGACCTCATTACGAAGTTCGACCAGTAGCTCTACATCGAGGGCGGCATAGTTTAGCCATTCAGTTGGTAGAGGACGTTTTGACCAATCAACTGCGGAGTGCTCTTTAGCCAGAGAGACGCCCATTAGCGATTCCAGTAAAGGGCCCAATCCAACTCTGGGCAGTCCCGCAATACGCGCTCCTAATTCGGTATCAAAGAGAAGTGTGGGGTTAATTCCTAACTCGCGCAGGCAAGGCAAATCTTGCGTGCTGGCATGCAAGATAACTTCAACTCCTGCGATGAGATTATTGAAATCTTGAAAAAGTTTATGGCCTGGTCCAAAAGCTATCGGATCAATTAGGTGGAGCCCACCCTGATTTCGTTTAACCTGAATGAGATAAGCGCGAGCGCTGTATTTATATCCGGATGCACGCTCGGCATCGAGAGCAAAGGGCCCATCTCCTCTGGCTAGAGCGCTTAACGCTTCCTCAAAGGCTTCTTCAGTATCTATAAGAGCAGGAAGTGGTTGCGCCGGAGCTAAGAGCGGTCTTGGGGCGCTAACTTCTGCTTCATCAACCACGGCGACGAGCAGTTCCGATGGAGGCAACGCCATCAGGAATTGGTGCAAGACCTGCAACTTCAGACATTAAATTGCACCAGGCGTAAACGTGAGAAAAGATATCGCCGCTATCAGTAATTACCGGTGTCCATGATGCACGAATTTCAATTTCAGAGCCATCACTTCTAGGGGCTAATTTTCCAAAAGATGCGCTAGAGACCCGAGTAACAGTTCCTGATGGCGCCAAAATCGCTGCTCCGGTTGCTTGCAATGAATCCAAGAGCCAGTTCCAACCCACTTCAGGTAAAAGTGGATCCTCTTGCATCTGGCTATCAACTTCAGCGCGCATAAATGTTACGCAGCGAAATTCACCCTCCCAAGTATCTTGCCCACCGGGCTCGTGCAAAATAACAAAACGACCCGATGCCATCTCTTCAAGATCTGCATCAGGGGCGGCGCTAGCGTTGTGGCCCATGGCAATATCGGCGGTGAATGCGAAGGAGTATTGCGCTAATTTTTGTGGAGCTGGCACTTCTTCAAGGATGATTTCTGGTCGAGGAGTGATAGTCCTTAAGTTTTCAATCATTGCATCAAAGGAGAAGGGCGTTTTCACTGCTTAATTCTAAAGTTTCAAGCGCCTTCTAAGTGGGAGGCTGAGGGCAGCCACAGGTAGAGTCCGCCTCATGGTCAGCATCCTCGCCCTACTATCGAGCGCGCTCTGGGGCACAGCTGATTTCTTTGGAGGAAAGTTAAGTAAGAAGTATCCCGCCTTAGCGGTCTTGGGTGCGCAGCAATTCTTTGGCTTTTTAACTGGCCTGACGTTGGTGCTTTTAACTGGTGCGTGGAGTGCGCAAGCGCTGGGAGATGGTGGCTATCTCATACCGGGACTTTTGGCAGGCATCTTTGGTTATGCGGGGTTGATCTGTCTTTACGCTGGTCTAGCGACTGGTCGGATGGGTGTGGTCTCACCGATTAGCTCACTGAGCGCGATCATTCCACTCGGGTACGCGATTTTTTATAAGGGCGATCAGTTAAGTTTAATTTTGATTATCGGAATTATTTTTGCAACTCTGGGGGGCTTCCTGGCGAGCGGGCCAGAACTTTCCCAAGGTTTGCCTGTCAAGCCACTCCTACTTGCTATTGGAGCAGCAGCTTTCTTTGGTACTTGTTTAGTCTTTATGGCCATCGGTTCGCAATCAAGTGCGCTCATGACGATGACCACTATGCGGAGTGCAACCCTATTTATCGGTCTCTTCGTTCTCTATAAGTTTCGCAAGACCGTCAGATTCACTCGAGCTGAGTTACCAGTTTTGATTTTTATTGGGGTAGCCGATTTTGCAGCAAACTTGTTACTTGGAGTCGCCACAACAAAGGGGCTAGTCTCCCTAGCAATGGTTCTTGGCTCTCTCTATCCAATCGCGACAGCACTTCTCGCATTCAAGCTATTACACGAACGACTACATAGAGTTCAGTATGCAGGTATCGCATTTGCGGTAATTGGTGTGAGCCTTATTTCAGCATTTTAGGAACTAGCGTACTGCTGAGATAAACTTTGTATTCCCAATTTGCACTTCTTCGTACTTACTAAAGTGCGAGAGTAACTCTGAAATATCAATTTTATCTTCACCATCTGTAATTTCGGTAATGCTTAACTCCAATCTATCGACCAGCCCTTGTGCTAAGAGTTCGCTAATTATCTGCACTCCAGCTTCAACATGAATCTCTGGTCCAAATAATTCGCGCGCCTTGGCAATGGCTGCAGCTGGAGATAAGTTCCAGCAATAGGCCAATCTGTTATTGGCCAATGGATTAATTAAGCCGCGAGAGAGGACGACAACCGGCACTGGAGTTCGCTGATATGGCTCATTTCGTGCTGTTGCGCCTCCGATAAGGATGCAATCGGCCTCTCTGCGCCGCTGGAGAAATTTTGAGCGATCCGCCTGGCTGCTAACGCCAGCTGAATTACCACCCTTGGTGGTCGAGCCATCGGCTCCTGTTACCAAAGTTACAGTCACGCTCACACGCGTAAGAATATTGAATTTCTCAGATAAATCTCCGATAAGGGCCCTTCTCAGATTGATAATGGTTGACCTTGGCCGTTAGCCTTGAACGGTGAGAATTTATCGCTCGATAGCGGCCAGCCTCTTGGCGCAGGCCTTAGCTATCTCTCTACTTCCTCACGCGCAGGCAGCGCAGACTCTGGCGCAGGTGCAAGCCCAGGTTATTAGACTTGAAGAGGATGCCACCGAAGCAGCTGAAGGTGCGCAAGAGGCGAAGGTTAAGTTAGCTGCCCTGACTCGAAGTCTGGCAGGAATCCAGGCGCAAGCTGCCATTCAGGCCAAGACTGTCGATGCCATCTCTGAAAGCCTCGGCGCAATCGCCGTAAATCAATATAAGTCCGGAACCCTCAGCCAGAGCCTAGAGCTACTCTTCTCAACAGATCCATCCCTATATCTCTCCTCGGCCGGCTCTCTTGAGGCGATAACTAGACGCAAATCAACCCAGTTGCGCAAATTTCAATCTGCAGAACAGCAACTTAATGCAACCTCTCTTACCGTTGCCGACCGCCTGGCCCAAGTAAAGGTCTTGCAGCGCAACTTGGCACAGAAGAGCGCTCTTGCCCAGGCGAAGTTAGTGCAGGCAGAATCACTTCTATCTAAGTTAAAGAAAGAGGATCGCGAGAGGTTAGCGCGACTTGCCGCTGCGAGGGAGAGCGCAGATTTAGCCTCTTCTCGCAAAGCAGCTAAGACCGTCGCTGGAGTTTCAGGCCGTGGGGGCACCGCCCTGAAATATGCGCTAAAACAGATTGGTGATCGTTACGTCTTCGGCTCCGCTGGTATGACTACTTGGGATTGCTCCGGATTGACTATGCGGGCATTTCAATCAGCGGGAGTCTCACTGCCGCATTCATCTGCGGCGCAATCTCGCATGGGTAAGGCAGTTCCTTTTGCCCAAAGAAAGCCCGGCGATCTTGTCTTCTTTGGACGACCGGTATCTCACGTTGGCATCTACCTCGGGGGCGGGCGGATGGTGCATGCACCTCGCTCTGGTTCATTGGTAAAAGTTGCACCAGCTACCCTGGGACGTAAACCGCTGGTTGCTATTCGCCGGTTCTAACGCTTGTGCTATCGGCTATAGATAAGAAAATTCTCTGCATCACCAATGACTTTGGGCCGCGCGCAGGTGGCATTGAAACTTTCTTAATTGGACTCATTGAACGGCTGCCACACTCAACCGTCATTGTTTACACTTCTCAGCAAGGAGATACGAAGGCCTACGACCAAGCTTGGTTGGATAAATTTGGCGTTGAGGTAATTCGCGATCGTTCAAAAATCCTCTTACCCTCACTACGAGTTGGCAAGAGAGTGCGCGCCCTTTTGCGCGAGCGTAAGATTGAAACTGTCTTCTTCGGAGCTGCCGCACCGCTAGCTCTTCTCAGCCACGGACTACGAAGAGCAGGTGCAAAAAAGATAGTTGCCTTAACACATGGCCACGAAGTTTGGTGGTCAAAGATCTGGCCCTTCTCGTGGCTATTGCGCAGAATTGGCCATGGCGTTGATCATCTGACATATCTTGGTGAGTTCACCAGAAGCAAAATCTCATCCTGTTTGACTAAATCCCAGAGGGAGGCGATGGTCAAGATTGCTCCTGGTATCGATACCGCACACTTTGCCCCCCAAAAATCAACAGACTCCTTGCGCAGCGAGTTAGGTCTACTAGAGAAGAAGGTGATTATCTCTGTAGGACGATTGGTTCATCGCAAGGGGCAGGATATTTTGATTGATGCGATGGCCGAGATTGCCAAACGCGTTGATAACGCCCACTTAGTATTAATTGGGGAAGGGCCATACCGGAAACATTTGGAGGATCGTGCCCGCAAAGTTGGCGTCACAGATCACATCACCTTTATTGGTCGTATTGGCTACGTGGATTTGCCACGATATATCGCAGTTGGAGATATCTTTTCGATGCCGGCGCGTTCTCGCTTTGCCGGATTAGAAGTTGAGGGCTTGGGAATTGTCTATCTTGAAGCTAGCGCCTGCGGATTGCCAGTTGTTGGTGGAGATTCAGGAGGAGCCCCCGATGCTGTCCTTCACGGTGAAACTGGTCTTGTCGTTGATGGGCGCTCAAAGAGCGCGGTAGCGGCTGCCATCATCGAACTCTTCTTAGATTCGAAACGAGCAGAAGAGATGGGTGCACGTGGACGAAATTGGGTTGAGCAGAATTGGAATTGGCAGCTATGGGCAGAAAAGTTTAAGAACCTGCTCTTAGCAGACCAGCCTTCCGCGCGACGTTGAGCGCCTGTACCTGATTCTTAACACCTAACTTACGGTAGATCGAACTTAGATGTGTCTTTAGGGTTGACTCGGATATATATAGCGCACTTGCTAATTCATTAAGGCGGCTACCTTTCTCCAGAGCTACCAAAACTTGTAGCTCCCTGGGTGAGAGGTTAAATCTCTGCTGTCTACGCTGTAACGTGGCGACGATATCTTTAGCTGAAAATGAGTGCGGAGATTTGAGCGAGAACTCAAGTGCAGCAATTAGCTCATCTAAGGGAGCGCTCTTATTCACAAATGAAGATGCTCCTGCCTGCATCGCGGCAATCAAGAATTCATCCTCATCATTGAAAGTTAAAACTACGATGGCAATCTCATTTGATAGAGAGCGGGCCCACTGCACCACTTCAAGGCCACTCCCATCAGGAAGATTTATATCAACTATAAGAAGCTGGGGGTTATAAGTTGCAATCCCAGCCATCGCCTCAGATTTGGTGGCGGCTTCGTAGATTGTGAATTCACCTAAATGATTAAGGGCTACCAGAATTCCCTTACGAACTAGTGCATGATCATCGACTATCAGAGCTCGCTTGGAAGCTGTCACACCAGGATAGTTATGCGGGTTCCTTCTCTATCTTCTATAACTAACTCGCCACCTATTGCACTTACTCTCTCCACTATCCCTGGAATTCCCCAACGGCCGTTCTTCATCTTGGCTCCTCCAATCCCGTTATCGCATATCTCAAGATAGATGCGATTATTCAAGGGATGAAGCGTTATGCCAATGTGGGTAGCCCCAGCATGGGTATCGATATTGCGTAGGAGTTCGGCCACTATTGCACTAATCTCGCTATGAGTTTCTCGCTCTGCCGAAACTTCATCGAGTTCGAGGGTTAATTGATACTTGCTGGAGTATTGAGAAACCAATTCAGCAATCTCAGATTTCAGAGAGTGGCCTAAATCTGAACGAAGTTGAAAAATTTCACGGCGCACTCGCTCTGACATCTGATCTATGTGTAAGCGAGTTTCGCGAATGGCTGCACGAGCTGCCGTATCTAGACTTTCATTAGAAAGTAAGAGATCTAGTGAGTAACCGAGCGCAACTAGATCTTGGGCCACTCCATCATGGAGCTCCCGAGCTAAAGCCATTCGCTCGGGGGAGCCCATGATTTGTAACTCTTCACAAATTACTTGGTGAAGAGCGCCGCAATCTCAGCGGCATATTTTTCCGAGATGACATGACGCTTAAGAGAGAGCTTGGCAGTTAATTCGCCACCAGCAATGGTGAAGTCGGTAGCAAGTAGGGTGAATTTACGGATTGACTCCGCCTTTGAAACTGCCTTATTCGCATCATCAACTGCAGTCTGGATAACGGCAATTAAGTCTGGATCGTTGACTAGGGTCTGTACCGTTGCGCCAGTCTTATTATTTGCCGCAATCCAACCCTTAAGCATGTCGGCATCGATTGTAATCAAGGATGCGATAAATGGTTGGTTATCGCCAACGACCATACATTGGCTAACCAATGGGTGGGCGCGCAAACGATCTTCTAGGACAGCAGGAGCAACATTCTTTCCACCCGCAGTGACGATAATTTCCTTCTTGCGACCAGTTATATAGAGGAAGCCATCTTCATCCAAACGTCCTAAATCTCCAGATTTAAACCATTCGCCATCAAAGACCTCTTGATTTGCCGCATCGTTCTGCCAGTAACCGCGCATCACGATTGGTCCTTTAATCAAAACTTCACCATCTTCGGCAATCTTTACTGAAGTTCCTGGAATTGGGCGACCAACTGAGCCAATCCGGAGATTCTTTGTAAGGTTTAGAGTTGCACCGGCGGTTGTTTCAGTTAGGCCGTAACCTTCCAGAATTGTGATACCTATTCCGCGGTAGAAGTGTCCTAATCGAGCCCCAAGAGGCGCTCCACCTGAGATCGCTGCCTCAACCAACCCACCCATACCTGCGCGGATCTTTGAGTACACCAACTTATCAAAGAGGGCATGCTGCAGATTTAAAAGCGGATTAAAACCTCTCTTATCTTGCGCCTGGCTATATGCAATTGCAACATCTGCCGCTTTTCTAAATATCTTTCCCTTGCCGGCAGCTTCTGCCTTAGCTTCTGCGCCATTGAAAATTTTCTCAAAGATACGCGGAACAGCGAGCACAAAGGTAGGTTTAAAGGAGGCGAGATCTGCAGGTAGGCGCCCCACTGGATCACTGCAATGGGATAGGTGTAAGCCAGAATGGATCGCACCAATCTGCACCATGCGTCCAAAGACGTGAGCTACAGGCAAGAAGAGAAGAGTGGAGCCGCCTGGCTTTAGGAAGAGATCACTGGCGCCTTCCACAACATTTCCGCACTCTGAGAGAAAGTTTGAGTGGGTTAGCTGTACGCCTTTAGGTCGACCGGTGGTGCCAGATGTATAAATCAAGGTAGCGAGGCTAGCTGGTACTAGAGCTGCGCGACGGCGCTCAATCTCTTCATCAGAGATACCAGCTCCCGCATTTCGTAGCGTCGGCAGAACATCTTCGGTCATAACCCATACATGCTTAGTATGAGAAGGCAATACTGTAGAGACTAACTCTTTATGAGTTGGTGTTTCTACAATTATGCCGACTGAACCAGAGTCATTAAGAATCCAATCCACTTGTTCTGCCGACGAAGTTTCGTAGATTGGTACAACGCATCCACCTGCATACCAGATTGCAAAATCTAGGACTGTCCATTCATATCTAGTACGCGCCATGATTGCAACGCGGTCACCGATTTGAATTCCTGCAGCAATCAGTCCTTTCGCGGTTGCACGAATCTCCTCCTCAACCTCCTTGGCAGTCATCGGCTGCCAGCCTTCACCGAGTGGGCGGGACATGGTGATGCGCTCTGGTTCAAACCAGGCGCGCTCTGCGATCAGGTTGGTCAGGTTGCCTGCGGTAGCTGTTGGAATAATGGGCGGAATGGAGATTTCGTTCATAGCCCAACGCTAGCGTGGACGGCCTCTTAAATGGAAGATGTGGCGGCAGAATTCTTCTTCTAGTGGGCATAGATTCGGGAGAGCGCAGTGCTTTGAAGTTGGTAGCCTTAGCACCATGTCACAGACCAGCTCCTCTAAAGTAATTATTGATGCGCCCTTGGCCGATGTTCAAGCAACCCTCTTCTCCGTTGAGAGTTATCCAGATTGGCTAACTTCTATCAAGAAGGCAGAAGTGTTAGAACGTGATGGCGATGGCAGAGTTACAAAGGCGAAGTTGGCAATTGATGCTGGAATGATGAAGGATCGCGTAACACTTGATTACGATTGGTCTGCAGCACCAGAGGCTCTCTCCTTCTCAATGGATGAGGCAGATCTTCTTACTCAGATGGATGGCAAGTACACCATAAAAGCGATTGATGGAGATAGCACCGAAGTCACTTACGAGCTAACTGTCACTGTCTCACTACCAGTTCCGGCGATGATGATTACAAAGGCACAGCAGCAGACCATCGATGCTGCCTTGAAAGAGCTCGGCGAGCACCTGGCTTAGATGAGTTTTACAGTCGGCATCGATGTCGGTGGCACAAAAGTTCTCGGTGGCGTTGTTGACGAATTTGGAAAGGTTCACAGAACCGCTCGGCGCGATACGCCGCAAGCAGGTGGCTCCGAACTTACATCGGTAATAGCAGAAGTAGCCAACGAGTTAAAGCAAGAGTTTGAAATTGATGCAGTCGGAGTCTCGGCCGCCGGGTTTATCTCTTCGGATCGTAAGACAATCATGGCAACGCCAAATATTGCCTCCTGGAATGGCGTTAACCTAAATTACGATTTAGCAGCTTTAGTTGAACTTCCCATAAATATTGAAAATGACGCTAATTCAGCGGCATGGGCAGAGGCCCGATTTGGCTCCGGACAGGGCAAGTCAGAAATCTTAATGTTAACTGTGGGTACCGGCATTGGCGGTGGAATAATCTCGAGCGGGAAGTTGCAACGCGGAGCATTTGGTATTGCTGCAGAAATTGGGCATATGCGGGTTCTTCCAGATGGGCTCTTATGTGGATGTGGCGCTAAGGGTTGCTTTGAACAGTATGCATCAGGTTCAGCCCTGATGCGTTATGCCCAAGAAGAGATTGCTTCTAAACCAGAAGCCGCCCGGGAGCTACTGGCACGTGGTGATGGAACGTTAAAAGGTTTAAATGGTGAAGCTTTGACAGCCGGTGCGCGAGATGGTGATCCGATTGCGATATCGGCTTTTCATAAGACAGCAAATTGGTTGGGTGCCGGCATTGCATCGCTTTCAGTAATCCTGGATCCAGAGTGCGTCATTATTGGGGGCGGTGTAATCGACGCTGGTGAAATTCTGTTGGCTCCGACCAGAGAGGCCCTCATTCGAAATATGCCATTTGCCTACAAACATCCCCATCCCGAGATTATTGCTGCCTCCCTAGGAAATAACGCAGGGTTAGTTGGAGTTGCCGATTTGGCAAGGCTTTAGATTCTTAAAGAGCAGCGCCATCCTCTGGATTAGTTGAATTTGGATTGTTCTTCCATCTGGTGAAAGATCTTCGCGCATCCCTTAATTGCTCGAAAAAGCTCTTTGGTTTTGGGTTTGGGGGAGTGAATTTATTCTCATCCTCGAATTTTTCTAACTCATCAAGATAGGTGCTATCGGTTGATTCATCAAGAGATAGCCCTTCCACCATGGACTCAAACTCAGCGTTGATTAAATCGTCATCAAAGTCATCGCGTGAGGAGCCTGGCGTCATGGTTTATGTTCGCATATGGAGGGGTTTTAAGGCTAAATTAGCGCCATGAACAACCTGCCTTACGGCACGCTGCGCGCATTCTTAACCCCTTTTCTAATGCTCCTCTTTCGCCCCAAGGTAAAGGGTCTGCGTAATGTTCCATCTACTGGGCCGCTAATTCTGGCTTCAAATCATCTCTCCTTTAGTGACTCAATATTTATGCCACTTGTCGTTCCGCGAAAGGTCACCTTTCTCGCCAAGAGTGAGTACTTCACTTCACCTGGACCAAAAGGGCTTATTAAAAAGTTAACTTTTATTGCACTGGGCCAGGTACCGGTAGATCGCTCGGGTGGGCGACGCAGTGAAGCAGCTTTAATAACTGGACTCCAAGTTTTAGCAGAGGGTAATTCACTGGGAATCTATCCAGAAGGTACTCGCTCACCCGACGGGCGACTCTATAAAGGGCGCACCGGTATCGCCCGCCTGGCAATTGAATCTGGTGCACCAGTGATTCCTATCGCTATGTTTAATACCGATAAAATTCAGCCAAGTGGAACGGTGATTCCAAAAGTTATGCGAGTAGGAATTACCTTTGGCGAACCTATGTATTTTGAAGGAGATTCCTCCGACCTTCTATATCTGCGAGATGTCACCGATCAAATTATGAAACGCATCCAACAGCTATCGGGTCAAGAGTATGTAGATACCTATGCGGTCAAAGCAGCACGGCCCGGCAGATCTGACTCATCAGAAGATTCAGATTAATCCAGCTCTAATTCTTTTAATCTAGCTCTAGTTCTTTACGCTTTATCAGGTAGTTGCAGACGTTACATTCGGGGCCAGAGTCTGGCATACCGCCTTCGATTGTTGAGATTAACTCCTCAATCAAATCGGTAAATCTCTGCTTATCTCTCTCGACTGCGACATAGCGTTGGTTTACGCCGAAGCCATACTTTCCAGATGCCATCTCACTTGGAGCGGTCTGCGTAACACCAGCCAACTTCCAAATAAGTAGCCCCATGGTGGAGACGGGAAAGGGCTTGCCACGATCGGGGTTCTCCAGAGCGTGTGCATATGCCTCCAGCTGCGGGGCATAGAAAGGTCCATTGTCGCGCTCTGAATCAGAGACTTTACAATCGATAATTGCAACGCTGCCATCTTCGTAGTGACCTAGTAGGTCGTAGATACCTAAAATTTTCCAGCGAGTTTCAAAGCCATTAATCACAATCGGCGCACTCTTAACCCATTGCCCCCACTGCTTGACTACACCTGGCTTTAGCGAAGAATCAAGATCTGGCAGCGCCGCCCGACGAAAGTGCTCCTCTTGAGAATCGGCGAGAGGTTTGACTAGTGGAAAATCCTTCTTCATATCAAACTTAAACCAGTATTTAAGCCAGAGACAGCGCCGGCAATTGGATAGACCAAAGGTGAGATCTGATGGTGCAATCGTGTCGCGGGCGGGGGCGAGAGGTTTTTGCATAGATAGATTCTGCTCTATTGCGCCCTAACTGACGCAATCCTTATCGGCAGGTTCCAAAACAATTCAACCGTCCCATATTGATATATGAGACGGTTGAATTGTTTTGTCCCTCGGGACTCCCTCACCCTGCAAGGAGAGTTGAAGAGATGAGGGCTATATCGTCGCAGCTTCTGGCGTGCGACGAATATGAATTAACCCAGCTAGCGTCAGAAGTAACATGACGGCTCCACCAATTAGAGCCGCTAGGGCACCGCAACTAGCGATTACTCCCATAGTTCCAAAGGCGTAGGCGGTTAGTAACATTCCACGCAGGGTATTTCCCATAAAGAGTGTCTCTCGCAGATCTCCTAGTTCCTTTATTCGTTCGGTATCTGCACTACCACCCCTAACAAGGCCCATGTACATCCCTGAAACTTCAGAATAGGTGGCAGGTTTACCTAGAGTTGCAACGCCAGAAGCCTTCATATGTTCCCAAATGTAAAGATCAGAATAATCGCGCGCCATCTCACCGGTGTTGACAGCTCTACCCGCCCACTTGGCGAGCTGATCTTTCGTATCAACTGGCATTGCTTCAACCGCGGGGAAGGAGATATTTTGATTCTCCAACTGGCTTGCTACGGAATCTTGTGCAAATGATGCCCCCCAGTTTAGGAGTGCTGCGGCGATAAAGAGGAAGAGCGCCAATCCGGCTCCGATTCCAGTAACAATTCTGTCAAAATTTTTACGTTTCATATTCTCTCCAGTTTCATTAACACCAGAAGGTGGTGCTAGAGAGAGTAAATACCAATGAAAGGCAGAGAAAGCATGAAGTAGATGGTGCTAACACTCACCTTGAAATCGTGAGTGGTAGCACCAAACTTACCTCAGGAACGTTTCTTTAGATGGATATCAATGAATCTCTCGATTGCAAAGACCCTGTCCTTGACCATCTAATTCAAAATGGGAACACGGAACCCCTAGGTGATCAAATGCCTTGTCTCCAAAGTTCGCTCGATAGGCCAGCGCTAAGAGCACTCTGATATTTGTATCGGCATCAGCCTTAATCCCGAATACCTTGGCCGATCGACTGATTGTATTCTCAATGACTTTCTCGGTGTGGTTGGTGTCTCGGCCGATACTTGAATTTGTTCGCCCTTCGCAGAGCAATCCGAGTACCAAAACCTCGAAGGGTGTTAATTCTCGACTTGTGGTTGTGATATCTCTAACCAAGTGATGCCACCTCTTCCGTTGCCTCAAATCACAGTATCCTCGCTTTCCACCTCCTTTCCATACCGCTGCCAACACTTTAGGATAGGTAAATGTCTGGAATAACAACTTCGCGCTCAGGGCAGACCCTGATCATTCGCCTAGACCGACCTGAAAAGATGAATGCCATCACCCGAGCTATGTATGCCGGACTCACGGCATCGCTAAATGAGGCAGCGGGAGATTTTGGTATTCGCTCTGTCCTTCTTACCAGCCAGGGAGATCACTTCACATCTGGCAATGACATCGGAGATTTCATGTCTAATCCTCCGACTCAAGAGGACTCAGATGTCGCGCAATTTCTATCGGCCTTGCTCAACTTTCCAAAACCTTTGATTGCCGCAGTTAAGGGGAATGCAGTTGGAGTTGGCACCACCATGTTGTTGCATTGCGATGTCGTCATTGCTTCACCTACGGCTAAGTTTTCTATGCCCTTCACCTCACTTGGCTTAGTGCCCGAAGCTGGCTCTAGTTTGCTCTTCCCAGCTCTTGTTGGATATCAGAAAGCGGCGCAAATCTTCTTTACCGGTGAGAGTTTTAACTCTCAGGAGGCGAAAGAGATGAGGTTGGTTGCCAAGATTGCCGATGATGCAGAAGGTGTTGCAACCGCCTTGGCAGAACAGATATGCAAGCAACCGCCACAAGCGATTATTAATACTAAAGCTCTAATGAAAGCTGGGAAGCATGATGCAGTTGCAGCTGTAATGAAGGCAGAGTTTGAAATCTTTGCAATGGCGTTGCAATCTGAAGAGGCAGCAGAGGCCTTTATGAACTTTATGGCTAAGAAGGGAAAGTAGATGTCACTTCAAGGGAAGAAGATTTTTATCACCGGAGGCTCCCGCGGTATAGGACTCGCGATCGCCCTACGTGCAGCGCGTGATGGAGCACATGTGGCTATTGCGGCCAAGACCGCCGAACCGAATCCTAAATTGCCAGGCACTATCTATTCAGCGGCTGAGGAGATTAAGGCTGCAGGCGGAGTAGCCCTGCCAATTCAATGTGACCTAAGGGATGAGAGTCAGATTGCGGCAGCCGTTGATCTGGCGGCTAAAGAGTTTGGTGGCTTAGATATCCTGATTAATAATGCCAGCGCCATTAACTTGACTCGCACTGAAGATACTCCTGCAAAGCGCTTTGATCTTATGTTCGATGTTAATGTCCGCGGCACCTTTCTTACTTCGCAGGCGGTAATTCCACATCTGCGAGAATCGGCAGATAATGGGCGTAATCCCCATATCCTTAATCTTTCGCCTCCATTGTCAATGAAGCCAATTTGGTTTAAAAACCATGTGGCATACACGATGGCAAAGTATGGAATGAGCATGTGCGTGCTGGGCATGGCTGAAGAATTTAAGCGTGATGGAATCGCCGTTAATGCGCTTTGGCCAAGAACGGCCATTGATACTGCGGCGCTACAGATGATTCCAGGAGTTAATACCGCTGCTTGTCGCACCCCAGAGATCCTCTCAGATAGCGCCTACATCATCTTAAATAGAGTATCTAAGGAGTGCACAGGAAACTTCTTTGTAGATGATGAGGTATTGGCTTCAGAGGGAATTACTGACTTGGATAAGTACTCTGTAGTTCCTGGTACAAAGGATTTCTTACTCGATTTCTTCCTTGATTAAAGGATTCGCAGATAGAGAATTATCTTTCTAATTCGCGTAAACTTTGAGTATGCAGTTAGAGTTAAATGGTACTAACGTCATCGACGAGAGCGAGCGGCGCGGCCGGGCCTCCTCACTATTTTGGCCCTGGTGCGGAGCTAATGTCTCGCTCTTAGCGCTCTCGTATGGCTCCTTCTTCCTAGGTTTTGGTATCTCATTTTGGCAAGCGACCCTGGCAGCCTTGATTGGTACCACGCTCTCTTTCCTCTTGGTCGGGGTTAGTTCACTGGCTGGAAAGAAATCTAATGCTCCAACTATGGTCCTCTCTCGCGCCACCTTTGGAGTGCGCGGCAGCATAATCCCAGGAACGCTCTCATATTTAATCTTTGTTGGATGGGAGATAGTTCTAATATCTCTGGCCACTCTCTCTACAGGCACAGTCTTTATGAGAGTTGGTGGGCTAGACCGCAACTCGGCTATGGCACTGGGTTTTGCGGTAGCGGTTGCACTGACAGTTACTGCAGGAGTTATTGGATTCTCCGTAATTATGCGAGTGCAACGTGCTCTTACCATTATCACGCTAGTTATGACGGCGGTCTACATCTCTCTAACTATCGATGAAGTAAATTGGCAGTCAATCTTTAATATGCCTTCTGGAAGTGCACAAGCCTTCATCGGCGCCCTTATCTTTGGTGCGACAGGAATAGGACTGGGCTGGGTAAATGCCGCAGCTGATTATTCGCGCTACCTGCCGCGCACAACCTCAAGCAAGGCGGTTGTAGGTTGGACTGTGCTCGGCGCATCGGTTGTTCCAATCACTTTAGTTTCCTATGGCGCGGCTCTTGCTGGGTCGAGTAAGGATTTATCAGATGCAATTGCGATGGATCCAATCGGAGCCTTGACCACAATATTGCCAACTTGGTATCTAATAATTTTCGCCCTTGTGGCAATCCTTGGCCTAGTTGGGGGAGCAATTCTCAATCTCTACTCATCTGGATTGACGCTGATATCTCTTGGCGTGCCAGTGAAGCGCCACGTGGCAGCATCTTTCGATGCAGTTCTGATGCTTGTTGGGGCCATCTACTTTGTCTGGATTGCCGATAACTTCTTCTATCCCTTCCAGGGAATTCTGATAACCATGGGCGTACCCATTGCTACCTGGTCTGCAATCTTCGTCACAGATGTGTTGATGAGAAGAAGTTACGACGAAGGCTCTCTCTATAGAGAATCTGGGATCTACGGCGCCTGGAATATTCGCTCCATAACGGTAATGGCGATAGGCACATTTGTTGGTTGGGGATTTGTCACCAATACCTTTGCTGACTGGCTCTCTTGGCAGGGATATTTTCTTGGAGTTATTGGTGGTCGTGAAGGAGAGTGGGCCTATGCAAACTTGGGAGTTTTCTTTGCACTAGTGATTGGTTCAGTTGGATATTTTCTCTCATCACGCAGAACACTTGCTCTTCAAAATTCTGCTTCGTGATAGCGTTATTCCATGCGCCGCAAGATAGCCCCACTAGCTGATTTTCTTCACAAAGAGTCTTCCAGCGGATTAGTCCTTCTCTTTGCTGCATTTTGCGGCATGGTTATTGCTAATAGCCCTCTATCTGATTGGTATTTTTCCACTTTAGAAATTACTTTCACGTTGGACTATGGGCTCCTATATTTAAATCTGTCCCTGTTAAAAGTAATTAATTACGCGCTAATGACACTCTTCTTCTTCGTAGTCGGCCTTGAGATAAAGCGTGAACTCACATCGGGCCATCTGGCTACCTTCCGCAAAGCCGTCATGCCATTTGTGGCTGCGATAGGTGGCATGGTGCTTCCAGCTGGCATCTACCTTCTAATAGCAGGGCGCGAGGCTCCTGATGGCTGGGGAGTGCCAGTTGCCACAGATATCGCGCTAGCGGTGGGCCTATTGGCAATCATCGGAAATAGCGTTGCTCCAGCCCTGCGTACCTTTCTTCTTGGGTTGGCAGTTATAGACGATATTGGCGCGATACTAATTATCGCCTTCATCTACTCCACTGGCGTGAAGATCTCTTGGTTATTGGCTAGCTCTCTAACTGTTCTTGCAATTCTTTTGGTAAAGAAGTTTGGTGCCCAGAGCACATACATCTACATCTTCTTTGGTGTTCTGCTCTGGTATGGCCTCTATCGGACAGGAATTCACCCCACACTCGCTGGAGTAATTCTGGGCATGATGACTCCAAATACCCCCAAAGTTGGTCAAGATGTGGAAGATACGGAAGATAATTCACTCTCTGTAATCGAATGGCTCGAGCTCAAGGTTCATCCGTGGAGCAGCTTTGCAATTATTCCGCTCTTTGCCTTCGCCAATACCGGCGTGGTAATTACTCTGAGCTCCCTGCGTGACTCTCTCACCTCACCTATAGCTTGGGGAATCTTCCTAGGATTAGTAGTAGGCAAACCCGTTGGAATTTTATCGGCAGTTTTAATTGCGAAGAGATTAAATATTGGAGATCTTCCAGAAAATTCTGGGAAGACCGATATCGTTGCAACGGGAAGTGCGGCAGGTATCGGCTTTACAGTTGCAATCTTCATCGCCAATCTTGCCTTTACAGATGAGGTGCAGCAAGATCTTGCAGTTATCTCTGTAATCGTGGCCTCGTTGGTCAGCGGCCTTATTAGCTGGGTTATCTTCACAATTCTTAAAAAGAAGAAGCCCCTCCAAAGATAGAGGGGCTTCTTCTTAAATAGCTTCTAGATATCGAAGTAGAGCTCGAATTCAGCTGGATGTGGACGTAGGCGCACATAATCAACTTCGTTCTTACGCTTCCACTCAATCCAAGTAGCAATCAGATCTTCTGTGAAGACTCCACCCTTAGTAAGGAAGTCGTGATCTTTCTCGAGGCTATCAAGGACAGCGTCAAGTGAACCTGGAACCTGAGGAATTGATGCTGCTTCAGCACCCTCTAGCTCGTATAGGTCCTTATCGACTGGAGCAGGTGGCTCAA
Source organism: uncultured Candidatus Planktophila sp. (assembly GCA_964463845.1). GTDB lineage: Bacteria > Actinomycetota > Actinomycetes > Nanopelagicales > Nanopelagicaceae > Planktophila. The sequence continues at coordinate 45,124 of CAYXDT010000002.1, read as the reverse complement.
TCTTATTTACGATTCCATCGATACCAGCCATGAGCATTGCGGCAAATGCCAGGTATGGATTAGAAGATGGATCAGGGCAACGGAACTCAACTCGCTTTGCCTTTGGCGATGAACCGGTAATTGGAATACGGATACAGGCAGAGCGATTACGCGCTGAGTAGACGAGATTCACCGGAGCTTCATAACCTGGAACCAAGCGGCGGTATGAGTTAACTGTTGGGTTGGTGAAAGCTAGTAGTGATGGAGCGTGCTTTAACAAGCCACCGATATACCAACGGGCCATATCTGAAAGATCTCCGTATGTGCCAGCTTCAAAGAAGAGTGGCTTGCCATCTTTCCAGAGAGATTGGTGAACGTGCATACCTGAGCCGTTATCTCCGAAGAGTGGCTTAGGCATGAAGGTGGCGGTCTTTCCGCCTTCCCATGCCACGTTACGGACGATGTACTTAAACTTCATCAACTCATCGCCAGCTGTCAAAATATCTGTGAAGCGATAGTTAATCTCCATCTGTCCCGCAGTTCCCACTTCGTGGTGTGAACGCTCGACTAGTAGGCCAGCGCGACCAAGTTCCATGACCATCTCATCGCGAAGATCGGCGAATTGATCAGTTGGGGAGACTGGGAAGTAACCACCCTTCACACGCGTGCGGTAGCCACGGTTCGGTGTGCCATCAGGATCGGCGATGATACCGGTATTCCAAGAACCTTCATATGAATCAATGTGGTGGTATGACTCGTTGATACCAGTCTTAAAGCGAACCGCATCAAATACATAGAACTCAGCTTCTGGTGCGAAGAAAGCCTGGTCGGCGATTCCAGTTGATTTAAGGAAGTCGACAGCCTTCTTAACGACGCCACGTGGATCACGTGAGTAAGGGGAGTCATCGCTTGGATTGTGAACAGAGAAGATAATTACCAGTGTCTTTTCCAAGCGGAAAGGATCGATAAAGGCTGAGGATGGAACTGGCAGCAATTTCATATCTGATTCATGAATTGATTGGAATCCACGGATGGATGAACCATCAAACATCAGACCATCGGTGAATACTGCCTCATCGAATGATTCAACTGGAACGTTGAAGTGGTGCTGGATTCCAGGAAGGTCAGTGAAGCGCACATCAATTAACTTCACATCTTCCTTCTTGATGTATGCAAAAATCTCTGTCGAATTCTTAAACATATCTACTCCTAATTAGGCCTTGATCGCCCAGCCGTCTCGCCTTTGAGCGCTGCTGATGGAGTGAAGGCTAGTTCGGATGCGTAAAGATGTCATAATCGCAGTGTTACGGCCGTGTTACATATCTGCCCAATTGGCCTTCAAAATTGCTCCTGAGGCGATTGGGTCGACCACCAGCTAGGCTTTCGCTCATGTATCCACGGGTGGGCCAAGGACGACGAATTCTGGGAATCACCCTAGATTGGCTCGCCTGCTATGCCATCGCCTTGGGTTTCTTCTCTGGAGGAGGCTCATTTAGCGATCGAGTGCCTGAAGCTCGGCTATCAACTCTGCTACTGCTCTTCTTTCAATACTCGCTCTTAGTCGCCTTGGGCGGAGCTTCCTTTGGGCATCGCATCGTTGGCTTGAAGGTGGTCCGCTTCTCAGATGGGGGAGCACCTACTCCTAAGGAAGCTCTAATCCGGACAGCGTTGTTAATTCCTATCATCACCGCAATCACCTTTGATGATGATGGAAGAGGAATTAATGAGCGCTTCTCAAATACTGTCTTAGTAAAAACTCGCTAACGAGAAGAGAAAGTGGCTAGTGGATTTAAGAATCCTGCTGCATCGACCAGAGCGTCCATATATGAGTGCGAACCGAGAGTGGTTGGCTCATTATTGTGGTGACTTGAAAGGCAACATCTTGCGGACGCAGGTAAGTTTTTAACTTATCTTCGCCAGCTGTTCTTCCAAAGCCAAGAGCGAATTCAGTCTCCACCCCAGCAGGGCAGACGAGGGCTACGCGAACTCCCTTAGCGCGCAGTTCGCGATCGAGTGCTCCAGCAAAACCAACCTGTGCGTGTTTGGTTCCGGTGTAGATCGCCTCATTATCGCCACCTCGAAAGCCAGCTACAGATGCGATGATGATGACATCACCTTCGCCCTTTGCCAACATTGTTGGAAGAGCCGCACGAATCATATGGACAGTGCCCTCGTAATTTGTGCGCATCATGCGATTCACATCTTCATCGCTATGGTCGAGAATTGATCCATAAAAACCGATTCCAGCGTTTGGAACGACTGTGTCGATAGTTCCAAAGTTATCGATTGCCGCCTTAGCTATGGCTCGAGCTTGCATGGGGTCGGCACAATCTCCTGGCACGTAGATGGCGTTGGGCCCTAGCTCGGCAATCATCTCTTTCAGGCGCTCTTCGTTGCGGGCGTTGAGTACAACCTTGCAGCCCTTTTCAACTAGCGCCTTCGCTGTCGCAGCACCAATCCCAGCAGTTGCTCCTGTGATGATTACTACTTTTCCATTTAGATCCCGCACTTGATAGCTCATGGTGAAAGGCTAGTGCAATTTCTTACTTAGCGAATCTTTATTCCCTTTGGAACAGGTCCTTTAGGAATGGGAAGAGACATGCCGCCAACAGCCTTCAAGCGGGCGCGCACTTCACGCATCTGATGGGCAGTTAACTTCTTGGGAAGCTTATTTACATGCTTCTGTAATTTGCGAAGTGGAATCTGACCATCCCCATCTCCAACATGAATTTCGGTAATCGGAACACCTGGTGCAAAGCGCTCTGACTTACGACGCTCTTCTGAAAGCATCTGGCGCACTGCAAAACCACCTTCTGCTGTAAGAACAATTCCAGCACGGCCAACGCTGCGGTGGACCATATCTTGCTGCTTATTTACTGCTACCGCTGGGGTTGTAGTCCACCCCTTACGAATTGCCATGAGCACACTTGCGCCTGCACCCATCTGACCTTCAATTGATGAGTAAGCCGCAGCTCCGGCGATACGAGTAAAGAAGAACATGGTTGCCAAGAGCGCAATTGGAAGCGTGACAAATCCTCCATAGAAGGGGCGGCCGAGCGCAAAGCCGATAGAGACACCAATAACCAGGGTTACCAAGAAGATCGCCGCAAGGGCGTAGCCAATCCAAGATTTAACGGTCTTGGTGACCTTGTAAGCATCTCGTAAAGTTTGGAAACGAGGAGTCTTTATCTTCTTCTCTTTATTTTTGCGCTTGAACATGGCGTTAGTTTAGGGGAGCGGGTGCAGTTCCACCAAGACGGATAGGGGCCCAGCGCTGACCCGAGTGTGAATCAGGGTATCTCTGCTGCACTTCGTGGAGCATGGCAATCATCGCATTTCTAAGCTGTAACTCTCCAGCTTCTACATCGCCGCCTTTTTCAAAGTAGAGAGGTTCTCCAAAGGTGACCATGATGGGAACTTTCTTGCGACGCAAGTTTCGCTTCACCTTTTTTGTCCAGATGCGTTGGGAGCCCCAGATAATGGCTGGAATCACTGGCACGCCCGCTCCTTGAGCCAAGCGAACAGCACCTGACTTCAACTCTTTAATTTCAAAACTAACTGAGATTGTTCCTTCTGGAAAGATTCCAATAATCTCACCATGGCGAAGAGCGCGTAGCGCTGCTACGAAGGAGGCTGAGCCACTAGATCGATCTACGCAGATATGGTGCATGCCGCGCATTAATGGGCCAGCTAACTTATTATCGAAGATCTCTTTCTTAGCCATAAATCTGACATAGCGATTTGCAGGAAGCGCGGCGGTTCCGATTAGTGCGAAATCAAGGTAGCCAATGTGATTCATGGCAAGGATGGCGCCACCTTCGCGTGGAATATGGTGATCTCCAGTGAAGTGGAACTGTAATCCGAGATAGCGCCAGAATTGCTTTAGAACAACTACAACTGGTGGATAGACCAGATCAGCCATGGTGTGCGCCAGCTCGCTTCTCTTGAGCTTGCTTGTAAAGACGGCCGGCACGGTAAGAGCTACGCACAAGTGGTCCACTCATCACGCCACTGAATCCAACTTCTTCTGCCTCTTGCGCCAGCTCTACAAACTCTTGTGGCTTAACCCATCTCTCAACGGGATGGTGCTTTGGAGTTGGGCGAAGATACTGAGTGATTGTGATGAGGTCACAGCCGGCTGCATGAAGGTCAATCAGCGCTTGGGAAATCTCTTCCCGTGTTTCACCGAGTCCAAGAATTAAATTTGATTTGGTTATAAGTCCGAAAGCGCGTGCCTGAGATATGACATCTAGCGATCTCTCATAGGTGAAGGCGGGACGAATCCGCTTGAAGATACGAGGGACAGTCTCAAGATTATGAGCGAAAACTTCTGGCCTAGTCTCAAAGACCTCGTTAAGAAGTATTGGATTTCCGCTGAAATCAGGTGCCAGCATCTCTACGCCAGTTCCTGGGTTTAGTTCGTGAACTTTGCGAATAGTTTCGGCATATAACCATGCGCCCTCATCATCTAAATCATCGCGCGTGACGCCAGTAATAGTTGCGTACTTAAGGCCCATGCTCTGCACCGATTCGGCGACGCGACGTGGCTCATCTCTATCTAAGGCATCTGGCTTACCGGTATCGATATTGCAAAAATCGCATCTGCGGGTGCAACGCTCGCCACCAATTAAGAAGGTTGCTTCTTTATCTTCCCAGCATTCAAAGATATTTGGGCAAGCCGCTTCTTGGCAGACTGTATGTAGCCCTTCACTCTTTACTAGAGCGCGAAGGCGAGTGTATTCAGGGCCCATATTGGCGCGCGTCTTGATCCACTCTGGCTTTCGCTCAATCGGAGTCTCGGTATTGCGCGCCTCTATGCGAAGCAGCTTTCTACCCTCTGGCGCGATAGTCATGCCCCCACCTTAACTAATCTTTGCGTTAGATACTTCTCGACTACGGGCAGCACCTCAGATGTAGTGATTGAGCGGCCTAATTCCAGCGCTAATGAGGTGACTTCTGCATCACTTATGCCACACGGGATTATCTTCGAGAAGGCAGAGAGATCAGGGTTCACATTCAAGGCGAAGCCATGCATGGATACACCGGATGCGACGCGAATTCCTATTGCGGCAATTTTTCTTGGTGCTCCATTTCTTACCACCCATACTCCAGATCTTCCCTCCACCCGGCTGGCGGCGATATCGAAATCTGAGCAGACTTCAATGAGCGCACCTTCCAACTCACGGACATATCCCACCAGCTCGGTGGGTTGGGCTAAGCGAATTATGGGATAGCCAACAATCTGTCCTGGTCCATGCCAAGTAATTTTTCCGCCACGGTCTACATCAATAACCGGAACGCCATTAGTTGGGCGCTCTTCAATAGCAGTTCTCTTTCCTGCAGTGTAGATAGATGGATGCTCTAGAAGGAGAAGGGTATTTTCGCGAGCCTTGCCGACAACCTCTGCATGGATTAATCGCTGTTGATTAAGCGCGGCTTGATACTCGACTAGGCCAAGCTTTTTTACCGAAAAGGCAGCGCTGGCTGGATTGTCTAGCGGAAGGCTAGCTAGATTCATGAGCACAGCCTAAAGGTAGGCTTGGCCCCTCGCGAAATTGTTAAGTTAGGTGATGATGCAGGTAAAGGTAGTCGGCGCAGGTTTAGCGGGTTTAAGCGCTGCCCTAACCCTGCAAGAGGCTGGCTGCGATGTTGAAGTGATTGAGGGCCAAGATCGAGTTGGTGGGCGGATGGCCACAGATATGATTGATGGCTTTGCTCTAGATAGAGGGTTTCAATTAATTAACTCCCGATATCCGGAGTTACGAAGAATCGGAGTCATCTCAGAGTTAGATTTTGTCATCGCCACCAGGGGAGTGGAAGTTGCAATAGATGACAGTGTAAAAAAGTTGACCGACCCTCGAACTAATCCATTCTCGGCGCTATCGCCAAGTACGGGCTCATTAATTTCAAAGATCGCTTTCCTTAAGTATTTACTTACTCCAGCACCTCGTGGTGCAACAGTCGCTGATGAACTGCGACAGCTGGGCCTGCTATATGAGAGAGTGTTGCAGCCCTTTCTAACTGGCGTCTTCTTGACTAACCCAGATCGAATTTGCGCAAGTAGTGGCAAAGAGATCATTCGCTCTTTTGTCTCGGGTGCCCCTGGGCTGCCCAAGCAAGGAGTAGGGGCGCTGCCTCAGCAAATTGCCAAGAGAGTAGAAAAAATCTCTCTCAATCGCAGAGTAGATTCACTGGCAGAGTTCGGAGATATTCCGTGCATAGTCGCAACCGATCTAACAACAGCGGCCCAGCTACTAGAGATTTCAGATATTCCTCGCCAGGCTAGTTGTACAACTTGGTATCACGAAGTTCCCCTCGGAGTTAGCGATTCAAAGATGCTCCGTATTGATGGGCAAGCGCGCGGGCCCGTGGTTAACTCAATTCTGATATCGAATCTCATTCCAACGTATGCCCCATCTGGAAGAGCTCTACTTTCTACAACAACTATTGATTCAGCATCAGAGTCTGAAGTGCGACGCCAACTATCGCAAATGTGGCAGGTTGAAAGTGGTAAATGGGATTTGATCGCGCGTTACGAGATCCAGGCAGCACTTCCCATATTTTCTCCTGGAGCTGCGCGTGCTACAGCATCACGAGTTGCCAAGGGTCGCTACATGGCAGGTGATTATCGGAGTAGCCCGTCGCAGGACGGCGCCTTGTTATCAGGGCGCTTAGCCGCTGAGGAGTTACTCCGGAATCAGGGCAGTTAGCGCATTTGTGATGTGTGGATAATCCCAGGTAAAGCCAGATTCAGTTAGAACCGATGGCATAACTTTCTTGCTGCCTAGGATCTCACTCGAGAATCCACCAAGAGCAATCTTTAAAGCAATCGCTGGAGCTGGAAAGAGCGCAGGGCGGTGCATGGCGCGAGCCAGCGCTGCCGTGAATTCCTGGTTTGTTACTGGATTCGGTGAAGTTAAATTCACTGGACCGGAGACGTTCTTTTCAAGAAGGAAAGTTATAGCGCGAATCAGATCGTGCAAGGTTATCCAAGACCACCACTGCTTTCCATTTCCTAACTTTCCACCGAGGCCTAATCTAAAGAGCGGCAACATGCGCCCAAGCGCACCGCCAGTTGGATCAAGAACTAGACCAGTGCGAAGTTTTACTGTTCGAACGCCTTGTGCCAGATCCGCAGCTGCTTCCCATTCGCGACATACGGCGGCTAGAAAGTCCTCTCCAACTCGATCGCTCTCAACAACAGCGCGATTTCCAGATTCGCCATACCAGCCGATAGCGCTAGCTGAGATAAATACTTGAGGCTTAACCTCAGTCACTGCCTTTGCTATCGCAGTAGTTCCCAATAACCGGGAGTTCAAAATCTCAGCTCTATATTTCTTTGTCCAGCGCTTGTCGCCAACGCCAACACCTGCAAGGTGAATTACCGCATCAACGCCGCGAAGCGCCTCAATATCAACATACCCAGTTGTTGGATCCCACTGAATCTCATCAGGGGAGAGCACAGGCCGTCGCACCAGCCGTTGCACAGTATGTCCCTCGCTCTTTAAGTGACCGACAAGGGCGCTGCCAATTAATCCTGAAGCACCAGTTATGGCGATTCTCTGCGGTAGTGACATAACTTTTTATAGACCTAAATCTGACTCGAATGCGCCGCCTTCTAACCGCTCCTTGAGCGTTACCAGGAAGCGTGCTGCATCTGCGCCATCGACAACTCGATGATCATAAGAGAGTCCGAGATAGACCATTGAACGAATCGCCATCGTCTCTCCACCATCTTCGCCTCGCACAACCATTGGACGCTTTACAACTGCGCCGAGTCCAAGGATTGCTACTTGAGGCTGATTGATAATCGGAGTATCAAAGAGCGCGCCACGTGAACCAGTATTGGTGAGAGTGAAAGTTCCGCCACCGAGTTCATCTGGAGTTACCTTGTTATCGCGTGTTCGAGCCGCTAAATCCGAGATCTTGCGAGCCACGCCACCCATATTTAAATCGCCAGCGTTATGGATCACTGGAACGAGTAATCCGCGTTCAGTATCGACCGCTACGCCAAGGTGCTCTGCACCGTGGTAGATGATCTGGTCACCTTCAACAGATGAGTTAAGGACAGGATGCTGTTTAAGCGCTTCGCAAACGGCAACGGCGAAGAAGGGAAGGAAGGAGAGCTTGACACCCTCGCGAGCCTCGAAGGATGCCTTAGCGCGATCACGTAGGCGAGCAATCTTTGTAACATCAACTTCGACAACAGTTGTTAACTGCGCTGAAACTTGAAGTGACTCAACCATGCGAGCGGCAATCACCTTGCGCAGTCGCGACATTGTTACTGTCGTTCCACGTAGCGCAGATGCAACTGCTGCAGCCGGACGCGGAGCAGAGGGAGAAGCTGCACTGGCTGGAGAGGTAGATGGAGAAGGCGCGGCTGGAGCTACCTGCGCAGCCAAGATATCTTCACGGCGAATTCTTCCGCCAATTCCGCTACCTCGCACTGTTGCGATATTTACACCCAACTCATTGGCGAGTTTGCGAACGATTGGAGTTACATAGATATCAGCAGAGGCAGAGCTCGGTGCTGGTGCAACCGGTGCTGGTGCAACTGGTGCTGGTGTAACTGGTGCTGGTGTAACTGGTGCTGCAACGGGGGCAGCGACAACGACTGGTGGTGCGACTGGAGCTGCAACGGGGGGAGCGACAGCGACTGGTGGTGCAACCGGTGCTGGTGTTGCAACCGGCGCTGAAGAGGAGGAGCCAATAAGACCGAGGCGTGCGCCAACTGCGACGGTGGTATCTACCGCTACATCAATGGCGAGAAGGATTCCAGCAACGGGAGATGGAATCTCTGTATCGACCTTATCAGTTGATACTTCGAGTAGAGCCTCATCAACTGCAACCGAATCTCCGACCTGCTTTAACCAACGAGTCACAGTTCCTTCGCTGACAGATTCACCAAGAGCTGGCATAGAGATAACTGTTCCGCCGCCAGCTGGTGCAGCTACAGGTGGCGCAACTGGTGCAGCAACTGGGGCCGCCACTGGTGCAGCAACTGGTGCAGCAACTGGTGC
>CAYXDT010000002.1:0-36025 GCA_964463845.1 uncultured Candidatus Planktophila sp. | reverse complement strand
CTGGTGCAGCAACTGGGGCCGCCACTGGTGCAGCAACTGGTGCAGCAACTGGTGCAGCAACTGGTGCAGCAACTGGTGCAGCAACTGGTGCCGCAGGAGCTGCCGGCGTACCAGCTGATGCGCTATCGGCGATTATCGCCAATTCAGCCCCGACTAAAACTGTCTGATCAACTCCAACAACTATCTTGGTAAGAATTCCGGCGACTGGAGATGGAATCTCGGTATCGACCTTATCTGTTGATACTTCAAGGAGCGGCTCATCTACTGCAACCTGATCGCCTTCATTTTTAAGCCAACGGGTAACTGTTCCTTCGCTAACGCTCTCACCAAGAGCGGGCATTGTTACTGAGAATGACATAGCTATTTTCTCCTGTCGACTTAACCGTGTGCGTGAAGTGGTTTGCCAGCCAGCGCCATATGAGCTTCGCCCATAGCCTCTGACAGAGTTGGGTGTGCATGTAAGAGAGGGGCAACATCATCGGCTGTCGCCTCCCAGTTATAAATCAATTGCGCTTCAGCTAATAGTTCGCCAACGCGGGCACCGACCATATGAATACCGAGGACCGGTCCATCTTTCTGTGCAATGACTTTGATTGATCCAGCAGTCTTGAGAATCTGCGCTTTACCATTTCCCGCAAGGTTGTAATCGAGTTCGACTACGTCATAGCCGCGCTCTTTGGCAACCTTTGTTGATAATCCAACCGATGCGACCTCAGGCTCTGAATAAGTAACGCGTGGCACGCCATCGTAATTAATTGGACGAGGATTTAAGCCGGCGATACTTTCGGCAACTAAAATTCCTTCCTGGAAGCCAACATGTGCCAATTGCAGAGTCGGGATAATGTCACCCACAGCCCAAATCCCCGGAATGTTTGTGCGGCAGTGGTCATCTACAGTTATGTAGCCACGATCCATAGTTAGCCCAACCTCTTGGTAGCCGATGCCATCAGTTACTGGTCCGCGGCCGACAGATACAAGTAGTAGGTCGGCGCTAAATTCACGACCATCTTCCAGAGTTACAGTGACGCTATCCCCACTTACCTTATGAGATTTGAAGCGGGTACCGAGTTCAAATTTAATGCCGCGCTTACGGAAAGCGCGTTCTAGCAACTTGCTGGAAGATTCATCCTCTAACGCGACCAAGTGCGGTAGCCCCTCGATGATTGTGACATCTGCGCCAAATGATTTCCAGACAGAGGCAAATTCGCAACCAATTACGCCGCCGCCTAAAACTATTACGCTCTTTGGAACGTAGTTCATGGAGGTTCCGTGGTCAGAAGTTATAACGCGCACTCCATCAATATCTAAACCAGGAAGAGTGCGGGCGTAAGAGCCGGTTGCGAGAACAATGTTCTTGCCAACATATTGAGTTCCATTTACCTCAACGGCATTATTTGAAACTAGGCGACCAGTTCCTTCGATATAGGTAACGTTGCGAGATTTAATGAGACCTTGTAACCCTTTATGTAAACCAGCGATCACACCATCTTTATATGAGTTGACCCCGACCATATCGATTGAGTTAAAGGTGGCGTTAACCCCAAACTGGGCAGATTCGCGAGCGCTATCGGCGACTTCGCCTGCGTGTAGAAGAGCCTTGGTTGGGATACAGCCACGGTGTAGGCAGGTGCCGCCGACCTTATCCTTCTCGATTAGCGCAACAGAGAGGCCAAGCTGTGCGCCTCGGAGCGCTGCGGCATAGCCACCGCTTCCACCACCAAGAATTACTAAATCAAAATTGGACACCTACACGCTCCTACTTCGCTCAACCACCAGGCTCATATCTTGCCAGCCTTTACCTAGGCTGCATAACTGGGCCAAGCCGAGAGAATTAGGCTCGATCGCCATCAATGGCGAGTTGAACTAGAGAGCGCAGCGCGACTCCAGTGCCCCCTACCGGGGTATAGCCGTGAGCGGCCTTTTCATTGTAGGCAGGGCCGGCGATATCTAGATGAAGCCAGGGAAGTTCTTCTGCGATGAACTCTTTTAGAAATAACCCAGCGACCAGCATTCCGCCCATTCGCTCTCCGATATTTGCCATATCGGCAACAGGTGAATCAAGTGAGGCGCGTAGCTCAACTGGCAGAGGCATTGGCCAGAAAGCCTCGCCACTCTTGCGAGCCGACGCCAAAAACTCATTGGAGAACTCTTGGTTATTTGTCATAACTGCACTTGTGCGGGTGCCGAGAGCTACTACCTGCGCGCCAGTCAAAGTTGCTACATCGATAATTCCATCTAGCTCTTTACTCTCTTGCGCTTTTACTAAAGCATCAGCGAGAACTAGACGCCCTTCAGCATCTGGATTTAGAACTTCAATTGTCTTGCCACCATAAATTGTGATTACATCACTTGGACGAGTTGCGTTATCGCTGACCATATTCTCGGCAAGAGGTGCCCAACATTCAATTGCAACCGGTAGTTCGAGAAGAGCAATGGCAATAGTTGCAGCACACACTGCAGCCGCACCACTCATATCTGACTTCATCGCCTCCATACCTAGCGCCGGCTTCAGCGCTAAACCGCCAGTATCAAAGGTGATTCCCTTGCCTACAAAGGCGTAGCGCTTCTTTGCCTTGCCCCCCTTTGGCGTATAGGTAATATTTAGTAGGCGGGGCGGGTTAGCTGACCCTTGGCCAACGGCGGTAATTCCGCCAAAACCTTTCGCCTTCAGTTGTGTATCCGTCATCGTTGAGATCTTCAGCCCAACTCCGGAACCTCCAGCTTGCTTAACGGCTGCAGTTAGAGATGCGCAGAAAGATTCGGGGGTCTGATGGCTAGGTGGAGTATTGATTAAGTCTCGCACCAGGTAGGTGTATGTAGCCACAATCTCGGCTCGCTTAGCACCGCGCTTAGCATCGGGTGTGGCAGCTAAAGATGTATGTACTGTGACGCTCTTTAAGGGTGTGCGCTGCAACTTCTTGGTAGAGCCGCGGAATTGATCGAAGAGATAGTTGCCAAGGGCTGCGCCCTCTGCAATTGCAACCACGGCATCAACAGTTGTAGCTGGAAGTGAGAAGGTTGCGCTGGAGTTTCCAGCAAGGGCTCTTGCGGCGGCACCGGCAGCGCGGCGTAATTGTTCATTATCGAATTTCTTGGCGCTCTGGCCCAACCCAGTAAATACGAGAAGTCGAGTACTGGTGCCAGGTATCTTTATAACCTCATCGTGGCTACCGGTTGCTCCAAGATCTCTCAACGATTGGAGCAAGAGTTTTGAGTCAAGGGCCAAATCTCCTGATTCAATCTGCAGAGTTGGCTGGGAACTCTTACCAGCCCCTCCCTTTTGAGAGAGACCGACAACTAGCACCTCATCTTTTACCACTCCGTCAGATAGCCGGACTGTTGTCATGAAAACTCCTCTTGTGGCTCTAGCCCATGAGAATGGGCCAAGGTAAGAGCGTAAGTGTAAGTTGAGACTGTGAAAAACTCACCTTTACATCAGAAGCACCTTGAACTGCAGGCCAAGATGGCTGATTTTGGTGGATGGCTAATGCCAATTGAGTATTCCGGCTCAGGTGTTCTCGCCGAACACGCGGCAGTGCGTGAGCGAGTTGGATTATTTGATGTCTCGCATTTAGGTAAGGCAAGCGTTAAGGGCACGGGCGCGCTGCAATTCTTAAACTCGCTCTTTACAAATGATCTGGAGAGAGCCACGGACGGTAAGGCGCAGTACACCTTGTTATGTACCGAAGCAGGGGGAGTTGTTGACGACTTAATTGTCTACCGCAATTCAGCAGATGATTTCTTTCTCATACCTAATGCGGCAAACACAACTGCGGTAGTGGCAGCTCTCTCTGAGGCTGCGCCGGAGGAGATAAAGGTTGAGAATCTGCATAGCGATTATGCGGTTTTGGCGCTACAGGGTCCGCGGGCCAGTGATGTCCTGGTTAAGTTAGGTATACAACCACAGTTGGATTACATGGCATTTGCAAATGTAAAAGTTGCTGGCTCTTCCGTAATTCTCTGCCGTACTGGTTACACGGGTGAGTTTGGCTATGAAATCATTCCGCAAACTTCTGATGCAGCTCTTGTGTGGGATGCGCTTGTCACCGCCATGGGCGAATTTGGCGGAGTAATCTGCGGCCTTGGCGCCCGCGATACCTTACGTACTGAGATGGGCTACCCACTTCACGGACACGAGCTGACTCTTGATATCTCGCCAGTTCAGGCGAGCGCCTCTTGGGCAATCGGCTGGAAGAAGGCAGATTTTCGTGGAGCCAGTGCGCTACGTGAAGAGAGAGCTCAGAAGAATACGCCGCGGTTACAGGCTCTACTTGCGCAAGATAGAGGAATACCGCGAGCCGGTATGAAGGTTTTAAATCTGGCAGGGGATGAGATTGGGATAGTTACAAGTGGCACATTCTCCCCATCGCTTAAATGTGGAATAGCACTTGCGCTAATTAAGCCTGAACTGGAAGCAGGTGCCAGCGTAGATATTGAGGTGCGCGGTCGCAAAAGTCGCGCTGCCGTTACCTCGCTTCCCTTTCTGCCTTCTCACGTGCGATAAGGGTTGCTCGCTTAAATTCAATCGGGGCGAGAAAGGCAGCGCGTGTATATGCGCGGCGCAGAGTATGAAGGATGGGTTTACCGACAACCGCAATGAGCGTTGCGGTAAAGATAGCTCGTGGAATATCCCACGCCATAGCTGAGAGCATGTGATAACTCAGAAAGCGTGAGAAATTCTCACTAAATGCACCACCAGGAATATATGACAGTTGTGTATCGGCCCCGAGTACCCAGGGCCAAAATTGCAGATCCATGGCAAATCCGAAGAATGCAGCCGCTAATACGCCATAGAGCGCTAGAAGAAGTAGTTCCCACCCACCACGAACGCGACGTGGAATTAACGCAACGCCCAAACCTATCCAGGCCGCTGCAAAAGCTTGATATGCAAACCAGGGACCTAAACCACCAGTTAGAAGAGCCGAAAGAGTCATCGATAGTGCGCCAAGGAGAAAGCCGAATGATGGACCAAAGACTCGAGCGCTAAGAATTAATAAAAACCACATCGGCTCAATTCCAACAGCGCCAGTTCCAAGTGGGCGCAGCGCTGCAATTAGAGCTGCCAGAACGGCTAGCAGCGCAATTGATTTTGAATCTAGATTTTGATTACTAACGCTTATATATAGCAGTATCAAGGCAAATGGTAGGGCTAGTGCAAAAATCCATTGTGGCCTTTCGCCTTCATGAGGAAGGAGGAAGGGCCAGATAAAGCCCAGTGCGCTGATGGCGCTCGTGGCAATCAACGCCGGAATAGCTGCGCCGCGAAATGCAAATATGTCACGGGTCTTCATGGCTCTATCGCAAGCGCTTCTACTACATCACTAACAGTTAGCCAAGGTTTAGGTGACATCACCTTGGCAACTTGTGGGGCAAATGCAGGAGATGAGAGAAGGACTTCTAACGTTGATCCATCGGCAACAATTTCACCCTCAGCTAGGAAGAGAACGCGATCGGCTAGCTCCGCCACAAGCTCTACATCATGTGTTGCAATCAAAACAGGGCGATTTAACTTCTTGGCATACTCCTTTAAGGTAATTGCAAAGAGATGTTTAGCTTGATAATCCAATCCACGAGTTGGTTCATCAAGAACTAAAATTTCGGGATTTCCCGCCAGCACGATACTTAAGACAAGGGCTAAGCGCTGCCCCTCAGAGAGATCATTGGGATGGGTCTTCTCGCTGATTTGGGGGACTAGGCGATTTAGAAGCGCGAAGGTAGAGCCTGCTGCTATCTCATTATCGTGATCAGCCTGTTCGCACTCGCTGGCAACCGATTGGGCATAGAGCAGATCGCTGGGTTCTTGTGGAACGTAGCCGATGGTGATCCGTCGTTGGTGCCCTTTAAGAAGGTAGGGATCGCCACCTAATACGCGCACCTGGCCTTTATCTGGAAGAGCTACCCCAACAATGGTGTGCAAGAGAGAACTCTTTCCCGCTCCATTACGCCCCATGATTGCAACAATTTCGCCGCGATAAATCTCTGTGGATATCGACTTTAAAGCAATTTTCTCGGCGTAGTTTTTAGAGAGAGATTTCACCTCTATCGCAGTTTCGTCATCTCCTATCTCAGGAGCTGGTTCGATATAGGAGCGTTGTCTTATCTCTTCCGTTGCGCGGCGAACTTCTCGCACACTGGTACCAATCTCAGCTAAATTTAAGGCGCGAGCCAGGCGAATTATCGGTGGCACTAAATCAGCGCTTCGCAGTATCTCCTCCGCGGAACCAATGGCTGCTTCACCATTGCCTTCTATGTAGATGATTCGATCTACAAATTGAATCACTCTCTCTAGTCGATGTTCTGCAATCACCACCGTCACACTTAAATCATGGACCAAGCGATGAAGGAGAGAGAGAACCTCCTCTGCGGCTATTGGATCTAGCGCACTTGTAGGTTCGTCAAGGACCAGAATTTTAGGATGCATTACGAGAGCGCTCCCAATAGCCACTCTCTGTTGCTCGCCTCCGCTTAGAGTGGCAATCGAACGATGGCGTAGGGGATTAAGGCTTAGGAGATCAAGAACCTCTTCAACTCGCTTACGCATTACATCGGGCGGAAAGTTAAGGGCCTCCATTCCAAAGGCAAGTTCCTCTTCCACAATATCGGTAACAAAACCATTGGCCGGATTCTGCGCAACGATTCCCACAAGGTGAGCAAGTGCACCGGGCTTTACCGTCTGAGTTGAAATACCGTCAACGCTTATATCTCCAGCGAGGATTCCACCAGTGTGATGAGGCACTAAGCCGTTGATTAGGCGAAGTAGCGATGATTTCCCTGAGCCAGTTGCGCCCATGACAAGGACCATCTCGCCTTCAACGATAGAGAAAGATAGATCTTCGATAATGGTTTTTGTGGAATGCGGATAGACCAGTGAGACATTAGAGAAAGTAATCATCCGAAGATCACCACCATAGGCACAAGGGCAGTTATGACGCAGAGTGCGCTATCCCGAGGACTCCAAATTTCTGGTCGATAGCGACTTCGCTTGCGGCTTACCCCAAAGCCACGAGCATCCATGGCCGCTGCTAATTGCAATGAGCGAGCGAGTGACTCTTCCAGCAGGGGCATAACGATTCTTCTCAAAGAAATCTTCTCTACACCACGCAACCGTGCGGCTAATCTGATTCTCTTTGCGCTCTCGCCAACTTGCGGAAAGAGTGAAGTGGCGATTACCAAAGTGATACCGATTTCGTAGATAAATACTGGCAAGGTGCGAAGTAATTTGTGTGGACTAGTAAGTGAAGTCGCCGCCCCAAAAAGAGCAATTACCGTTGCAATAATTAACCCCTCATGGATTGACGAGGAGAGACGCTCAAAAGTTACTGCACCTCCTAAACGGATACCGGGCATCCATGAAGGTAGATCTATACGTGCGATTGTGAAGAGCGTCGTACCCGGTATGGGGACTCCAATTAAGATCCCAAAGAGAGTGCGCACGAAGATGATGAAGACGCCTATCTTCAAAGATAACCAGTAAGTGCGATTCCAAGGTGAGCCATCTGAGCGAATTACCACCACGACCGTCGCTACACCCACTGTAGCTAGCGCAAACCAAAAGTTGTCGGCTAGAACTACTGCGGTAATGAGCAGAATTGCCCAGACCCACATGGTCAGTGGATGTAGCGAGGTGTGCATGTAAAGCTACTTAATTAGTGCAGCGGGAGTGCTGATCTCTACGCCACATTCCCTTTTGGGAAATCCGTTAAAACCACAGATCAGCCCAGAACTAGCCGCGCGTACCTTAACTACCTGCCCAAGTACATCGATTCCCTGAGACTCCACAGCAGTTGTAACACAACGTGTAATGGTCTTAGGAACTCGTTCACCCTTGGGCGCATAAGCTTTGGAACCGAAATCAATTACAAGAGCGATACGTTTCTTATCTGCTACAGCTTTTGTCTTGCCGCAGATCTTGGCAAAGTTTGGCTTTACAACTGGTGCACGAGATGGAACATCGTCATTACTGAAGACAAATGACCATCCTTCGACAGCGCCATCTTCGATATCTACTGTGGGGCCAGTCATGGCAGCAGTCCAGGTTGAAGAGTTAGGGGCTGCTTGGAAATATCCCCAATAGCGCCAGCCCTTCTCTGCAGCCGTAGCTGATGAGGGGGAGGTTAATTGGAGCGCAAGTAAAGTTGCGATTAAGAGAGTTGCTTTACGGTGAATCTTCATTTTGTGGATCTCCTAGTTTCGGGAGTCTCACAGGGGTAGCTCGCTAGCGGTCGGCACAAAAGTGGCGCCAAATACCTTTGGACTACACCCCGCAAACCTCGGCGGGTGTTGGTCTAAATCTCTTGAATATGCAGGTAATCCGACTTTGAAACCAATTAACTGTCGCCAGAAGTAGGTTTCTTACGGTTGCGGGTCAGCGTCGGATTTGCACCGAACTTCCCCTACATTTCAAGTCAAAATTTTCAAGCATTAAGTTGTGAGCGAAGGCAACCATAGGCTGCACATACTTGGCAACTCACCACGCGAGCCCTAGGGTGGGGAGTATGGAATATCGTCGCTTAGGCAGCACTGGAATGTACGTATCTGAAATTTCATACGGTAATTGGATTACCCATGGTTCGCAGGTTGAATCCGATGCTGCTTTCAAATGTGTTCGCGAGGCCCTTTCGCAAGGTATTACCACCTTTGATACTGCAGATGTCTATGCCGCAACAAAGGCCGAGGTAGTACTAGGTAAAGCCCTAAAAGGAGTCAAACGCGAATCCTATGAACTTTTCACCAAGGTTTATTGGCCAACCGGTAGCGGCAAGAACGATCGTGGCTTATCTCGTAAACATATTATGGAATCTGCCCACGCCTCTTTAAAGCGTCTTAACACTGATCACATTGATTTGTATCAAGCACATCGCTTTGACTACGAGACGCCACTTGAGGAGACCCTTGCCGCCTTCGATGACTTAATCCGTCAAGGTAAAGTCATCTATATTGGTTTCTCTGAATGGAACGCGGCGCAAATCTCTCAAGCGCTGAAGATTCAGGATGCGCGTGGTTACGATCGCTTTATCTCAAGTCAGCCGCAGTACTCAGCTCTTTGGCGCGTTATTGAGAGCGAAGTAGTTCCGTTATCGAAGAAAGAGGGGATTGGTCAAATTGTCTGGTCCCCAATGGCGCAGGGTGTATTAACTGGAAAATATCTGCCGGGAGAGAAGGCACCGGCTGGCTCTCGGGCTACCGATAAGAAGAGCGGTGCTGAGATGATCTCGAGATGGATGAGCGATGAGGTATTAACTGCCGTGCAAAAGTTAAAGCCAATCGCCGAATCAGTAGATTTATCAATGCCGCAACTGGCTCTGGCTTGGGTCTTGCAAAATCCAAATGTATCGAGTGCAATCATGGGGGCAACTAAGCCATCTCAGATTCGCGATAATGTAAAAGCAGCAGGTGTAAAACTGCCCGAAGATGTCATGAGAGCTATAGATAGCGCCCTAGCGGGGGTAGCTGAGCGAGATGCCAGCAGAACTGTTAGTCCTAATCCACGCCCTTAAATTTTTAAGAGGGAATTGGCAAAGGAGCTAGATCGGGAAGAGGTTAGATCGAATCTCCGGGACTAACCTGTGGCTTTGGCATGCGCATGCGTCGCATCTGTGTGGAGCGAAGCCAGCCATACATACCAAGCCCCTTAAATTCTCCATTAGGGAATCGCTCTTGCGCTGCCCGCTTGATTTTCTTACTCAAGAAAATTCCATCAACTACTGAAATCAGCAGAACTCCATACATCAGCGCAATACTTCCAAGTTGAAATGCAGGAATAGGAATGAGCGTCATAATCAAAACCGCAAAAATAATAGGTAGAAAGTACTCACCGATAGATCTACGGGTATCAACATAATTACGAGCAAACTTTTTTACTGGACCTTTATCACGAGCCGGTAACGCATGCTCTTCTCCGCGCATATAGGCGGCACGGTTGGCGATGCGAGCTGCGCGGTTAGCCTCTTTGGCGCGCTTCTTCTCAAGCTTGGTCGAGGCAGGAGCTAGAGGTGAAACCTTACGGGCCGCTTCGGCGTCGCGTCGCTTTGGCGTTGGACGACCCTTTTTACTCGATGGCGATTCAGTCATGGGAGAACTATAGAGCGAGCATCTGTTCGAGGGCTATTTTCGAGTATCGAGCGATCTCTTCATCGACTCTAATCTCGTTTACCACTCGTCCATTAACTAGCGACTCCATCGCCCAGACTAGATGGGGTAGGTCGATTCGGTTCATGGTTGAGCAGTAGCAGACCGCTTTATCTAGGAATATAACCTCTTTATCTGGGTTATTGGCCGCCAGGCGAGAGACTAAATTCAATTCGGTTCCGATTGCCCACTTGCTTCCCGCAGGTGCCTGGGTAACGGTTTGAATAATCATTTCAGTACTTCCAACAAAGTCGGCGACCTTAACGACCTCGTGTTGACACTCGGGATGGACAATTACATTGACTCCAGGAACTCTCAAACGCGCATCATCAACTGACTCGGTGGTGAAACGGCCGTGCACGGAACAATGGCCACGCCACAGAATTACCTTGGCGCGCTGAATTTCAGCGGCAGTTAACCCGCCCATCGGCTTCCAGGGATTCCAGAGAACGCAATCATCTAAAGATAGACCCAGTGAGAGGACTGCGGTATTTCTACCAAGATGTTGATCAGGCAGGAAGAGAATCTTCTCGCCGCGAGTTAGCGCCCACTCCATCGTCTTCTTTGCATTTGACGAGGTACAGATTGTCCCGCCATGTTCTCCAGTAAAACTCTTTATGGCAGCAGAAGAATTCATATATGTCACGGGGATAGTTTTCGCAGCTACACCGATAGTGGTCAGTTCAGACCAACACTTATCGACTTGTTGCGCGGTTGCCATATCTGCCATAGAGCAACCAGCTGCTAAATCAGGAAGAATTATGCGCTGCTTAGTTGAGGTCAAGATATCTGCAGATTCAGCCATAAAGTGCACTCCGCAGAAGAAGATGAACTCAGCAGAACTCTGTGCTGCAGCAGCCTGCGCCAACTTAAATGAATCGCCAGTGATGTCGGCAAATTGAATTACCTCATCACGCTGATAGTGATGGCCCAGAATCAAAGCTCTTTCGCCAAGCTGTGCACGCGCAATCTTGGCGCGCTCAACGAGCTCTGGATCGCTTACCGCCGGCAATTCGCCAGTGCATGAAACACCACGTTCTGAGGAGAGGTCTCGACCTTGTCCCAGTAGTAGGAGCTCCTGCAGCGAGTTGGCCATGGTCCCATTCTTGTGTGTTTGGGTTAGCGCCGGCAACCCGAGGCCAGTATCCTTACGGTATGACTACAGAGACAACAACATCAGCAACTTCGAGCCCTGCAGATTTAACTGCTGGCATCACACTTACCGATGTAGCAGCGGCAAAGGTCGCAGCTCTCTTGGCTCAAGAAGGTCGCGATGACCTCTATCTCCGCGTTGCAGTTCAGCCAGGTGGCTGTTCCGGACTCAAGTATCAACTTTACTTTGATGATCGTAACCAAGAAGGCGATATCACTCGCGAATTCGGTTCGGTAAAGGTCGTTGTAGATAAGATGAGCGATCCTTATCTCATGGGCGCTTCAGTTGATTTTGTAGATACGATTGAAAAGCAAGGATTCACAATTGATAATCCAAATGCTGGTGGTTCTTGCGCCTGCGGCGATTCATTTAGTTAATCTCCATTGATTCTGGGTTAACCCAGTTAGATTTGCGCTCATGAAAATCGGAGTAGCTGGTTCGGTAGGTCTAGATCACATCATGACCTTTCCTGGAAAATTTACCGACTCGTTGGTAGCTGGCTCACTTGAGAAAGTTTCACTCTCATTTCTAGTTAATGGGCTCGAGGTTCGACGTGGTGGTTGCGCGGCAAATATCGCATTTGGGCTAGGCGTTCTAGGGCTTAATCCCATTTTGATTGCTGCAGTCGGCAAAGACTTTGCAGATTACGATGCCTGGCTCTCCCGCCATGGCGTTGATACTTCACATGCGCTTATCTCTAACTCGCAGCACACCGCGCATTTCACAGTGACGACCGATACTGAGTTAAATCAAATTGCCTCCTTCTTTCCAGGTGCGATGTCAGAGGCACGCAACATCGAGCTTCAGCCGATAATCAGCAAGGTTGGTAAGTTGGATTTAATTGTTATATCTCCTGATGATCCCGAAGCGATGCTTCGACATACAGAAGTGGCCCTGGCGAGCGGAATCGCTGTTGCTGCCGATCCATCTCAACAGATGGCGCGCATGAGTGGAGATGAGATAAAGAAGTTAATCGCCGGTGCGACCTATCTCTTCATGAACGAGTATGAACTAGCGTTAGCAATTCAGAAGACAGGTTGGTCTGATCGCGAAATTCTTGAGCGAGTGAAGTACCGAGTAGTCACGCTTGGTGCAGAGGGTGCGCGCGTTGAAAGTATTGATGGGACTTTTATCAAGGTGAACTGCGCCCAGGAGAGAGCCAAGGTTGATCCCACTGGAGTCGGAGATTCTTTTCGATCAGGTTTCGTAGCAGGACTAGCCTGGGGGCTATCACTAGAGCGTGCTGCTCAAGTCGGATCAATGATTGCGACCTACGTTATTGAGACAACTGGCACCCAGGAGTACCGCTTTACTGCAGATGAGTTTGCAGAACGTTTCAAAGTTGCTTACGGAGAAGAAGCTGCTGCTGAGATTCGCAGCCACCTACCTCAGTAGCTCTTTGCGAACCAGCTGAATTTTCTCAATCAACTGATCCACCTCGGCGATAGTTGTGCCTGGATGGAAGGTCAGGCGTATATGGCCATTAGTTGGATAGCCCATGGCAGCTAGGACATGGCTGGGCTGTAAATCTTCAGGGGAACAGGCCGAGCCAGAATCCACATCAAATCCCCGTTGACTAAGTTGTTCGACTAACTGTTCACCCGACACATCAGCTACAACTAATGAGACTTTATTGGGCAGTCCAGGAGCGCCATCGGCCACGACGTAGATTTCATTGGATAGAGAGGAAATTTTTTCAATTAAATACTGGCGCAGCAGCTGATCTGGTGGCACAAAGTTTTCGAGCGCCACAGCCGCTCCTAGTAGCAGTGGGAGAGAGAAGCTTCCCGGGGACTTTATTGGCGCAATCTTCGGAAGTGGATAGTCATAATTGCGTTGATCTTTGATTGCAAGAATCGCTAGACCAGCGGGGCCGCCCCAGGTGCGCGCATCAAAGAGGGCGCTTGACCATTTTGATGGCAGCGAGATCTGCGGCCCAACGGCTGTTGCATCAACATAGATAAATGAAAACTCCTCCAAATCATGTGTAGGAGATTGGATTACTCCAGTTTCAGAGTTTGCCGATTGCCAAGAGATTACGGAATCTGGAGTGATATCTGCAGGATAGATAAATTGCCCTTGATTAGTCACTGGTACTTCTTCAACTTGACCCACATGCGCACGCGCAACCGCCCGAATCTTTCCTTGGTCGATAGCCGAGAAGTAGAGTTTCTTTTGAGGCGAGAGGAACCCAGCAATCCCCAGAAAATGGCCAAGGCTGGGTTCTCCGAGAATTTCACAGTATTGAGGCGCAATTCCCAACCGGGTAGCGATACTTTCTATCGCATGGTTTCGCAGCTGGGCTGCGCTCCGGGCGGCCTGAGATAACTTCTTTGGATCTGCCCAGCCCTGGTCAAAGGCGGCTAGCAGGGCCGATTTGGCGGCAGGGTTAATAGGGCATTCAGAGGTGAAGTTTCCTGTGACACGAACCACCGAACGAACGCTACTCGGTCAGCGAGATGCATGCACGATACGGCACTATCCTTAAGCCATGCTTACGCGTAAGAAACGCCCAATTCGAGTTTTAGCGCTTCTTGCGCTGCCACTCCTGGCTCTCTCAGGGTGCTCATTCGACTCTAAAGATATTTCTGGAATGGGCTTTCCCAAGGATGCTTCTAGCGTTAACGATGTTTCTATCTCACTCTGGCAGGGTGCGTGGATTGCCGCTGCCGTAGTTGGTGTCTTTACCTTAATTTTGATTTTGTGGCCGGCTGTCTTTCACCGCCCAAAGCCAGGGCAGAGTGAGTTTCCAAAGCAATTCCAATACAACATTCCTGTGGAAATTCTCTACACAGTTATTCCATTTATCATCGTGGCAGTTCTCTTCTACTTCACAGCTGTGAAGCAAGATGTAATTGTTGATAAGACAACTGGAATCAAGCATGAGATTTCAGTAAATGGATTTCAATGGTCATGGCAATTTGGCTATGAAAAGCCAGAGGGTGAAGCAATTGTTACTGGATCACCAGCACAACCTCCAACCCTTTACCTTCCACAGGGCGAGCGTGTTCGTTTCACGCTAACATCAACAGATGTGGTACACGGTTTCTGGATACCTGCATTCATGATTCAGATGCAGAATCTTCCTGGGGACGACAACACCTTGGCATTTACTGCAAATAAACTCGGTGAGTTCCCTGGTCGTTGCAACATTCTCTGTGGACGTAATCATTCACAGATGCTCTTCAAGGTTAAGGTAGTAACTCCAGCGCAGTACCAGTCTTACGTCGATTCACTTAAGGTGGGAGTGTCATGACAACATTTGCAGAGCGTCCAACAATTGCAGCCCCCCGCCAGGGAGTCCAGAAGACCTCGTTGGGTAGCCAGTTTGTTAAGACAATAACCTCAACTGATCACAAGCGCATTGGTTACTTATATTTAGCGACCTCATTTGCCTGGTTTTTGATTGGTGGAGTTTTAGCGCTCTTCATCCGTGCTGAGTTAACCCGTCCAGGCATGCAGTTTATGAGCGTTGAGCAGTACAACCAGGTCTTCACCATGCACGGCACGATTATGTTATTGATGTTTGCAACGCCGCTCTTTGTTGGATTTGCAAATGTTCTTATGCCGCTGCAGATTGGCGCAGCTGATGTTGCTTTCCCAAGACTCAATATGCTCTCTTACTGGCTCTATCTCTTTGGTTCTATTCAAGCAACAGTCGGATTCTTAACGCCAGGTGGAGCAGCCTCATTCGGATGGACTGCTTACGCGCCACTATCCAGTACAACTTACTCACCTGGAATTGGTGGGGATCTTTGGATTATGGGACTTGCTATATCAGGCCTCGGAACAATTCTTGGTGGCGTTAACTTCATTACAACTATCTTCACTATGCGTGCTCCTGGAATGACGATGTTCCGTATGTCGATCTTCTCTTGGAATGTTCTTCTAACTTCTATCCTGGTTCTCCTAGCTTTCCCACCACTTGCGGCCGCTCTTCTCGGACTTGAATCCGATCGTCTCTTTGGAACCCATATATTTGATCCGGCTAACGGCGGAGCTATGCTCTGGCAACACCTCTTCTGGTTCTTTGGCCACCCCGAGGTCTATATCTTGGCGCTGCCGTTCTTCGGAATTGTCACCGAAATCTTGCCGGTCTTTAGCCGCAAACCAATCTTTGGATATAAGGGTTTGATTGCCGCAACGATTGCAATCTCCGCTCTTTCAGTTTCGGTCTGGGCGCACCATATGTTTGCCAGCGGCAAGGTACTGCTGCCCTTCTTCTCGTTCATGACCTTCCTTATCGGTGTTCCAACGGGAGTGAAGATCTTTAACTGGATTGGAACAATGTGGCGTGGCCATGTCACCTTTGAGACACCGATGCTCTGGGTTATGGGATTCCTCGTTACATTCCTATTTGGTGGAATAACCGGAATCATCCTCGCTTCACCTCCACTTAACTTTGCAGTCTCTGCCTCTTACTTTGTGGTTGCACACTTCCACTATGTCCTCTTCGGAACAGTGGTCTTTGCTATGTTCGCCGGCTTCTACTTCTGGTGGCCAAAGTTCACCGGTCGTATGCTCAATGAGCGCCTTGGTAAAATTCACTTCTGGACACTCTTCTTTGGTTTCCATCTAACTTTCTTGATTCAACACTGGTTAGGAATCAAGGGATTCCCACGTCGTTACGCTGACTATCTTGCAACTGATGGCTTCACCTATATGAATATGGTTTCAACGGTTGGCTCATTCCTCCTCGCGCTCTCCATGATTCCATTCTTCGTAAACGTTTGGATTACCCGCAACTCTCCTAAAGTGGAAGTTGATGATCCATGGGGTTACGGCTCATCTCTTGAGTGGGCTACTAGCTGTCCACCGCCACGGCACAACTTCACCTCTATGCCACGTATCCGCTCCGAGCGTCCAGCCTTTGATCTACATCATCCTCACATTAAGACAGAGGGGCACTAGCTATGAAGGCCAATTGGTTACTCTTTGCTTATCTTGCTGTCTTCTATGTTTTGATGACCGTGATCTATTGGTATTTGGGGGGAGAGCCAGTAGGAATCACAGGCATGCTTCTGGCTGCAGGACTTGCAGGAATGATCGCCTTCTACCTCTGGTTTACACAGAAGCGCATAGGCACAGAGCTTCCATCTGATCGTGCAGATGCTGAGATTGCCGATGATGCTGGTGAGCTAGGTTTCTATAGCCCGCACTCATGGTGGCCTCTTCCAGTAGCGTTGAGCGCAACTGCACTTGGGTTAGGTCTGATAATTGGCTGGTGGCTAACTCTTCTTGCGCTAGGCGCTTTAGTTTTGAGCATTGTCGGAATGGTTACTGAGTACGAGAAACCGCTAAGTAATAAGTAACTAAGCCAGACTTTGAAGAAGTTAATCTTTTTCGCGCCTTGGATCTTCATCCTTATTTGGAGCTCTGGATTTGTAGTTGCCAAGTATGCATTCGCTGATGGCGATTCTCTCTACTTTCTCTCACTTCGCTTGCTATTAGCTGCTGGAATTCTCTACCTACTTACCCTCGCGCTAGCCCAGCCACGTAAGTTAAATGCTTCTGAGATTAAAGTTTCATTGGCGATTGGCATCACTCTGCACGGCCTCTACCTGGGCGGGGTTTGGTATGCCATCGAGTTAGGCGCTCCTGCCGGACTCTCTTCGGTGATCACCAGTCTGCAGCCAGTCTTGGTCTCACTCTTGGCGGTTCGTCTATTGGCGGAACCACTCACATATAGACAGATTGCTGGTCTCATTGCTGGCCTTAGTGGGGTATTCCTGGTGGTGCTCCCTAAGTTAACGGGCATAGATGGCTTTACCGCGCAATCACTCTCATTCCTAGTAACTGCCCTTTTTGGCAGTACCGCTGCAACAATTATTCAGAAGCGTTTTGGTAGGACAGTTCCGCTGATGATGGGAACGACTTACCAATTTCTATCTGCTGGTGTAATTCTGCTCTTTATCTCAATAGTTATAGGGCGTACTCGCTTCGAAGTAACTACCTCATCGATTTGGACGATGGCATGGGCGGTCATCGTCACTTCAATAGCGGCAGTATTACTTCTCCTCTGGCTTTTAAATCATGGCTCTGCAGCCAAGGTCTCATCACTGCTCTACCTGGTTCCTCCAATGGCTGTTCTCCAGGGTTTTATTCTCTTTCAGGAGAAAGTTTCACTCGTGGGCATTTTCGGAATCGCCCTTACCGCTCTAGGTGTGGCGCTGGTGATTAGAGGGGGAGAGTAGTTCGGCGACCTTTGCTGCATCTATAGATTTAGTGCTTAGATATGTTTCATGACTCAGCCTCCTTCAGATCCAGCGCGCGGCAAAGAGGTCTTCGACCTTGATCGGAATTACGTCTTTCACTCCTGGAGCGCACAGTCGCTTATCAACCCACTTCCGGTAGCAGGTGGTGAGGGAAGTTATTTTTGGGACTTCGATGGAAAGCGTTATCTAGATTTCTCAGGCCAATTAGTCTTTACCAATATCGGATTTCAGCATCCCAAAGTTGTAAAAGCTATTCAGGAGCAAGCTGCAGTATTAACGACAGTTGCACCACAGCATGCCAACGAAGCTCGTGGTCAGGCGGCAAAACGAATCACCGAGCACGCAGGTATTCACCACAATAAAGTCTTCTTTACCAATGGTGGAGCCGACGGCGTGGAAAATGCCATTCGCATGGCGCGCATCCACACCAACCGACACAAAATTCTCTCGTTCTATCGCAGTTACCACGGCAACACCACGGCGGCGGTAACAGCTACTGGTGATCCACGGCGTTGGCCAAATGAGTATGCCTACGGACACGTTCACTTCTTCGGTCCCTACCTATATCGATCTGCCTTTTGGGCTGAGAGTGAAGAGCAAGAGTGCGCACGCGCGCTAGCTCATCTAGAGCAGGTCATCATCTTTGAAGGTCCAGCAACAATTGCTGCAATCCTCATTGAGTCAGTCGTTGGAACTGCTGGCGTCTTGCTGCCACCTGAGGGATATTTAGAAGGCGTTCGGGCCTTGTGCGATAAGTATGGAATTAAGTGGATCGCCGACGAAGTTATGTCAGGTTTTGGACGTACCGGTCATTGGTTTGCCTACCAACATTCAAAGGCAGAGCCAGATTTGATTGTCTTTGCAAAGGGCGTAACCAGTGGGTACATACCTTTAGGGGGAGTAGTAATTAGCGATGAGATCGCTGCAACCTTTAATGAGCGCGTCTTTCCTGGAGGACTTACATATAGTGGCCATCCGCTAGCTTGCGCCACAGCGGTCGCCACGATCGATGTTATGGATGAAGAGAAGATGGTTGAGAACGCATTTCATATAGGAGATAGCGTTATCAAACCTCTTCTCCACGAATTAATGGCAAAACATAAGTTAATCGGTGAAGTTCGTGGACGTGGCGTCTTCTGGGCAATGGATTTAGTCAAAGACCGCGCCACCCGTGAGCCACTTGCCCCATACGGTTCCACCAGCCCGGCCATGAATGAGTTGGTAGCCGAGTGTAAAAAATTTGGATTGATGCCATTTAACAATTACAACCGAATTCATATCTGTCCGCCTTGTAACGTCAGCGAGGCTGAGGTCCGCGAGGGATTTGCGATTCTCGATAAAGCCTTAACTTCAATAGCCTCCCACTACACAGGAGCTTAAAGAGGGAAGAAGCTTTAGTGGTGTTCCTCTAGTTCACGTCGCTCAGTTGCGGTCGCCTTTGGTACAGCTACTGCATGGGCGCGTGACATACGGTTGCGAATACGATTTTTGATTGCAGCTGGGCGTTTTACGCCAGCTCCGTCGTAATCTGGTAGCTCTAGAGGAGCCAACTGCTCGTGTGAGGTTAGCAGCCAAGCCTTTTCAGGAGAGATTGGCTCGTGAACTTCAACAAACTCACCGCTAGGCATGCGAACTAAACGACCTGTCTCTTTTCCATGCAAGACCAGCTCACGGTCTGCCCTTTGAAGAGAGAGACAGAGGCGTTTGGTAATGATGAAGGCAAGTGGTGGCAGGACAATGATGGCTATACGGGAGAACCACATCATCTGATTGATTGTTAAATCAAAGGTAACGGCTATCAGATCGTTTCCACCGTTAATCAGTGAAACCATGGTGAAGGTAAGGGCCATAACACCCAGCGCTGTGCGATTTGGTGCATTACGTGGACGATCTAGAAGGTGGTGTTCGCGCTTATCTCCAGTTATCCAGCTTTCGATAAATGGGTAGAGCGCCATACCGGTAAACATAATTCCAGGAAGAATTAGTCCAGGAATCAGGATATTCCAGGAGATGGTGTAACCAAAGAAGTAGGTCTCAAGTGGTGGCGCCATGCGGACCAAACCATCGAGCCAACCCATATACCAATCCGGCTGCGAGCCGGCAGTTACTTGCCCAGGGTTGTAGGGACCATAGAGCCAGAGCGGATTTATGGAAGCAACTGCTCCCAAGAATGCTGTAACGCCGAAGACGATGAAGAAGAAGCCACCTGCTTTAGCCATATAGACCGGCATTAGCGGATAGCCAACAACATTATTCTCAGTCCGTCCTGGGCCAGGAAATTGAGTGTGCTTCTGGTACCAGACCAACATTAAGTGCACGGTAATTAGCGCTAAGAAGATTCCAGGAATGATTAGGACGTGCATTATGTAAATGCGCGGGATAAAGACTAATCCTGGATATGCGCCGCCGAAGATAAAGTAGGAAAGATATGAGCCCACTACCGGGACCGCTTGAATAATTGCTTCAGCTATTCGGATACCAGTTCCTGAGAGGAGGTCATCTGGCAATGAGTAGCCGAGGAAACCTTCGACGATTCCGAGAGTTAGAAGGCCAATTCCGATAATCCAGTTGAATTCACGTGGCTTGCGGAAGGCACCGGTGAAGAAGACGCGCATCAAGTGAACGACAATTCCCACCATGAAAATTAGAGCCGCCCAGTGGTGAATCTGACGCATCAAGAGTCCACCGCGAACTTCAAAAGATATCTCCAGCGCTGAGGCATATGCCGCAGACATCTTCACGCCTTGCAGCGGTACGTAGGAACCGTCGTAGATAACTTCACGCATGGATGGGTCAAACCAGAAAGTTAAAAATGTTCCAGAGAGAAGAAGGATTACAAATGAGTAGAGGCAAATCTCGCCGAGAAGGAAAGACCAGTGATCAGGGAAGACCTTGTTTAGGTTCTTCTTCATCCATTTGGCAGCGCCAGTACGATCATCAACATACCCTGCAACGTTGCCAGCAACTCTTTCACGTGCGGTCATGAGATACGCCCCCAGAAACTAGGTCCAACAGGTTCGGAAAATGGTGCTTGTGCAACTAAGTAGCCTTCAGCATCCACAGTTATTGCTAATTGTGGCAGAGGACGGGCTGAGGGGCCAAAGATAACTTTGGCAGCGCGAGTGACATCGAATGTTGATTGGTGACATGGGCAGAGCAGGTGCTTGGTGGTCTGTTCATAGAGAGCCACAGCACATCCCATGTGGGAGCAGATCTTTGAGAAAGCGATGATGCCCTCGTAGGTCCAAGATAAACGCTCGGCATCGAGGTTAAATTCTTCTGGCCGGAGGCGAATCAAGAGAACTGCATCTTTGGCAATATCTTCAAGGTGACGAACTTTACCAGCTGGCATCTCCGGAAGAACCTGTGCAACGGCGCCGATCTCCAAATCTTCAGGGCGGAGATAGCGATCACCCGGGTCTGTAACAAGCCGCGTTCCTGCATCCCATGTTGTCTTCTTTAAATCATCACCTGGAAGTGGTCCAAGGTCGCGAAGCAAGATAATTGGAATGACACCAGATAGACCAAGGGCGCCAGCTAGGGTGCGCTTAATTAGAGGGCGTCGACCTAGCCCCGCATTTGCGGCGCCTTCCTTAACGGTCTTTACAAACTCACTTCGATCTTCCTCATCTGAGCGAAACTCGTGGCGTTGTATGACAACTTCTTCATCAGGCATCAAAGTCTTAGCCCAGTGAATCGCACCGGCGCCGATACAGAAGAGAGCGATAGCCATTCCAAGACCGATACCGAGTTGCTGCAGGTTTGTCTCGCCCATGATCGGGACAAAGAGGAATGTATCTCCATCGATGAAGAAGAAGGAGAAAATTAGGAGGAGGGTTCCCATGGCTGAGAGTCCAAAGAGAATAGCTACTTGGCGTTCAGCGCGTAGAGCCGCCTTTGGATCAATATCCATCGAGCGATGAACGTGAGCTGGAAGGCCAGGGTCTTTGATTAACTCAATCTCGTTTGTCATATTCTATTTCGCCTTTGCTGCTAACCAGACTGCAGCTCCAATAAGTAGCCCAATTCCGAGAGTCCAAACTAATAATCCTTCAGTTACTGGACCGACGCGACCAAGAGCTGCGCCACCAAGTTGTGGTTCCGCCTCTGCCGACTTAATCCATTTAATAATCGATAGCTTCTCATCAGGAGTCAGCGTCTTATCGCTAAAGACTGGCATTGCTTGTGGGCCAGTGATCATCGCTTCATAAATGTGCTTTGGTAGGACGCCCATAACAGAAGGTGCGTATTTGCCTTGAGTGAGCGCACCACCTTGTCCGGCAAAGTTATGGCACATGGCGCAATTTGTTCTGAAGAGTTCGCCACCTTCAGCGATAGACCCATCGCGCTCGTAATTAAGAAGTTCATCACCGGGAATTGCAGGTCCAGGTGCTAAGGAGGCGACATAGGTCGCAACTGCGTAAACCTCTTCTGGTGTGTAGACCGGTGTTTTGCGCATCGCTTGCTGACTCATATCGGCCATTGGCATACGTCCTGTACCGACCTGGAAATCAACAGAGGCAGCACCGACACCAATTAGCGATGGGGCAATATCTTGACCTTCAGCGCTTAGTCCATGGCAAGAAGAGCAACCGCGAAGGAATATCTGCTTACCTTCTTCGATTGCAGCCGATCGCGAAGCAACTGTGACGTTCTCATTATTTACTGCACTAGCTACCTGAAAGGTAGTGCCGATCGTAAAGAGGGCAAATATCAGAAGAATTGGCCCTGCCGCACGATGTCTACGTAGACGTGAGAGACGTTTCAATTACATACCTTTCGCTGGGAAAACTATTGGATTAGGTAGATTGCAGCAAAGAGCGCAATCCAAACAACATCGACGAAGTGCCAGTAGTACGAGACCACAATTGCAGTTGTGGCTTGACCTTGAGTAAAGCGCCGCGCCTTGGCAACACGGATCATGACGATAAGGAAGGCAATTAAGCCGCCTGTTACGTGAAGTCCGTGGAAGCCGGTAGCGAGGTAGAAGACTGAGGTGTAGGCATTCTCTGATAACGACATACCCTCTGAAACTAGAATTGCATATTCGTAAGCTTGACCTGCAATAAAGAATGCACCCATTAAGAATGTTAAGGCGAACCATTCGCGCATTCCCCAAGATGTAACTTTAAAGATTGAACCAGTGCGACGAGCTTGGAAACGCTCAGCGGCAAAAACACCGAACTGACAAGTTACTGAAGATAGAACCAAGATGGTCGTCGTAAATGCAGCGAAAGGAACGCTTAGGAATTTGGTTGACTCGCCCCAAATTTCTGGGCCCTGTACTGCGCGAGTTGTGAAGTACATAGCGAAGAGCGCTGCGAAGAACATCAACTCGCTAGCGAGCCAGACAATGGTTCCGACCGCGACCATATTCGGACGGGTTATCTTGTGGTGATCGCTCACTCCGGTGCTGGTCATGCTGCGCATTATTCCCGAAAAGCGGGGCGGAGACCTATTTGGAGGCCCTGTCGGCCCTCATTTTCCGGGGGTATTTGAGGTGAAAAGGGTCACGCCAAAGTGCGCTGCAGATACTGCGTGAAAGTGGGGAGCCGGTTGGCTAGACTTCGCAAATGTCCGCAACCCAAGAGCGCAAATACTCCATCGTCTTGTACTCCGACGATGTGACTGTTCGCGAGGCAGTTAAATCTGCTCTGGGCAAGCGCACTGCGCCAGATATGGCCGAACATGAGATTCGCGAATTCGCCACCGCTGCCGCCCTGCGTCTCTTTGTCGATAGCAAGAAACCAGGAAGTGAGAAACCAATCGATCTCTTCATTCTTGATGGAGAAGCTGTCCCTGAGGGTGGTATCGGCGTGGCACGGCAGTTGAAAGATGAGGTTTTTCAATGTCCTCCAGTTCTTCTAATGACTGGGCGGCGTGAGGATGCTTGGCTAGCGGCATGGTCTCGGGCTGAGGCAAATGTTCTCCACCCGATAGATCCTTTTACTCTCGCCAATACAGTTGCGGATTTATTACGTAATCGCGCTGTCGCGAACGTTTAAATCGCGAGTTGCGCGATGTCTGAAGCTGGAGAGATTTGGTCTTCAGCAATCGCGCATCTCAACCGGGGGCTTGATCTAGCTCCGATAGAGATTCGCTCGATAATGCGCCAGATACTAAATGGTCAAGCCGAGACAGAAGAGATTAAAGAATTCCTTTTGGCGTTAAAGGCTAAAGGGGAGACTTCCGATGAAGTAGGGGCCTTGGTAGTCGAGATGTATGAGCACTCTGCGCCAATAAGTATTCCAGATCGAGCAGTGGACACTGTTGGGACTGGTGGCGATGGTGCAAATACAATAAATATTTCAACGACCGCAGCAATCATTGCAGCAGCAGCAGGCGCACGAGTTGTTAAACATGGTAACCGCGCAGTCTCTTCGCGGTCTGGAGCCTCAGATTTTCTGGAGTCGCTTGGCGTAGTTCCTGGCCTAACAGGCCATCAAGTTGAGCGCACCGTGCGAGAGCTTGGGATTGGTTTCTGTTTCGCTCCAATCTTTCATCCAGCAATGCGCTTTGCAGCGCCGGCTCGCAAAGAGTTGGGTGTCTCCACAGTTTTTAACATTCTTGGCCCGCTCTCTAATCCAGCCAAGCCAAAGGCTGCCGCTATCGGAGTCGCTAATGATCGGATGCATTTAGTTATGGCGCAGGTCTTGGCAGAGAAGGGTTGTGATGGCTTCGTCTTTCGAGGAGATGATGGTTTAGATGAAATAACATTGGCAACTTCCACTTCAATTCTCTCAATTGGAGGTGGTGAGATTAGAAGTGACCTAATTGATGCAAAAGATTTTGGGTTAGCTAATGCGCCTCTATCGGCCATTGTTGGAGGAGATGCTGCGGAGAATGCGCGAATAAGTCGGGCGATACTTACGGGCGAACTGGGCGCACCTCGAGATGCGGTTCTTTTAAATGCCGCCGCTGCGATCGCGGCCTTTGAAGGTGAGTTGAAGACCGATATTCGCACGCGCTTATCGGCAGGGTTACTACGGGCAAAGGATGCGGTGGATTCAGGGGCTGCACTTACCTTGTTGGAGAAGTGGGCTGCGTTGACTCAGAAGTTGGCCGCCTCTTAACTCTTTTTCCATAGATCAGTAAATCTTCAAGGGTATAAATTTCGAGGCCGCCCAGACGCTCTAGCAAACCGTGAAAAACATCCATAGTCGCACGCGCATCATCGAGTGCGCGATGATTCGGCGAGGTGGAAGTGCCGAAGAATTGCGCCAATGTGCCTAGCCTGCAATTTGGAACTTCATCGCGGGTTAATAGTTTGCGAGCGATTATCGCTGTATCCAGTACGAGAAATTTTGGCCAAATTACACCGGCAGCGCGCGATGCATGTGAGAGAAATGAGAGATCAAATGGAGCATTTTGAGCGACCAGAACACTCTCATCTGCAGGGCCAATAAAATCAAATAGCGAGGGTAACATTTCGGAGATTTTGGGTGCCTGACTGACCATGGAATCAGTAATTCCAGTGAGGGCAGTTATGTACTCTGGTATCGAGTGGCCAGGATTTACAAAGCTCTTAAATTCGCCCAGTATCTCTCCACCGCGAATCTTCACCGCACCCACTTCGGTAATCGCTGCTCCTAGGTGTGGGGCGCCACCCGTTGTTTCAAGATCAATTACTACAAAGATGGTCTTCTCTAGCGGGCGGTGGGTTGACACGGTTCACAGGTTAGGTGATTGCTCTGACAATGGCGAAGTAATACTCTCGCCATATGAGTGTTTCTGATGCACCGGCAGGTCTATTAAATGATTGGCGCAGCCCAGGTCATGGAGAGAAGAAGAGCGTTGGTGTTCTACTAGTTCACGGATTCACAGGTTCTCCCGCCTCAATGCGGCCATGGGCTGAGTATTTGAATCAGCGCGGATATACAGTCTCAGTTCCGCTTCTTCCAGGTCACGGCACCGTTGCCGAGGATTTGAATCACGTTAAGTGGCAGGAATGGCCTGCAAAGGTCGAAACTGAACTCAACCTTTTACTGCAAAGTTGTCAGAAGGTATTTATCTGCGGGCTCTCTATGGGCGGAGGCACTGCGCTAAATGTGGCTGCGCGCTATAGCAAGGCGCTCTCCGGCCTTGTTCTCGTAAATCCCATGATTCATGTGAAGTTCATTCCGCACCAACTAGCTTGGGTGATATCTCGTTTTCAAAAGATGCGCGAATCAGTTGGTGATGACATTAAGCGACCTGGAGTGACTGAGTATGGCTATGACTCTCTTCCTGCTGTTGGTGTTTACCAGTTGCTCAAGATGTTAAGTCAAACACGTAAGAGTTTGCCCGATATCAAGACCCCTCTGCAGTTATTTCACAGCGTAGATGATCATACCCTGCCAGTTACCAACACAGAGATAATCATGCGAGAAGTTGGTTCAGTGCAGAAACAGCGTATTGAGTTGGTAAATAGTTTCCACGTAGCAACCTTGGATTACGACCAAGAGATTATCTTTGAAAACTCCCGCATCTTTATCGAAGCAAACTCATAGAGGTTTCCCCTAAACTCTCGCTCGTGAATAAGGTAATCGGTTTTCTTGGCGGCAATCGTGCCGCAGATGCCTTTCGAAGAACCGTTTCCGGTGATCCATCGGGTGAGCCCGAATGGTCAAAACAGATGGCTATAGGTTCTGATATTGGATACTTTGGTCCAGATAGTGCGGTCTGGCAGGTTCATGGATGTATAGCTACCTTAGTCGGCGGAATACGTGCACTACTTATGCAAGCAGCGCACCCCGCTGCATTGACAGGGGTAGCAGAACACTCTGCTTACGACACTGATCCTTTCGGTAGATTAGAGCGAACTACACGTTGGTTAACGATCACCTCATTTGGATCAACTGAGGCAATTGACGAAGAGGCGCGTCGTGTAAATGCTATGCACGCTCGTGTTTCTGGAGAGTTCAGAGCAAAATCAGGTGAGGTAAGCAAGTACAGCGCCGCCGATCCACGCTACCTACTTTGGGTGCATTGCGCTTTTACTGATTCATTTCTTCGCGCACATAAAGAGTTGGGCTATCCGCTGCCGATGGGAGGGGATAAGTATGTAAATGAATGGGCCAAGAGTGCCTACCCACTTGGCTTGAGAGTAGCTCCCACATCGGAGGCTGAACTAAAGTCAACGATGGATTCATTTGCTGCAAATGAAGTTGCAGCTATCGCCATGACCCCACCTATTGTGGGGTTTATTCTGCGCCCACCCTTTGGTCTAGGAGCGCGAATCTTCTACCGAATACTTGCCAATGCAGCGATAGCAACAATCGATCAACCATTTCGCACAGTTCTAGGCCTTCCAGAACGCTCACGATTCTGGCTCTTCTTAAGCCGACATTTACTGGACTTTCTCTCATACATGTTGGGTCACGAATCACCCAGCCAGAGGATTGCTCGCGAGAGAATTAGAGGATTAAGGTAGCGCCATGCCACTCTGCATCTTCTGTGAAATTGTGGCTGGGAGGATTCCAGCGAAGAAGATATTTGAGAATGAAAATTGTCTAGCTTTCCTAGATATCTTTCCGGCGAGCAAGGGCCACACTCTAGTTATTCCTAAAAAACATTTCACTGATATTCATGAGGCCGATGAGGTTACCTACTCGCAAGTTGGCGCCACTGCAAAGCAGGTTGCCGATCTTCTCCTTAGCCGATTGGGAGCTGATGGAACTACCGTGATGCAGATGAGCCGTGAGGCTGGATGGCAGACTGTTTTCCACTTACATATGCATGTGATTCCGCGCTGGTCTGGGGATAGCCTGCAGAAGCCCTGGGAATCTATCCCGGCTGATGAAGCAGAACTGAGCGAAGTTCTGCGCCAAATTACGGAATAGTCCACACTTTCTCTATGAAATCTCCTGATGCCATCGTAATTGGAGCTGGGATCGTGGGCGCTGCATCTGCACTAGCGCTAACAAATGCTGGTTTAAAGGTTTTAGTTATTGATCGCGGAACTGTATCAAGTGGAACAACAGGTGCAGGCGAGGGAAATATTCTCGTCTCTGATAAAGATCTTGGCCCAGAGTTAACGTTGGCGCTTCGTTCTCGTGATATGTGGTTTGAAATGCAGGAAGATGTTGGAGATCACTTTGAGTTAGAGGCAAAGGGTGGGGTTGTAGTCTCTCGAGGGGATGATGCAGCACTCCTGAAATTAGCGTCGTCACAACGAGATAACGGTGTTATTGCGCAGGCAGTCGGATCTGCCGAACTTCACGAGCTTGAACCATTTTTAGACCAGCGCTATCACTCGGGCGTCTTCTATCCGCAAGATGCGCAATGTCAACCCATGCTTGCTGCCGCTCACGTCATTAGAACTGTTATTGCTCGCGGAGGTGCCCTAATAGGTCAAGCAAAGGTCTCTCGCATCATCGTTTCTGATGGTCAAGTCACGGGAGTGGAGACATCTCGGGGAACTTTCAACTCTCCAATTGTTGTAAATGCTGCCGGAACCTGGGCGGGTGAGATTGCCCGTATGGCGGGATCAGATCTTCCTATCGCTCCGCGTCGTGGCTTTATCTTGGTAACCGAACCAGTACCGCAATATGTATTTCATAAAGTTTACGACTCAGATTATGTTGCAAATGTGGCCAGCAGTGATGCTGATCTGCAGACAAGTACCGTTGTAGAAGGCACTCGCGCAGGAACAATTCTAGTTGGAGCTAGCCGGGAACGCGTTGGCTTCGATGGTTCAATGAATATTGCAATCCTTCGTAGATTGGCACAGCAGGCAACATCTCTCTTCCCGGTCTTAAGGGATGTTCAACTTTTACGCGCTTACCGTGGCTTTCGACCTTATGCCCCCGATCACCTGCCAGTGATCGGCGAGGATGCAGCAATCAGAGGGCTTTGGCACTCTGCAGGACATGAAGGTGCAGGAATTGGTTTAGCGCCAGGATCTGCAGCACTCATTACCGATGCCATTTTGGGAAGGGCCTCTTTTATGGATGGCTCAGCCTTTTCGCCAGCTAGATTTGCAAAGGTGAGCGTCTAATGGGCGTTATCGATTTCACTTTCAACGGGGAGAAGTACGTGGGCCTTCCCGGACAGAGCATTGCCGCGGCGCTAATTTCTGAAGGCCAGCGAGAGTTGCGACGAACTCGCTTTGGGAATGAACCGAGATCAATATTTTGTGGGATTGGTATTTGTTTTGACTGTGTTGTTATCGTAAACGGAGTTCATAATCAAAGAGCCTGTCTAGTGGAGATTGCCGACGGTATGGAGATTGAGAGCTCATCGTGATTGTAATTATTGGTGCAGGTCCAGCAGGTCTAGCCGCGGCAAAGGCAATTGGCCTATCTGGTGGCACTGCCACAATTCTTGATGCGAGCCCACGAGGCGGTGGCCAGTATTGGCGACATCGCGATGAGGTAACTGGATATAGAGCCGGACGCGCCGAGCCCTATCTGCAAGGATTGGTTGGAAATCCTGCTCTGGAATTTATCAGTGGCGCAAGCGTGTGGAGCGCAGAACCTTCCCTTGATGGTTGCAAGATTAATTTTCTTTGCAAGGGCGAAGAGAGGTCGATAATTGCCGAAAAGTTAATTATCGCGACTGGCGCGTATGACCGCTCTCTTCCATACCCCGGTTGGAACCAAGTTGGAGCGATGACTCCAGGAGGCGCGCAAGCGCTACTTAAAGGCCATGGTGTAGTCGCAGGGAAAGCAGCAATTGTTGCCGGAACAGGCCCATTTCTCTTACCCGTTGCAACAGCACTTGCTAAAGCCGGCGCACAAGTTAAAGTCTATGAAGCCCAATCACCCCTGCGTTGGGCTCTTTCTCCGGTGGCGCTTGCGCTAAACCCTTCTAAATTCTTTGAGTTGGTTCATTACGTGCGTCAGTTAGCCAAGTACCGGATTCCAATTTCATTTGGCCGCGCGGTAACGTCCTATCAAAATGGCGCTGCTGAGATTTCCAAAGTTACACAAAATCTCTCTAGGAAATCAGCGCCTAGTTTGCAGGTTTCATGCGACTTACTAGCCGTGGGTTGGGGCTTCACGCCGGATCTCTCTGTAGGGGGAGCCTTGGGTTGCGCACAAGAGTTAGCTGAAGATGAAACGGTGGTCTTCGCCGTTGATTCTAATCAGAAGAGTTCGCAGAAAAATATCTGGATTGCAGGGGAAGCAACTGGAATCGGTGGGGCAGACCTTGCGTTAGCTGAAGGGGAGATTGCCGGATTGGCCGCGATGGGTCGCCCCATTCCTCTCAAGTTGCGATTCAAGAAGTTTTCTAAATCTATTTTTGCACGCGCTTTACAGAGAAGTTATCCGATTGGAAAAGGTTGGCAAGATTGGCTGACCCCAGAGACTTTAATCTGCAGATGTGAAGAAGTCAGTTGCCAGGAGGTACTTGAATCAGTCTCGCAGTTGGGTGCCGATGATGTGCGAACTGCAAAACTCTTCACCCGAGCGGGAATGGGGCTCTGCCAAGGGCGAGTTTGTGCCAGAGCGGTAAGTGAGTTAATTGGCGGCGTAACAGGTGCACCGGTAAATAGCGGTGAGCGGATAGCGGCGAGCAATCGCCCAATCTCAGCCCCAATAACTTTAGGCTTATTAGGGGATGGGGCTGGGCGCTAAGATATAGCTATGACTAATCCATGGAACGGCGTCCTCACAGCAACAGCAACACCATTTAAAGCAGATCTTTCAGTTGATTATGACAAGTATGCAGAACATGTGGCATGGCTTGCAGCAAGTGGTACAAATGGAGTGATTCCAAATGGCTCACTTGGCGAATATCAAGTTTTAACGGCAGAAGAGCGAGCAAAGATGGTGGAGGTCGCAGTTGCGGCAGCGCCAAAAGGTTTTAGCGTAGTTCCAGGTGTGGCGGCATATGGAGCAACGGAATCGCGCAAGTGGGCAGAACACGCTCAGAAAGCCGGCGCTGGCGCGGTAATGCTCCTTCCTCCAAATGCATATAGAGCATCTGATGATGAAGTTCTAGCACACTACAAAGAGGTAGCAAAGGTTGGAATTCCGATCATTGCTTATAACAATCCCTTTGATACAAAGGTTGATCTCGTTCCTCGTTTGGTCGCACGTATCGCAGATGAAGTTCCAGAAGTAGTCGCTATTAAAGAATTCTCAGGAGATGTTCGCCGAATATGGCAGATTAAGCGTTTAGCGCCACGCATTGAGGTAATTGTGGGAGCCGACGATGTCTTCCTTGAGCTTGCTACCGCAGGAATTTCGGGATGGATTGCTGGTTTCCCAAATGCACTTCCTAGAGAGTCTATGGAGCTATATAACCTAGCAATGGCAGGAAACTTTAAAGAGGCCGCTCCTATGTATGCCGCACTCCACGACGTCTTTCATTGGGATTCCAAGAAGGAGTTTATTCAGGCGATAAAGCTGGGCATGGATCACGTCGGTCGTTACGGCGGACCAACTCGACTTCCACGTCTGCCACTTCCTAAGCATGAGCAGGAGCAGATTCATCGCGAGATGGATGTGGCCCTTGCATACTTCAAGAATCGTTAATTTGAATAAATGAAGAGTTTACGGACGGTTACAACTGTTGAGACACATACTGAAGGTATGCCTACTCGAGTTGTAACCTCCGGAATTGGTGAAATCCCCGGCGCTACGATGTTTGATCGCCGCTTGCACTTCATGGAAGAGATGGATTATTGGCGTCAGTGGTTAATGTATGAACCCCGAGGCCACAGCGCCATGAGTGGGGCAATTCTGCAGAAACCAACTCGGCCAGATGCCGATTGGGGGGTTGTCTATATCGAGGTCTCTGGGTGTCTTCCCATGTGTGGCCACGGAACAATTGGTGTAGCAACAGCCCTAGTTGAGAAAAAGTTGGTAGATGTTGTTGAACCTGTGACAACAATTCGCCTTGATACCCCAGCTGGTTTAGTTGTTGTCGATGTCCAGGTTAAAGATGGTCGAGCCATAAATGTAACTCTGACTAATGTGCCCTCTTTTACCTATGCTCTTGATGAAGTTGTGGAAGTTCCTGGATTGGGGGCTTTGCAATATGACATGGCCTATGGCGGAAACTTTTATGCAATCGTTCCAGT
The DNA here is from genome assembly GCA_964463845.1 of uncultured Candidatus Planktophila sp. Classification (GTDB taxonomy): domain Bacteria; phylum Actinomycetota; class Actinomycetes; order Nanopelagicales; family Nanopelagicaceae; genus Planktophila. Next base: position 4,518 of record CAYXDT010000002.1, on the reverse strand, counting down.
TGATCGTGTCGGGCTGGAATTTAAGCGTGAGAATGGCCAAAAGTTTTTAGATTTGGGTTTGAGGATTTCAGATGCCATCAATGAACAGAGGCGTCCTGTTCATCCCGAGAATCCCGATATAGCAATCTGTCATCACATAGATTTCATCGCGCCCGGTAGTAAGGGCCCACTTCACTGGCGCAATGCGATGGCGATTCATCCAGGGTGGTTTGATAGGTCACCTTGTGGCACCGGCACCAGTGCTCGGTTAGCGCAGATGGTCACCCGCGGAGAATTTAGCGAATCCGATGTTCTGCTTAATGAATCTTGGATTGGTTCCTACTTTGAAGGGCGCATTAAAGAGCGCACCAAAGTTGGTTCCTTTGACGCGATAGTTCCGATGATTACAGGAAGAGCTTGGGTAATGGGTGAAGCCACCTGGCTGTTGGATCCAACAGATCCCTTTCCAGATGGATTTCTAGTTTAAAAAATTAGCTATTGATTACCTGCGGAACTTTCCAACTATTTCCATCCTGCAAAGGCACGGGCAATAATGCTTGTGGCATTCCCTGGTAGGCAACCGGACGCATAAATCTATAGAGAGCATCGACTCCAACTGAAGTTGTATGTGTAGACGATGATGGCCAAGGTCCGCCGTGAACCATAGCGGCAGTTACAGCGACTCCGGTTGGAAAGCCATTCCATATTACTCGCCCTGATTTTTTAGAGAGAGTTGAAACTAGCTCGCTCATATCCTCGCCATCTGCACCTTGAATAGTGGTCGTGAGCTGACCGGCTAGCTGGGAGGCAATCTTCACAAACTCGCTTTGGGCGCTTTTGATGATGACGGTGGTTGGCCCAAAATGTTCTTCTAGAAGGTCTGGGTTGGCAACTGCAGTTGGCCAGTCGGTGATGAAGAAGGTAGGAGTTACACCGAAACCATTTTCATTGTTGAGTCCGGCAAGTACTTCCACTCCAGGAAGTTTGGATAGCGCAGCGACTGCTGCTGAGTATCGATCTGCAATATTTTTACTTAGTAAGGCACCAACTGAGAGAGTGGCTAAGTAGTTCTTAATTGTGGTGGTGAAATCCTCATTACTAGGTGCGAAGATCAAACCAGGTTTGGTGCAGAACTGTCCTGCACCCAAGAGTGCAGAATCCACTAGCCCTTTTGCAAGTGCTTCGCTACGGTCAGCAATTGCCCCTTCTGTTATGAAAAGCGGATTTAGGCTACCCATCTCGGCATAAACCGGAATCGGTACCTCACGTTTTGCTCCAAGTTCGACGAGAATGCGACCGACATGTTCAGATCCAGTGAAACCGATAGCTTGAATCTTTGGGTGACTTGCTAACCAGTGAGTTATCTGCGGATTCACACCCTGGATTACCGAGAAGAGGCTGGCTGAGAGGCCACTCTCAATTAGCGCGCTCTTAACTGCACCTTCAACTACTGCACAGGTATTGGGATGTGACGGATGGCCTTTCGCTACCACAGCGTTACCGGAGGCAAGTGCGGAGGCGGTATCTCCACCAGCTACGGAGAAGGCGAGTGGGAAATTACTGGCGGCAAAGATAGCTACCACCCCGAGTGGTTGGTTCATCTTTCTGATATCTGGTCTCGGCGCAGGGGAGTAATCCGGATTAGCTTTATCGATTACCACCTTAAGATTCTCGCCGCTTTCGACCAACTCTGCGAAGCGTTCGAATTGCACAGTTGTGCGAGTTACTTCTCCACCAATTCGACCTTCTGGAAGAGCCGTTTCAGCGCATGCAGTTGTCAGCAACTCTTCGCGCTTAGCTTCAATACTGGATGCAATCGCGCGCAGGAGGGAGGCGAGTTCAATTGGCGATAGCGCTGCTAACTCTGGCGCGACTTGGTCGGCCTCTTCTATTAATTGATTAACTCTTGACTCTTCATCTTCTTTGATTGGATTGCCGTAGGGAGAACCGCTTGCTGGTGCCATCGCTTGAAAAGTCATGGCAGCATCCTACGAGTATCCTTAGGAAATGCGAGCAAATCAGCAGCAACTTGGAATTCTTGCAGTCTTGGGAGCCGCCCTGGCTTTTGGGACAACAGGGACCACGCAACAACTTGGCCTGCCAGATGCATCTCCCACTGCGGTTGCCGCAGCCCGCCTTATCTGCGGCAGCGCATTTCTCTTCCTATTCGCCTACTTCCAGAGAGCCTCGCGTGGAGTTTTGCGAATGAATCGAAGAGATCTTTTAATCGCTGGATCTGGTATCGCGCTCTATCAATTGACATTCTTCACCGCAGTTGATGCAACAGGAATAGCAATAGCAACTGTTACAGCTCTTGGAAGTGCACCAACATTCTCTGCGATTGTGGCATTTCTAGTTTTGGGAGAGCGGCCAGCGTTAAATTGGTATCTCGGCACATCGATTACCATCCTGGGCATTGTCCTTGTGGGAAGTGCCAACGGAGTCGATAGTTTTAATCTCCTTGGAGTTCTCTATGCGGCAAGTGCTGGATTGGGATTTGCAATTTTCAATGTGCTCTGTCGCAGAGCTCTCTCTAATGGTGCCCAAGATATTTGGCTAACCGCGACCACCTTTGGTGTTGCCGCCCTTGTGAGCGCCCCCTTCCTCTTCTTCTCTGATTTCGCTTGGTTATTTACTGTGAAAGGGTCCGCAACCATCTTGTGGCTAGGGCTAGTAACTACCTCCTTGGGTTATGTCCTATTTATCTTCGGTTTGAAGAGAATTCCTGCCAGTTTGGCGGCAACGGTAGTTTTGGCCGAACCAGCCACAGCTACAGTATTGGCAGCGGTCATAATTGGAGAACCGTTGGTTATGCAAAGTTACCTGGGCATATTTGTCGTCGCAATTGGCATTATCTACATCAGTCGAGCGAGGCAGGAACGTTAAAAGTTATAGAAAGCTAGTGTGATCGCGATTGTAAACATGACTATCGCAATTATGGTGTCAAGAATCTTCCAAAAGAGTGGCTTAGACATATAGCGCGACGCGCTCTGCGCCCCGAATCCAATAGTGGTAAACCAAATCAAGCTGGCAATACAGGCGCCGAGAGCAAAGAACCACTTATCCGATTCAAACTGATTGGCAACGCTACCCAGCAGAATAACCGTATCGAGATAGACATGAGGATTTAGAAAGGTAAGTGCCAACGCTGTGCGCGCAACAACGCTTGCCTTTACCTCCATAACTTCACCCACCTGCAGACTCTGATCTTTAAATGCCGAGCGCAAGCTACGCAATCCAAACCAGGTTAGGTATGCAACGCCAAACCAACGGATAATTTCAAGGGCGGTCTCGTTACCTTGGATTATGCGCCCCAAGCCGCCAGTTCCGACCAAGATCAAGGCAGCATCAGAGATGGCGCAGATTAGAACAATCAAGAGAACGTGTTCCCGGCGCAACCCTTGCCGGATTACGAAGGCATTTTGGGCGCCGATGGCAATAATGAGCGAGAAGCCTGTGAGAAGTCCGGGCAGAAACGCAATCACCCCAAAATCCTATCGCGCGACGGGCAATCTACCTATGCGGAGCTCTCAAGATTGCCTTACGCTAAATGTACTGTTTTTATCTAGGGGGTTGTAGATGCGCAAGAATTTTGTAAATGGATTGATTCTTACTCTTTCACTCACTGTTCTTTCTCCTACTGCTACTGCTTCAACGCGCTGTGAAACCCTAAAGGGGGAGATACAAGAGATGCTTGGCCAAGAGTATGTGGGCAAGGGTAAGGCGGCCGCCCTCGAATACTCGAAGCGCATAGTTAAGGCTTACGAATTAGGTTTTATAAATCGAAACTGTCTAACGCTGCAGGAGTATGAGGGCTTGGTAACTGGTGTAATCCAGCTTCAGCAAGATTGCGCAAAGGCGAAGCGCAATAAGAGCCAATGGAAACAATTCTCTTCTCGCTGCAATCTCTACAAGGTGTTATATAAGTACTCAAATTCCAGCAGCGTTTGATTTAGGGTTGCAGTATGAGTAAGCGACGTGCCACGATAATTTCAACCGGAGATCCGATGCTATTCAAAGCAGAATTGGAGATTCCAGTATCTGCCAAAACCATCTTTGATTTCATAGCAGTACCTGCCAATCACTCTCTAATGGATGGTTCGAAGATGGTGAAGGGCACCTTGTCCGGGCCAGATCGGTTACATCTTGGGGCAAAATTCGGGATGAAGATGAAGCAGGGCATTCCCTATGTGATTAAGAATGAGGTAGTTGAGTTTGAAGAGGGGCGCTCTATCGGCTGGCGCCATCTTCTTCACAACGTTTGGCGTTATGAGCTCCAGCCGCTTGATTCAAATCGAACGCTAGTAATCGAGAGCTGGGATGGTCGTAATGCTCGCGCAAAAAGCTGGTTGCGCTTTCGCAAGTTTGATAAATGGGTTCCAATTGCAATGGCCAAAACGCTCGTCCAGCTGGAAGAGCTCTTAATTAAAAAGATATAAGAATCGTTACGTGGACGATACTCACTCGCCACTTCACATACGTTACGTGGACGATACTGGGATCGAACCAGTGACCCCCACAATGTCAATGTGGTGCTCT
>CAYXDT010000001.1:144146-155608 GCA_964463845.1 uncultured Candidatus Planktophila sp. | reverse complement strand
AGCACGCCGCCAGCGTTCGTCCTGAGCCAGGATCAAACTCTCCATAGAAAGTTTTTTTCATGGCTTACGAGACAAACAAACTGTCGTTTATTTTGTCTTTACCAAAGGAAATCAACGAGTATTTCCAGGCGCTATAAATAGCGTCTGGTACATACTTCATTGAAGTATTTATTTGAGAAGGTACTCGATTGTTTGCACAACAAAGTAAACCTTCTCGGCATTGACTTATGGCACGCTGTTGAGTTCTCAAGGTACGGATGCGCACTGCAATCTGGAATCTCTTCCATTTTTCAGGGCAGACCGCCAAATCTAGTCCATGGCTACGAGCACGGTCAAACCGGCTAATAACGGCCTAGATTCGGAAGTTGTGCTGTACGGCCTCTTATAAGTCCGTTCCACAGCAAGGAGCGCAACTATAGGTGCTGTGGGGCAGGGGGTCAAATCGCACCAAAAAGGGCGCTTTTCGGAGTGGGAAAGGGCGAGAGAACGACCAAAAAAACGCACTTTTTACGCGTAAAAGATGGGATTTTCTCCGCCTTGAAGGTTCGAGCTAAATCAGCTCTACAGCAGCCAAATCTCGCTTGCCTTTACGTAAAACTGCATATTTGCCGCATATAAAGTGAGATTTTTCGAGTCGGAAATCCTCTCCTGAAATCTTCTCATTATTGAGATATGCGCCACCCTCTTTAACGATCCGTCGAGCGGCGGATTTTGAATCTACTACCCCAGTAGCTGCGAGAAGATCTACCCAACTCGGAATCTCCTCCCCACGCTTTACCTGGGTGCGTGGAAGTTCGGCGAGAGCCGATGCAAGAGTTGCTTCATCGAGCTCATTGATATCACCTTGCCCGAAGAGAGCACGTGCTGCAGCTTCAACTCGTTGACAGATCGCGGGGCTATGCACAAGTGAAGTTAACTCGCGAGCAAGTTCGCGATGAGCTTCGCGTGCACCTGGGTTTTCGCTATGAACTTTCTCAAGCTCTTCTATCTCTGTACGAGATTTGAATGAGAAGACCTTAAGAAACTTGATGACATCTTTATCATCGGAATTCAACCAGTACTGGAAGAAGGCATAAGGTGAAGTCATCTCGGGATCGATCCAGACTGCGCCACCTGCAGTCTTGCCAAACTTGGAACCATCTGCCTTAGTTAAGAGAGGAATAGTCAGTGCGTGCGCTGAGCCACCTTCGGCGCGACGAATTAGATCAAGACCAGCGGTGATATTCCCCCACTGATCAGAACCGCCAATCTGAAGTGTGCAATTATATTTACGGTAGAGCTGGAGATAATCCATCGATTGTAGAACTTGGTATGAAAATTCAGTATATGAAATGCCATCTTTTTCTAAACGAGCGGAGACTGCATCCTTACTGAGCATTTGATTAACGCTAAAGTGCTTTCCGATATCTCGTAGAAATTCGATTGCTGACATTGGCGCCGTCCAGTCAAGGTTATTTACCATCTTGGCTGGATTCTCTTTTGTTTCAAAATCCATAAACTTTGAGAGCTGGGCGCTCATGCGCGCTACCCACTGTTCGACAACTTCATTTGTATTTAGGGTGCGTTCTTCATTCTTTCCGCTAGGGTCTCCCACAAGGCCCGTCGCTCCCCCAATCAAAGGAAGAGTGTGATGGCCGGCCAGCTGAAAACGACGGAGAACTAGTAGGACTACAAGGTTGCCAACGTGGATGCTTGGTGCAGTTGGGTCGGTGCCAAGATAGACAGTTATTGGCTTTTTTAGCGCTTCACGTAGCTCTTTCTCATCAGTTGTCTGCGAGATAAGTCCGCGCCATTTAAGGTCATCGATTAACTCTGTCATTTGGAGTCTCACGCACCCATCATCTCTGAGAAAGCCTTTGCCTTGTCGGTAAATTCCTTGGAGTAAGCAGCCGTTATGACTGTCGCATCCTTGATTTGCTGCTTAAATGATGCAGGTGAAGTCCCACCAATAGTCGTGCGTGATTCAAGCGCACCGTGAACGGTCAAAACATCTCTCACATCTGCCTTGAGGGATGGATGAATGGATTGGAACTCTTCGTCGGTGAGTTCATGCAACTGACGGTCGGAGGTTTCACAGAGTGCAACACACTTGCCAGCGGCCTCATGAGCATGAGCAAAGGGAACCTTTGCACGAACTAAGTAATCGGCTATTTCGGTGGCGAGGGAGAAACCAAGAGGTGCTGCCATCGCCATCTTCTCACGATTGAAATCTGTAGTTGCAACCATACCCGTCACTGCAGGAAGAACTAGAAGTACTGTATCAATTGAGTCAAAGAGTGGTTCTTTATCCTCTTGTAAATCGCGGTTATATGCAAAGGGTAAACCCTTAAGCATTGTCAGGACGCCGGTGAGATTGCCAACCAATCGACCTGCCTTACCGCGCGCAAGCTCTGCCATATCTGGATTCTTCTTCTGCGGCATGATTGATGAACCCGTTGAATATGCATCGGCGACCTTTGCCCAACCAAATTCAGTAGTTGCCCAGATGCACCACTCTTCACCAATACGTGAAAGATGGATACCAACCATAGAGAGAATAAAGAGGGCCTCAGCAACGAAATCACGATCTGAAACGCCGTCGATTGAGTTTGCAGCGCTCGAAGTGAATCCCAGGTTGGCAGCAGTTACTTCAGGCGATAGCGGAAGAGATGAACCTGCCAGAGCTCCTGAACCTAATGGGCTAACCAGAGCTCGATCGAGCCAATCGTGAATGCGATCGAGATTGCGGGCGAAAGCCTGTACATGCTTTGCAATTTCGTGGCCAAAGAGAACTGGTTGTGCATGCTGCAGATGGGTAAAGCCTGGGGCTGGCGCATCACCATATTCAGAGGCCTTGGAAATCAGCGCGCTCTGTAGAGCAAGGATCTGCTGTGCCACTTCAAGCATGTGATCGATAGCGTAAAGGCGAAGATCTGTTGCCACCTGATCATTACGCGACCGCCCGGCGCGAAGTGAGCCGCCAATGGCGCCAAGCTTCTCGGTCAAGCCACGTTCAAGGGCGCTATGTACATCCTCATCTGTATCGATAGCTACGAAGGCGCCTGAAGCAACCTCCTTAATTAAATCTTTAAGCGCAGCGCGGATGGAATTGGCGACGCTATCTTCAAGAAGGCCACTCGATTGCAGAACCGCTAGATGAGCCAAGGATGAGCGAAGGTCATACGGCGCTAAACGCCAGTCGAAGTGCACGCTGCGAGAGAGTGCAAAGACAGCATCTGCAGGTTGCTGCGAGAAACGACCGCCCCAGAGCGCCATTATCTACTTCCTCTTCTCTTGATTCCACCGTAAGCGAGCAATTCTCTCGCGAGTTGGGCTCCACCGCTGGCTTTTCTGGATACAACGAGAACCGTGTCATCACCTGCGATAGTGCCAATGATCTCGGAGATTCCCGAGTGATCTAGAGAGCTAGCCAATAGCTGAGCTCCCCCAGGCGGGGTGCGCACTACTGCGAGATTACCACTTGCCTCAACAGAGATGATCAGATCCGATAAAACAGGCATCGCCCGGGAAATCGATTGATCATCACTATCTGAGATTCTATAAATTGATACGCCAGATGCCGAGCGAGCCCTGACAGCTCCGATTTCCTCAAGATCTCGACTCGCCGTTGCTTGCGTAACGACAAAACCTGATCTTTTGAGTTCTTTAACCAGATCAGATTGTGAATGGATTAACCCAGCCTTAATAAGAGCTATCGCTTTCGCTCTCCGCGCTAACACGTTAGACATGATCTACCTCCTTGAGAGCTTTGCTGAATATCGCTACAAATTTCTCGGCTTGCTTCATCGAAACGTTGAGAGGCGGCGCTAGACGAATAGTTAAATCTCCTGGTGCATTGATGAGCGCCCCAAGTTCTTGGCACTTCTTTACAAGCACCTTGGCAATTGGTTTATCCAGAGTCAGACCAATCAGCAGTCCAGCACCGCGAACTTCTGAGACACCTGGAATAAGCGCGAGTTCGGCAAGGAGAAAGGCGCCCACTTGATCGACATGGGAGAGAATCTTCTCTTTCTCAATCGAGGAGATGACTGCAAGTGCTGCTGCAGTTGCTACCGGGTTTCCACCAAAGGTAGAGCCATGATCTCCAGCTTCAAATAGCTTCGATGCGCTACCGAAGGCAATCATTGCGCCCAGAGGAAGTCCTCCACCGAGCCCCTTAGCCAATGTGATTACATCAGGCTTGATTCCCGAATACTCATATCCGAACCAATCTCCAGTACGACCCATTCCGGTTTGAACGCAATCGAAGACTAGGAGCGCTCCATTGTCATCACAATACTGACGGATATTCTTTAGATAATCTTCGGGTGGAACGATGACGCCAGCTTCTCCCATAATTGGTTCAACAATCACCATTGCAGTCTTCTTGGTAATTGCGCGCTTCATTGCTGATGAATCACCGAATGGGACATGCTTAATCCCTTTAATCAGCGGCTTGAATGGGTTGCGCTTAGCAGGTTGCCCAGTAAGCGATAGCGCACCCATTGTGCGACCGTGGAACGCCTCTTGCGTCGCTACAACTCTGTATTTTCCAGTTTTCCGAGAGAGTTTAAGTGCAGCTTCATTAGCTTCAGCCCCTGAATTACAGAAGAAAGTTCGCGCACTTTTATCACCAGTTAACTTCTGAAGTTTCTCGGCCAGTTCCAAAACATTGGGATGTGCATAGAAATTGCTGATATGGCCCAGCGTAGATATCTGCTTGCTTACCGATCTAACAATTGCAGGATGAGCATGTCCCAATACATTGGTAGCGATTCCAGCCAAGAAATCGAGATAGGTATTACCATCGGCATCCTTTACTACCGATCCTTTACCTGAAACAAGTTCGATAGTCGGAGTTCCGTAGTTGTCTTGAATAGCTCTCTGCCAACGCTTCATGCCATCACCAGCGTTCCGCCCACACCCAAGAGAGCATCTTTTAGGGCTGATGGATTTGTTCCATCAATAATCCGAACAGCCTTTGCACCTGCTGCGATTGCATCGAGAGATGCCTGCACTTTTGGAGCCATTCCCTCTGCGAAAGTGGCTTTGAGAGATTCGAGTTCTTGAGCCGAAATCACCTCAATTAGAGAGCCTTTATCAGGCCAATTTCTGTAGATTCCTTCAACATCAGTCATGATGATCAGCCATTGTGCATCGAGCTCTCCTGCAATGGCTGCTGCTGCCAGATCCGCATTGACGTTATAGCCATGTGCGCGATCTTCACTCGCCGCTATTGGAGATATGACTGGAACTTTTCCATCCGCGATGAGTTCAAGTACCGCTTTTGGATTCACGGATGAAATTACTCCAACTAGGCCAAGATCAGCTGGAGTTCCATCGACCAAGGTGGTGAGAGCTTTCGCTATAAGAGTTCCCGAACTTCTGCCGGAGATAGCGACAGCGCTGACACCATGATCGGCAAGGGAACGAGCAACTGCAGGCCCTACTTCATTCGCTAGCACTCTCTCAACAACCTCGAAAGTTTCTGGGGTCGTGACTCTAAATCCGCCTACAAAGGAGGATTCAATAGCCGCCGCTTTAAGTGCCTCACCGATTTGCGGGCCTCCACCATGGACGACAATTGGTGTGACTCCTGAAGAGATTGCATCTGAGATCGCCTTCGCAAAGGCGCCATGTTCATCTGTCATTGCATGGCCACCAAATTTGATAACAATCATGTTGAGTATGCCGAATTCTCGTGGACATAGTCATGAGATAAATCGTTGGTCATGACTGTGGCGCTTGCACTTCCCACATTAAGATTGATTTCCAGATTCACCAGACGATCAGCAAATGAGACCAAGTTCTTATCTTCAAATGGTGCTGAATCTTTTGCCACATGAATGCCATTTAGGACTACATCAATTCGAAGCGCATCCATCTGGGCATCAGCTGTGCCAACTGCTGCCAGCACCCGACCCCAGTTGGGATCCCCGCCAAAGATTGCACATTTGAGTAGATTATTTCTGGCACAAGCACGTGCCACTTCCACTGCCTCTCTCTCACTCACTGCGCCTTTAATCGTAATTGCCACAGTCTTTGTGGAACCTTCTGCATCTGCTATCAACTGAGATGCGAGAGAACCACACACCTCCATTAGAGAGTTCTCAAGTTCGCTACTTGCAAGTGATACTCCAGAAGCTCCGCTTCCCATCAATAGCACAGTGTCATTAGTTGAAGTGCATCCATCTGAATCAATCCGATTGAAGGTGCGATCAGTGACCCGAGTGAAGATCTCCTGAGCGTCCATCGGTAAAATTGCATCAGTCATAACAACAGAGAGCATTGTGGCCAGAGCAGGAGCTAACATTCCAGCTCCCTTAGCTATGCCTACAAACTCAACTCCGTTGACTCCAGTGAGAGAAACCTTGGGCACGCTGTCGGTGGTCATAATCGCACGAGATATATCGTCAAGAGAGTCCGGCCTTAGCTTCGTGGCTATTGCATCCAGTCCCGCAAATATCTTTGGCATCGGCAGGAGTTCTCCGATGAGCCCCGTTGAACAGACGACTACTTCACCCGATGAAACACCTAGAAGTTCCCCAACTTTCTCGGCAGTGTGATGGGTATCTGCAAAGCCCTGCGGGCCAGTGCAGGCATTAGCTCCACCAGAATTTAGAACGGCAGCCCTGACCAACCCGCCCTTTGTGACTTCTCGAGACCAAATAACAGGGGCGGCAACAACTTTGTTAGATGTGTAGACGGCTGCAGCATCGAAGCGCGGCCCTAAGTTTTCAATGATTGTCAGATCAAGTGCGCCTGTAGATTTTAGACCTGCTGCGATGGCAGCGCCACGAAAGCCCTTTGGGAGCGTACTCATACTCCAAGCCCATCATGGTTAAGCCCTACCGCCTCATCAAGTCCGCACATTAGGTTTGCGTTCTGTATCGCTTGTGCAGCTGCACCTTTTCCAAGGTTATCGATTGCAACAGAAATGACTATCCGAGAGGTGTGCTCATCGACTGCGACCTGCATCTGCACCATATTTGAACCGGTCAGGGCGGCAGTCTTCGGCATCGCTCCTAAAGGCAGAACTGTCACAAACTCTGATTTCGCGAAATAGTCTGCGTAAAGTGCATGTACCTCTTCAGTGGAAAGGTTTTTTGTTAGCTTTGCCGTAATCGTTGAGAGGATTCCGCGCGGCATCGGGGCAAGGATTGGCGTGAAAGATACTTTTGCATCACTACCTGACACTTTTGCAAGCGCTTGTTCAATCTCCGGAGTATGTTGGTGGGCTCCTGCGAATTTATAGGATGTAAGCGATCCAGCAACCTCGCTTGCAATAAGGCTGATCTTTGCACTTCTTCCGGCACCGGTTGTTCCGGAAGCGGCTACCACCACAACATCGGATAAATCAGCAATTGCGGCTGCAGGGGCAGCTCCTAAAGCGATAGATGTTGCATAACAACCTGGATTGGCCACTCTGGTGGATTTAGAAATCAAGGACTTGAAGGGTTCAATATCAGCAAGACCATATGTCCATGCACCAGCGTAATCGCCCCCGTAATACTTACTCCATTTTTCAGCGCTCTCTAATCTGTAGTCCGCGCCCAGATCAACAATTTTTGCAGCTTCGGGAAGTTGTGAGATTACCTTCGCTGACTCGCCATGAGGAAGGGCTAGGAAAATTAACTCGCAATCTTCGAAATCTGTGGCAGTGAATGCGTTGAACTTCATTCCAGAGTAGTTCTGCAAATGCGGGTGCACTGAAGTTATTAACTCCCCCGCATTCGAGTGCGCTGTGATGGCAGTGACTTCAAAATGCGGATGCAACGCAAGCAGGCGCAGGAGCTCCCCTCCTGCATATCCGCTAGCTCCAACAACACCGATTTTCATGGGGCGATAATAGCATAAATATGCACTTTATTGCATATTTATGCAGTACGCAGAATGGCTCCTGTGGCCTTGACTGCTGCAGCAACGGCTGCTTCGCGCATCTGCGTTACCTCAGCTCCAGTCAGAGTCCGGTCCGGGGCTCGGAAGACCATGGAGAAAGCGAGTGAAATCTTGCCCTCCCCTAACTTGTCGTAACGATCAAAGAGGGTAATCGACTCGAGAAGTTCACCCGCGCCTGCGCGAAGGGCGGCCTCAACCTGAGAGGCGGTCACATCAGAATTCACGATGAGCGCAACATCCTGAAGGGCAGCCGGCATAGTGCCAACTCTTATTGGGCGAACTAAAGCTGAATCCGGAAGAGCGCTTAAGCCCACCGCAAAGGCGGCAGCGCGTTCCGGTAGACCGTACTTGGCGACAATCCGCGGATGTAACTCTCCCGCATGTGCGACCGCTTTCCCATCAACGATGAGTTCGGCGCATCGACCTGGGTGCCAAGGTGCAAAATCGGAACGCTTAATTGTCCAGTCCAGATTACATAGCTGCAGAATATCTTGCGCAAATCCGATTGCATCCTGCCAGTTGTATGCACGAGCCTTGCCTTGCCAATCCTCGTTCTCAACCTTGCCGACTAGTAAACCCGCAACGTGGTATGCCTGCGGTGGAACGCTGGAAAAAATCTCATCAATGATCTTCTGGTCAGCTCTTTTAGATAAGTCAGGAGAGATGAACGGGACCAGCTTCTGTGAGCTACGGAATATCGATCCCATCTCAAAGATTGCAAAATCTTTTGCCCCGCGGCTGATGTTGCGTTGAGCTACCTCAATTAACCCTGGCACAAGATGAACCCGCATCAAGGGATACTCTTCAGACATCGGATTTGCTATTTTGTAGGTCGCAGCGCGATCGCCCACGAATCCCATGAAATCAATGGTCTCTTGATTGGTGAAAGGGAATGTCTGCACTTCAGCCAGACCTCGGCTCGCCAACATCGCAGCAATCGCACGACGGCGCTTCTGCGTAGGAGTCAGAGATGCGTGCTTGGGGCGAGGAGGTAATACCGATGGAATCTTGTCATAACCAATCATGCGAGCGACTTCTTCAGTAAAGTCGGCTTGGGTCAACAAATCAGATCTCCAGGCAGGTGGCGTAACTTCAAAACTCTGCTCATTTACATCACAGCCGATAGTTCGCAGAACCTCTGCAATCTTCGCTGGTGAGACTTCAACACCCAGGATGCGAGAAATATACTGCGGATCAACCTTTACAGCTGGAGAGAAACTAGGTTTCCCATCAACAAGCGTTGCCACATGCTGAGCTGAGCTATTCTCAGTCAATAACTGCACAAAGCGCGCAGATGCGAACTGAGCGAGTGTTGGATCAACACTTCGTTCCAGGCGTCGAGATGCTTCTGATGACAATTTATGACGCCGCGAATTTTTGGCGACACACACTGGATCAAAGCGAACAGCCTCGAGAGCGATATCGGTTGTACTTTCAGAAATCTCCGATGAGGCCCCGCCCATCGTTCCAGCCAAGGCGAGAGGTCCCTCGTCATCGCAGACCATGAGGTCATCTGGATCAAGTTGGCGTACTTGACCATCGAGGGTTGTGAAAGGCTGGGCCTTACCTGCGCGCTTAATAGTAAGCCCGCCTTTTATCTTCGATTTATCAAATGCATGGAGTGGTTGACCTAGTTCGAGCATGACGTAGTTGGTTACATCCACGACGAGAGAGATTGAGCGCATGCCCATCTTCTCAATGCGGCGGCGCATCCAGAGAGGTGTTGTTGCGGATGAATCAAAATTGGAAAGGGTGCGCAGATAAAAGACGGATGCAGTTGACTTATCAGCAATCTTTGCAGATACACCTTTACCGGTATCAGGGAAACTCAGACTGCGGAGGGCATCCACCGGATCTTTGAAAGTTAGGCCAAGTGAGCCAGCCACTTCGCGGGCGATGCCACGAATACTAAGGGCATAACCACGATCTGGATTAACTGCGATATCGAAGATGACATCGTTAATCATCAATCCAGTGATTGCATCTTCGCCAATCTCTACTGTGCCTTCAGCGAAGGTCATGATTCCTGCGTGATCATCTCCTAGGCCAAGTTCGCGCGCAGAACAGATCATTCCGTTGGAGGTCTTGCCATAAGTTTCGCGGGCAGCGATAGCAAAGTCACCTGGCAGAACGGCGCCAGGAAGGGCTGCCACAATGAGATCTCCAACTATAAAGTTGGTGGCGCCACAGATGACATATCTGATCTCTTTTTCGCCACAATCAAGACCGACATAACGTACTGGTTTCTTAAACTCTCTTAGCTCTTCAATGCTTAGAACCTTTGCAAAGACCAAGGGCCCTGTTAAATCCGCCCCTTGTTTGATGATCTCTTCAACTTCGAAACCAACACGTATCAGCGCATCGGAGATCTCTTCTGCAGAAATAGAGTTAGGGATGTCGACAAATTCACGAATCCACGATAGAGGTGCGCGCATTTAGAGCCCAACACCAAACTGCCGCGTGAAACGAAGATCACCTTCGACGATGTCATGCATATCGGTAATCCCATGGCGAACCATCAAGGTGCGTTCTAGCCCCATCCCAAATGCAAAGCCAGTGTAAATATCTGTATCGATTCCACAGGTCACCAGAACCTTTGGATTTACCATTCCACACCCGCCCCATTCAATCCAGCGACCATTGAAGAAGATATCTACTTCAGCGCTTGGCTCGGTGAATGGGAAGAAAGATGGGCGTAGTCGAGTAACAACATCAGAGCCAAACATGTGACGGGCGAAATTATCGAGCGTACCCTTTAGATGAGCCATAGTGATGCCCTTATCTACAACCAGGCCTTCGACTTGGTGGAAGACGGGGCTATGGGTGGCATCTAATTCGTCTGCACGAAAGGTGCGACCTGGGCAAATCATATAAATGGGAGGCTCTTGTGTGAGCATTGAGCGAATTTGAACTGGTGAGGTTTGTGTGCGAAGAACCATGCCAGAGTCGATAGGTTCGATAAAGAAAGTGTCCTGCATTGTTCGCGCTGGGTGATCTGCCGGGATATTCAGTGCATCAAAGTTTAGCCAACCTGATTCAAGTTCAGGCCCTTCTTCAACTGAATACCCTTGCTCGATAAAGAAATCAGAGACCTCGTTCTTAATAATTGTTATCGGGTGTAGCCCTCCACGGTGGCGTCGAAGGAGAGGCAGAGTGATATCGACTACCTCTTCAAGTAGCACCTTGGCATCACGTTCGCTCTCTAATTTATCTGTAGCTATAGCCAGAGCCTTGGCAATCTCCGCCTTCGCATCTCCAATGAGTTTTCCGGCTCTTGCTTTCTCATCGGGTGAGAGCGATCCAAGGGCGCGACTTGCTAGCGAGATAGGTGCCTTATCCCCTGTGTGAGCAAGGCGAGCAACTTTGAGAGTCTCCAGATCGGTTGCAGCAGCAAATGCCTTTTCGGCATCGCCGATCCACGATGCAACATCCGCCGGATTCATGGCGCTAATTCTAACCTGCGACCTTTGAAGAAAGGGTGAACATTACGATAGAGGCGGCTGCCGATAAGTTCAGACTTTCAGCTCTTCCGGCCATAGGAATTGTTACCTCAGTAACTGGTGAGCCAAGTGCTGGTGAGCCAA
>CAYXDT010000001.1:55303-144046 GCA_964463845.1 uncultured Candidatus Planktophila sp. | reverse complement strand
CCGGCCATAGGAATTGTTACCTCAGTAACTGGTGAGCCAAGTGCTGGTGAGCCAATTGCTGGTGCGCCAAGTGCTGCTGCATCCACTCCCCTTGCCTCGTTGCCAAAGATTGCTATGCAATCACCTGAAGTTGAGATTTCAAGAATTGAGGTTTTTGCGTGAGATGAGAGAAGTAACTTCTGGGCACTGGGAAAGTGCTCTGCCACGCGATTAAATGAAATGCCTTCATAGACGGGGACGCTCCAAAGGGAGCCCGCTGTAGAGCGAACTACTTTTGGTGAATACATATCTACAGAATCTGGTGATGTAATGACCGCAGAGATTCCCATGGCATCCGCCGTGCGAAGAATTGTTCCAGCGTTGCCCGGATCTTGAATCTCGTGCAGGTAGATGAATCGTGATTTTCCTGTCGCCTTGAGCTTAGAAAAATCTATATCAGGTTTGTAGCAGAGCGAGATTAACCCTTGCGGCGATACGGTATCCGACATCGCCCTCATAACAGCCTCAGATACTTCTATAACTTCGACTGAATCGAGGTCGAGTTCGGAAATCTTAGAGAGACCAATTTCCGTTGCATAAAGAAGTTTTAACTCTGGGCCATCCTGTGATGCAAGAGCTTCTCGTGCGCATTGAACGCCTTCGGCGACAAATAGCCCTTGTTCGCGGCGTTCCTTCGCCCCTTTGGAACCAATAAGAGCCTTCACCCGCGCAACATGTGGCGAGTGAAGGCTCTCAATCATTGGAAGAAATTAAATTATGCTGCAGGAAGGTTCTTGCGAGAAACATCCACAAGAACTTTAAATGCCGCTGGATCATTCGTCGCAATATCTGAAAGAACGCGACGATCAATCTCTAGCCCTGAAGCTTTAAGACCCTGGATGAAACGGTTATAGGTCATCCCGTTCTCACGCGCTGCAGCGTTAATACGCTGAATCCAGAGCTGACGGAAATCGCCTTTCTTATCTTTACGATCATTGAAGGCGTAGACCATGGAGTGAGTAACTTGCTCCTTGGCCTTTGTGAAAAGACGAGAACGCTGTCCGCGGTATCCCGCAGCACGCTCTAAAGTTGTGCGACGCTTCTTGGCCGCATGTACTCCGCGCTTGACTCTCATTTAGCCGCTCCCTTACTTCAAACCAAGCATGCGCTTGGCTGTCATGGTGACGGTGGACTTTGCTGATGACTCTTGACTCAAACGACGAGTAACGCGTGATGACTTGTGCTCCAAAAGGTGGCGCTTGCCGGCACGCTCGTGCATGATCTTTCCAGTTCCTGTGACGCGGAAGGTCTTCTTCGCACCACTATGGGTCTTCATCTTTGGCATTTATCTTCTCCTGTTACTTCGTCGATGTTAAAAATCTTTTAAAACTACTGTGCGGCTGCATCTTCTTCAGCAGCCTTCACTTTGGCAGCTCGCGCTGCCTTCTGTTCTGCTACCGCTTCGGTCTTCTTCTTCGTCGGCCCTAGGACCATCGTCATCTGTCGACCTTCTTGCTTAGGAGCGAACTCCACGAATGCAATCTCTTTGACATCTTCTGCAAGACGTTGCAAGAGTTTGTAACCGAGCTCTGGACGTGTTTGCTCACGGCCACGGAACTTCATCGTTATCTTCACCTTGTCTCCACCTTTGAGGAACTTCTCGACTGCAGAACGCTTAGTTTCGTAGTCGTGATTTTCGATCTTTGGTGTCAATCGCACTTCCTTCACCACAATATGGGTCTGGTTTTGACGTGCTTCGCGAGCTTTCTGTGCTTCCTGGTACTTGTACTTGCCGAAGTCCATGATCTTGCACACTGGTGGATTAGCTTCGGGTGCGATCTCAACGAGATCTAATCCGATTTCATCCGCCATTGCTAGCGCTGCTTCGATATCTACAACTCCAACTTGTTCACCGGTGTAATTGATGAGACGAATCTGGGGTGTGCGGATACGGTCGTTAATGCGCGGTTCTGTTGTGATTTCTGCTCCTATGTTCGGTTCTTGAGTATCCAAGTCGCTACAAAAAAAGCGCACCGCATAGAGAGAGTAAAACTCAAATCAGTTTTACTGCCGACTAACCAATCCGCCTGAGCGAAAGAGGTGGGAGCGGTGAGCTCCTCTTGCAGCAGCCGAGGCTACTGGTCTGGGGCAAGGCTACCTGAGTAGGGGTTAAATCAAAAATCCCGTGTGTTTAGGCGCCCATTCCGTGTAGCCCACCATCTACATGGATGATTTCTGCTGTCGTCTTTGGGAACCAATCACTTAAGAGCGCTACCGCAGCCTTTGCAGCAGGAACTGGATCGGTCACATCCCATTCAAGAGGACTACGCGCGTTCCAGACCTTTTCAAACTCGTCAAAACCAGGAATGGACTTTGCCGCCATCGTTCTGATGGGACCTGCTGCGACTAAGTTAATGCGCACATTCTCATTACCTAAATCGCGTGCGAGATATCGCGACGTGGATTCAAGAGCAGCCTTTGCAACACCCATCCAGTCGTACTTAGGCCAGGCAACCTGAGCATCAAAATCTAAACCAACAATAGATGCTCCCCCCTTAAAGGTTGGTCGACAAGCCATTGTTAGAGATTTCAGAGAGTATGCAGATACATGCAGGGCAGTAGCAACGTCCTCCCAAGAAGTATTGAGGAAGTTTCCACCCAAGGCGGCTTCAGGAGCAAAGCCAATTGAATGAACAACTCCATCAAGATGAGGAACATGTTTGGCAACTTCGCTCGCTAAGCCATCAAGGTGCGCTTGGTTAGTCACATCTAACTCAATTATCGGAGCTGTTCTAGGTAACCTGCCCGCAATGCGCGTTGTCAGACTAAGCGCCCGCCCAAACCCTGTTAAGAGAACATTTGCACCTTGCTCCTGGGCAATCTTCGCTATGTGAAAAGCGATTGAGCCATCGGTGAGAACTCCAGTAACCAGAATATTTTTATCTTGCAGAATTCCCATATCTAGTGCCCCATCCCTAATCCACCATCAACCGGGATGATGGCTCCTGTTATGTAGCTAGCGTGCTCTGAAGCGATGAAGGTTACGACCTCTGCAATCTCAGCAGTGCTACAAAATCGCCCCAGAGGAACTTGCGCGGAAATCTCATCTCTTCGCTTCTGATCTAGTTCGGCAGTCATATCTGTCTCAACAAAACCAGGCGCAACAACATTTGCAGTAATGCCACGACTACCTAGCTCGCGAGCGAAGGAGCGCGCCATTCCAACTAAACCAGATTTCGAGGCCGAGTAATTAACCTGGCCTGCTGCCCCAACGCTGCCAACAACAGAGCCGACAAATATAAGGCGACCACGCTTTAACTTCAGAAGACCCTTGGAGCCACGCTTGGCGACACGGAAGGCGCCTGACAGGTTGGTATCAATGACACTAGTGAAATCTTCATCACTCATTCGCAAGACCAGTCCATCTTTAGTGACTCCGGCATTGGCCACAATAATTTCTGGCAAACCAATCTCGCCCTCAATCTTTGCAAAGGCCTCATCAACGCTAGCTGCATCAGTTACATCCATCTGGACTGCAGCAAAGCCTTCTGGGGGCGTGCCGCTGCGATAGGTAATTACGACGCGATGGCCGGCTGCCTGAAGAGATTGCGCGATAGCCAGCCCAATTCCACGATTTCCACCAGTTACTAGCGCAATTGATGTCGACTCGCTCATGCGAGAAAACTACCCTACTGTTGCACTATGGCTAGAGAAGATGATGTTTTCGACATCACGAGTGCGCCGCAAGCCCTTTCTTCAGAGCAATCTGCGCGCCAACGTCGCTACTTCATCTCGATGATGATTCGCACAGCTTGCTTTATTCTGACTGTAATTCTTCCCAGCCCCTACCGCTGGTTTGCCCTCCTTGGCGCAGTAACGCTTCCATACATTGCAGTAGTTGTTGCAAATGCTGGTCGTGAGACGATTATTCCAGGCGCCGCTATCTTGCAGAAGAGGCCGCGAGGCATTGAATAGGAAGAGGGAGAGTTACTCTCTAGTACGGTCCCTGATTGCACTAGTTCTAATTGCTGGCTGTTTCTTGGCAGCACAGTGGCAATATGAACGTGGGATTGCTCGCCAAGATAGAAATGATGTGATTGAGAAAAATACCGCCGTTGCCAGCTCTGCCCTGAACGATTTGATCGACTCTCCGACTAGGAATGAGTGGAAACCAGTGACTGTATCTGGGGAGTTTGATACTTCAAATCAAGTGTTGCTCCGTAATCGTTACTTTGAGGGACAGTATGGCTTCCAGCTCCTAACCCGCTTCACCGCCATTGATGGCAAGAGCTTCTGGGTGGATTGTGGTTGGGTGAAGGCCGGCGCAACTGCCATGACACCACCAGATCTACCAACGCTTCCAATTGGATTGGTAGAAATTTCTGGAAGGCTTCGCTTGGATTCTTCTCTTCCTCAAGGTTCATTCTTTGCTATTCCCGTTGGCAACTCCAGAGGGCTTATTTCAGAGGCAGATGAAGAATCGGGTCAGAAGAGTGAGAGTTTTTACATCGATTTATTAGGTGGTAACCAGCCTTCACTTACCCCAAAGGTTCCAGCCGAATTGCCAGAGCTATCTGACGGTCCCCATCTGGCATATGCGCTGCAATGGATCTTCTTTGCAGGCCTCGTTATTTATGGAAGGTTCTTAATTCGCCGTGAGGTCTTGCCTAGTAAAGAGCTCGGAGTAGAGCCCGCCAGTGGCAATTAATTCATCGTGGCGACCTCGCTCAACAACTCTTCCCTTCTCTAGAACCAAGATTTGATCAGCTTCCATAACGGTGCTTAATCGGTGTGCAATGACTATTGACGTTCTCCCCTGCAGGGCCGCCTTTAGCGCTTGCTGCACTAGCGCCTCATTCTCAGAGTCCAAATGAGCCGTAGCCTCATCCAAGATAACTATTGCCGGAGCCTTGAGCAGAAGGCGTGCAATTGCTAGCCGCTGCTTCTCGCCACCTGAAAGACGATGGCCACGCTCTCCAACCATGGTCTCAAGACCATTGGGAAGGGATTCAATCAAACTCCAAATCTGTGCCGCCTGGCATGCAACTCTCATCTCTTCCTCTGTTGCATCAGCTTTGGCATATCGCAAATTCTCAGCGATAGTCTCGTGAAAAAGATGTGCATCCTGCATGACAACACCGATTGAGCCGCGTAAAGATTCGAGAGTGTAGTCACGAACATCAATTCCGTTTACCTTTATAGAGCCGGCGGAGACATCATAAAGGCGCGGCACCAATCCACTAATTGTTGTCTTACCGGCGCCCGAGGGGCCAACTAAAGCTGTTATTGATCCAGCCCTGGCGGTGAAGGAAACTTCGTGGAGAATTTCACCCGAATCAACTATCTCAGCACGAGCTGCAGATTCGAGTGATGCCAGGGAAATTTCATCAGCTCTGGGGTAAGAGAATGAGACTTTATCAAAGGTGACTTCAAGATCTCGTCCAGCAAGAACGCGAGCATCTACCTTGTCGACCACCATGGGTTGTAGATCTAAGACTTCGAATACCCTCTCAAAGGAGACCAATGAAGTCATAACATCGATTCGAACATTAGAGAGGGCGGTCAAGGGTCCATATAGTCTGGCCAAGAGCGCGGCAATAGCTAAGAGAGTTCCCACTGTCACGGAGCCTGATATAGCTAAATGTCCGCCAATTCCATATGCAAAGGCAGTGGCGATTGCTGCCACGCTGGTGATGCCGACAAAGAAGATGCGATTTAGCATCGCTGTTTGAATACCGATATCAGCAACTTTCCTCGCTCGAGAACGGAAGAGGCTCTCCTCGGACTTTGGCTTGCCATATAGATTCACCAGGAGTGCGCCAGAGACATTAAATCTCTCCGTCATCGTGCTCGACATAGTGGCATTGAGAGAGAAGGCATCACGAGTCAGGGCCTGGATTCTCTTGCCCACCCATTTAGTCGGCAAAAGAAATGCTGGGAGAAGGATTAGAGAGACGATGGTGATTTGCCACGATAGAAAGAGCATTGTCGTCACAACAAGTGTTAAGGAGACAACATTGCTAACAACTCCGGATAAGGTCCCGGTAAATGCCTGCTGCGCTCCCATTACATCAGAGTTAATACGTGAGATTAGTGAGCCGGTCTGTGTTCGAGTAAAGAATGCGATCGATTGGCGTTGTACATGGGCGAATACCTGAGAGCGCAGATCATAGATAAGCCCCTCCCCGATTCGCGCTGAGTACCAACGGCCGAAGATATTAAAGCCCGCATCAACAATGGCTAGTACCCCAACCAAGATTGCTAAGTTGGTTATGAGCTGGCCATTCTTTGGAACAACGCCCTTATCAATCAACTCCCGCAAGAGAAGCGGAGTCGAGATTATAAGTAGCGCTTCAATTACAACTGTAAAGAGAAAGATTGTTATCTGACGTTTGTAAGGAGATCCGTATGAGGCGATACGTTTGATAGTTCCCGCCTTCAGCTTGGTGCTCTTAACTGAAGGATCAGCCGTCATGGAACGAAAGGTCATCCAAGCGGCTTGTTGCGACATTTAGATGGGTGCGCTTTTAGACTGTAAAGCCGAGAGCGCGTAGCTGCTCACGACCGTCATCAGAAATCTTATCTGGGCCCCAAGGTGGCATCCAGACCCAGTTAATCTTTACATCATCAGTGAAGGGAGCAAGCGCCTGCCTGGTCTGATCTTCAATTACATCCTGGAGAGGGCAGGCCGCCGATGTGAGGGTCATGTTAAGAACTGCAATATTGTTCTCATCAACCATCATGTCGTAAATCAGCCCTAGATCAACAACATTTATTCCTAGCTCGGGATCAACAACATCCTTCATCGCCTCATTGATATCTTCAACCTTTGCAACCATAGCCCTATCCTACTTTCTTATTGATCATCGCTTAGCCAGCGCTTGCAAACTGGCATCCTTAAATGCCATCCATCCAAGAAGAGCACATTTGATACGCGCTGGATACTGTGAGACTCCCGCGAGGGCGACGGCATCTTCTAATAATGCGTCATCCCCTTGGCTAGTTCCCTTGCTTTGCATCAGCTCCATAAATGAGTCAGAGATGAGCTGTGCCTGCGGCAGCGTCTTTCCAATTAACAGGTCTGTCAAAATAGAGACGCTCGCCTGTGAAATAGAGCAGCCAACTCCATCCCAAGAGATATCCTGAATTAATTCGCCTGACAGGGTCACATTCAAGGTGATTTCGTCACCGCAGCTGGGATTTATATGGTGAACCTGGGCATCGAAGGTTGGGTTTAGCTTCTTATGCTGAGGGTTCTTGTAGTGATCAAGAATTACCTCTTGATAGAGATTATCTAGTTGCATCTCTAACCAAAGTATTTCTGTGCATCTGTTATGGCCAATACCAATTCATCTATATCTGCCTCAGTGTTATAGAGGTATAGAGAGGCTCTCGTCGTAGCCGGCACGCCTAGTTTGCGCGTCAAGGGCCAGGCGCAATGGTGGCCAGTTCTTACCGCGACCCCTTTACTATCTAAGAATTGTCCGAGATCGTGTGGGTGGATATCTCCACAAGTAAATGAGAGAGTCCCTCCACGCATCTGCATATCTTGTGGCCCAATAATTTTCAGATCTTTTATCTGCAGGAGTTTTGAAAGGGCATACTCAGTCAGCGCTATCTCGTGGGAGAAGATTTCTCCCATTCCAATATCCATAAGATAGTTAAGGGCAGCTCCTAGGCCAACTGCTTGTGCCATATTGGGAACGCCAGCTTCGAATTTTTTGGGAGCAGCAGCCCAGGTGGCTGTAGTCATAGTTACATTTTCAATCATGGAGCCGCCTGTCAGAAATGGTGGCAGCTCTGCCAACAGCGCAGCACGCCCCCAAAGAACACCGACTCCAGTTGGACCGACTGCTTTGTGACCTGAGAAGGTTACGAAGTCAACGCCCAGCTTCTTTACATCTACCGGCATATGAGGAACCGATTGGCAGGCATCTAATACAAATATGGCACCTACCTCACGCGCCCGTGCGGCGATATCTTCAAGAGGGTTAATCGTTCCAAGTACATTTGATTGGTGCGTGATAGCCACAACTTTGCATCTTTCAGTAACGACACCTTCCAGCTTCGATAGATCCAGGCGACCATCTTCTGTCACTTCGAACCATTTAAGCGTTGCGCCGGTGCGTTCTGCCAACTGTTGCCAAGGAATTAGATTGGCATGATGTTCCATTTCGGAGATGACAATCTCGTCTCCAGCCTTTAGGTGAAAACGATTACCACTCTTCGCATTTCCCATGGCATATGCGATGAGATTTAGGGACTCTGTAGCGCTCTTCGTGAAGATGATCTCATCCACACTTGCATTTAGAAAGCGAGCCACAATCGCGCGCGCACCCTCATATGCATCAGTTGCCTCTTCTGCTAACTGGTGAGCTCCCCTATGTACTGCAGCATTATGAAGACGATAGAAATTACTTTCCGCTTCTATAACAACGTTCGGCTTCTGACTAGTTGCGCCTGAATCAAGATAAACCAGGCGCTTGTCATCGCGAATTCTCCGGGAAAGTATTGGAAAATCCTGTGCGAGGGTCGCTGCCGAAAAGGTCATATTAAGCGGTTACGTACTCCGCATAACCTTGCGCTTCCAATTTATCGGCTAACTCTGGTCCACCTTCTTCAACAATTCTTCCGTTGGCAAAGACATGCACAAAATCAGGCTTTATATATTTAAGGATTCTGGTGTAGTGAGTGATTAGCAAGATGCCATGGTTATTGGCAGCCTTGGCTCGGACAACACCTTCGGAAACAACACGGAGGGCATCCACATCTAGCCCTGAATCTGTCTCGTCGAGGATCGCAAACTTTGGACGTAGTAGTTCGAGCTGCATAATCTCGTGGCGCTTCTTTTCGCCTCCTGAGAAACCTTCATTGACGTTACGTTGAGCAAATGCAGGATCCATCTTCAGAGATTCCATAGCTGCCTTGACCTCGCCTACCCATTCGCGCAGCTTTGGCGCCTCTCCGCGAAGAGCGGTAGCTGCAGTACGCAGGAAGTTTGAGACTGAAACCCCAGGAACTTCAACCGGATATTGCATCGCCAAAAATAGACCAGCCTTTGCTCGCTCATCAACGCTCATGGCTAGAACATCTTCCCCATCAAGAGTCACTGTTCCGCTGGTGATGGTGTACTTAGGGTGACCGGCAATTGAATATGCCAGAGTTGATTTGCCTGAACCGTTAGGGCCCATGATTGCGTGGGTCTCACCTGACTTAATAGTCAGATCTACACCTTTTAGAATCTCAACTGCGCCCTGCTCTGTTTCAACAGAAACTTTTAATCCACGAATCTCTAGAGTGCTCATAACTTATCTCCGTTACATCTCGACCGTGACGGAGTCTCCGTCGACAGTTACTGAATAGCTCTTTACTGGTGCAACAGCTGGAGGAGTTAGAGCCTCCCCTGTTCGTAGATCAAATTCGGCGCCATGGAGCCAGCATTCAATCTTGAAATCTGAAATATCACCCTCGGCTAATGAGGCATCTGAGTGGCTGCAGGTATCTCCAATAGCAAATACCTCATCGCCAATCCGAGCTACGCATACAGCTTCACCATTCTTCTCAATACGTACCGGCTTACCCGGTACTAATGACGCGAGCGAAATATCTGACATTACCTACCTGCCTTAGCAAGTTCGCCATCGATGCGAGCCATCAAGCGTTCCTCTACTTCGTTGATACCTATCTGCGCGATGATTTCACTGAAGAAGCCGCGCACAACTAGTCGCTTTGCATCTTCTTCATTGATTCCGCGTGACATTAGGTAGAAGAGTTGTTCATCGTCAAAGCGTCCAGTTGTTGATGCGTGTCCGGCTCCCACAATCTCGCCAGTTTCAATCTCTAAATTTGGAACAGAGTCAGCGCGAGCACCATCTGTAAGTAGCAAGTTGCGGTTTAGTTCGTAGGTATCTGTTCCTTCCGCAGCTGCGCGGATAAATACATCACCAATCCAGACGGTATGCGCCTTATCCCCTGCCAGTGCGCCTTTGTAATTTACGCGCGACTTAGCGTTGGGAACCTTGTGATCAACAAACATGCGATGTTCAAAGAATTGACCAGCTGTTGCAAAGTAGACGCCAGAGAGATCACACGATGCGCCAGGAGCTACAAAGTCAACGGTAGGAAGTAGACGCACTAGATCTCCTCCGACTGTAACTACAAGTGAGACAAAGGTGGCATCGCGATCTACAACGGCATGGTGACGAGCTGCATGAATAGTCTTACTGCCCCACTCCTGCAAAGAGATGAGCCTTAGATGGGAGCCCGGTGCCAGCGAAATCTCAAGATCCTCAGCGAGGTGAGTATCTCCGGAGTTCTCCATAACTACCGTTGCCTTGGCATGGCTTCCCAAACGAATCTGCACTCGGGCAAATTCAGATGAATCCAAACCAAAGGCGGTGCGATTAAGAAAGATTGGCTCTGCTATCTCTGCATCATTTGCAATTGATAGAACTGATCCCGAACTGGTGTGAGCACGGATACGTTGCACAATTGCATCATCGCTCTCTGTCAACGCCGTGATCTCTTCTACTGCGAAAGTGGCACCCTTTGGGAGCGCACCCTTCGCGGCGAGTGAGATGCGAGAGTCAATTTTGGCTGAGCCATCATGCATGCCACCGAGACGTTTTAGCGGAGTAAATCGCCACGCCTCTTCCCGCCCGGTTGGCGTGTGACTTTCTAGAAGATTTGATTGCAGCGTTGTCATTATCCAACTGCACCTTCCATTTGAAGTTCAATTAAACGGTTTAGTTCGAGGGCATACTCCATTGGAAGCTCGCGCGCGATTGGCTCAATAAAGCCGCGCACAATCATCGCCATCGCCTCATCTTCATTGAGGCCACGAGACATTAGGTAAAAGAGCTGGTCATCAGAGATCTTAGAGACTGTTGCTTCGTGTCCCATAGAGACATCATCTTCGCGGATATCAACATAAGGATATGTATCTGAGCGCGAAATTGTGTCGACCAAAAGTGCATCGCATTTAACAGTACTGGCAGAGTGATGAGCGCCCTCTTGGATTTGCACCAATCCACGGTAGGAGGTGCGACCGCCACCACGAGCCACGGATTTCGAAATCACTGATGAGGATGTGTAGGGCGCAGCGTGAACCATTTTGGCTCCAGAATCTTGATGTTGCCCAGGACCTGCAAAAGCAAGTGAGAGGGTCTCTCCCTTTGCATGTGGCCCCATCAACATTACAGCTGGATACTTCATGGTTACCTTGGAACCGATATTGCCATCGACCCATTCCATGGTTGCACCTTCAGCACAGGTAGCGCGCTTGGTTACAAGGTTGTAGACGTTATTCGACCAATTTTGGATTGTCGTATAGCGAACTCGGGCACCCTTCTTAACGATAATTTCAACGACAGCTGAGTGCAATGAATCTGACTTGTAGATGGGAGCAGTGCAGCCCTCTACATAATGAATATAAGAATCCTCATCTGCAATTATCAGAGTACGTTCAAACTGCCCCATATTCTCAGTATTGATACGGAAATATGCTTGCAATGGGATATCAACATGGACTCCCTTTGGCACATAGATAAATGAACCACCAGACCAGACTGAGGTATTTAGAGCGGCAAACTTATTGTCACCAACTGGAATTACAGTTCCGAAATACTCCTTAAAGAGCTCAGGGTGTTGCTTGAGAGCGCTATCGGTATCAAGGAAGATAACGCCTTGCTTCTCAAGATCTTCACGGATTGAGTGGTAGACAACTTCTGACTCGTACTGGGCGGCGACTCCAGAGACCAACCTCTGCTTCTCAGCCTCAGGAATACCTAAACGGTCATAGGTATTTTTAATGTCATCAGGTAGATCATCCCAAGTAGTTGCCTGCTTCTCGGTAGAGCGCACAAAGTATTTGATAGTGTCAAAGAAAATTCCGGAGAGATCTGAGCCCCATGATGGCATTGGCTTCTTCTCAAAGAGCGATAGCCCTTTCAGACGCAGATCAAGCATCCACTGCGGTTCACTCTTCTTCTCTGAGATATCACGAACAACCTCTTCGCTGATTCCCCGCTTGGCGTTAGATCCGCTGTCATTCTTATCGGACCAGCCGTACTCATAATTTCCAAGACCATCTAATTCAGGATGTGCAGTTGTCATTAGGACGCCTTTCCAGCGGTTATCTTCGTGGAGTTACTATTGGATTTCTTCTTTACTTGCGCGAGATTGGGGATGTAGGTCGTGCAGACACCATCACCATGGGCGATAGTGGCCAATCTTTGAACATGTGTTCCTAGAATTCTGGAGAAAGCTTCCGTTTCGGCTTCACAAAGTTGCGGATACTCAGCGGCCACATGCGCTATCGGGCAATGATGCTGGCAGAGCTGCTCCCCATTTGATTTAACTTCCACGCTTGCGGCATAGCCCTGTTCTGTAAGAAAACCTGCTAGCGCTAGCGTTTTATTGCTGCGCTTGGCAAGTGCTACTGCCGCCTTACTCTCGATATCGTCGGCGCGTGATTTTGCGAAAGCGCTTACCAGGTGATCACCTGATTGAGAGGCCATAAATTTAAGGGCAGCAACAGCTAAATCATCATATGAATGTTGAAACTTTTCACGTCCAAAATCGGTCATAACAAAGACCTTGGAGGGGCGACCTCGTCCGCGAGATAGCGCTTGATGAGGTTCGCGCGCCTCTAAAACTCCATCGGCAATTAGGAGATCTAGATGGCGCCGGATTCCAGCAGGAGTTAGCGCCAACCGCTCTCCCAAAGTGACCGCGGTCGATGGGCCATTTTCGAGGACAGAGCGGGCGATAGCATCGCGAGTCTTTAAGTCATCGAATTTCACAACACTATTGTGTCGTAATTCCCTGGCCCCTGCCACTCCAAGCGCGCGCGTCGTACCGCTTGAGGTCATAGGCTAGGCAATGTGATCGCCGCCCAGTCAATAGCTCGGAAGGCGCTAATCCCATTATCGGGGCTCCTTCTCTTTCTACAATCGGCCCTTGTCATCACAGGTGGAGCGGTTCGCTTAACTGGCTCCGGACTCGGCTGTCCGACTTGGCCAGAGTGTGTGCCCGGCTCTTACACCCCGGTGCCCGGACAAGAAGAGGGCGCCCTGCATGCTTGGATCGAGTTTGGAAATCGCTTATTAACATTCGCCCTGCTCTTCGCCGCAATCGCCACACTTCTTACTATCTTGGTTGGCAGGCGTCGCGATCTACGTCTTCTCGGCGCCTTCCAGATTCTAGGAATTCTGGCGCAAGGATTGCTTGGTGGCATAACAGTCTTAACTGATCTAAATCCTATCGCCGTGGGTTCCCATCTACTTCTATCAATTCTCTTAATCGCCGCAGCAACTTCTTTACACTCGCGTCGTCGCATCCCCTTTGTTAGAACTTCTTCCACTTCCCCACAGATTGCGCGCCTATCTATCTGGCATATCTATCTCGCCTTCCTGGCAATTGTCTTTGGAACGATTGTCACTGGAACAGGTCCTCATGCCGGCGATGCTGATGCTCCGCGCCTGAACTTAGATTTTTCTGATATCACGAGGGTTCATAGCGCAAGTGTCTGGCTCTTGCTGATTGTCACCTTCTTCTTCTTACGTGCCAAGAACCTCCCCTTTGAGACAAAGAAGTGGTTGCGGATATTTACAGCACTCACTCTTGCCCAGGGAGCTATTGGTTATATCCAGTACTGGCTTGGGCTGCCAGAATTGCTAGTTGGCTTCCACCTACTTGGCTCTGTACTTGTCTATATTGCGGCATGGAAAGTCCGTTTATCAGTTGTTAGAAAACGCGCATAGGGAGAGAGAATGAAGACAATCGCTGGCTGGAGTGAGTTAGATG
Organism: uncultured Candidatus Planktophila sp.; assembly: GCA_964463845.1. Lineage (GTDB taxonomy): Bacteria > Actinomycetota > Actinomycetes > Nanopelagicales > Nanopelagicaceae > Planktophila. Next base: position 130,261 of record CAYXDT010000001.1, on the reverse strand, counting down.
ATAAAGCGGTTGCCTATGCTCGCGCCCTAGCTATGGATGCAGTTCAGAAGGTAGGTAATGGACACCCAGGAACTGCGATGTCCTTGGCTCCAGTTGCTTACGCTCTCTTTCAGCGCCATCTAATTCATGATCCAAGTGATCCACAATGGTTAGGAAGAGATAGATTCATTCTCTCTTGCGGGCACTCTTCGATGACTCTCTATACCCAACTCTTCTATAGTGGTTACGGCCTCGAAATGTCGGATCTACAGAGCTTCAGAACTTGGGGATCACAAACTCCTGGTCACCCAGAGTATGGCCACACACCCGGTGTAGAGATGACGACCGGACCGCTTGGCGCTGGCATTGCTACCGCAGTCGGATTTGCAATGGGAGCGCGCTTTGAGCGCGGCTTACTTGATCCAAGTGCGCCCGCCGGCAGCTCCATCTTTGATCACAACATCTGGGTAATCGCATCCGATGGCGATCTCCAAGAAGGAGTTTCTGCTGAAGCATCTTCACTTGCTGGTACCCAAGCGCTCGGAAATTTAAATGTTATATATGACGATAATCGGATTTCAATTGAAGGAGATACCCATCTCTCCTTCACTGAAGATGTTGCCGCGCGTTACCGAGCATACGGTTGGCATGTCCAAGAAGTTGCAACTCTCCCCGATGGAGATATCGATCTGGCAGCTATGGATGCAGCGATGGCCGAAGCGAAGGCAGAAGTTACTCGACCATCCCTAATTCGGATGCACTCTGTAATTGCATGGCCAGCTCCCAAGTTACGCGGTACGGCAAAGTCACATGGATCTGCCTTGGGTGATGAAGAGATTGCGGCAACAAAGATAGAACTGGGACTTAACCCAGATGAGAAATTTGCCCTCCCTGCTGATGTTTTAAACCATATTCGCCTAGTTGGTGAAAGAGGGGCGAGCACCCGAGCTAACTGGGATAAGAGATTTGTCATCTGGGAAAGAGCTAATCCTGAGAAAGCTACCCTGCTCAAGCGCTTACGAAGTGGAGCTCTTCCTTCTGGTTGGGATGCGACGATTCCTAACTTCTCCCCTGATAAAGAGCTAGCTACTCGCGCCGCATCTGGTCAAGTGATTAATGCGATTGCAAAGGTATTGCCTGAATTTTGGGGAGGTTCGGCGGATCTAGCCGAGAGTAATAACACGACAATCGAAGGTGGAGGATCTTTCCTGCCAGCATCGAGCCCAATTACAGGTGCAAACCCGTATGGTCGAATCATTCACTTTGGAATCCGTGAACATGCCATGGGTTCTATCCTCAACGGCATAACCCTGCACGGCTTAACCCGTGCCTTTGGTGGCACATTCGCGGTCTTCAGTGATTACATGCGACCTGCAGTTAGATTGGCAGCTCTCATGAATATTCCCACAACCTTTATCTGGACCCATGACTCCATTGGATTAGGTGAAGATGGTCCGACTCACCAGCCAATAGAACACTTAGCAGCTCTGCGTGCGATTCCAAATTTTGCAGTGGTTCGACCTGCAGATGCCAACGAGGTAGCTGCAATCTGGAGATCAGTTCTGACGCGCCGCAAGCCAGCCGGAATACTGCTCTCACGCCAGAATCTGCGAATTGTCGATCGCACAACCCATGGTGATGCTGCGGGTGCTGCCAAGGGCGCCTACATTCTGAAAGAGGCATCGGGTGCAATTCAAGTGGTAATTATCGCCACCGGTTCTGAAGTTCCACTCGCTCTAGATTCGCAGGTAGCGCTGGAAGCAAAAGGCATCTCAACGCGAGTGGTGAGCGCTCCATGTTTAGAGTGGTTTAACGAAGAACCAGAGATGTATCGCAATTCAATAATTCCGCAATCAGCTCTGCGCGTAAGTATTGAGGCAGGTATCGCTCAAGGCTGGCGCGAATATGTAGGCGATGACGGCCTGATCATCTCACTTGATCACTACGGAGCATCCGCTGGGGCGGTAAAGCTCTTTTCGGAATTTGGCTTTACCGTTGATCGAGTCGTGGGAGATATCTCTCGCGCCCTTAAATAGAGAGCTCTCCAATATATATGACGGCAACTTTAGCTCTTACCCAGGCTGAGCGAGAGAGCGAGCTCTATCGCAACTTGCGCACAATCCATCGCAGGATTGCTAAGAAGGACTCTGCCACGTGGGGAGCTAAAGCTGCTGCGGAGGCAGCGATAAGGCTCAATTGGATAGATCTGCCGGAACAGTCATCTGCTCTGCTGCCAGAGATTAGAGAATTAAGAGACCGTTTCCAATCCCTTAATCAGATCGTTTTATGTGGCATGGGTGGCTCCTCTCTTGGTCCAGAGGTCATTGCGAAGAGCTATAACTTGCAATTGGATAAAGATATTTTCTTCCTAGACTCAACAGATCCAAACTATGTAAAACATGCTCTCTCAAAAGACCTTTCACGAACCTTAGTAATCGTCTCTTCTAAATCAGGTTCTACTATTGAGACAGCGGCGGCTCGCGCTCTCTTTACAACTGCCTTCGCTACCGCCAAATTGCCACTGCATGAACATATGCTCTTTATAACTGACCCAGGGTCGCCACTTGATTTGGAGGCACGCCAACTAGGGCTAGATGTAGTAAATGCTGACCCACATGTAGGCGGGCGATTTAGCGTACTTAGCGCATTTGGTTTAGTGCCAGCAGGTATAGCCGGTGCACCTATCGAGGAAATTTTACAAGATGCAAAAAGCGCCAAGGCTGAGCTATTGGTACAAGAAGAGAAGCTTCTCGATATCGCATATCTGACCCTTACAAAGAGCGAGCAGTACCTAACCTTTACCGATGCAGAGTCAAAGCTACCCGGTCTATCGGATTGGATCGAGCAGTTGATTGCCGAATCAACTGGGAAAGATGGTGTGGGTCGCCTACCTATAGTCGTTTCAGAGCTGAGCGCCAAGAAGATTCCTTCATCACTTACAATCTCTTTCGCAGGAAACGCCTCTGATATATCGGTGCCTCTACCACTTGGTGGGCAATTCATTTTCTGGGAGTGGCTAACAGCAATTATCGGTGCTGCGCTAAAGATTGATCCATTTAATCAACCAAATGTAACCGAGGCGAAAGAGCAGACGGCGGAGTTGCTTGAAGAATGGGGTGCAACTCTGCCCGAGTTTCAAGCTAATTGCCTCGCAGGTGAGATTGAGATTTATGGGGATGGCCAATCGTTATTGGATGCTCTTGCTACATTTATTGAAGGCGTTAAAGATGGTGGCTATATCGCGATAATGGCCTATCTCGATCGCCAATCTGATGAGAAGTTATCTGAACTCCGTACGATTCTGGCCGAGAAGTCAGGCAAACCCGCCACCTTTGGATGGGGCCCTCGCTTCTTGCACTCAACCGGTCAATTCCACAAAGGTGGTCAGAAGAATGGCTCTTTTTTGCAGATCACAGGAGAGAGTGAGAGTGACTTTGCAATCGAGGGAAGAGAGTTTTCATTGCAGACCCTGCTCTTTGCTCAGGCCCTAGGCGATGCGCGCGCCTTGGAGAAGAGAAAATACCCGCTCTTGCGATTGCATCTTCGCAATCGAAGTACGGGTATCGACCAGATCCTCAAGGCTGCACGCAGCCTATAAAGGATATTTAATCTAAATCATCTCCACGTAGCTTGCGTAAGGCATCTTCAAGGATCTTTTCGCCTTCAGCATCTGTGCGACGCTCCTTGACGTATGCCAGGTGAGTTTTATAGGGAATATTCACAACTGCGCTAGGTGGATTGTTGCGATCTCGCCCCGCTGGCAAGCCGCACTTTGGGCAATCCCATTCAGCTGGAATTACTACAGTCTCTTCAACTGCAAAGGAGGGGCGAACTTCGTGCTTATTGGCGCACCAGTAAGAGACTGTGGCGCGTTCAATCTGATCGCCACGCTCGGCCTCGCCCATTGGGCCAGCTCCGACTCGACTTCCACGAATTGCACTTGCCATGGTTTAACCCTTCAAAACGAGAGATAGTCCAACAACACCGGCAAACCAGAGTCCGCCAACCACAATCGTCATTCGATCAAGGTTACGTTCTACTACTGATGAGCCACCGTAGCTTGAAGAGACGCCACCACCGAATAGATCTGAAAGGCCAGAGCCTTTTCCTTTGTGAAGAAGTACTAGGAGAATCATCAAGATGCTAGTGATTACCAAGAAGATAGTTAAAGCTAAAGTCACTGTCGAACTCCTCTAAAGGCTAGGGGTAAAGGATACCTGACGCGCTGGCTGCGAGTTACTTAAAGCTGAGCGTGAAACTTGGCTATCTTAGCCAGCTCTTCAGGGTCAAGACTGGCCCCACCTATCAAAGCGCCATCTACATCACTCTGCTTCATAATCTCTGCGATATTTGCCGACTTTACCGAACCCCCGTAGAGGATGCGCATATTCGCTGCTATCTCCGGTGAGCCAATCTCTTGAATCTCATCACGGATAGCTGCACAGACTTCCTGAGCATCTTCTGGTGTAGCTGTCTTTCCAGTACCGATTGCCCAGACTGGTTCATAGGCGATAACAATCTTCTTTAACTCAGGTTTGTGAAAACCATCTAGCCCCGCACGAATCTGGCGAACCACGTGAGAGACATGAGCGCCTGATTCACGAATGGCTAGCTCTTCGCCGACGCAGAATATTGGAGTGAGTTCATTAGCTAGCGCTGCCCGAATCTTCTTATTCACTAAAGCATCGTCTTCCTTGTGAATTGCCCGACGTTCGGAATGTCCAACAATTACAAAGGTACAACCAAGCTTTGCCAACATGGAACCTGAAATATCACCAGTGAATGCCCCAGAGCTTTCTGGCGAAATATCTTGTGCGCCATATTGGATACGTAGGCGATCGCCATCAACCATGGTCTGAATGGAGCGGATATCGGTGAAGGGAGGGATTATTGCGATATCGACTGCGTCGTAATCTTTATCCTCGAGCGAGTAAACCAATTTCTGTGCAACTGCAATCGCCTCAAGGTGATTGAGGTTCATCTTCCAATTTCCAGCCATTAACGGTTTACGCATTTCGGACCCCTTCACTTGTTATTAAGAAATTATTTCGAGAATATCTATAAATTAAAGACCCAAGGCCTTTAATCCAGGCAGCTCTTTCCCTTCTAGAAACTCCAGAGATGCTCCCCCACCAGTTGAGATATACCCAAATTCTGAATCAGCGAACCCTAGCGCGCGTACCGCCGCAGCTGAATCACCGCCTCCTACAACCGAGATGCCCTCAACCTCTGTTAGAGCTTGGGCAATTACCTTTGTGCCAGCTGCGAACTTGGGAAACTCGAAGACTCCCATTGGTCCATTCCAGAAGAGCGTCTTGCATCCCTTGATTGCCTCAGCAAAGGCCGCCGCGCTCTCTGGTCCAATATCTAGACCCATCTGATCTGCTGGAATTTTATCTGCGCTTACTAGCGTTGCCGGCGCATCAGCAGAGAAATTGGGTGCAACAACGATATCTGTTGGAAGCAGGAGGGTAACCCCTGCCTCTTGCGCCTTATGAATTAGCTCTTTAACCGAATCGATTAGATCAACTTCAACAAGTGATGCACCTATCTCTCTTCCTTGAGCTGCAAGAAATGTGAAGAGCATTCCTCCACCGATAGCCATGACATCAACTTTGCCGAGTAAGTTGGAGATTACCCCAATTTTGTCAGAGACCTTTGAGCCACCGAGAACAACTCCATAGGGACGGACCGGGTCAACCGTCAATTTCTTTAATACCTCAACCTCTGCTGCTACGAGAATTCCGGGGGCGTTCGGAAGAAGTTTTGGAAGATCGTAGACAGAGGCATGCTTGCGATGTACCGCGCCAAATCCATCTCCGACATAACAATCGGCGAGCAAGGCAAGTTCTGCGGCGAAGGCCGCTCTCTCCTCTGCATCCTTGGAAGTCTCAGCTGCGCTAAAACGAATATTCTCAAGTAGCAATATCTCGCCCGCGGAAAGCTCGGCTGCAGCCTTAGAAACTTCTACACCAGTAATCGCTCCAGCGAAATTTACTGGGCGATTTAGAAGTTGCGATAGGCGAATTGCTACCGGAGCTAGAGATAACTCAGGCTTTATCTCTCCCTTAGGACGACCCAGATGGGCGGCAATCACAATGCTGGCACCCTCTTGTAAAAGCGCGTTAATCGTTGGAAGAGATGCCTTGATGCGGCCATCATCGGTGATCTCGCCGTTCTTAATAGGAACGTTTAAATCACAACGCAGAAAGACGCGCTTTCCCGAAACATGCAGATCTGCCAAGGCAGACATTAGAGAGATTTACCTACATACCCAACGAGGTCGACGAGGCGGTTTGAGTAACCCCACTCGTTGTCATACCAACCCACGACCTTAACTGTTGTTCCAATCGCCTTGGTCAACCCGGCATCGAAGATACATGATGCAGGATCTGTCACGATATCTGATGAGACAATCTGGTCTTCTGTGTAGGTAAGAAATCCCTTAAGTGAACCTTGCGCTGCCTCCTTCATAGCGGCATTAATCTCAGCAGCAGTTGCCTCTTTAGCGAGCTCAACAGTTAAATCGGTAGCTGATCCAGTTGGAACTGGGACGCGCATTGCAAAGCCATCGAGCTTGCCTTTCAACTGCGGCAAGACTAGAGAGATTGCCTTTGCAGCCCCTGTAGAGCTCGGAATGATATTTGTCGCAGCAGCACGGGCGCGACGTAGATCCTTATGTGGGAAGTCAAGGATTACCTGATCGTTTGTGTAGGCATGAATAGTTGTCATTAAGCCTCGGACGATTCCGAACTTCTCATCCAGAACCTTTGCCATTGGGGCAAGGCAGTTTGTTGTGCAAGATGCATTTGAGATTACGTGGTGATTTGCTGGGTCATACTTTTCGTGATTTACACCCATCACGATTGTGATGTCCTCATCAGTAGCTGGCGCTGAGATAATTACCTTCTTAGCTCCCGCTGCAATGTGCTTCTGGGCATCTGCTGCCTTGGTGAAATGTCCAGTGGATTCGATTACCACCTCGGCCTTAACTGCCGCCCAAGGCAAGTTTGCTGGATCGCGCTCTGCAAAAACCTTTATTGTCTTGCCTCCGACGGTGATGCTCTCATCGGTGTAGGTAACTTCTAGCCCTAGGCGCCCCAAGATTGAGTCGTACTTCAAAAGATGTGCCAAAGTGGCATTGTCAGTCAGATCATTAATGCCAACGATATTGATATTTGGATTAGTTAGAGATGCGCGAAAGAAATTACGGCCAATACGTCCAAAACCATTGATTCCAACATTAATCATATTAAATCCCTTATTTTTGTATGTGCCCCTGGTAAAGATGGCTGAACTCTTTGCGCCACAACATTGGGGACTTTAAGAGGCTGATTCTAGCAGAGCCAAATACTGGAATACCCATCAGTTCTAGCGCCGCCCGCATAGAGTAAAGCGAAATTTTCTCGAAATGCTTCTTATTCACCCAATAAATCTGGAGATAGACCTGCTTCGGTATCTGGAATACCCAACTCTGCTGCGCGCTTATCGGCCATAGCAAGTAGGCGACGAATCCGACCTGCAATTGCATCCTTGGTCATAGGAGGAGAAGCTAAAGAACCAAGTTCTTCGAGGCTCGCTTGCCCATGCGAGATGCGAAGATCTCCAGCCTCTTTTAGATGATCTGGAATCTCAGGGCCAAGTATCTCCATTGCTCTGGATACTCGCGCGGCAGCAGCAACTGCCGCACGTGCTGAGCGACGCAAGTTGGCATCATCAAAATTTGCCAAACGGTTTGCTGTTGCCCGAACCTCCCGACGCATTCGACGCTCTTCCCAAGCAAGTACGCTCTCATGTGCACCAAGTCTGGTTAGTAGAACTCCGATTGCATCACCATCTCTAATTACAACCCGATCCACTCCGCGAACTTCGCGCGCCTTAGCAACAATATTTAGGCGGCGCGCTGCCCCAACTAGCGCCAGCGCTGCCTCGGGGCCAGGGCAGGTAATTTCAAGTGATGAAGATCGTCCTGGTTCTGTTAAAGAACCGTGTGCAATAAAGGCTCCTCGCCAAGCGGCTTCGGCATCACATACATTTGCAGCAACAACTTGCGGTGGTAAACCTCGCACGGGACGACCATTGGCATCAATCAGACCTGTCTGGCGCGCTAGCGCATCTCCTGCTTCAACTACACGCACCACATATCTAGAGCCTTTACGCAGGCCGCTAGAGGAGAGCACGGCCAAATCGCTATCGTGACCATAGATATCGGCGATATCTTTCTTAAGGCGACGAGCGCTCTGAGAGGTATCCAGCTCGACCTCAATTAAGACTTTACCGGCAGCGATATGTAGCCCTCCGGCGAAACGCAGGAGCGATGAAACCTCAGCCTTGCGGCAACAGGGTTTTGTAACGGCTAGCCGACTCAGCTCATCCTTTACCGCAGCTGTCATTGCCATGGGGTTATCCAACCAGTTTTCGAGTAAGAATGTGTGTGAAAAGCGCCCCTAATTTACTCACATCATGATGGAGGGGCTCATCAGTACTTCGTAAATCAGCCACAATCAACTCTGAACCCAAGGTTGAAAGATGGTTACGTAGCTCTTGCAGACCCTTTGAAGATTGATCAACTACGACGATATCAAAATGTAAATCAGGAGCGTACTCCTTAAGTATCTGCAGATGTTCCAGAGGTGAATATCCAGCGTACTCTCCGCCAGCGCTATCTTGGTTATCTAAATTTAGTAGTAGTACCTTCTTGCCAACTGCTTTTGTGAGGGCATCTCGCTGCGCCGGCACTAGCAGATGTGGAAGAACACTTGAAAACCAGGAACCTGGTCCCATAACTATAAATTGTGCATCGGCAATTGCTGCTAAAGATTCCGGGCGAGCTGTTGGATTCTCCGGAATGATATGTAAACTCTTTAAACGACCGTGTGCAGTGGCCACCTGACTCTGACCTCGGATTACTTCAATAGCGCCATCAACTTCAAAGGTAGCCTCAATATCAAGTGGTTGCGCCGCCATCGGAAGCACGCGTCCCACAACTTTAAGTAGAGCCCCTACTCGGTCCAAACCTGCAACAGTATCTTCATCGCGATCCCATAAAGCTGCTAGGAGAAGATTGCCCACAGCATGTCCATTTAGTGGGCCGTTGCTGGTGAAGCGATACTGCATTATCTGCGCCCAGCTACTGCCCCACTCATCATCTGAACAGAGCGCGGCAAGTGCCATTCGTAGATCTCCTGGTGGTGCAATTGGAAACTCTTCGCGCAACCGTCCGCTGGATCCGCCATTGTCAGCGACTGTAACTATTGCAGTTATCTCAGAGCTGGCTCTGCGCAGCGCAGTAAGTGTGGCAGCCAGACCGTGGCCACCACCGAGAGCCACAACTTTCACACTCACGCTTACTCGCGGCCCACATCTCGATGGGTGGCATGAGCTGATATCTCAAGATCTTCTGAGTTACTGTTTAACAATCTTGCAATCTCCTCTGCAATAGCGACAGAGCGATGCTTGCCACCAGTGCACCCAATGGCAATCGTGACGTACTTCTTTCCTTCGCGGAAATACCCCGGAATCATTTTGCGAACAACATCCACATAGGCTGCAACAAAATCAGTAACCCCTTCGCTGCCTAGGACCTTCTCGGAGACTGGGGCGTCAAGACCATTGAGCGGGCGCAGCTCTGGAATCCAATGTGGGTTTGGAATGAAGCGGCAATCAAGGACTAAATCTGCATCTACTGGAATTCCATATTTATATCCAAAGGAGAGCACATTAATGCGCAAAGAAGCGAGCATACCAGCTGCAAAAATTTCGGCGGTACGTTTCTCCAACTGATGGACATTTAGATTTGATGAGTCAATAACCACATCGGCTTGGGCTCGTATCTCTTCTAGCTTGGCCCTCTCGCGAGCGATGCCATCAACTATTCGATCTCTGCCTTGGAGCGGGTGAGGGCGGCGGGTAGATTCAAAACGTTGTACTAGCGCCTGATCGGATGCATCGAGAAATAGTAAGCGGTAGGTAGTGCTGCTCTCCCGTAATTTAAGGAGCGCGCTATTTAACTCATCGAAGAACTTTCCACCACGGACATCGACTATGACTGCTAAATTCGCGTGGGTATCAAGGGCTTGAGTAGCAAGTGATGGCAAGAGCGCCGGAGGTAGATTATCAACTACATACCAACCCAGATCCTCAAGAGCGTGAGCGACTGTCGATCGACCAGCCCCTGACATTCCAGAGACAATCAACATCTCTTGCGCGCTCATGGCCTTATTCTGCCTTAGCTGTCAAGGATCTCACCAGTTTCCATATCTACACCTGGATGAGTGCTTGCGCTGAGCGCCGACAAATGGCTAAAGATTACTCCTGCAATCGTTGCACCAATTCCTGGAGTCGCCGCTAACTCCTCTTGGCTCGCCTTGCGCATCGCAGTTACTGAACCAAATCTAGCCAAAAGTGCGGTACGCCTACTCTCCCCCAATTGTGGAATGTCATCGAGAAGGGACTCCAGCATCACCTTTGAGCGACGCGATCTATGGAAGGTGATTGCAAATCGATGCGCTTCATCGCGCACTCGTTGTAAGAGATACATGCCCTCGCTGGTGCGGGGCAATATCAGAGGATCCTTATCCCCTGGCATCCAGACCTCCTCTAACCTCTTAGCTAATCCACAGAGGGCAATATCGGTTATTCCAAGTTCATCAAGCGCTCGTTGGGCAGCGGCAACTTGTGGTGCGCCACCATCTACAACAATCAACTGAGGTGGATAGGCAAATTTACTGAGCTTGCCGCCGGTCTCTGCGATTTCCAAAGGATTCACGGTGCGATCGGCAATGAGCCGCTTCATCCTGCGTGTGATTACCTGATGCATCGCTCTCGTATCATCTTGCGCAGTCTGCGTATCGATAATGAATCTCCGGTACTCACTCTTCTTTGCCAAGCCATCTTCAAATACCACCATTGAAGCTACGACAGATGTGCCGGAAATATTTGAGATGTCATAACACTCAATGCGAAGTGGGGTACGGCTTAGCTGCAACTCCTCTTCCAGTTCAAGTAGCGCCTTACCCGAGACTGCAGCATCAGTAGCCCGTTTACTTAAGTATTGGACGAGAGCGTAATGAGCATTTCTTTCTACCGTCTGCAGAAGTTCAACCTTCTCACCGCGCTGCGGAACCTTGATCGCCACTTTTGAGCCCTTCAACTGCGATAACCACTGCTCGAGGGCGGCGGCATCGACAGGCTGCTGATTCAGGTATATCTCACTTGGAATATCGCTAGGTGCACTCTGGCTATAAATTGAGAAGAAGAGTGAACCAATCTGATCATCTCCCTCAAGGGCGCGCTCCTGATCAACGATCCACGAACGAGAGCCCTTAATCGAACCTCGACGAACTATAAAAATTGAGCCAGCTGCATGTAGCCCCTCTTCGTGAAGTGAGATGAAGTCTCCATCCAAATCATCTGAGAGGTGTCCCTGTGTTGAACGTTGCGCCTTTTCAAATGATTCAATCTGATCGCGTAGCCGCGCAGCTCGCTCAAACTCTTCTCTCTCTGAGGCTGCCTCCATCTCCGTACGTAAGGTTGGAAGAATATTCTCCATACCCTTCTCCATAAAGGCATCTAACTTGAGTGCGATTTCGCGATGCTCGGCTGGAGTTACCCAGCCCACGCATGGGGCTGCACACTTACCGATATCGCCCAAGAGGCATTGTCGCTTTGTCCGTTGCGCCCGTTGGAAATTTCCAGAGCTGCACGATCTAATTGGGTAGACCTTAAGGAGTACTTCAAAGGTATTTCGCAACGCCCAAGCATTTGTATAGGGTCCAAAATACTTCAGACCAGGACGTTTCTCTTTTCGCGTAATAAAGATACGAGGAAATTCATCTTTGAGAGAGATAGCCAGATATGGGTAGGACTTATCGTCTTTAAACTGCACATTGTAATTTGGTTGATACTGCTTAATCCAAGAGAACTCTAGGGCTAGCGCTTCAAGCTCGGTCGCGACAATCGTCCAATCCACACGCACCGCCTCATGAACCATCCGATGAGTTTTGCGCGCAAGATTGCTGCCAAAGTAGGTGTTTAGTCGGTTCTTTAAATTCTTGGCCTTTCCAACATAAATGACCTTCTCATCCTTGTTGAAGAAGCGATAAACGCCAGGCTCTTCTGGAATATCACTTGGGCGATACGAGGCAGGTGCTGCCATTGCTACTTCTTCTTTACCGTCTTACCCGTGGCGCCAACTCGATTTGATGCCAAAACTTCGGCTAAGAAATTACCTGTATAGCTCTCTTTAACGCGCGCTACCTCTTCTGGGGTTCCTTCGGCGACTACCCGACCGCCCCGGAATCCACCTTCAGGGCCCATATCAATGACCCAATCAGAAGATTTTATGACATCCAAATTATGCTCAATTACAATAACGGTATTTCCAGATTCAACCAATCTCTTTAGCACGCCTAGCAGCTTACTTACATCCTCAAAGTGCAGACCTGTCGTTGGTTCATCTAGAACATAGATAGTTCGTCCGGTTGATCTGCGTTGCAGCTCTGTTGCGAGCTTCACCCGCTGCGCTTCTCCACCAGAAAGCGTGGGAGCCGATTGACCTAAGCGGACATATCCCAGTCCAACATCACACAAAGTCTTCAAGTAACGCGCAATTGTTGGGACAGATTCAAAGAATTGGTGGCCTATTTCAATCGGCATATCAAGGACTTCGGCAATCGTCTTACCCTTGTAATGAACCTCTAAAGTTTCTCGGTTATATCTAGCTCCGTGGCAGACCTCGCACGGGACATATACATCGGGCAAGAAGTTCATCTCAATTGTGATGGTGCCATCACCAGAGCAGTTTTCGCATCGACCGCCCTTCACATTGAAGGAGAAGCGCCCTTGCTGGTACCCACGTACCTTTGCTTCTGTGGTCTCGGCGAAGAGCGCACGAACTTTGTCAAAGACACCGGTATAGGTAGCTGGATTAGAACGCGGAGTGCGACCGATTGGCGATTGATCTACATGGACAACTTTATCCAATTGATCAATTCCAGTAACGGTACGGTGGCGGCCAGGTACCAGACGGGCACCATTGAGTTTATTGGCCAGAGTCGTATAGAGAATGTCATTTACTAAAGTAGATTTTCCAGAGCCTGATACACCAGTTACTGATACGAAGAGGCCAAGCGGTATCGTCACCTCGATATCCTTTAGATTATTCTCTTTTGCACCCTTGATAACCAGTTGGCGCTTGCTATCTACCGGCCTACGCACTGATGGGATCTCAATTGATCTTCGACCTGATAGATAGGCACCAGTAATTGACTCTTTAGATGCAATCAACTCTTCATATGATCCAGAGACAACTACTCGACCACCATGTTCACCAGCTCCGGGACCAATATCGACTACCCAATCGGCAGTACGGATAGTCTCCTCATCATGTTCAACCACGATAAGGGTATTTCCCAGATCGCGCAGACGCGTCAAGGTATCTATCAGGCGGCGATTATCGCGCTGATGTAAGCCAATAGAAGGCTCATCTAAAACATAGAGAACACCAACTAGGCCAGAACCAATCTGTGTTGCCAGGCGAATACGTTGCGCCTCACCGCCAGATAGGGTGGCAGCAGGGCGATCGAGTGAGAGGTAATCAAGTCCCACATCGAGCAGAAAGCCCAAGCGCGCATGAACCTCTTTCATTACCCGCTCAGCTATCTGCGCCTCACGCTTATTAAGTTTTACCCCTTTTAGAAATTCGGCGCAGTCATCTATAGAGAGTGCGCAAACCTCAGCGATACTTTTGCCACCTAGCGTTACTGCCAAGACCTCTGGCTTTAGCCGTGCACCTTTACAAATTGGGCAAGGGGTCTGGCGCATATAAGCCTCGTACTTATCGCGACTGTAATCACTATCTGTCTCACTATGGCGGCGATGGATAAAGGGGACCACGCCCTCAAAGCCAGTTGAATAGTTGCGAACTCGACCATAGCGATTCTTATACTTAACATGAACCTCATAGTCGAAGCCATTGATGATTGCCTCTTTAGCTTTTGCCGATAACTTCTTCCAGGGGCTATCTAGCGAGAATTTTAATTCACTTGCCAACGCTTCAAGAAGACGTAAGAAGTACTCTGAAGATTGCCCACCAGCCCAAGGCGCAATAGCTCCCTCATTAATTGAGATGGAGTCATCGGGAATAATTAACTCTTCATCAACTTCAAGGCGAGTTCCTATACCCGTGCACTCAGGACAGGCGCCAAAGGGTGAATTAAATGAGAAACTCCTTGGCTCAAGCTCTTCAAAAGATAGATTGCAATCATGGCAAGCTAGATGCTCACTATATGTCTGCTCTTTATCTGCCCCCTTGCGATCAACAAAATCAAGTAGGACCAACCCATTGCCCAGCTTTAAGGCGGTCTCAATTGAATCGGTAAGGCGAGATTTACTCTCTGGCTTGGCAGAGAGGCGATCAATTACTACTTCGATTGTATGTTTCTCTTGCTTCTTCAACTTTGGCGGTTCCGTTAACGCGATGGTTTCACCATCTACTCGAGCCCGTGAATAACCTTGCGTAACTAGCTCGGCGAAGAGATCAACAAACTCACCTTTTCGCTCCCGAATAACCGGAGCCAAGACTTGAAATTTAGTAGTGGCAGGCATCGCCAGAATCTGATCGACAATCTGTTGCGGACTCTGGCGCGATACAGCCTTGGAACACTTTGGACAGTGCGGTCTACCGGCGCGGGCAAAGAGCAATCTGAAGTAGTCATAGACCTCGGTAATTGTTCCGACCGTTGAGCGAGGATTGCGATTTGTTGATTTTTGGTCGATTGAGACTGCAGGTGAAAGTCCTTCAATAAAATCTACATCTGGCTTATCCATCTGTCCTAAGAATTGGCGTGCATAGGCCGAGAGGGATTCAACGTAGCGGCGCTGTCCCTCAGCAAAGATTGTGTCAAAAGCGAGACTCGATTTTCCTGAACCAGACAAGCCGGTAAAGACGATAAGAGCATCGCGCGGAAGCTCGAGTGAGACATCTTTGAGATTATGTTCGCGGGCGCCGCGTACTACCAACTTCTCAATGCTCATGTTCCCGCCTCATCCATGCCTCGTAGCTCACGCTTGAGCTCTCGCAACTCATCACGTAACCGCGCTGCTAGTTCAAAGTGGAGTTCATCTGCCGCGCTTCGCATCTGTTCAGTCAGGGAGCCTATCAACGCAACCAACTCTTGGCGCGGAATAGAACCGCTCGCCTTTGAAGCAAATGGGAGAGCTACCTGCCCTCTCTTACCTTTAGCGCTGGCTATCAGGTCATCGGTGTCATCGCTCTCTTGTGCGATGAGATCTGTAATATCTGAAATCTTCTTACGCAACGGTTGTGGGTCAACCCCACGCTCTAAGTTATAGGCCACCTGCTTTGCGCGACGGCGATTGGTTTCATCAATTGCCTTAGCCATAGATGCCGTGATGTTATCGGCATACATATGCACCTCACCAGAGACATTTCGAGCAGCGCGACCGATAGTCTGAATGAGAGAAGTTGCTGAACGTAGAAAGCCCTCTTTATCAGCATCGAGAATTGCAACCAAAGAGACCTCCGGAAGATCAAGCCCTTCTCGCAAGAGATTTATACCGATAAGAACGTCGTACTCACCACTGCGTAGCTCGCGAAGTAGTTCAACGCGGCGCAGAGTATCGACCTCCGAGTGCAGATAGCGCACCCGCACCCCTTTCTCCTGTAGATAATCGGTCAGGTCTTCCGACATCTTCTTAGTCAAAGTTGTAACTAGAACTCGCTCATTCTTGGCTGCACGAATATTGATCTCATGAAGAAGATCATCAATCTGACCTTTAATTGGCTTGATAACAATCTGTGGATCAACTAATCCAGTTGGGCGAATTACCTGCTCTACGACATCACCATCCACCTTGGCTAACTCATACTTTCCAGGAGTAGCGGAGAGATAAACCTTCTGCCCAGTGCGCTCTAAGAATTCTGGCCACTTCAGCGGACGATTGTCTAGCGCGCTAGGCAGACGAAAACCATGTTCGACCAGAGTTCGCTTACGAGCCGCATCTCCTTCAAACATCGCACCGATTTGAGGCACCGTCACATGGCTCTCATCTATGACGACTAAGAAATCCTCTGGGAAGTAATCTAGGAGACAGTTAGGTGGCGAGCCCGGAGCGCGACCATCGAGGTGGCGCGAGTAATTCTCAATTCCAGAGCAGAAGCCCAATTGCTCCATCATCTCCAAATCAAATGTCGTGCGCATTCGTAGTCGCTGCTCTTCCAGCAACTTTCCCTGTTTGGTAAAGAGATTTAACTGCACCTGCAGCTCATCTTGAATCTCGCTCATTGCACGCTTCATCGTTTCTGGACCCGCTGCGTAGTGTGTTGCTGGGAAGATGTAGATCTCGCTCTCTTCATTGACAATCTCACCAGTAAGCGGGTTCAGGGTCATAATCTTCTCGATCTCGTCACCGAACATCTCGATTCGAACCGCAAGTTCTTCGTACATCGGAATTATCTCAACGGTATCCCCGCGAACCCGAAAAGTTCCTCGCTCAAAGGCCATATCGTTTCGCTTGTACTGGACATCGACAAACTTTCGCAGAAGCACATTCCGCTCAATCTCATCGCCCACCTTTAGGCGAATCATGCGATCTATATACTCCTGAGGAGTACCAAGTCCGTAGATACAGGAGACTGTGGCAACGACAATTACATCGCGTCTTGTAAGTAGTGAATTAGTCGCTGAATGGCGTAACCGCTCCACCTCATCATTGACGCTGGAATCTTTCTCAATAAAGGTATCTGTCTGAGGTACATATGCCTCTGGCTGGTAATAGTCATAGTATGAAACGAAGTATTCAACTGCATTATTGGGTAGCAATTCTCGAAATTCATTGGCTAACTGCGCAGCCAGAGTCTTATTTGGTGCGAGCACTAAAGTTGGTCGCTGTAACCTCTCAATCAACCAAGCAGTTGTCGCCGACTTTCCAGTTCCAGTAGCGCCCAGTAGTACTACATCTTGCACTCCAGCGTTAAGGCGACGAGCAATCTCCTCGATAGCTGCTGGTTGATCTCCAGCTGGAACGTAATCGCTAATCACCTCAAAGGGGGCAACCTTCCGCTGCAGGTCACTTATCGGGCGCATCTACCTATCCTACGGAGCGGGGCAGAAGAACGCCCTCCCAGAGATTTTCTACCTGGCGCAAGAGAGAATCTTCATCTCCATCATTTCTTATGACTGAATCTGCTACCGCTTCCCGCGCCTGGCTGCTGGCTTGGGCGGCCATACGCTTATCAATCTGGGAGATATAGAGCCCTTTCTTAAGTAAGCGCGATACACGCAACTCTTGATCAGATTCAACAGTAATCACATAGTCAAATTTCTCGGCAGCGTTAGTTTCTACAAGTAGAGGAATCTCGTAAATCAAAATTTGATCCTCAGCCAGATCCTCAACAGCTTCGGCAAAGAGCGCTTGTACCCGCGGGTGAATAATCGCCTCTAAATCTGCCCGAGCTTGGGGATCTGAAAAGATTATCTCGGCAAGTTTCTTCCGATCAATATCGCCATTAGTGGTTATCTCTTCCCCAAAGCGCAGGATAACTTCACCAAAGCCCTCACTGCCACGTTCTATGGCTATTCGAGCTAGTTGATCGGCATCAATAACCAAGGCGCCCAGCTCTGCAAAGAATTGAGCAACTGTGGATTTCCCAGCCCCTATTCCACCTGTGAGCCCGACTACCAACATGTACTTACCTTACCTCTCCAGTGGAAGAATCTGCTGTTGCAAAAATTGGGCAAAGAAAATCCGGCTGTGCAACGCGAGGTAAGGAGCAGCTCGCGGCCCAGCCGGATTCTCTTATTAAATTATTCGGCTACAACAGCAGCTTCTTCAGCTACCTTTGCTTCAGCCTTCTGCTTCTTATGAGCTAAGAAGCGCTCTTGCGCTACGGCGTATTGGCTCTCCCACTCTTCACGCTGTGCGTCATAGCCTGGCTTCCATTCCTGAGTGTCAGGATCGAATCCTTCTGGATAGATGAAGTTTCCTTCAGCATCGTAGCGAGCGGCCATTCCATATTGAGTTGGATCAAATGCTTCAATCTCAACTTCATGACCTTCGTTCGCCTGCTTAAGTGAAAGCGAGATGCGACGACGCTCCAAGTCAATATCAATAATCTTGACGAAGAGTTCATCTCCAACAGTTACAACCTGCTCAGGGATTTCCACGTGGCGTTCTGCCAACTCTGAAATATGTACAAGTCCTTCAATTCCCTCATGGACGCGAATGAAAGCTCCGAATGGAACGAGCTTTGTAACCACACCTGGAACCACAGTATTAATTGTGTGGGTGCGAGCAAAGGCCTGCCATGGATCTTCTTGAGTAGCCTTAAGAGATAGTGAGACGCGTTCACGCTCAAAATCAACCTCGAGAACTTCGACAGTTACTTCATCGCCAACTTCAACAACCTCACCTGGATGATCAATATGCTTCCATGAGAGTTCAGAGACGTGAACGAGACCGTCAACGCCACCAAGATCTACGAAAGCACCAAAGTTCACGATTGATGAGACAACTCCAGAGCGAACCTGACCCTTTTGGAGTTGATTTAAAAACTCAGTACGTGACTGGGATTGAGTCTGCTCAAGGAAGGCGCGACGTGAGAGCACAACATTGTTGCGGTTCTTATCGAGCTCGATGATGCGAGCCTCAACCTGCTTACCAATATATGGAGTCAAGTCACGGACGCGACGCATTTCAACGAGCGATGCTGGCAAGAAGCCACGTAACCCGATATCTACGATTAGCCCACCCTTAACAACTTCAATAACTGTTCCGATAACAACTTCGTCGCGCTCTTTCTTGCCCTCGATCTCACCCCAGGCGCGCTCGTACTGTGCGCGCTTCTTGGAGAGAATCAGGCGGCCTTCCTTATCTTCTTTCTGAAGAACTAGAGCTTCAACCTTATCGCCCACCTTAACGATGTCATTTGGATCTGCATCATGTCGGATTGAGAGTTCGCGGGAAGGAATTACGCCTTCTGTTTTGTAGCCAACATCAAGTAGTACTTCTTCGCGATCAATCTGAACCACTGTGCCAACGACAAGATCACCATCGCTGAAATTTCTGATTGTTCCTTCAATTGCTGCTAAAAAATCTTCAGCCGATCCAATGTCATTTACTGCAATTTGTGTAGTCAAGGTGCTCCGTAGGGATAGAAAGTAGTAGGAATAGGACGGGCTAAGAGTAGAGGTGGGGGCTAAATTCGGGCAAATCCTCGCTTGCATAAATGGTCTTTGGCCAAGGAATTGTGTGAATTAGTGAGCAGCCTCATTCCAGGTTTTGCCTATTCCTACAGATACATCAAGTGGAGCACGCAGTGGGTAGGCAGATGCCATCTGTACACGAAGTAATTCAGAGACTGCTTCAATCTCATCCGATACAACTTCTAGGATTAACTCATCATGTACCTGCAATAAGAGGCGTGATTTGTAGCTTCCTGCAACCAGAGCTGATTGCACATTAAGCATCGCAGCTTTAATTATGTCGGCGGCAGACCCCTGAATAGGTGCATTAAGTGCCATGCGTTCTGCGATCTCTCTGCGCTGGCGATTATCGTTTAGTAGATCTGGAAGATAACGCCGGCGCCCCATCACTGTCTCGGTATACCCAACCTTTCGGGCTTCCTCCACCACCGTCTTCAAGTAATCGCGAATGCCTCCAAATCTTTTGAAGTATCTATCCATTAAGTCAGATGCCTCAGGAGGAGTTAGATCTAGTTGCAGCGCTAGCCCATATGAACTCAATCCGTAGGCTAATCCATAAGACATAGCTTTAATCTGTCGCCTCATCTCCGGGTCAACCTCGCCTGCCTTTACACCGAAGACGAGAGCGGCAATTGTGGCGTGTAAATCTTCTCCGGATTCAAAGGCCTGTAATAGCCCAGCATCATTTGAAAGATGGGCCATGATGCGCATCTCGATCTGACTGTAATCTGCAGTAAGTAGTGCGTCATAACCACTGCCTGCGATAAAGCAATCGCGAATCTTGCGACCTTCTTCAGTGCGAACTGGAATATTCTGCAGATTTGGGGCAACCGATGAAAGTCTTCCGGTGGCTGCGACTGTTTGTGCAAAGTGGGTATGAATCCGCTTATCTGAAGCAATCGCGGCCAGGAGGCCTTCAATGGTCGTTGCTAATTTCTTGGTCTCTCGAATTCGAAGGAGAGCGGCCAAGAGCGGATGTGAAGTCTT
This sequence comes from uncultured Candidatus Planktophila sp., assembly GCA_964463845.1. GTDB lineage: Bacteria > Actinomycetota > Actinomycetes > Nanopelagicales > Nanopelagicaceae > Planktophila. The sequence continues at coordinate 110,069 of CAYXDT010000001.1, read as the reverse complement.
TTCAAATAACCATGCCAGTGCTTCGGCATCGGTTGTATACCCAGTCTTAATCTTTTTAGTCTTTGGGAGATTTAACTCATCAAATAGAACTACTTGTAGTTGCTTGGGAGATGCCACATTAAATTCGTGACCAGCCGAGGTATGTGCCACCTTGGTCTCACGAGCAACTTCTGCATCAAAGAAGGCCAATAGCTTCTCTAGCGCCGTTCTATCTACGGCGATGCCGCGACTTTCCATAAGCGCAAGGAGTTCAGAGATAGGAAGTTCGAGCTCTTCATAAAGTTTGGTTAAGCCTCTATCGGCTAACTCTTTCGCAAGATTTGTGTGTAGTGCGAAGAGTGCGCAGGCTGTACTCAATAACTCTTCTTCAGCAGTTGATTGATTTAGCAGAGCCCCACCGCCCCATCGCTCGATTAAATCGACTGGCTCTTGTGCGCGCACCCCTGGATTTATCAGATAGGCAGCCAAGGCGGTATCAAAGATGATCCCTGATATTTGCTTGCTGCGCGATAGGTTCTTGGCATCGTGAGCAATCTTGGCCACCTTGGGATCTCTTGCCCACTCCCCCATGGATGAGGAGTGAACAAGGAAGGCTTCTGTTGGTGAGAGCGCGATTGCATAACGATGTAATTCACCTTCTTCTAACTGGAAGGTAAGGGCGATTGGGCCACTGTGCTTTGCAATTTTGCTATCAATTTCTGCAGGAGTCACGACTCCAGCACTTACTTCACTGCTAAAGAGCGTAGGTGCAGAAGCCGCACTCTTTACGGTTTCGGTTGTTGCAGCCTTGTTAGCTATCGCTTGTAAGCGATCTTTGAGAGTGCGAAACTCCAGCTTTTCAAAGAGCGCGGTTAAATCAGACTCGGTGACCCCACTCCAAGTTAGCTCAGGAAGGGTGAATTTAAAGGGAACATCGGTAATCAGTTGCGTTAATTCACGGTTGCGCCGAACGTTCTCAATATTCTCTCTCAATGAGGTCCCGACCTTTCCGGCCAGATCTGCAGCGTTCTCTAATAACTTATCAAGTGAGCCATACTCAATAATCCACTTTGCTGCAGTCTTTTCACCAACGCCAGGCACAGATGGCAAATTATCGCTTGGGTCTCCACGAAGGGCGGCAAAGTCTGGATACTGCGCCGGCGACATCTGATACTTATCGTGCACCGCTTGTGGAGTCATGCGCGCCATCTCTGAGACGCCACGCTTGGGATAGAGCACGGTGGTCTGCTCGCTTACCAATTGAAAGCTATCGCGATCGCCAGTACAGATTAAGACTTCTATGCCTTCGCGTTCTGCCTCTTTGGTGATTGTGGCGATGATGTCATCGGCCTCATAGCCCTCAAGCGAAAATTGGCTAATCCCAAATCCCGTAACTAGTTCATGTAGATATGACATCTGTGAACGGAACTCATCCGGGGTCTTGGCTCGATTGGCTTTATATTCGGGAAAAATCTCACTGCGAAATGTCTTTCGAGAGAGATCAAAGGCAACAGCGACGTGCGTTGGTTTCTCATCTTTGAGCAGCGAGATAAGCATCGTGGCAAAGCCATAGATGGCGTTGGTGTGTTGGCCTTGGGCGGTTGTGAAGTTCTCGGCAGGCAGAGCAAAAAAAGCACGATAGGCCATTGAGTGGCCATCGATTAGTAAAAGCTTCTTCGCACCGCTCATGGCGCACATCTTAGGTATAAACTCATCACTATGACTGAACCTGATTACCTCGCCATCATTAGAGAGCGCGGTCAAGGCGCCCTTGATATCAAGATGGGGATTGAGATGCTGGAAGTCTCCCCGCAAAGACTGGTCGCGCGAATGCCGGTGGCTGGCAATACTCAGCCGATTGGCATATTGCATGGTGGGGCAAATGTAGTTTTGGCAGAGTCACTCGGTTCAATTGGTACCCAACTTCATGCCGGTCCTGATCGCAAAATTGTTGGTGTCGATATAAATGCCACTCACCACAAGGCAACTAGCAGTGGCTACGTAACAGCAGTTGCCACCCCGGTATCACTGGGGCGAACCCTTTGTGTCTATGAGATTGTAATAACAAATGAGGCAGGTCAACGCACATGCACTGCGCGAATAACCTGCCTCATATTAGATAAAGCTTAAGAGCTGGTAAAAAAACTTAAACTTATTAAATAAGTTTAGTGAGCTCCAGTTCCCAAATAGGCTTCACGGACAGCTGGATCATTAAGCAGATCTGCTGCCTTCGCCTCTTTAGTGATATTTCCAGTTTCAAGAATGTACGCACGATCTGCACGCTGCAACGCCTGCTGGGCATTCTGTTCAACAAGCAAGATTGTTACACCCTGCTTATTGATCTCAGTGATGATGCGGAAGATATTTGCAATCATCTGAGGCGCAAGTCCCATTGATGGCTCATCTAGCAATAAGACCTTCGGGCGAGCCATAAGCGCGCGCCCCATGGCAAGCATCTGCTGCTCTCCACCGGAGAGAGTTCCACCTGCCTGAGAGGTACGCTCTTTCAAACGTGGAAAGAGGGTGTAGACGCGATCTAAATCCTCAGTCATCTCCGCTTTGCGATCCTTACGGTTGAACTTACCCATCTCAAGATTTTCTAGAACTGTCATGCCAGGAAAAATTCCACGCCCTTCAGGTACCTGAGAGATTCCAAGGTCCACACGCTCATGCGCCTGCACCTTATTAATATCTTGACCGTCGAATATAACTGACCCACTAGAGACAGGACGTAAGCCCGAGATTGTCTTAAGAATTGTTGTCTTTCCGGCACCGTTTGCGCCGATAAGGGTGACAATTTCTCCTTGATTTACAACGACAGAGACACCCTTGATCGCCTCAATCTTGCCGTAATGAACTCTGAGATCTTTAATTTCAAGACGCATCTGCTGGAACTCCTAGGTAGGCCTCAATTACACGAGGGTCATTTTGTACTACAGATGGGAGATCATCGGCTATTTTCGTTCCGAAATCGAGAACAGCTACTCGATCAGAGATGCCCATAATTAGCGACATATCGTGCTCGATTAGAAGAACAGTGTAACCGCGATCTCTAATCTTCTTAATCGTCTCAGCCAGAGCGACCTTCTCTGCTGGATTAAAGCCAGCTGCTGGCTCATCAAGAAGGAGAAGCTCTGGCTCAGTGCCCAAAGCGCGTGCTATCTCCAAGCGTCGCTGATCACCATACGGCAAGTTCTTTGCCAGCTGATCCCCGCGATGCCCAATACCCATGAAATCAAGTAACTCTTGGGCGCGCACTTTAGACTCTTTCTCTTCTTTGCGATTTAGAGGGGAGCCAATTAGGGCGCGGATAAGTCCTGTCTTCTTATGAACATCGGTGGCGGTAATTACATTCTCCAAAGCGGTCATATCTCCAAAGAGGCGGACATTCTGGAAGGTACGAGCAAGGCCCAACTTGGTTACTTGATGGCGCTTCTTGCCCTTTAAGCTCTCACCCTTAAAGAGAATATCTCCGGAAGTCAATGGGTATACACCTGTAACAACATTAAAGACAGTTGTCTTGCCCGCACCATTTGGCCCAATCAGAGCACAAATTTCACCTTTTTTTACTTCGAAATTGACTTCGTTTAGAGCTACAACGCCACCAAACTTGATTGTTGCATTTCGAAGTTCCAAAATAGATTCAGACATTAGAGAGTCCTCTTCTCTGTAATTTTTTCACGTTTCTTTCTCGGCAAGAGCCCATCTGGACGTAGATTCATCATGATAATAAGAACTAATCCAAAAACCAGCTGACGTGTATCTGATAAGAAGCGAATTCTCTCTGGAAGATATGCAAGAAGCGATGCTCCAAGAATTACACCCCAAATATTTCCCAATCCGCCAAAGACTACGCAAGCAAGAATCAGAATTGAGAGCTCGAATTTGAACATATCCGGTGAGATAACCATGACCTTTGATGCATAGATCACTCCAGCAGCACCACCAACAGCGGCACCGATTACGAATGACCACAACTTATAGACCAACGTGTTTACACCCATGAGAGATGCCACATCTTCATCTTGGCGAATTGCCTCCCAAGCACGACCCGGGCGACGAACTGTAAATCGTCGTATCATCCAGATAGTTAGAAGAATAAATGCGAGAACAAGCCAGAAATAATTTGCCTGGTTCTCAAGATCAAAGTCAATTCCAAGAATAGATGGCGGATTAGGAATTCCAGGTATGCCATTTGGCCCACCCGTTACTTCAACGTTCAAAGCAACGATGCGGACAATTTCTCCGAAGCCGAGAGTGATAATTGCCAAGTAATCACCACGAACACGAAGTGCAGGAAATCCAAGAATTACCCCAGCAACCATCGCAAAGGCAATTCCTACAGGCAGTACCTGCCAAGTGTTCCAGCCGAATAGAGTTGAGAACAAGGCTTGCGAGTACGCTCCGATAGCAAAGAAGGCAACGTATCCAAGGTCCAGAAGTCCAGACTTTCCGACAATGATATTTAGGCCTAGCGCCATCAATATAAACATGCCGATTGGGAATACAAGAACATTCTGATACGAGGTAATTGGAGTATCAATAAAACTTGTTGGTCCCCAGCTTGCAGCGAAAGGCAGTAGCCCAGCAACGAAAATCATTAAAAGAACAAAGATAGTTCTCTTTGGGCGATTCCAGCCTTCCCAAATTTCGGCACCTTTATCACGAAGATTAAAACTCATAATTCTATTCATCATGTCCTCGTCTGCTGTACTGCCTCGCCAAAGAGGCCGTTAGGTCTAAAGAGAAGTACCACTACCAATACTACGAACACCGTAACTGCTTTCCACTGAGAACCAATGACTGCTGAAGCAAATTGTTCAATCATGCCCAAGGCCAGCCCACCAAAGAAAGCACCTCGAATATTTCCAATTCCACCAAGAATCGCTGCGGTGAAAGCTGCAATACCCATGTTGAAACCTGCAAAATAGACTGTATTTTCATAGACCGTCATATATAAGAAGGCGGCCATTCCGGTAGTCAAGCCGCCAACCAAAAATGTTAATGAAATAACTCTGTTGATGTTGATACCCATCAACTTTGAATTTTCTTCAGACATAGATACCGCTCTGATTGATTTTCCAAGTCTAGTTTTTGTGACAAATTGATCTAAAATCAAAAATACGATTATTGGAATTACGATCGCCAACATAGTGTCGATGCGGAAATTTGCACCGGCCCATTCGCCAAAACTCCATTTTTCTAGAAGGCGCGGTGCTGATTTTGGCTGCGCACCAGTAAGTAAACTCATTCCCTCCAGAAGGAAAATTGAAACACCAATGGCGGAAATCAGTGAAGCTAGCCGGTTCGCACCTTTGGCCCGAAGACGCCGGTAGGCCACGATCTCAACAAGAACAGCCATCACCGAAGCAACAATCATCGAACCAATCAGGGATATACCCATAGCAAAAATGAGCGACCCACCTGTAAGGGGTTCAGAAGTAGTGGTGTATCCCAGCATGTTGGTTTGAATGTAAAGAGTCGTAAAAGTGCCAATCATGAATACTTCAGAGTTAGCAAAATTGATTAGTCGTAGAACTCCGTAAACCATCGTGTAGCCGAGGGATACCAAAGAGTAAATCATGCCCAGCGCTAATCCCTGAAGGAGAAGCGAGGGAAACTGGCTTCCAATAACCGAAAAATTCATATCTACCGTTCTAGAACTTGTTGAAGATTGAAATCATGCAAGGTGGCTATCCTCGTATTAACCACAAGGATAGCCACCTCTACTGCTTGAGCTATTTGTTTACGAAGCTACTTAAGCAACCTTGTCGTAAACAATCTTTCCATCTCTAACAACATAGCCACCAACTGCAGCAGCTGTTGTTGGATCACCGTAACGATCGAAACGGAACTTTCCGCCACCTGCATCAGTGAATGTGCTCTGCTTGATGCAAAGCATTATTCCTGAACGGGAGAGTCGTCCCTGTTCGATGCACTGAATGAAGACATTAGCTGCAGTGAAAGCTGTACCTGAGTACAACCCTGGAGTCTTAACACCAGTGATGCGTGTGAAGTCAGCAAGCTGAGCCTTTGTTAGAAGTGAGTCGAAAGGAACATCAGCGGCGGTCAAGCGAACGCCTTCTGCTGCTCTTCCGGCAAGGCCTGGGAAGTCAGATGTATTAACTCCATCGCCAGCAGCAATGATTCCGGTGTATCCACCATCGCGAAGCTGCTTAAATAGTGGCGCAGCGTCTGCGTCATATCCACCGTAAATTACGATGTTCGCTCCTGAAGCTCTGACCTTGGACACTACTGATGAGAAGTCAGTTGTCTTTTGGGCAACTGAATCTGTACCGACAATTGTTCCAATTCGGCGAGCGGTTGGAGTTGTATCCTGCTTAATCAATGGTGCGCCGTAAGTTGACATGTCATCGATCAAGAAGAAGCGAGGATTAGCTACGCCAGCTGATGCGTAACGAGCTAGAGCTGGACCCTGTAGAGAGTCATTAGCAAGAACGCGGTGGAACACTGGGAAGCCATTTGACTTGGCCTTACGGTTTGTAAGGTCTACAGCAGATGCTGAAGGAGCAACCATGGCAAGACCTGCTGCCTTGTATGCAGGGAATGAGTTACGAGCTTCACCTGAACATGATGTTCCGATAACGCCAATAACCTTCTTATTCGCTGCAACTCCTGGAGCAACGTTAGCTGCAACAGTTCCATCGCACTGTGTGTCAGCCTTGATCATTTCGATTCTTACAGCTGGGTTCTTTGCATTGTAAAGAGCAATTGCATACTCAGCACCTGGAATCTGATCCTGGCCAAGACCCGCATAGGCTCCTGTTAAAGGACCCTGAAATGCAAGAGTAACGGTTCTGGTCTTTGCGTTTGCTGGGGCTGTTACTACTGCGCCTAGAGCCAGTGATGTAACAGCAGCAATAGCAAGACCGCTTGCGATCTTCTTATTCATGTATTGCCTTCCTATTTATTCTGTCTTGTGTCCCGGGACAGGGAGGTGAGAAGGGTAATGCTCAACCAATGGTTAATACAAGGTGAACAGGGGGTTTTCGAGCGCGTGGGAGGTTACTTTTTGATTACAAATTAGGCTCCAAAAGCACGTGGCTAAACCCCTCTATGACCTACCTATCGAGAGCGGCCTCGGGTGAGATAACGGCCTGGGCCACCTCTTTCATGCTCAGCCGCCGGTCCATGGCGGCTCGTTGAATCCAGGAGAAGGCCTCGGGTTCACTTAAATTTAGGGCCTGCATCAGGATGCCTTTAGCGCGATCGATTACCTTGCGACTTTCCAGCCGCTCGTGCAGGTCTGCTACCTCTTCTGCCAGAGACTTCATCTGGGTATGGCGGCTAATTGCAATCTCAATAGCTGGAATTAAATCACCAATTGTAAATGGCTTTACAACATAGGCCATGACGCCGGCATCACGAGCGCGTTCTACCAATTCACGTTGGCTAAATGCGGTCAACATTAATACAGGTGCGATGGAGATAATTTTTTCGGCGGCAGAGATGCCATCAAGGACTGGCATCTTGACATCGAGGATTGCAATATCGGGGCGATGTTCGGTGGCTAAATCAATCGCTTCTTGGCCGTTGGTTGCTTGTGCTACTACTTCATAGCCAGCTTCCTGCAGCATCTCAACTAAATCCATACGGATAAGTGCTTCATCTTCGGCGACAAGAATACGAATAGGCGCAGCAGAGTTCTTCTCTATTGGACTCTCGCTCTTCATGTGCCTCGAGTCGGATTCGAACCGACACTATGCAGTGTTTGAGACTGCCCTCTCTACCGTTGGAGTACCGAGGCTGGAGCGCTAATCCTAAGGCACCAAGTGAGCATTTAAGAAAAGTACTTTAGCGGTAGGCGGGGGCTACACCGTTTACGGCATCTCCCACCTTGTGAACGCGCATCGCATTGGTAGATCCTGGTATTCCCGGAGGAGAACCAGCGACGATCATTACTAGTTCGCCTTCGCTGGCGCGCTTGCCTTCGATGAGCATCTTGTCGGCCTGCAAAACCATCTCATCGGTATGTTTTACCATCGGAGTTACCAGCGACTCCACTCCCCATGAGAGAGCTAAGCGGTTGTAGGTTCCAATTTCAGGTGTTATTGCCAAAATTGGAATTGGAGAACGCAGGCGAGAGATACGTCGCGCCGAATCCCCTGACTGTGTAAAGGTGACAAGAAACTTTGCGCCAACAATCGCGCCAACCTCAGCAGTTGCCTTAGTAATTGCCCCACCCTTTGTGCGCGGTTGATTCATCAGTGGACGAATTCGCTCTAGGCCTAACTCCTCAGTCCGCTCAATTATGCGGGCCATTGTCTTAACGGATTCAATTGCAAATTCACCGACAGAGGTCTCACCAGACAACATCAGGGCATCTGCCCCATCAAGGACAGCGTTGGCACAGTCTGTTGCTTCAGCGCGCGTCGGAGAAGAGTTAGTAATCATTGAATCCAGCATCTGAGTTGCAACAATTACTGGCTTCGCTGCATCACGCGCTAGCTCGACACAACGCTTTTGTACCATCGGAACATCTTCAATCGGTAGCTCAACGCCCAAATCACCACGTGCCACCATGATGCCATCAAAGGCATCAACAATTTCAACTAAATTCGCAACAGCCTGGGGCTTCTCGATTTTTGCAATGACAGGAACACGAATTCCGACCTCATCCATAATGGCATGGACATCTTTAATATCTGCCGCATTTCGTACAAAGGAGAGCGCAATAAAATCAGCGCCAGCACGCAGCCCCCACCTTAAATCATCTTCATCTTTTTCAGACATAGCAGGAACTGAGACGGCGACTCCAGGGAGATTTATACCTTTGTTATTGCTGATCATTCCAGGCTGAATACATTTGGTAACAACATCATTTCCGGTAACCGCTGTAACTTCAACACAAACCTTGCCATCATCAATCAGAATGCGATCTCCTACCTTGCAATCACCAGGTAAGCCTTTATAGGTCGTACCAACGCGCTCCTTGGTTCCAGGAACCTCATCGGTGGTAATTGTTAAAACATCACCACGAAGGAGCTCGTGTGGGCCATCTGCAAAGCGGGCTAGGCGAATCTTTGGTCCTTGTAGATCTACCAAGATTGCAACAGCCTTGCCAGCTTTGTGCGCTGCAGTGCGCACTAAATCAAGGCGAGATTGATGTTCTTCATATGAGCCATGTGAAAGATTGAGTCGGGCCATATTCATACCTGCAGAAATCAACTCCGCGACCTTCTCTGGAGATTCCACGGCAGGTCCGAGTGTGCAGACTATTTTTGCGCGACGCATATTTCTACCTTATCTGTAATTTGTATGTACCAGTGAGTTCTAAACCGTTAAAGGACGGGTGGTTGGTTCGATAGGCGAAGGAAGTTGTGTCTCACCTGTTAAGTAACGATCCACAGCTGCCGCAGTTGATCTTCCCTCTGCAATTGCCCAGACGATTAGCGATTGGCCACGTCCGGCATCCCCAGCCACGAAGATACCTTCTTCGGTGCTCTGGAAATTCTCATCTCTTTTGATATTTCCGCGTTCATCGAGTTCAACCTCTAGTTGATCGATGAGTGCAGATTTCTCTGGGCCTGTAAAGCCCATCGCCAAGAAGACGAAATCAGCTGGTAGCTCCTTCTCTGTTCCAGGAACAGGCTCGAACTTTCCATTTTCAAATTTAGTCTCGACAATCTTAAGCGCCTTGAGATTTCCTGCGCCATCCCCTACAAACTCTTGGGTGCTGACAGAGAAGACGCGATTGTCATGTTCTTCGTGAGCGCTAGAGACGCGATAGATCATGGGATAGGTGGGCCAAGGTTGAGAAGATGGTCGCTCCTCTGTCGGACGCGGCATAATCTCAATCTGTGTAACGCTGGCAGCTCCCTGACGAATAGAGGTACCTAGGCAATCAGCGCCGGTATCTCCCCCACCAAGAATAATTACATGCTTGCCTGCCACATTAATTGGCGAAACTTCAATCTCACCTAACGCCTGCTTATTGCCCCAAGGTAAAAATTCCATTGCTTGGTAGACGCCCTTATTATCGCGCCCTGGAATCGGCAGGTCACGCCATTGAGTTGCCCCAACTGCAAGGACAACTGCATCGTACTTAGCTCGTAAATCTGAACCAGTTAGTTCGACTCCGACATTTACGCCTGGACGAAAACGGGTCCCCTCTTGCTCCATCTGTGCCAAACGGCGATCGAGAATGTGCTTCTCCATTTTAAACTCTGGAATTCCATACCGTAATAACCCACCGATTTTTTCAGCGCGATCGTAGACCGCGACAGTGTGGCCAGCACGCGTTAGCTGTTGGGCTACCGCCAAGCCAGCAGGACCTGAACCGACAACAGCTACCGTTTTGCCGGTAAGGCGATCTGGTGCAAGAGGCTTAACGTTATTGGCATCAAAGGCCTCTTCAATTGTGCGTAGCTCAACCTGCTTGATTGTTACTGCGTCACGATTAATTGCCACAACGCAGGCAGTTTCACATGGAGCAGGACATAGGCGGCCAGTAAATTCTGGAAAGTTATTTGTCGCATGAAGGCGATCTATAGCTTCCTCTTTATCACCACGGTAAATCAGGTCATTCCACTCCGGAATTAAATTGCCCAGTGGACAGCCAGAGTGACAGAAAGGGATGCCGCAATCCATGCAGCGTCCAGCCTGCTTTTGCAGGTGTTCAAATGATTGCGGCTCATAAACCTCGCGCCAATCCTTGATGCGCACATCGACTGGCCGGCGCTTAGGAACCTCACGCGCCGTGGTCATAAAGCCCTTTGGATCAGCCATTTGCGACAACCTCCATTACATACTCATCAACTGGCAACCCTTCGCGGGTAGCTTTCTCAATAGCTGCCAAGACGCGGGCGTAATCTCGCGGCATAATCAATGAGAATCGCGATACTTCACTCTCCCAGCTCTTCAAGAGCGCTGCAGCAACTTCAGAACCCGTCTCGACGTGGAAGCTTGAGACAATTGCCCGCAGGTTTTCACGCTGCTCCTGTGGAACTGCTAAAACATCGACCATTTCAGTATTAACAATTGCAGTATTTAGGTCGAGCACAAAGGCGCGACCTCCTGACATACCCGCTGCAATATTGCGTCCAGTTGGACCCAAGATAACAACCGTTCCACCTGTCATATATTCAAGAGCGTGATCACCCACGCCTTCTACGACAGCGGTCGCACCAGAGTTGCGGACGCAGAAACGCTCTCCGACTAAGCCGCGAATAAATATCTCACCAGAAGTTGCACCGTAGCCGATGACATTTCCGGCAATTACATTCTTTGCAGATGGGAAAGAGGCGCGCTCATCAGGTCTAAGAATTACTCGCCCTCCAGAGATTCCCTTACCTACATAATCATTGGAATCGCCATATAGGCGAATAGTTAACCCTTGTGGGATAAAGGCGCCCAGTGATTGACCAGCAGAGCCGTGAAGGGTGACATCGATGGTTCCAACTGGAAGACCTTCTGCGCCATAGCGGCGAGTAATCTCTGCCCCCAACATGGTGCCGACAGTTCGATTTACATTTCGCACTGGCAGATCGATACGGACCGGCTCGCCCTTTTCGAGCGCAGCTGTCGATAACGCAATCAATTGATTATCAAGAGCTGCCGCCAAGCCATGATCTTGGAAGGTAGTGCGATGTAGAGGTGAATCAACATCAGGACGAACCAGAAGAGGTGAGAGATCTAAGCCACTGGCCTTCCAGTGATCTACCGCATCACGTGTATCTAGATACTCGACATGGCCAATCGCCTCTTGCAGAGTACGAAATCCTAGGGATGCCAGAATTTCGCGTACCTCTTCGGCGATATATTCAAAGAAGGTCTCCACAAACTCAGGCTTACCGCTGAAGTTCTTACGTAACTCTGGATTCTGAGTGGCTACGCCAACTGGACAGGTATCGAGATGGCAGACGCGCATCATGATGCAACCTGAGACAACAAGTGGCGCTGTCGCAAAGCCATACTCTTCTGCGCCTAACAAAGCAGCGATTACGACATCGCGCCCTGTCTTTAACTGACCATCTGCTTGTACGACGATGCGATCACGCAATCCATTTAAGAGAAGTGTCTGTTGAGTTTCAGCTAAGCCGAGTTCCCATGGAGCTCCCGCATGCTTAAGCGAAGTTAACGGAGATGCGCCCGTTCCACCATCGTGGCCCGAGATAAGAACAACATCAGCATGCGCCTTTGAGACTCCCGCTGCAACAGTTCCAACTCCAACCTCAGCTACGAGCTTTACATGTACTCGCGCTTGATTATTGGCATTCTTTAGATCGTGAATTAGCTGAGCTAAATCCTCAATTGAGTAGATATCGTGATGCGGAGGAGGTGAGATTAATCCAACGCCTGGTGTTGAAAAGCGCGCCTTAGCAATCCAGGGATAGACCTTATTTCCTGGTAACTGGCCACCTTCGCCCGGCTTTGCACCTTGCGCAATCTTGATTTGAATATCGGTGGCATTGATCAAGTAGTTACTAGTGACTCCGAACCTGCCAGAGGCAACTTGCTTAATGGCGCTCTTTTTGGAATCCCCATTTGGAAGAGCGGTATAGCGTGCTTCATCCTCGCCGCCTTCACCGGTATTGGACTTTCCGCCCAAGCGATTCATAGCGATTGCCAGAGTTTCATGAACCTCTTGTGAGACTGAGCCGTATGACATTGCACCCGTTGAGAATCTCTTTACAATCTCAGAGATTGGTTCGACCTCTTCAATAGCAATCGGTGCGCGCTCTCCCTCTTTAAATTGAAAGAGTCCTCGTAGAGTCATCAAAGTCTTGCTCTGATCATTTACCTTTGTTGTGTAACGCTTAAAGATGTCATAGCGCTTATTGCGAGTTGAGTGCTGTAGCGCAAAGACTGTTTCAGGGTTGAAGAGATGTGGCTCACCATCGCGACGCCATTGGTATTCCCCACCAACTGCTAAACGCTTAGCTCCTGGAATTTCGCCTCCCACTGGATAGGCAAAGTGGTGACGCTTAATTGTCTCTTCAGCAATCACATCAAGGCTTACTCCACCCAGGCGAGAAGTTGTACCGACAAAGAACTCATCGACCACATCTTGCGCCAAACCGATCGCCTCAAAGACCTGAGCGCCGGTATATGAGGCGATGGTTGAGATGCCCATCTTGGACATCACCTTTAGAACTCCCTTACCTAAACTCTTAATTACATTGCGCAACGCCTTCTCAGGAGTGATTCCAGTAATAACGCCTTGGTTTACTAGATCCTCTGCAGTCTCCATAACTAGATATGGATTTACCGCGCCAGCTCCATAGCCGATTAGGAGCGCCACATGGTGAACTTCTCGCACGTCGCCTGCTTCAACAACTAGTCCGACCTTGGTCCGAGATTTCTCACGAATGAGATGGTGGTGAACTGTGGCAGTTAAGAGAAGTGATGGAATTGGGCAATCTTCGGCATCGCCATCTCGATCTGAGAGAACGATGATCCGCGCACCATTGGCAATAGCTTCTGAAACCTCACGCTTAATCTCTTCCAGGCGTATGCGAAGAGTGTTGCCATCTCCAGTAACTGGAAAGAGTCCTCGGACAACATATGCCTCAAGCTCTGGATAATCATCATCGGCATTTACGTGAATAATCTTTGCCAGCTCATCATTATCAATAACTGGAAAAGCCAGAGAGATTTGCTTACAGGATTCTGGGCCCGGATCTAGAAGGTTATGTTCTGGACCGAGTGAGCCACCCAGGCTAGTAACTAGCTCTTCACGAATAGCATCTAGCGGCGGATTGGTTACTTGGGCAAAGAGTTGTGAGAAATAATCAAATAACAATCGTGGCTTTTCCGAGAGCGCAGCAATAGGAGTATCTGTTCCCATGGAGCCAAGTGCTTCTCCCCCATTTTTGGCCATAGGGGTGATGATTATCTTGATCTCTTCTTCTGTGTATCCAAATGCTTTCTGGCGACGAATAACAGATTTGTGTGGATAGATAATATGTTCGCGAGATGGAAGATCAGAGAGCTTAATCATTCCATCTTTAAGCCACTGGCCATAAGGAGCTGCTTGTGCGAGTGAATCCTTAATTTCATCATCTTCGATGATGCGCCCTGATTCAATATCAACTAAGAACATCTTGCCTGGCTGTAGACGACCTTTGCGCACAATCTGATCTGCCGGAAAATCAAGTACGCCAACTTCGGAGGCGAGAACAACGAGACCATCTTTAGTCACCCAATAACGAGATGGGCGTAGACCATTGCGATCGAGTACCGCACCTACTTGATTGCCATCTGTAAATGTCACGCATGCTGGGCCATCCCATGGCTCCATAAGTGAGGCGTGGAAGGCGTAAAAGTCGCGACGTTCTTTCGACATAGTTGCATGGTTCTCCCATGCTTCTGGAATCATCATTAGAACTGAGTGCGGAAGGGAACGCCCACCTAAGTAGAGAAGTTCAAGGACTTCATCAAATGAGGCGGAGTCAGAACCGGACATTTCTACTATCGGAAAGAGTCGCTTTAGATCTCCAGTTATGAGATCACTCTTCAGAAGTGACTCACGAGCGCGCATCCAGTTACGGTTACCTTTTACGGTATTGATCTCACCATTGTGTGCAATAAAACGATAAGGGTGGGCAAGTGGCCATGATGGGAAGGTATTGGTTGAAAAACGTGAGTGGACGAGAGCTAGCGGAGAGAGAACTCGTGGGTCACTTAGATCAGGAAAGAATTCCTCTAACTGCCCAGTTGTGAGCATTCCCTTGTAGACAATTGTCTTTGCGGATAGAGATGGAAAGTAGAGATCTAGCGCATGCTCGGCTCTCTTGCGAAGAGCAAAGGCGAGGCGATCAAGAACGATGCCACTCTCACCATTCTTTCCAGAGATAAAGAGCTGTTGAAAATTAGGCATTACAGAGAGCGCGGTCTTTCCTAGCCCTGCTGAGTTAATTGGGAGCTCACGCCAACCCAGGACAGTTAGCCCTTCCTCACTTGCAATACGGGAAATTTCAGCAGTGATATCTGTATTTGGGGCGATGAAGGCGATTCCGGTGGCATAACTTCCAGCAGCCGGAAGAGCGAATGAGGTAACTTCGCGGTAGAACTGATCTGGTACACATATGAGAATTCCTGCACCATCACCACTATCTGGTTCAGCGCCAGATGCACCACGATGCTCGAGGTTGCGCAGCGCAGTCAGCGCCTGCGCGACAATCTCATGTGTCGCAACTCTATTTAGGGTAGCCACCATCGCAACGCCGCACGCATCATGTTCATTTGCTGGATCGTAAAGACCCTGCGGTGCTGGGTAGTTTGCAGATAGCGCCATAACCTTTTATCCCTTGTTAGCTTTTAACAGTTAACTTTTCTTTCGGGACAGCGCTGGCCCTTTTGAACTTCTTGAGGCTGCGCCCCGTTAGAAGTTAAGAGATGAAGGGTAGCAATGGGGGCGCTCTATATGCCACTTATATGAAGCGCTTGTCCGATGCCCGCGGTAATTAACATTCCTAGACAGCCGCCTGCAATTACGCGCGCTGTAGGTTTAAATAGCCTTGAGCCGGCAATTTTGGCGCTGATTAAGCCCGTGGCCAAGAGGCCAAATATGGTGAAGAGCACAATGCTCGCCGCAGCAGCTCCCGGAGTTGGCGCGAAGGCGCCTAGAAAAGGAATCAAGCCCCCTGCCGTAAAACTTATCGCCGAGGCAATCGCTGCCTGCACTGGACGCGCCTTTACATGTGGGTGCTGACCTAACTCATCTCTCAGGTGTGCCGCTAGTGGATCCTTCATATGCATCTCTTGAGCAACCTGCACAGCTAGTTCACGGGAAAGGCCGCGCTTGATGTAAATCTCAATTAACTCTTCAAGTTCGCCTTCTGGATCAATTGCAAGGTGTTCAATCTCAAGGAGGCGATCTGACTCTTCAATATCATTTTGCGATCGAACCGAAACATATTCACCAACTGCCATAGACATGGCACCTGCTGCAATACCAGCTGCTCCTGCCGTAATTAAGAAACCTTGTTCTCCGGAACGCGCTGCCGCAACTCCGATCATCAAACTGGCTGTAGATACAAGCCCATCATTTGCGCCAAGGACTGCAGCCCGCAACCAACCGGCACGATGGGTGCGATGTTGCAGATTGCGCTGGTAGACATCTTCTAGGCCCATCTTTCTAGCCTACCTCTTGTTCAACCGAATTTGGTGCTACCGAATCCTCCGCAACATCTTCACCAAGAAGGCGCAGGAGGCGGCAAAGAGGAGAAGTGCCACATACTGATTAAGGCGAAGACCGTTGAATATATATGCCTGGTCGATACGTATGCCTTCGATAAAGAATCGTCCCAAAGAGTATCCAGCGACGTAGAGAGCGAAGATGGTGCCGACTGGTAGGCGCTTTCCAATTGCGATGAGGGCCAACGCAAGTAAGGTCATCCAAATTGATTCGTATAAAAAGGTGGGATGAAAAGTTTCAAATTGCGAAAATCCAACTGGTCGTAGCGATTGTGGAATAGATAAGGCCCATGGTGCATCGAGAGGGCGTCCAAAGAGTTCGCCATTAAACCAATTTCCCCATCGCCCAATCGCCTGAGCTAGTAGGAGTCCGGGCGCTAACGCATCAAGAAAGTGGGCAAAGGCTGGAAGTTCACGCTTTGATTGCAATCTGCGATAGGCCAGATAAGCACCGAGAGCGCCCAGCGCTATCGCACCCCAAATGCCGAGTCCACCTTCCCAAATCTTGACAATATCTGCAGGAGAACCAGATGCGCCAAAGTATTTTTCCGGAGTTGTTACAACGTGATAAAGGCGCCCACCAATTACACCAGCAGGAACTGCAACAATGGCTACATCCGCAACCACATGTTCAGTCTCTGGGAAGGTGGCGCGTAGGCGCTTATCCCCTAGCCAGATTGCAACTGCAACCCCTGCGATTATGCAGAGCGCATAAAAGTGGATAGTCAGCGGTCCTAACTCCAGCGCCGAAATACTCGGCGTTGGAATCGCTTTATGCAAAATTTATCCGCGCTCTACAGCGGCTCTGAAGTTTGCAACGTCAAAGTACTCACTCTGGCGATCAATCTCTTTTCCATTGATAAAGATTGTCGGAGTTGAATTTACATTGGCCTTTGCACCCGCTGAGGCGACATTAGATACCCAGTCAAGGTAATCGCCATCCTTTACGCATTTTTCAAACTCAGGCGCATTGATTCCAGCAGCTTGCCCAATTACCGCCAAGATATCGTTTGACCAACCGCCAGCATTTCGATCACTTGGCATATTGGCAAAGAGAGCCCGTTGATAATTTAGGTACTGCCCCTGATCGGCAGAGCAGGCAGCAGCATTAGCAGCGCTTACTGACTCTGGACCCAAGAAGGAGAGCGCATGATAGACAACGGTCGCCTTCTTTTCAGAAATTAGAGATTCAATATAATCGCCTTGCAAAGTTTCAAACTGCGCACAGACTCCGCATTGGAAATCCTGATAGATATCAATTACTGGCACGCCGGTGAGCTCTTCGTTGTAAACAATTCCGTACCCGCGATCAGCTGAAACACTTGATGGGATAGCCGCAGAGGTATTAGTACGTGATGAGAGGACTGTAGGAACGACCATAATCAAAGCCACACCGACGACTACAGCAATAACGATATTGCGTGTGAAGTTATCTTTACCTCTAGGTGCTGGGGATTTAGCCATGGATTTACTCTCCTGTCGATTCTGAAGAACTTGGGTGACGATCTAGTGCAAATTTACTCTGTGGCAGGTAGAAAAGGTAAATGGCAAGGGCTAATAAACCGAAATCTCTTAAAAGAGGCGTTGTGTAATTGGCAGTTCCGGGCTCAACTGGACCGCCGCCGCCGAAACAGCCGCAATCTATAGATAGCCCACGCGCCCACGCCTGAATAATTCCAATAATGAAGGCGATCATTAGCAGCCCGATAAGCGCTGCCGATACTCGCGTGGCCGCGCCAACGATAAGCAAGAGTCCAACTGCAAGTTCGAAGAATGGCAAGAAAATTCCCATGAAATTAGCTAACCAAATTGGCAGCAGCTCAAATGAGCGCACCGCCATCTGTGACTTATCGAGCTCATCAATTTTTAGATATCCGGCTGCCACCATCGTGCCACCTAAAATTAAGCGTGCGAGAAGACCTATCCAGGGAAAGTATCGCTTCATCTTCCTTCTCTAACTCCTAATGAAAGTTGCTCTGCCAACTCTTTGACAGCAGCTAAACCGCTCTCTAAATCTGGGGCCTCTTGAATCGCCTTGATAAAGGCAGATCCAACGATTACTCCATCAGCATATCCTGCAACACCTTTAGCCTGTTCGCGCGTTGAGACACCAAGGCCAACAGCAACTGGAAGATCTGTGCCTTTGCGGATACGCGCCACCAAATCAGGAGCTCCATCGGAAACGGCGGCACGAGTGCCAGTCACCCCCATGAGACTTGCTGCATAAACAAAGCCGCCGCATTCTTTAGTTACCTGCGGCAAACGTGAATCTGAAGTACTGGGAGCGACTACATAGATTGAGTTTATTTCGTTTGTGGAAACCGCTCTCTTCCATAAACCGGATTCCTCAATAGTTAAGTCAGGGGTAATAACACCCGATCCACCGTTATCTTTAATTGATTGCGCAAACTTTTCTACGCCATATTTTTCAATGGGATTCCAGTAGGTCATTACAACTGAAGGTACGCCCAAATCAGTAGCGCACTTTAAGGCGGCAAATACATCACTGGCATTTGTGCCTTGAGACAGTGATTGGTCAGCCGCAGCTTGGATAGTTGGACCATCCATAACTGGATCGCTATATGGGAAGCCAATCTCGATGGCATCGACTCCACCATCAACGAAAGCTTGAATAACTGAATTGCATCCAGCTTTACTTGGGAAACCTGCTGGGATGTAGGCGATTAAGGCCGCGCGATTTTCTTTACGAACTCTAACGAAGAGTTCATCTAATGGAGTCGCCATTTAGAGGGGAATTCCGAAGTACGCAGCTGCTGTCTGCACATCCTTATCGCCTCGTCCCGATAAGTTAATTAGCAAAACTGCATCCGGTCCTAACTCATTACCAATTTGCAGGGCGCCAGCGAGAGCATGTGCGGTCTCAATCGCCGGAATAATTCCTTCAGTCTTGGAAAGCAAGGCGAAGGCATGCATAGCTTGTGCATCGGTAATCGCACGATATTCAGCTCTTCCAATGTCGTGCAGGTAAGCATGTTCTGGTCCAACGCCGGGATAATCTAAACCAGCTGAGATTGAGTGCGATTCGATGGTTTGGCCATTCTCATCTTGGAGAACATAGGTTCGGTTGCCATGTAAGACACCTGGTGTCCCCCCAGTAATTGTCGCCGCATGTCTACCAGTCTCAACACCATCGCCAGCTGCCTCTAGCCCAATTAGACGAACTCCTTCATCAGAGATAAAGCGATGGAAGATGCCAATAGCGTTAGAGCCGCCACCAACACAGGCCAAGACTGCAGTAGGAAGTTGGCCGGTAAGGGCGAGTACTTGATCACGCGCTTCTTCGCCAATTATTTTGTGGAAGTCGCGCACCATGGAAGGGAAGGGATGTGGGCCAGCGACTGTTCCCAACATGTAATGAGTTGTCTCTACATTGGTTACCCAATCGCGCATCGCCTCATTAATTGCATCTTTCAGAGTTCTAGAACCAGATGTCACTGGGACAACTTGTGCCCCCAGAAGTTTCATGCGCGCCACATTTAAAGATTGCCGGCGAGTATCTTCCTCACCCATGTAGACAACGCACTCCATGCCCATAAGAGCGGCCGCCGTTGCGGCAGCTACTCCATGCTGTCCAGCTCCGGTCTCAGCGATAATTCGCTTCTTACCCATTCGCTTAGTTAAAAGAGCTTGACCCAGAACATTATTTATCTTATGGCTGCCGGTGTGATTAAGGTCTTCACGTTTAAGCAAGATACGTGCACCACCGGCATGTTCTGCAAAGCGCTTAGCTTCGGTAAGAATGCTGGGACGGCCTGTGTAGGTGCGATGTAACTCAGCCAACTCTGCAATAAATACTGGATCAGTCTGAGCGCTAATGCGAGCGGCATCAAGTTCCTCGAGAGCGCCAATCAAGGCTTCTGGAACAAATCGACCACCGTAAGGACCGAAATGGCCGGCTAACTCTTCCACTTTGCTCATGGTGAGAAGACTACCCGCGACCGAGTAGTTCACGCATGGCAGAAGTTGGGTCTCCAGATTTAACTAGAGCTTCACCCACCAATATGACGCTGGCACCGGCTTTTTGCGCTCGTTCAACATCAGCGCGGGATGAAATACCAGACTCAGCTACCCTGATAATCCCTTGTGGGATGGTGGGAATAATTTCATCAAAAACATCTACATCGACATCCAGAGTTTTAAGATTTCGAGAATTTACGCCGATTATCTGCGGAGAAATTTCCATAGCGCTCTCCAGCTCTGCATGAGTATGAATCTCAATAAGTGCAGCCATGCCAAGCTCTGTCGCTAAATCATAAAAATCCTTCAACTGGCTCTTAGAAAGAGCAGCCACGATTAAAAGGACAAGATCTGCCCCATGAGCGCGCGCCTCTAAAAATTGATATTCATCGATCATAAAATCTTTTCGTAATACCGGTATCTCAATCCGCGCACGAACTGCATCTAAATCATTTAATGAACCGCCAAAGCGTCGTCGTTCAGTTAGAACACTAACGGCAGCAGCACCTGCCTCTTGATACTTTTCGGCAAGTAGGGCGGGATCAACAATCTCGGCTAAATTTCCCTTACTAGGTGAGGTGCGTTTTATCTCCGCGATTACATTCATCTCATCTCGAGTCAGAAAATCAGCTGCCTTAAGTGGTGCTTTCTGGGAGAGCATTTGCTCATGGATGCTCGCCAGGGGCAACCTGCGCTCGGCTAGATCCTCTCTGACGCCGGCAATTATGGAATCTAGGACAGTCATGGCTTCCCCAAATCATCTTCTTCGCTATCGCCGCTCTCTTCTATGGAATCTTCGGTTGGGTCGATTCCCTTATCTAGAGAGCTCCATTTATTTAATTGCCGTGGGGCTCTCTCATAGCGGGAGGAGAGATTTAGCCGTCGGCTAATTATTATTGCAAGGGCTGCCACAATTATTAGCGAAATTGCAAGGGCCATCATTTACTCCGTTTTAAATCGTTGGCAGCGGCAATCGCGCCAAGTACTGCAGCAGCTTTATTAAGCGTCTCTTCATTCTCGGCGGCTGGATCGGAATCTGCAACGACTCCGGCACCTGCCTGAACATATGCAATGCCATCCTTTAAGACTGCAGTCCGGATAGCTATACAGGTGTCAATATTTCCAGTGAAGTCAAAGTAGCCAATTGCTCCCCCATACAGTCCACGTCGAGTTGGCTCGAGAGTTTCAATTATCTCCATCGCACGTGGCTTGGGCGCTCCAGAAAGTGTTCCAGCAGGAAATACTGAGAAGAGCGCATCAATCGGTGTAGCCGCCACATCTAACTGACCAATTACTGTCGAGACTATATGCATAACATGTGAGTAACGTTCAATATGCATAAAATCGATAACTTCTACACTTCCTGGAGCAGATACTCGCCCTAAATCATTTCGCCCGAGATCTACCAGCATTAAATGTTCTGCCCGTTCTTTTGGATCAGCAAGTAGCTCTTCACCTAAACGTATATCTTCTTCGATTGAAGATGAGCGTCTGCGTGTGCCCGCAATCGGGTGCACCATCACCTCTTTGCCAGTAACTTTCACCAACGCTTCTGGACTAGAGCCAACTACCGCGAGCCCATCTGCAAAGCGGAAAAGGTACATATACGGGCTGGGATTCTTAAGGCGAAGCATGCGGTAGATATCTAGCGCATCAGCCTGGTTGGGAATTGAAAATCTCTGCGAAAGGACAATCTGAAAAGCCTCGCCTGCTCGAATCTCTTCCTTTGCAATCTCAACCTTTTCGATAAATTCCGCAGCTGACATATTGCGAGAGAATTCTGGCGAAGCGCTCTTTGGAATTGGTGATACATCTCCAGCAATTGGAAGTAAGAGCTCGCTCTCCATTCTGTCGAGGCGTGAAATTGCATCTGCATAAGATTCATCGATGCGCTCATCAGAGCCATCCCAATTTATGGCATTTGCAATTAAGGTAATCGTTCCATCACTATGGTCCATAACGGCTAAATCGCTCGTTAACATAAAGGCCATCTCGGGGATATCTAAATCCTTACTTGCCAAATTTGGTAATCGTTCAAGAGCTCGAACACAGTCGTAGCCCATATACCCAACTAGCCCACCAGTTAGAGTCGGAAGTCCGGCAATCTTTGGAGATTTCAAATGCGAGACAGAATTTCTTAGCGCATCTAGTGGAGAGATATCTTGAGGTACACCAGCTGGTGGTTTACCCAGCCAAACCGCGCGACCACCCTTCTCCGTGAGCGTTGTCTGACTATCTACGCCGATAAATGAGTAACGTGACCAGACTCCACCGTGCTCTGCAGATTCGAGGAGAAATGTTCCAGGAAGGCTCTTGGCTAGCTTCTTATAAATATTTAGGGGCGTCTCACCATCTCCTAAGAGCTTACGAAAGACTGGAATAACGTTGTAACTTTTGGCGTACTCACGGAACTCTGAGATGTTCAAGGCTTGACCTGCTCCACGGGGTTTAACGATCTATAGAAACAGCTCCTCTGGCCGGTATGGCAGGCTGCGCCACTCTGCTCAACTTTCAGCAAGAGCGCATCTCCATCACAATCTACTGAAATAGAGTGAACAAGTTGAGTGTTTCCAGAGGTCGCACCCTTCTCCCAAAGTTCGTTACGGCTACGCGACCAGTATGTCGCCCGACCTGTAGCCAGGGTTGCAGCAAGTGATTGGGAGTTCATATATGCCAACATCAAAACCTCACCAGTTGCGGCATCTTGCGCAATCGCTGGAATTAGCGCCGCACTATCCTTTAGAAGGCTTTCTATCTCAGGCGAGAGTGCGTTATTCATAACGCTATTCTGCCTTACGAGTGATGCGCGTTGCGAACCGAATATCCCTGGGCCGCTAGATACGCCTTCACATCACCAATTCGATGAACTCCAAAGTGGAAGACGCTCGCTGCCAATAGCGCATCTGCGCCAGCATCTAGGGCTGCGGCGAAATCTTCTAGGCTTCCAGCGCCCCCACTTGCAATTAGCGGCACACCTGAAACTGAACGAATCGCCTTAATCATTCCGATGTCATAGCCCGCACGTGTGCCATCGGCATCCATCGAATTTAGAAGAATCTCGCCAACTCCTAACTGGCAGGCCTGCTCCACCCAAGCAAGTGCATCAATGCCTGCGCTCTGCCTTCCACCATGGGTGGTAACTTCAAACCCAGAATCGGTTCTTGCGCGCCTGGCATCAACGGAGAGAACTAGCACTTGCGACCCAAAGCGATCAGCGATTTCGGCAATTAATTGAGGGCGTGCGATAGCGGCTGTATTAATCGAAACTTTATCAGCACCTGCTCGCAGAAGTTGATTAACATCTTCAACAGTTCGAATTCCACCTCCCACAGTCAATGGAATAAATACTTGCTCTGCAGTCTGGCGTACAACATCCAGTGTTGTCTGGCGCCCAGCAACAGTTGCGGAAATATCTAGAAAGGTAAGTTCATCACAACCTTCTGCGCCATAAAGGGCTGCCATCTCGACGGGGTCACCAGCATCTACTAGATCTGTGAAGTTAACTCCTTTTACAACCCGACCATCAGTAACATCTAAACAGGGAATGATGCGGGCAGAGAGAGTCATGGCCTAATTATCTTCTTGTAATCTCGAGCGCTTGCTGGAGAGTGAAGGCTTGGGCATATAAAGCTTTACCAACAATTGCACCTTCTACTCCAATAGCGTTAAGTTCAGATAGCGCTGCAATATCGGCCAGAGATGAGATTCCTCCAGATGCTACGACAGGACGTTTCGTAACCGCGCATACTTCTCGCAGTAATTCCAGGTTTGGCCCCTTTAGCGTGCCATCCTTGGTCACATCAGTTACAACGTAGCGAGCACATCCAGCGAGCTCTAACCTTTCGATGGTTTCAAATAAATCTCCACCTTCTTGAGTCCAGCCACGTGCAGCCAAGGTGTAGCCACGCACATCTAGCCCGACGGCAATTCGATCTCCGTGAAGAGCAATTACCTGGGCAGTCCATTCAGGATTTTCGAGAGCGGCGGTTCCAAGGTTAATGCGCGTACACCCAGTTGCTAAAGCGCGCGCCAAAGATGCATCATCGCGAATGCCACCTGAAAGTTCTACCTTGATATCAACGCTAGCAACAACCTCAGCTAAAAGTTCGCTATTTTCGCCGATACCGAAGGCAGCATCTAGATCTACTAAGTGCAACCATTGCGCCCCAGCTCTTTGGAAGTCGAGTGCAACCTCAAGAGGATTTCCGTATGCGGTCTGCGCCGATAGCTCACCTTGAACCAAGCGAACCGCGCGTCCATCTTTTACATCTACCGCTGGAAGTAATTCGAGATAACTCATAGTTGCTCTGTCCAATTCTTTATCAGTTGCAAGCCAGCGTCGCCTGATTTTTCAGGATGAAATTGCGTCGCGCTAATTGGGCCATCTTCAATCGCTGCCACAAAATCTTCGCCATGGTGGGAGGTGCTCACTACAGGTGAAAGGCTACTTTTCACGGCATATGAATGTACAAAGTAGAAGGATTGGTCAGCAATGCCAGCAAAGAGCTTAGAGCTAGCGCCAACTTTTACAGTATTCCAACCCATATGCGGAAGGATTGGGGCGCTAAGCAATTCAACACTCTCCGGCCAGATTCCAACACCCTGGTGCTGTCCATGTTCAACACCTCGTGCAAAAAAAATCTGCATCCCGACACATATTCCCAGTGTTGGACGAGAGAGTGCGGCGCGTTGGCGCACTATTTGATCGCCACGAATTTCACTTAGGCCCTGCATGCATGCAGCAAATGCTCCTACTCCAGGAACTACTAAGCCATCTGCATTCAACGCAACCTGAAAGTCTGAGGTGATAGTTACCTGATGACCAGAAGTTTCAAAGGCACGTTGGGCCGAACGGAGATTGCCAGATCCGTAATCAAGGATTGCAATCACGAACTTTAGAGTGAACCCTTGGTCGATGGAATTCCGGTAACGCGGCTATCTAGTGAAACCGCATCGCGCAAAGCCCGAGCTACTGCTTTAAATTGCGCCTCAAATACATGGTGTGCATTGCGACCTTCTAGGACGCGGATGTGAAGGGCGATGCGCGCTTCGGCGACGATAGATTCCCAGATATGTTTTCCAAGAGTTGTGTCAAAGGTGCCGATTAGCTCGACAATCTCTGGTTGACGGTGAACTAAATAAGGACGCCCCGAGAGATCTACAGCTGCTTGGACGAGAACTTCATCTAGCGGCACCATGGCATCGCCAAAGCGGCGAATTCCAGATTTATCACCGAGCGCCTCGCGCAGGGCCTGTCCAAAAGCTAACGAGGTATCTTCAACAGTGTGGTGAGAATCGACATCGACATCACCTGTCGTCTTTACAGTTAGATCAAAGCCAGAATGTTTTCCCAGTTGGCTGAGCATATGATCAAAGAATGGAACGCCAGTTTCAACCGAGATTTCTCCAGTTCCATCGAGATTAATCTCTACAAAAACTGCTGACTCTTTAGTTGTCCGCTCTACCTTTGCGATTCTCTTCATCTCTCCCCCAAATGCGCCGATAGTAAATCTATAAACTTCTGATTCTCGGCCTCGTTGCCAATGGTGACTCGTAAGTGACCTAATAATCCCACATCTCTGATTAGAACTCCGCCTGATAAAAGCTTCTGCCAGAGTTCTGCAGCTGGTTGTGAAAATCCGGTAAAGAGAAGGAAATTTGCTTGGCTGGGCGCAACTGTTAGCCCGAGCTCCTCCAATTGTGCGGCAACTTTCACCCGAGAGCGTCTGATCTGTTCAACGCTACCAAGTAACTCTCCTTGGAACTCTAGGGCAACTTCTCCGGCGGCCTGGGTCAGTGCACTTAAATGATACGGAAGTCGCACTAGTTGCAAGGCGGCAATAACTACTGGATCTGCAACTAGATATCCCACGCGAGCACCTGCAAAGGCAAAGGCCTTGCTCATGGTTCGAATGACTACCAGATGTGGATACTTCTTGATCAGGGTGACAGCAGATGGTTCATCAGAAAATTCTGCATATGCCTCATCTACTACTAGAAGAGAGGTGGTGGCCGCTGCCAGCTCCTCAATTTCAGCGATGCGTAGCGTCGTGCCGGTTGGATTATTTGGTGTTGTAATAAAAGTTAGTGATGGAGCGACCTGCTTTATCTGCTGAATAGCTGCTGCAACATCTAATGTGAAATCCGGACGACGCTTTCCACCAATCCAAGTTACGCCCGTGACTTGCGCTATCAGCGGATGCATTGAATAGGAGGGAAGGAAGCCAATCGCTGCTCCTTGCCCAAAGGCTAAGAAGAGAGATTGAATAATCTCATTACTGCCATTTGCCGCCCAAATACTCTCCTTAGAAAATTCAGTTCCAGACTGTGAATTGATAAAGGCGGCCAATCCCTGGCGGAGCTTGAGAGCATCCCTATCTGGATAACGATTTAAATTTGCTGCAGCTAAAGCAATACGTGATGTGATTGCCGAGACTAACTCTGCACTTGGAGGATATGGGTTTTCATTGGTATTTAAGGTTGCTGCAGCGGGCACCTGAGGTGCGCCGTAAGGAGAGAGCTCGCGTAGGCCATCTCTTAAGGGCAACCACTCTGGCCAGCTGCTCATGGCTGCTCAAGCCTGACTGTCATAGCCTGTCCGTGTGCCGGAAGATCTTCCGCTTGCGCAAGAGTCACTACCGTGTCAACCAGTTGCATAAATGCTTGCTTGTCATATTCGATGAAATGAAGCCCGCGCAAGAAAGTTTGAACTGATAGACCACTGCTGTGACAGGCGCAGCCACCTGTTGGCAGGACGTGATTAGAACCTGCTGAGTAATCCCCCAGTGAGACCGGAGTAAATCTTCCGATAAAGACTCCCCCGGCATTGCGAATCTGCCTTGCGATAAGTGCGGCATCTACGCATTGGATCTCTAAATGCTCTGCAGCATGTGCATTAACTACATCTAAGCCTTGCTGCACCGAATCGACTAGAACGATAGCTGATTGCACGCCAGCGAGAGCGGTGGTAATTCGTTCGGTGTGCTTTGTATCTGCAACACGCTTAACTAATTCACTCTGTACTGATTGCGCCAACTCCACTGAATCAGTTACCAAGACTGCGGCTGCAATAACATCGTGTTCGGCCTGGCTGATTAAATCGGCTGCGACATCTGATGCCTTTGCGCTCTGATCAGCCAAAATCGCTATCTCGGTTGGTCCGGCCTCAGAGTCAATTGCGATGGTTCCACGTAAAGCACGCTTCGCCGCCGCGACATAGATATTTCCTGGTCCAGTTACGAGATCCACCTTTTCACATACGCCAGCCATACCGTAAGCAAAGAGGGCAATCGCTTGTGCGCCACCTATTGCAAAGACTTCAGTTACACCTAACAATGCGCAGGCAGCCAAGATTGTTGGGTGCGGTAATCCGCCAAACTCACTCTGTGGTGGAGAGGCCACTGCGATGCTTGGAACATTTGCAATCTGCGCAGGAATGACATTCATTAATACGCTACTCGGATAGACAGCTCGTCCACCCGGAACATAAAGACCTACGCGATCAACTGGAATCCAGCGCTCGGTAACTGTCGCACCATCTGAAACTGTAGTGACTTTCTCTTCACGCCTCTGATCAAGGTGCACCTTTCGAATGCGCTGCGCTGATAACTCCAGTGCCGCCCGCACCTTGGGGTCTAATTCGGCGAGAGCTTTATCAAGTGCCTGTTGTGGCACTCTGATGGCTGCGGGTGTAACGCCATCGAACTCTTGGGCGAGTGCAATCAAATCTGACTCGTTGCCGTTCTTTACTCTCAAAAGAATTGGAGCAACTACAGCTAGAGCTGCCTGGACATCTAGAGGGGCGCGCGGCAAGAGAGCTTGGTATCCCGCCTTATCAAGCTGGCGCCCACGTAGATCGACAGTTCTAATCACATCGCTCATTCTACTTTGATTGGTCGCAAGCGCGGCGGTCAGATTAGGAGCTCTAGATACGGATCAAGCAATCTGGGCCCAGAATCGCCTTTAGATCTGCGCTCAAACTTGGTGAGGATGTGACCAGTGCGTCGATTTTAAGAGTAGTTGATTTCTGTGAATCAACGACATTTAGGTGAACTTCACGCTTTCCTGGATGCGAGCGAAGAATCTCCTTCATCCGCTCCACTATTGGTGGTGTTACTTGAGCTGCCGGAAGAGAGATCAGTAATGGGCCGGTAGGAGCGGCTGAGATATCTGGCATCTTCATCTCAAGAGCGGTGAAACGAACCTGCTCATCAGTGCGCGAGAAACGTCCGCGTACTACTACGACACGATCTTCAGTTAGAGATAGTGCGTACTGATTGTAGGTATTTGCGAAGAAGAGAACTTCGATAGCTCCCTCTAGATCCTCCACATTTACAACTGCCCATGATGCACCCTGGCGAGAAACTTTACGTTGAATGCCAGTAATCAAGCCACCAATTGTGACGACACCATCGGATGGGCCATCATCTAACAACTGGCTAATTGACATATCTGTGTGCGAGCGAAGCACATGCTCCACGCCAAGCAATGGGTGATCTGAGACGTATAGACCCAGCATCTCGCGCTCAAAGGTCAACAAGGTGTTCTTATCCCATTCCGTGGTTGGAATCTCGATATCTACCCCCGACATACTTGAAATTGTTTCACCACCAAAGAGATCGAACTGTCCGATTGCTTCTGCACGTTTGCTTTCAATCACCGAATCAATCGCTTCTAAGTGGA
Organism: uncultured Candidatus Planktophila sp.; assembly: GCA_964463845.1. GTDB lineage: Bacteria > Actinomycetota > Actinomycetes > Nanopelagicales > Nanopelagicaceae > Planktophila. The sequence goes on along the minus strand of CAYXDT010000001.1, from coordinate 81,269 downwards.
TCGCCATCAGACCTTTGCGAGGATGGTTGAGCGAGTCAAAGGCTCCGGCCTTGATTAAAGATTCGATAGTTTTCTTATTGCAGACATTGGCATCAACCTTGGCGAGAAAATCACCAAAGGAGGTGAAGGAGCCCTTACTCTCACGCGCGTTCTTGATTGATGCAACTACCCCCTCCCCGACGTTGCGGATAGCTGCTAGCCCAAAGCGGATATCGACGCCACGTGGGGTGTACTCAGCATCGGATTCATTTACATCTGGCGGAAGAACGCGAATTCCCATGCGACGACATTCTGAAAGATAGAGCGCTGATTTATCTTTATCGTCTCGCACGCTAGTTAGCAGCGCTGCCATATATTCAGTTGGATAATTCGCCTTTAGATATGCGGTCCAGAAAGAGACAACACCATACCCCGCGCTATGGGCGCGGTTAAAGGCGTAATCCGAGAAGGGAATCAAAACTTCCCAAAGACGTTTAATCGCAGCTACAGAAAATCCATTCGATTGCATACCAGCCTCGAAAGGGATGTACTCCTTATCGAGAATCTCTTTATTCTTCTTACCCATCGCTTTACGAAGTAGATCTGCTCTTCCTAGAGTAAATCCAGCAACTTTCTGAGCAATCGCCATTACCTGTTCTTGGTAAACGATTAGCCCATAGGTATCCCCCAAGATTTCGTTTAGGGGCTGTGAAAGCTCAGGGTGAATTGGCTCAACGGGTTTGCGGCCATTTTTCCGATCAGCATAGTTGTTATGCGCATTCTCTCCCATAGGTCCTGGACGATAGAGAGCGATCACAGCTGAGATATCAGCGAAAGAATCTGGGGACATGCTGCGAAGGAGAGCTCTCATAGGCCCACCATCTAGCTGAAAGACTCCGAGAGTGTCACCCCGCGAAAGAAGTTCGAAGGTCTTTATATCATGGAGCTCTAGATCTTCTAGAACTACTTCCACTCCTTGATTGGCCTTGATATTCATAAGTGCATCGTCTAATACTGAAAGATTTCGCAGCCCTAAGAAATCCATCTTAAGTAGGCCGGTTGCTTCACATGCACCCATATCAAATTGGGTAATGATTGCCCCATCTGCCTCACGACGATGAATTGGAATGACATCAAGAAGTGGTTCGCGCGAGAGAATGACACCTGCAGCGTGTACGCCCCATTGTCGCTTTAGCCCTTCTAGCCCCTTGGCTAGATCTACTACTCGTTGTGAATCGGGATCACTTTCATAGAGTTGGCGAAACTCTCCAGCTTCACCATGGCGGGCATCCTTGGGGTCAAAGACTCCAGAGAGAGTTATATCTTTACCCATAACTGAAGGTGGAAGGGCCTTGGTTAACTTCTCGCCGATCGCATATGGATAGCCGAGAACGCGCGTGGCATCCTTTAGAGATTGCTTAGATTTAATTGTTCCGTAGGTAATTATCTGCGCCACGCGATCTTCGCCATACTTTTGAGTCGCGTAACGAATCATTTCGGAGCGACGACGCTCATCAAAATCTAGATCAATATCTGGCATAGAGATACGCTCTGGATTAAGAAAGCGTTCAAAGAGAAGTCCATGCTCAATGGGATCAAGACCTGTGATTCCAAGGGCATAGGCGACTAAAGATCCAGCAGCCGAACCTCTACCTGGACCAACGCGAATTCCTACCTGCTTGGCGTGAGTCACTAGATCAGCGACAACTAAAAAGTATCCAGGAAAGCCCATCTCAACCATCACATCAAGTTCATAATTTAGACGGGTGCGATGCTCGTCGGTTGCCTTGTCGCCGAGTCTTTCCATAAGGCCTCGCGAAGCCTCTTTGCGCAGCCATGAATCTTCACTCTCGCCAGCCGGAACAGAGAATGCTGGAAGTAAGTTCTCATTCTCGCGTAGCTTCACATCGCAACGCTCTGCAATCAAAAGAGTGTTATCGCAGCTTTCAGGGATATCCTTAAATATCTCCCTCATCTGCGCAGGTGTCTTTAGATAGAACTCATGATTATCGAATTTAAATCGTTTGGGATCGGCAAGAGTTGACCCAGATTGTACGCAGAGCAGCGCTTCATGGGCCGGTGCATCTGCATGGAATGTGTAGTGCAAGTCATTGGTCGCCAAAAGTGGCAACTTCAACTCTTTACCTAGCTTTAACAAATCTTCCTTAACTCGCATCTCAACATCAATCTGATGATCCATAATCTCTAAGAAGAAATTCTTGGCTCCAAAGATGTCCCGATAATCACTGGCCGCCCGAAGAGCCTCTCGGTAATTTCCCATACGAAGTCGAGTTTGTATTTCACCACCTGGACATCCTGTCGTGGCAATTAATCCATCGGCATGACGAGAGATGAGCTCACGATCCATGCGTGGCTTGTAGTAATAACCTTCCAGAGAGGCAAGCGAGGAGAGCTTGAATAGATTTGCCAGCCCGACATTGTTCTCGGCCAAGATGGTCATGTGGGTATAGGCGCCTCCACCTGAAACATCATCTTCGCCACCGTCGGCCCACTGCACTCTTTTCTTATCAAAACGAGATTCGGGAGCTACATAAGCTTCAATGCCAATAATTGGCTTAACGCCAGCTTTTGTCGCCTGTTTATAGAAATCAAATGCTCCAAAAACATTGCCGTGATCTGTCATGGCAATTGCCGGCATCTCTTGGCGCGCTACCTCTTTTACTAGATCGCCGACGCGCGCGGCACCATCGAGCATCGAGTACTCAGTGTGTACATGAAGATGTACAAATGAGTCTTGCGTCGATGCCCGTGAAGCTGAAAAATCTTCAGATGACATGGTGGCGCAACATTAGCGCCTAAGGCAGAACTGCCTCGGATAGCAACGCCAGAGAAGCCTGAAGGTCAGGTGGATATGGAGCGCGCAGCGTCAGTGGAGTTCCATCGACGGGATGGTTAAATCGCAGCTCCAGCGCATGAAGCCATGGCCTAGAGATGAGCATCTTCTTACAAAGTACAGGGTCTGCTCCATAGGTGGTATCTCCTACGAGTGGATGTCCCAGCGCAGAGAAATGCACCCGAATCTGGTGGGTACGACCAGTTGCAAGTTCTACTTTAACAAGCGAGACAGATCTGTAGAACTCAATAACTTCATAATGAGTAATGCTCTCTTTACCAGTTGCCACAACGGCGAAGCGGTGGTCTTCTTTGGGATGGCGATCAATTGGCGCATCAATAGTTCCGATAGCTGGATCCATATGTCCTTGAACAAGAGCATGGTATGTCTTCTCAATTTCGTGGCTACGAAACATCTCTTTTAATTTTAGATAGGCGCTTTCAGTCTTTGCCACAATCATCAAGCCAGAGGTCCCAACATCTAAACGATGAACGATTCCGGCGCGCTCTGCAGGACCCGATGTAGAAATTGTGTAACCAGCTGCCATTAGCGCACCGACTACGGTTGGTCCCATCCATCCCGGGCTAGGGTGCGCGGCACAACCAACGGGCTTGTCGATCACAACAATCTCATCATCGTTATATACAACGGTTAAACCAACTAAAGGCGTCAATGGTATGGGATCTTGATTGAGAGGCGCAGGCATCAGAACCTCAATAAGTTGGCCAGCAACTACGCGCTCTGACTTTTGCATAGCTAGACCATTACTCTTAATATCACCATCTTCTAGCAATTTCACAATGGCAGTGCGAGATAACCCAAGTACTCGAGTTAGAGCGCTATCAATTCGCTCACCGGCAACGCCTTCGGGAACACTTAGAGTTCTTAAATCACGCTTCATATTTGCACTATCTTAACCGTGTAATTGGCGGAATATTTCGCACCGTCAGGATGAAGCCGGAGATTGCTGCACAGATGATCGCCATATCGGCGATATTAAATACCGGCCAATTTGGGATTTTGATCCAATCAATCACATGGCCCTGTAAGAAGCCAGGCTCTCTAAAGATGCGGTCAACTAAATTGCCGAGCGCTCCACCAAGAAGTAGGCCAGTGGTAATGACCCAGCTTCTCACCTTTATTTGTGTGGCATATCTGATCACCACCGCAACAACTGCCACCGCAAAGAGCGAGAAGGCGATAGTAAAACCTGTGCCAATTCCAAAGGCTGCTCCAGAATTCTTCACCAGAGTAAATTGCAAGAAATCCCCAAAAACTTTCTCAGGGCCTTGCGAGAAGTTAGCGATAGCGTAATGTTTTGTTACGAAATCAAGAAGCAAGATGGATGCGGCAAGCGCTCCGATTGAAAGGGTGGAGGAAGATATGCGGCGCACGCTAGCGCCGCTCTTCCTTCTGCTTGCAGATCATGCACAAAGTTGCGCGAGGAAAAACTTGTAGACGGGCCTTGCCAATTGCCGCTCCACACTCTTCGCAACTTCCATAACTCTTTGAATCGATACGAGCAAGGGCGCGCTCGGTCTGTAAGACCATATCCCGTGCGTTAATCACAAGTGACATCTCATGTTCGCGCTCGAAGGTCTTAGTGCCGGAGTCAGCTTGATCATCGCCGGCACCTTCGCCTGAGTCGGAGATCAATTCATCCATCTCGGCTTCAACTGTAGCCAACTCTTTGCGCAGCCTCTCTAGGTCGGCTGAAATTTCACTACGCATCGCCTTAAGTTCCTGCGCACTCCAAGGCGCTTCACCTTCGGCAGCCATGACAGGAGTAGGAGCGGCTTTAATTGGCTTAAGAGGCGCAAACTTCTTTCCGCTCTTAACTGGCCGTGGTGGAGGTGGCATAACTAAGCGGCGCTCCTCAATAACAGGAGTTGCAGTTGGCGCTACAACTGTTGCCACTGAGACTGTTTGTGACTTTTCATCTACAGTAAGAGTGGTCTTTCCAATTTTGGAAGGAAATGGGCGACCCGGCGCCTTATTTGCTACCGCTTTCTTTACTGCAGCTTTTTTTGCAGGGACCTTTTTGACTGGAGCTTTCTTAGCAATTTTCTTGGCAGCCTTCTTAGCAACTTTCTTCGCCGGCGCTTTTTTAGCCGGCACTTTTTTAGATGGCGCTTTCTTAGCTACCTTCTTAGCGACCGCCTTTGCCGATTTCTTTGCAGGGGCCTTCTTTGCGGAGGAGACCGCTTTCTTGGCTAACTTTTTTCCTGGCACGCCGCGCACCTTATGCGCTTTTCCACTCGTAACCAACTCTGCCACGCATGGTTTAGACTTTCGGCGCTAGACCTTGCGAGAAATGTGCGTTGATGAGGCCATCACCTTCGGAGCACGCTGGAAGATTCGCCCTTTGGCGAGGTAGAACCGGCTCGCGCAAGTAAATAAAGTGGCATCTGCCCCAATCAGGGTCGGATGCAAGGTGGGTGGTACCGCGAACGATATCTTCGTTCGTCCCTCTAAATGGATGTAAGAGTTCGATTCCATACCTTGGAGGGTTGCCTGTGCCAACACCATTTCGCGCCATCAGCGCACAGATAGATCTGCCAGCAATGGAGAAATCGATTTTAGATTTCTGGCGAGAGCAAGAGATTTTCCACGAGAGCACCAGGGCGCGCGCAGGAGCGCAGCCATGGACATTTTATGAAGGCCCTCCTACTGCAAATGGCGCACCCGGAACACACCATATTGAGGCGCGCGTCTTTAAAGATATTTTTCCACGTTATCAAACTATGAAGGGGCGTTACGTAACCCGAAAAGCTGGCTGGGATTGCCATGGCTTGCCAGTTGAAATTGCAGTTGAGAAGGAGCTGGGATTTTCCGGTAAAGGAGATATCGAAAAGTTTGGAATTGCAGAATTTAATGAGAAGTGTCGCGAATCGGTAACTAGACATGTTGGAGCTTTTGCAGCGATGACAGAACGTATGGGTTTCTGGGTCGACTTTGATGAGGCTTACTGGACTATGTCCCCAGAGTATGTCGAGAGCGTCTGGTGGAGCTTAAAAGAGATTTGGAAGAAAGGTTTACTGGTTCAAGACCATCGCGTTGCTCCGTACTGCCCTCGGTGTGGAACTGGGCTTTCGGATCACGAATTAGCACAAGGGTACGAGACGGTAATCGATCCCTCTGTCTACGTAAGATTTCCGATTACTTCCGGAGAGCTCGCCGATTTGGGAGCCGCGCTACTTGTATGGACAACTACACCGTGGACCCTAGTTTCAAATACCGCTATCGCAGTTCATCCAGATGTGGATTACGTTGTACTGGAATCCACAGTTGAGGATGCTAAAGAGATTTTGGTTGTGGCGCAGCCGCTACTTTCCGCGGTAGCCGGCGAGCACCGAGTTATAAAAGTAGTTAAGGGTCGCGAGCTCGAACATACCAAGTACAAGCGCCCCTTCGACTATATCGAAATTCCAGATTCACACTTTGTAGTCCTAGCCACCTACGTCACGACTGAAGATGGCACCGGGCTAGTTCATCAATCCCCGGCCTTTGGAGCCGACGATTTACAAGTCTGTCGCGCTTATGGGCTACCAGTAGTTAACCCAATAGCTCCAGATGGGAAATTTTTAGCAGATGTTCCCGTAGTTGGAGGAGTGTTCTTTAAGGATGCTGACAAACTTCTTGTCAAAGAGCTTAAGAGCAGCGGTGCGCTCTATAAGCACCTGCCCTACGAGCATCCATATCCACACTGCTGGCGCTGCCACACTGCGCTTATCTATTACGCGCAACCATCTTGGTATATCCGCACAACATCGATTAAGGATGAGCTAATCCGTGAGAATGAGAAGACTGATTGGCATCCTGAAACAATTAAGACCGGCAGATATGGTGATTGGCTAAATAACAATATCGATTGGGCCCTATCTCGTAATCGCTTCTGGGGAACACCACTGCCTATCTGGAGATGCGAGAATAAACATGAAATATGCGTTGACTCACTGAAAGAGTTAGGTGGCTTGGCCGGCAAAGAGTTAAGCAACCTTGACCCTCATCGCCCCTTCGTAGACGACATTACATTTGCTTGCGCCGAGTGTTCTTCCACCATGGTGCGCGTACCCGAAGTTATCGATTGCTGGTATGACTCAGGCGCTATGCCATTTGCACAATGGGGTTATCCGCACAAAGAGGGTTCAGCTGAAAAGTTTAAGGCCGCCTATCCTGCTGACTTCATCTGTGAGGCAATTGATCAGACTCGCGGTTGGTTTTATACGCTGATGACAATTGGAACTCTGGTCTTTGATGAGAGTTCATACAAGAGCGTTCTTTGCTTGGGGCATATCTTGGATAAGGATGGCCGCAAGATGAGTAAGCACCTAGGAAATGTTCTCGAACCTATCTCACTCATGGATCAACATGGTGCAGACGCTGTTCGCTGGTACATGCTCGCCTCAGGTTCACCGTGGTCTGCTAGACGCGTCGGACATGAAGCTATCTCCGATGTCGTCAGGAAAACTCTGCTTACCTACTGGAACACAATCTCCTTCCACGCCCTTTATGCCCAGGCCTCAGACTTTGAGCTATCGCAATCTCCCAAAATTGCAGATAGACCTCTAATGGATCGCTGGATTCTCAGTGAACTTAACTCATTAATTCAAGAGGTTGATAAAGCCTATGAAAACTTTGATTCACAGAGCGCCGGAAGATATCTGGCAAGATTTATTGATGACTTATCTAATTGGTATGTCCGTCGCTCAAGAAGACGTTTCTGGGATGGTGATGTCAGCGCACTTGCAACGCTCCATGAATCTCTAACAATCCTGACCCAGCTTCTTGCTCCGATGGTTCCATTTATCTCAGAGCATGCCTGGCAAGTTCTTGTGCGGATTGCAGATCCAAAGGCTGCAAAATCTGTCCACTTGACTGACTTTCCTATCGCCACCAATGCCCTGATCAACCTTGAGTTAAATAAACAGGTAGCAATGACGCGTCGAGTGGTCGAGTTGGGCCGGTCTGCGAGAGCGGAATCTGCCATCAAGATTCGTCAACCACTGCAGCGTGCGCTAATTTCAGCGCAAGGTTGGGCAGATCTGCCAGAAGATATGAAGTTGCAGATCTCTGATGAGTTAAATGTCCTCGAATTGGAGGATATCGCTCATGCTGATGGAGATCTGGTAGATATCTCAATAAAGGCGAACTTCAAATCTCTGGGTGCTCGCTACGGAAAAGCCGTTCAAGATGTTGCCAAGCTCATTAACAGCGCCGATGCCACCGAACTAGTTAGGCAGTTGCGCCGAGAGGGCACTGCAAAATTGGCGGACTTTGAGATTGCGCTAGAGGATTTGATTATCACTGAAGTTCCGAAGAGTGGCTGGATGGTGGCAAGCAGCGATGGTGAGAGCGTGGCGTTAGATCTAGCGCTCTCCCCTGCTCTAATCTCGGCCGGAAATCTCCGTGAGGTAGTCCGATTGATTCAAGAGAGAAGAAAGAGCGATGGCTTTGATATCTCTGATCGAATCAAGGTGCGCTGGAATTCAACTGCCGAGCTGACGCAGACAATAATTGATGGCACTTCACATATCTGTGATGAGGTGCTCGCCACTGAACTGGTACGCGATGAAACGCTAGATGAGAAAGATGGCGAAATCGGAGTAGCGATTTCAATCTCTAAGGCGTAAGGACGCTCTAGAGAATAAGTCGGATCGCTGCCTGAGCCATATTGGCAGCGATCAAAAGCACGATGAACGATAGATCTACCGCGATACCGCCCACGCGAAGCGGAGGAACAAAGCGCTGCACATAACGCATTGGTTTATCGGTAATTGAGTAGACAATCTCAAAGACTGCTAATAAGAATGAGTTAGGGCGCCAATTCTTGGCAAACATTCTGGTGTAATCAATGATGATACGTGCAAAGAGAGCGAGCTTAAAGAAACCAATTAATTGGATAAGTATGGATGCGAGCATTATGCGCTAACTAACTTTGGTTGAAGAAGGTTGCTTGTGCAGCAGTCTTCTCTTCGTTGCTTACGCTTACATTTGCTGGAGATAACAGGAAGACCTTGAGGCTAATGCGTTCGATTCGACCGTGAAGTCCGAAGACCAATCCGCTAGCGAAGTCAACTAGACGTTTGCGCTCCCCTTCTTCCATATCATCGAGATTAATAATTACCGGATTGCCTTCACGGTAAAACTCGCCGACCTTGCGGGCCTCTGAGTAAGAGCGTGGCTGAAGGGTAATAATGTTGTATGAGGCAGCGTCATCGATAAGAGCTGGTTGCGAAGCTACCGAAGATGAATATGTACTTTGGATACTTGGCGCAGAACCGAGAACTGTAACTCCTGACTTATCGCGAGTTGCACGAGGAGTAGTTGTTCGCTGGGCCGGAGTATTTGCAACGGCCTCTTCATCTGTATCGACGAGTCCGAGGAAGCCCATCATTTTATTGAGTGCTGACATGCGAGTAGGTTACTAGCGAGCTATGCGGGAGCCGAGTATTGAACTACCTACCCGGATGTGTGTCGCCCCATGTGCTATCGCTATTTCATAATCTCCGGACATGCCAGCAGATAGCGAAGTGGCTTCAGTGAATGTGCCCTGAAAGCGTTGCTGCACAGCAGCAATTTTGGCAAAGGCGCTCTCTGGATCAAGGGCCACCGGAGGAACGCACATCAGCCCTTTTAACGAGAGGTTCGGTAAAGCAACTACAGCTTCGGCTAAGGGATAGAGAGCGGCCTCAGATACTCCGCCCCTTGTGGGGTCTTCATCCAAAGAGAGCTGTAAGAAGAGACCAATTTCTGAGATAGCTGCGTTAGAAATTTTGGTGGCGTGGCTTAAATCATCGAGTGAGTGAATTACCTTGGCCCAAGATGTGAGTTCGCGAATCTTGCGGCTTTGAATCTGCCCCTGATAATGCCAAGTGGCCGAGACTTCCTGCGCTTTGATAACACCTTCTTCATTGCGATTCTCACCAAAATCTCTGACACCTAATTCATATAGGAAACGCACATCAGAGACTGGATAAGTCTTAGTCACCACAATTAAGGTCACTGCAGGTGATGAAATTTTGGAGCGCACCTTGGCAAGGCTCTCAGCCAGCTCGGCTTTACGATCGCTCAAAGGGTAATCACTCCAATCTGCCTTCCAGTTACTCCATCACGGCGGTATGAGAAGAGTTGGCTATCTTCCAATGTACAACCACCTTCCTCTGTAAAGCTCACTGAATTACTGCGCAGAATCTCTCGTAGCCCCGCGGGTAAATCAAGTGCGGGAGCGCCCGTGCGGCTCTGGCTTAGCGTTGCCGGATGGAGAGAGGTAACTTCAGAGAAGATATCAGCTGATACTTCATAACAATCTCCACATATAGCTGGGCCAATCACAGCAGATATCTCATCTGCACCCATAGCGCGCATGACATCTATGGCGCTCTCAGTTACCCCGTTCAACAAACCTCTGCGGCCCACATGAACAGCTGCAACAGAGTTAGCTGAAGCAAGCAAGAGCGGGATGCAATCTGCGACCTGAACCGCAAGGGCGATCCCTGGAATTCCAGTTACCAAAGCATCCGCAGTGGGCGCAGGATCTACAACCTCTTCAATAATGGCAACAGTATTGCCATGAACTTGGTTCATGAATTGAGTTGGTCCAAAGTCACCAACGATAATCTCTCGATTTTTTGCAACAAGCAAGGGATCGTCTCCGACATGCAATCCAAAATTCAAGGATGAATAAGAGCCGCCACTTGCTCCAGAGGCGCGAGTGGTAAACCGATATCGCATTTACTTCATAAAGTCTGGAACATCAATTTCATCCTCAGAGACAAGCTCCTCAAATGTAATTCTCTTACGAGGCGAGACCGAATCAAGATCCAGGGCAACTGAGAGTGGGTCATTTGATGGAATCGGATCTGCTATGCCTCCAAGAGTTGTGGCATTTATAACTGGCATATCAACCTTCTTTGGTTCGCCTCCTGCGAATCCGGCAGCAATTACCGTAATTCGCACTTCATCACCTAGGGCATCATCGATAGTTGTTCCGAAGATGATTCGTGCATCTGGGTGGGCAGCTGCCTGGACTAATTCACACGCTTCATTAATCTCGAAGAGGCCTAAATCAGATCCACCAGCTACGGAGAGAAGAACTCCCATTGCGCCATCTATTGATGCTTCAAGGAGCGGGCTAGAGATAGCGAGTTCGGCGGCTCGGGTAGCTCGGTTATCACCTCGGGCGGAACCAATTCCCATTAGCGCCGACCCGGCATCTGTCATAACGGTCTTTACATCAGCGAAGTCAAGATTGATTAATCCTGGTTGCGTAATAATTTCGGTAATTCCCTGTACACCTGAGAGAAGAACTTGGTCTGCACTCTTAAAGGCATCCACTGCTGTAATTGAGCGATCCGAGATAGCTAGCAGGCGATCGTTTGGGATAACAATAAGTGTGTCAACTTGTTCGCGTAGTAACTCGATTCCCTCTTCTGCTTGGCGAGTGCGAATCTTTCCCTCAAATGAGAATGGTTTTGTAACAACACCAATTGTTAGCGCACCTAAATCACGCGCAATCTTGGCAACGATTGGTGCGCCACCAGTTCCGGTACCACCACCTTCTCCAGCAGTAACAAAAACCATATCTGCACCACGAAGAATTTCTTCAATCTCTTCAGTGTGATCGATGGCAGCTTGTCTCCCTTTTTCAGGAGCGGCTCCAGCACCGAGACCTTTTGTAGATGCGCGGCCAATATCTAACTTCACATCTGCATCGCTCATTAACAAATGCTGTGCATCGGTATTGATGGCGATAAATTCCACGCCTTTCAAACCAACATCAATCATTCGATTAATTGCATTTACTCCGCCGCCGCCAATACCGACAACTTTGATGACAGCTAAGTAATTCTGTGGTGCAGCCACGTGGGTCCCCCTTTAGAACTGTAAACCTCAACTTGAGAATTACATTTCTACTCTCTTTGATGGCGGTCAAGGTATGCGGTGTGCACTCAGTAATCAAAGACCGCCACGAACTAATTTTTACTTAACTATTGGCGCATGTGGAGCACTTACATCGATGCGGCGAATCTTTGCATTCTCTGGCAATTCTAGAAGTGCACCAATCACTTCAACTTTGAGAGCGCTCTCTTCATTTTGACCCCATTGAATTCGAATATCTCTTCCACCATATTCAAGGAACATCGCAAAATTGCTCTCATTAAATGCAGTGAGGGAAGTTATCTGATCCTGAAAGATTGCTGGGAGCACCCGATAGAGCTCTAAAGCTTGTAGCCCTGCATCAGTTGAGGGCGCGCTAATCCGCGGCAACTCCTCGGGTGTAAACCCAGGCAGTGTGAAAATCGCACCACTTCTATCGATGGTCCTGCCATTGAATTGAGCAGATGGCTTTCGAGCCTTTACGCTGATTAAGACATCTCCATTGAGCCAGCTCCGAGTTACTGCTGCGCTAGCAATCCAGTCGATGCTCTCCACTCTCAGCCCAGTTGCCCGCGGTTCTACTCGTGCAATCTTTTCACCGATAGCGATATCGGCAATTGCCAGGACTGCTTTCTCAGCTTGGATATTCGGAGCCCCAGAAACGGAGACACTGGTCACGGAGAAAATTGAGGACCAGGCGAGTAGATAGGTGAGGGCTCCGAAGAGGAGAGATACTAGAGTGAAGGTGGCAAAGACTTTCCGTGATTTAAGCAAAGCGACGTTGTAGCCCTTCGGCAATTATAGGTGCCAGAGAATTCACATCTCCTGCCCCTAGAGTAATGACTACATCACCTGGTTTAGCTAATTCAATTATGCGCTCTGCAGCTAGTGCGAAGTTGGGAAGATATGTACCACGCTCCATCTTTTCAGCAATTAGCTCGGAGGTAACTCCATGAATTGGTTGTTCACTAGCTGCGTAGATCTCCAAAAGGGTTACATCATCAGCCAAATCTAAAGATGTTGCAAAATCGTTTAGGAATGCTTGGGTGCGTGAATATCTATGTGGCTGAAAGAGAACGATTACCCGTCCATCTCCGGCATATCTCCGGGCTGCCTCGAGAGTTACCTTTATTTCAGTTGGATGATGGCCGTAATCATCGACTACACGTATGCCGTGCACGGTAGCAATCAACTCAAAGCGTCTGCCAGCTCCGCGGAAGGTGTGAAGTCCCTCCAATAGCTGATGCACTGGAGCATCCAGAGTCAACCCCATAGCTACGCAGGCCGCGGCATTAAGCAGATTGTGGTGCCCGGGGACTTGTAGCTCTAACTGACCAACTGCGCGCCCATGCCACATAACTCTTGCCGTTGAGCCAATCGGAAGTAGGGAAATTTCATCAATCCGCAGATCAGCGCCCTCTGCGACACCGTAAGAGATTGTGCGGCAAGGTAAATCAGATTCACCAAGGGCGCGCGAGCCTAAATCATCGGCGCAGTAGATGAGATAGCCATCTGGTGAAATTGTTGCGGCAAATTTTTCAAATACCCTAGTTACTTCATCTGCTGTGGCAAAGAAATCGACATGGTCATGCTCAATATTGGTGATAATGGCGGCGAGGGGTTGATACTCAACAAATGAGCCATCTGACTCATCGGCCTCGGCCACAAAGAGATCGCCTGTCCCCCGGTGCGCATTTGAACCCGATGCGGTGAGAGTTCCGCCGATGGCAAATGACGGGTCGAGACCACAAGCTTGCAAGGCCACCGTCATCATTGAAGATGTAGTGGTCTTACCATGAGTTCCAGCAACAGCGATGCTCCGCGAGCTCTTCATTAGTAAGGCCAGCGCCTGTGCTCGAGTCAGAATCGGAATGGAACGTTGCACGGCAAATGCCATCTCTGGATTGCTAGCGCTAATTGCAGTTGAGTAGATAACTACATCTGCACCCGCAACCTGCTCTGCTTTATGTGTTGGGAAAACTTGAGCGCCAAGAGCGGCTAAGGCGTTTAAGACTGAAGATTCTTTGGCATCTGAACCTGATACTTGCGCTCCATCAGAGAGCGCTATTCGAGCTAGCCCGCTCATCCCTGATCCACCAATGCCGATAAAGTGAATCTTCTTTCCCTGCAAAGAGTTCACTTACCTACCTCCAGTGAGGGCACGCTCCATGAGTGCCACTAATTTAACGCTCGCAACAATATCGCTATCACTGCCTGCCGTCGGTGCGGCCGCGCTCTTGGAGAGAAGTCGGGAAATGTTGCTCTCGAGCCACTTTGCAGTGAAATTACTCTGCTCAATTAACTCCGCACGAGATTGCGCAATAAGAGATGAGGCATTCAAGCGTTGCTCCCCATTGCCTATTGGTAGTGGGATAAAGAGCGCGTAGCGACCAAGGGTATTTATCTCGGCGCAGGAGACAGCGCCACTTCGCGAAATAATCAAATCCGCAGCAAGATATGCACTTGCCATATCATCCAAATAATTTACTGGCAGATAGCCAGTACGCGCTTCTGGCAAGGTATGCAAAGCACCCACACCATGAAGTATCTGTACCTCTTTACCAATTAGCTCTGGCAGAGCTTGCGCGATAACTTCGTTAATTGCTTGTGATCCTTGCGATCCGCCAAAGATAAAGATAAGCGGTTGACCGTGGGAGAAACCCAACTTCTTCCGTGCGCTCTCTCGCGCCTTAGCCCAGTCGCTTGCCGCACTTTCGTATGCGCTAACTACCGCAGGATTAAGCGGCAATCCAAGTATCAGTGCGCTACTAAGTGGACCGTTAGGTACAGCAGTTGCTACGGCTTTAAATGGCGTAAAGAGCGCTCCTAATTGATTGGCTAGTCCTGGGCGAGCATTTGCTTCATGGATTACATAGGCAATACCTAGGGTTCGCGCGGCTAGGTAAGCGGGCCCTGAAACATATCCCCCGAAGCCAACCAGGAGATCGGCACCTTTAAGAATTTGGCGTGCCTGTAGTACTGAACGCAAAAGCGTAAGTGGCAGATATAAAAGTGAGAGCGATAGGCGACGAGAAACTTTAACTTTTGCAACCATATTTACCTTAAAGCCCGCCTCCGGAATGAGGCGTCCTTCCAAGCCAAATTTCGTTCCAATAAATTCAATTTCACAATCTGGATATGTCATCTGCCAAGCGCGCGCTACAGCGAGGGCGGGCTGAATATGTCCAGCAGTGCCGCCGCCTGCAAAGATGACTCGCATTACTTTCTTCTCTTCTTGATTAGTTCAAGACGAACCTGTGGGTCGCGCAGCGCAGCTCCTGCAACAAAGCCCACTGCGCAGAGCGTTGTGACAAGAGCTGATCCGCCGTATGAGACAAAAGGAAGTGTTACTCCAACTACAGGCAAGAGACTGGTGGCTGATCCAACATTTAAAAATGTTTGGATTGCAAACCAGCAGGCTATTCCGGCACAGGCGTAACGAATCATTGGCTCTGGCGAACGAAGGGCGATTCTAAATGTTGCATATATCAGCACACCCAGCAGAGCCAAGATCGTCAAAGTTCCAATCAACCCCAACTCTTCACCAACGATAGCCAAGATGAAATCTGTATGTGCCTCGGGGAGGTTGCCCCACTTCTGCCTACTTCCACCAAGCCCTACGCCAAATAGACCACCGCTAGCTAAGCCGAGCAAGCTATGAGCTGGCTGCCATCCTGTGTACTTGTAATCTTCTGGCGCGAAAGGATCTAAAAATACGAGGAAGCGTTGTGCGCGATAACTAGAGGTTGCCACAAAGTAGGCCAGAGCTAGGGCGCCAACTAAAGTCATCGTTCCTAGCAATCGCAGTTGTACTCCAGAAACAAAGAGCAACCCTGCCAAGATAAGGGCAATTACCGTGGCTGTTCCCAGATCGCGTCCAGCCATGACCAGAGCCATGACAACTATGAAGCCGGGTGCGATGAGTGCAAATACATTTACATGGACGCGGCCAATCTTCTCTTTTCTTGCCAAGATAAAGCTAGCCCACAAAATCAATAAGAATTTTGCAAACTCACTTGGCTGGATATCTACTACTTTGAGATCAATCCAGTTGGTATTGCCATTTACAGTCTTACCAACGCCTGGGATCAGAAGCAACGCCAATAATCCAACTGAAAGAAGTAAACCAATTCGGCTTAGTAACTCCCATTTTTTCACAGATAGCGTGGCCAGATATATCGCCACGGGTACTGCTACAACGGTGAAAATCAATTGTCTTGCCACAATTGAGATAGCACTTCCACGCGTATCGATGGCGTGAATAGTCGATGCTGAAAAGACCATAATCAGACCAAGAAGCGTCAAGGCACCTGCGCTAAAGAGCAAGAGATAAAAGTGATTGACTGGTTGTGCCAGAAATTTAGTCGACGTTTTAGTGGCCATTTACCAATACCTTTCTGACTGCCGTGGTAAATCTTTCTCCGCGGTCGCTATAAGAGAGGAATTGATCCATAGATGCGCAAGCAGGGGCCAACAAGACAGTATCTCCAGTAGTTGCGAGCTTTCGAGCTCTTTCTACAATCTGCTCCATCAGCGAATTATCTGCGCCACCTTTTACATATTCACTTGGGGGCGAAATCATCTCAATGACAACGGCTGGCGCCTTTTCTCTTAAGGCGGTAGCAATCAACTCGCGATCTGCTCCAAATATAATCGCAGCCTTAATCCGCCCCTGGGCGCGCTCTGCGATCTCATCCATCGCAGCACCTTTTGCGAGTCCACCAGCGATCCAAATCACCGAAAGCGCCGACATTAGAGAGGCTAACGCAGCATGCGGATTGGTCGCCTTAGAGTCATTGATCCAGGTGATGCCATCCGATACAAGAATCGTCTCTATCCGATGCTTTCCGGGAGTAAATTCAACAATAGCCTCTCTAATTGCTTCATGAGAGATTCCAATAGCCCGCGCTAGACCAGCAGCTGCTAAGGCATTTGCCACATTATGTGGAACAGTTGGGGTTACTTCCGAAAGTTCAGCAATCATGGCAGCCTCTTGTGGATCAGAGACGAAGGCGCGGTCGACCAACAACTCCTCAACAATTCCGATTTCGCCAGCGCCTGGAGTATCAAGGCAGAAGAATCTCTTCTCTCCGCGCCAAGCTTGTGCGCGGGTAACTACCTCTGCATCATCACCATTTAAAATCGCAATTTCTGTGCGATCTAAGAGTGAGAGCTTTGCTTGGGCATATGCGCTAAACCCGCCATGCCAATCTAAATGATCTTGCGCAATATTTAAGATGGCAATCGCAGAGAATTTAGCATCTTGCATCCAATGCAATTGGAATGAGGAGAGTTCTAAAACTAAAAGGTCATAACTCTCACTTGATTCAACCGCCTCAATCGCAGTAAGGCCGACATTGCCGCAAGCGATGGCGTTAAGACCAGCCTTTCTGGCCATAGCAGCGGTGAGTTCAACTGTGGATGTCTTGCCATTTGTGCCAGTCAGAGCAATCCATCTCTGCTTTGGAGGTCTACAGCTCCAGGCATAGTCAATCTCATTTAAAACCGGCACCTGTGCAGCAACTGCTGCCACCAATATCGGATGATCTGGGCGCCAACCTGGTGAAATCATCAAGTAATCAAATTCAGAGATAGTGACTTCTTCTGGAGTTAACACCTGAAAACCCACCACTGTTACTTGAGATTGGTCCACGAAAGTAACTTGCGCACCGCCAGATGTAAGGGATTTTCCTACTGCGCTACCGGTAACGCCGGCACCTCCGACAAGTATGCGCTTACCCTTTAAATCACTATACATCTGTGATGTATTCACTTTAGTAACTTGCTACCCATTCGGTGTAGAAGAGCCCGAGCCCAAATGCGACGCAGAGGCCGGCGATAATCCAGAATCTAAGGACAATCGTCACCTCTCCCCATCCCATTAATTCAAAGTGGTGTTGTAGTGGCGCCATCTTAAAGAGACGTTTTCCACCTGATAATTTAAAGTAAATAACTTGCATCGCGACAGAGAGAGTAATGATTACAAATAATCCACCAAGCGGGATAAGTAGGAGCTGCACACGCAAAGAAGCTGCTAACCCGGCAAGTGCACCACCTAGGGCTAGAGAACCGGTATCGCCCATGAAAATCTTGGCCGGCGATGCATTCCACCATAAAAAGCCAGTGCAGGAACCAGCAAATGCCGCAGCTAATACTGCAAGATCGAGCGGATCACGGACGTTGTAACAATTTGGTGAGGCAATGACTGCGCAACTTTGGCCAAATTCCCAAACTCCAATTAAGACAAAGGCTAGAAATGTCATTACAGATGCGCCTGTAGCTAGGCCATCGAGGCCATCGGTGAGATTAACGCCGTTGCTAGTAGCAGTCACCATTAACGCAATCCAAATAATCACAACCACGACGGCCAGAGTTATTCCTGTGTCACGAACAGTGGAGAGGTTCTGAGAGATTGGCGTGAATCCATCTTGATCTGGAAACTGCAACCCTAAATATCCAAAAATCGATGCGAAGAGAACTTGCCCAAAAATCTTTGCCTTACCGCTAATGCCCCGTGAATTTTGTCGAGATACCTTTAGGTAGTCATCGAGAAATCCTACAAACCCTAGTGATAAGACCAACCCGATGATCAAGAGAGCTGAGACTGTCACAGCGCTCTGTGTAAGTAAGTGGGCTATGAAATAGGCGAAGACTGCTGCGAAGATAATGATGAGGCCGCCCATGGTCGGCGTTCCACGCTTTGTGTGATGAGAAGAGGGGCCATCGTCACGAATAAATTGTCCGTAGCCACGGCGCGCTAGCGCCTTAATCAGAAATGGTGTCCCCAAGAGTGAGATAAGCAAGGAGAGGGCGCCGGCAATAAGGATTAGTCTCATCGCTGCTGCCCATTCTCTTCACTTAACATATCTATTTTGCTCTGCCAGAGAGCTTTTACCGCCTCAGCCAACTCCTCTAATTTCTCAGAACGAGAAGCCTTAACTAGAACTACATCCCCTGAATTGAAGTTCTTGGCAATTTCGGCAGCATCCAATTTATTTAAATAATGATGTACCGAAATAGCATCCTGGGCTGTCAGCGCTGATGCATACTCATCGGCGGCAATACAGACCAGGTGATCAATTCCTAGCTCCGAGGCAAGGGTGCCAATAGCGGCGTGATCTTGCGCGGATGACTCGCCGAGTTCGTGCATTTTTCCAAGTAGCGCCCAAGACTCTCCACCCCGCTCTTGAGCAAATAGCGCCAAGGTTCGCAGGGCTGCGGCGGTTGCTTCAGGGCTGGCGTTATACGCATCATTTATAAGTACTAATGAGCCAATCTCTTCAATCTCCATTCGCCACTTGGCGTTAGATTGCGCCATCGATAGACCGCTGGCGATTTGGTCTAGAGATAATCCAGCGACAGTTGCGACAGCCGCAGTTGCTAAAGCATTTGAAACTTGATGTAGGCCAGCGATACGAAGTCCCACCGCGCTTCTACCTTCTGGAGTTACTAGATCAAAGTGTGCGCATCCTTCTCGGACTTCAACATCCGTGGCACGAATATCGCACTCCTGGTTCTCGCCAAAAGTAATCACCCGTCCAGAATGGAGCTTGGCCATCTGGGGTGTGTATTCATCGTAATCTCCAAGAATCGCGATGCCATCACTTGAAAGTGAGGTAATCATCTCTGACTTTGTTTGAGCGATGGCTGCAATTGAACCGAACTCTCCCAAATGGGCGCTGCCAACTCGTAGTACAACGCCAATTTGCGGTCTAGCAATCTGACATAAATGTGCGATATCTCCTTGATGGCGCGCGCCCATCTCCACAATACAGAACTTGGTATCTCTCTCACAGCTAAGAAGTACCAAAGGGACTCCTATCTCATTATTCAAGTTTCCTTGTGGTGAGATGGTCTTTCCAGCACTTGATAGAACTGCCGCCAATAGCTCTTTAGTAGTGGTCTTGCCTTGCGATCCAGTAATTCCAATAACAGTTAGATTAGGTAGTTGTAGGCGAACATGGGCAGCAAGCTGTGAAAGTGCGATGATCACATCTGGAACGACTATATGGTTGCCAATAACGCTACGAGAGGTAATTGCCAATACCGCCCCTGATTTAAAGGCATCTGATACAAAGTCGTGGCCATCAACTTGTTCACCAACAATTGCTATGAAGGCAGAGCCTGGCTGCGCTTTTCGGGAGTCAATTACGACAGGTGCGGTAACTTTTACATCCGTACCCTGCAGCGTGCCGTTAACAATTTTGGCGATTTCGCTAGCTAATAACTCAATCATGGACGACCTGCAATTGCCTGGGCCAGAATTAATTTGTCGCTAAATGGCAACTTCTCTCCAGCAATCTCCTGGCCTTCTTCATGGCCTTTTCCTAAAATCAGAACGGTATCGCCAGGTTTTGCCATCTCTACCGCATACCCAATTGCCTCTGCTCGATCAAGAATTGTTTTGGATGGGCTCTTAATAGTTAGACCTTCTGTCATCTGACTTAATATCGCTGCCGGATCTTCAGAGCGGGGATTATCACTTGTAAAAATCGCGATATCACTGCCATTGGCAAGAGCTCTACCCATAGCGCCTCTCTTCGAGGCATCACGATCTCCACCACAACCTAAGAGCGCAATCACCTGGCCGGCGGTAAATTCTCGCGCTGCAGCAAGTACGTTGACCACCGCATCCGGTGAGTGCGCATAGTCCACTAAGGCCCGGTAAGACTGCCCAAGATTTAGCGCATCTAACCGTCCAGCGGCGCCAGACAATGTTGGTGCCAACATCGCTAGTTCAATTGGATCAATTCCAGATTCGTAGGCTATTGCCATCGCCAGCAGGAGATTATCTGCATTAAAGCTGCCGAAGAGTTGACTATGGGATTCAATCAGAATTCCGCCAGTGCCGCGAATAGAGAACTCGAAGCCCTTTGCAGTATTCACTAAGGATGTGTAGTGCCACTGTGCTGCCGGATTAACTCTCGAAACAGTAGTGCTTGGGATATCAACTTGCTCGGCAAGTTTTGCGCCATATTCATTATCTATGTTTATAAAGCAGGCATCGGCATATTCTGAGGTAAATAGCTTTGCCTTCGCTGCGAAATAGGAGTTCATATCTTTATGAAAGTCCAGATGATCCTGCGAAAGGTTGGTAAAGGCGGCGATGGCAAAGTGTGCATCCGTAATTCGCCCGAGAGCCAGAGCATGACTAGAGACTTCCATTATCAAGTGGCGCATATGGCGCTCTCTCATGACGGCTGCAACTGCCTGAATTTCTGGAGCTTCCGGAGTTGTCCGTGTGCTCTGAATGCGCTCTGCACCTACTCTGGTCTCGATTGTTCCAATTAGCCCCGCTTCACGCTTGGCTCCTGTAAAAATTTGATAAAGCAAAGTGGAGACTGTGGTCTTTCCATTAGTTCCGGTAATTCCAATACTCATTAGGTCGCGAGTGGGATTTCGGTAGAGCGCAGCAGCGATATTTGCACCCGCTCTCTTCGCATCACTAGCGATGATGGCAGGAAGATTGTCCACCTTATCTCTGCCTTGTGCATCTGTCAGAACAGCAACAGCTCCCCGCGCCTTGGCCTCTTCTATGAAATCTGCGCCATGGAAATTTTTGCCTGGCGCTGCGATAAAGAGATCTCCTGGTTCTACTGCCGAACTTACCTGTGTGACTCCAGAAATAACTACATCGGTTGCAGCTTGTGAATCTATCTCGGCTCCAGTCAATTGCGCTGCCTGAGAGAGTTTTAGCGAAAAATCCGCTAAAGGCCTAATCACTCCTTAACCGCACTAACTTGCTGGGCACGAGCGCGCATTAACTCTTTTTGATTTAATGCAACTGGAACAATTTTGGTCCCAGTTGGCGCTACATGCTGTGATTGCAAAACGAATGACATGACCTCTTTAAATACCGGTCCTCCAAGAACTCCACCATAAAAGCCATTGCGCGGATCTTGTAGCGTCACGCTGATTACATAACGAGGTGCATCTGCTGGAGCAAATCCGATAAATGATGCGGTGTAACCGGCATAACGTCCAGTTTTGTCATCATATCTCCAGGCAGTTCCTGTCTTGCCCGCCACGCGATAGCCCGGAATTGCAGCACTTGGAGCAGTTCCGCTAGGTGCAACTACCGTCTCCATCATCAGGCGTAACTTTCTGGCGGTATCTTCGCTGATAACACGCGATGAGGATTGTGCGGCAGTCGGAGTAAATTTTCCAGATGCATCACTTGTGCCTGCGATAACTGTGGGTGAGACTCGCACTCCATTATTTGCAATTGTGGCAAAGACGCTAGTTGCCTGCATCGCGGTTACTGAATATCCCTGGCCGAAGGCGACAGTTGGTGCAGTTGTCCCCGACCAATCCGAAACTTTACGAAGGATTCCTGCAGATTCACCAGGAAGCCCTGATCCAGTTTTTGAGCCGATTCCAAATTTAGTTAAGTAGCTATACAGAGTGTCATTACTCATGGTTTCGCCAATTTTAATCGTTCCAGTATTGCTTGAAACCGCCAAAATTCCAGAAGTTGTTAACTGTTGTACTGGATGTGGATCGTGATCGCGGAAAGTTTCACCAGCACGTTTAATTTTATAAGGAACCGAAATCACAGTATTTGGAGTGACGGTTCCCTCCTCTAGTGCTGCGGCCAGTGTCATAACCTTTCCAGTCGATCCTGGCTCGTAGACATCTTGCACCGATGGGTTACGCATCAAATTAAGGTCGACGCTCTTAGTCTGATTGGGATCAAAGGTCGGAGCAGTGGCATGAGCTACGATCGCGCCAGTCTTCGGATCCATGACAATTACAGTGCCGCTTACGGCAGCATGTCTTTTAACAGCATCAGAAATAGCTTTGACTGCCACCCATTGAATGTCGCGATCGATTGTCAGGCGAATATTTGTGCCAGCCTTGGCAGCCACAATCTCACGCTGGGAGCCAGGAATCTCAGCGCCATAGCCATTGGCATATGAGTAGCGACCATTTGTCCCAGTAATTTTTGAATTTAAACTCGACTCAAGCCCTGTGGCGCCGATGCCATCATCACGCACGAAGCCAACTAAAGAAGATACGAGTGAGCCGGATGGATATTCACGAATAAAGGATCTCTCAGGAAAGAATCCAATGATGCGCTGATCAAAGTTCTCATTTGATAGCTTTTTGTTGTACTCATAAATCTCATTTGTTAACTTATCCCACAGCGCAGGTCGGGCATGTTTTAAAACCATCGAGTACTTACGAACACCAGTGATGCTGGCCTGTACCTCTTCTACAGTTAAGCCCAAGATTGGCGCCACAAAGTTCGCTACCCGTGCAGGATCTGCAATCTGTGTCTGATCTACGACAATACTTATCGCCGAGACGCTACGCGCAAAAGCCACTCCATTGATATCTGTTATCTCACCACGTGGAGCTGGGGTATTTCGAGTTAGCTCCATCTCAGAGGCAGCTTTCTCCTGATAGCTGCCCGCCTGTACGACCTGCACTCTGACTAACTGTGCGGCGAGAATTCCAAAGGAAAAGAGAATTAGCAGGATTAATACTTTGATTCGAGATTTTGATAAGAGCAGATTACCCATTTGTCACATCCGTTAATGGGGCTAGGTTAAGAAAGATAGGAGTCTCTGATGGGCGCATTCCCAAGCTAGCTGCCGCTGCCGCAAGACGTTCAGGAGCGGCATATGAGTCGATGGCTCGATTAATTGCATCTCTCTTATCGGCAACTTGCTTAGCCTCTAATTTAAGTTCAGAGAGAGTGAAGGCATCTTGAGCAAGCAGAGTATTTACGCCAAGTAGAGTTACAAATCCCAGAGCGCTAACTACCGTTGCAAAGGTTGCAAAATATTTATGGCTTGCGCGAGTCTGCGAATTTACGTCAGGAAAGATGCCAGAGATAATCTCTGCAGTTTTATTGGTAACGCTCTGGCGTGGCCGACTCTTAGACGGAGCCTTTGTCGCCACGCGACGGGCTGCTACTTGCGCCATTATGCAGCCACCTTTTCAATGGCCCGTAATCGCACAGAAGCAGAGCGGGGATTTTCTGCTAACTCACTCTCGCTCGGAGTCTGACTTGCGCGAAAGACCAGTGAATATTTCGCAGCAAATTCCGGTAGCTCAACTGGCAGATTGCGTGGACTCTTAGAGGTAGAAGCCTCGGCAAAGATCTCCTTAACGATGCGATCTTCCAGTGATTGAAATGACATGACGACCAAGCGACCATGTACTAGGAGTAGCTCTAGCGCTTGCGGAAGAGCTCTAGAGATAGCCCCGAGTTCATCATTGGCCTCAATACGAAGTGCTTGGAAGGTGCGCTTTGCAGGATTTCCGCCAGTGCGCCTGGTGGCAGCTGGAATACTCTCTTTAACTAGAGCAGCTAGGTGAGCTGTTGAATTAAGTGGTGCTTGAGCTCGAGCCTTAACAATATTTTCTACAATGCGAGTAGCGAATTTCTCTTCCCCATATGTGCGAAGAATCTGAACTAACTTTCCTGGTTCGTAGGTATTTAAAATCTCTGCCGCTGTTATGCCACAACTGGTATCCATGCGCATATCGAGTGGAGCATCTTGCGAATAGGAGAAACCACGTTCTGCCTCATCTAACTGCATTGAAGAAACCCCTAGATCAAAGAGGGCTCCATTAATCTGGCTATATCCAAAAGTTGCAACAACGCTGGAAATCTCATCGAAGACGGCATGTGCTGATTTAAATCTCGCCCCAAATTGCTCTAGACGCTTTGAAGCGTGAGCGATAGCGATTGCATCTCGGTCGATACCAATCACCGTCAGAGTCGGAAAGGTCTGCAGCAGCGCTTCGGTATGGCCACCTAGGCCGAGAGTGGCATCAACGATTACTGGATTCTCATTTAGCGCTACGACGGGAGCTAGAAGTTCAACGCATCTATCGCGCATAACTGAAATATGTGCCATCTACTCCCCCGTTCTCTTATCTCAAACTGGTCTTGAAATTGCTGCTAATAAAGATTTGCGCTCATCTCTGGTCACCGCCGGCCGACGGATCTGTGTTCGAAAGCGACGCCGGGGAAGGGACGTCGCTGCCGGCCTCTTTTTGCAAGTGGCTAGTAGAGGTCGGCGGTGGCCACAAATGAGCGCTCTATTTAGTTTTAAATATTTTTTGCTGATGTTCTAAAAAAGTCCCGGAAAAACCTCCTCGGAGACATCAGCAAAACTCTTTTCGCGATCGGAGAGGTACTCACTCCATGCCGCGCTATCCCAGATTTCAACTCGGGTATTTGCTCCAATAACTACGCACTCTTTTTCAAGACCGGCATAGGTGCGCAACCCTTGTGGAATAGTCACGCGACCTTGACGGTCTGGAATCTCATCGTGGGCGCCGGCAAACATCACGCGCTGGTAATCGCGAGCGCTCTTGGCAGTTACAGGTGCCTGGCGCAAAGTTTCGGTAATAGTGGCGAATTCAGCTGCTGGGAAGACGTAGAGACATCTCTCCTGACCCTTTGTGATTACAAGGCCGGTTGCTAGCTCCTCGCGGAATTTTGCAGGAAGGATGAGGCGCCCTTTTTCATCAAGGCGTGGCTCGTGAGTGCCTAGAAACATAGTTACCACTCACCTTCCCCAAGGTAGTTGAGCGTGAATTTCCCGCTCAATTCCCCACTTTACACCACTTTCCTCCTTTTTTCACCACTATTGCCCATTATTTTCCCCCACCCTCCCATCCGCCCCAGAGCCAAATTGCGGGGATTTAGGGTCGATTGATAGCTGAATTTGGGCGTAAAAAAACCCCGACCGCTTAGGTCAGGGTTTAGGAGCTAGGGTCGAAGAGGTTACTGCTGATCGAAATCGCGCTGGTTCCAGCGCTGCTCAAGGCGTTGTGAGAGCGTGGTGCGAGCGCCCTTCTGGCGTGGGGCGCCTCGTGAGACTTGTGAGGCAAGAGATGAGAGGGAGCGCAGGACCAGCAATAGGCCAATTAGCGCCACGATAAAGCCAGCTACTCCGACAGGTGTGGTTTGGGAGATTAGGCCAGCAAAGAGGATAGCTACCCCAGCCAGCATTGAGGCAAGACCTAGAAGAAGGCGGGGCTTTGTGGGGGTAAGGATATTGCCCGATAGGCGCGATTCCAGGCTGGGATCGTCAGAGGCAAGGGCTGCCTCCATCTCCTCGAGGAGACGTTTTTCGCGATCCGAAAGTGCCATAACTACACAATAGAACACTTCTTAAATTTGAGCCACTTTATATAGAAAATGGCATAAAACCTTAAGAGTCATCGCCTTCTCTATCGCCTTCTCTATCTAAGAGTCGCGCCGGACGTACGCTGGAGCGGCCAAAACGC
>CAYXDT010000001.1:18118-55203 GCA_964463845.1 uncultured Candidatus Planktophila sp. | reverse complement strand
ATCGCCTTCTCTATCTAAGAGTCGCGCCGGACGTACGCTGGAGCGGCCAAAACGCGCGCTGGCCTTATCAATTGCGCTCTCGGCATCACGCCAACCGCGCTCTCGGGCACCTAGCTCAAGTTGAACTGGAAGATCTTCTTGGAGATTGCTCAGTGAGATGCCCACTAATCGAATGCGTGCGCCCTCATTATTTAACGCCAGGTAGAGCTTCTTAGCAATCTCATAACACTCTTGCGTGCTATCTGTCGCCTGTGGCAGAGATTTGCTACGGGTAAGGGATGAGAAATCTGCAAATTTAATCTTGATGCTAATAGTTTTAGCAAAGAGTTTGCGATCGCGCAGGCGCGCTGTGGCCTTCTCGCTCATACGTAAAAATTCGCGCAATATCTCTTCTGGATTATCTAAATCTTGAGAGAAGGTCTCTTCGGCGCCAATACTCTTCTCCGCTTCATCGGGTACAACATCGCGATAGTCACGCCCCCAGGAAAGCTCATAGAGAGATTCACCAGTTGCTGCGCCAAGTGCACGCACCAAGGTAGAACGCGGTGTATTAGCGATATCAGCCACTGTATGTAGACCAAGGCGCTCGAGAGATTCAGCGGTCTTGGGGCCAACTCCCCAGATGGCGCGAACCGGTAGTGGATGTAGAAACTCTAGAACGCGATCTGCCTTAATCTCGAGTAGTCCATTGGGTTTGCAATGTTGGGAGGCTAACTTTGCTATGAACTTTGATTGCGCAATTCCAACTGAGCAAGTTATCCCCTCCTGCTCCTCGACCTTGGCACGAATCTTGATAGCAATATCGCGCCCGCTGCCAAATAATTTTTGAGCTCCAGTGACATCTAGAAATGCTTCATCGAGTGAGATGGGTTCAACTAACGGAGTAAATGATTGAAAAATCTCCATAACTCGTTGCGATATCTCTGAGTAGCGATGATGTTCGGGTGCGATAAAGATGGCATGTGGCGCCATCCGTTTGGCCCGACTAACTGGCATAGCGGCGCGAATACCAAATTTTCGCGCCTCGTAATTTGCAGAGAGAACTACGCTGCGCGTTCCAGCTCCAACAACTAGCGCCTTGCCTTTATATTGCGGGTTATCTAACTCTGCGACAGAGGCGTAGAAGGCATCCATATCAACATGGAGAATGAGTGGCTGTCCTACTTCTTCATTCATATCGCCACACTATCGCTTTGCTGTGCGCGCCACTTTTCATAGGCCAGCCGAAGATCCCAAACGGCGGTAGCCCGGATGGATATTCCGCGCTCACCAGTGCGCCGAGTATGTCCCCGTACAAGAAGGAGTGAGGTGGAGTAGAGCGTTGTTGCATAATCAACTTGGGTATCTGGAAAGAAGCTGGAGTCACTGCAGCCATATCCATCATCTAAAGTAAGGAAGATGACGCGTCGCCCTGAACGTATCGGAGGGGTTTGTAACGCCACCTTTACTCCCGCTACAAGTACTACCGAGTCAGATCGCAATGAAAGTAAGTCAGAGGATTTAACTGCGCCGATAGCGTTGAGAAATGGCGCGTAAAAGCTGAGCATATGTTGAGTTACATCCATATCTAAGCGCTCTATCTCACTACGTACCTTCTCAGCAGCGTTCATAGGTTGTAGACCGCTGCTAGCAAGAGCTGGAGGGGCAAAGCCAAAGGTTAGTTGCGCTCCAGGAAGGCTAGCGACCGGAGATTTCTGAAGATCGTTAAGGTGTAGAAGTAGGTCGCGTTGATTAGAGTGAATTGAGCTAAAGGCACCGGTGAGAATTAGATTTTCGATTACTGGTAGCGATGCGCCAGATCTGCGGTAGAAATCAGCTAAATCTATATAGGGCTGACCGGCGATAATTGTGGAAATTTCTTTGGTAGATATACCTGCAAGAGCGATAAAGCCCATGCGGATAGCGTCACCATCTAAGGTCTGCTCCACATGGTATTGCGCAGCTGATTTATTGATATCAAGAGGAGCGATACCTATCCCCATCTGGCGCACCTCATCGAGGGCTAAACGCTTTGGATACATTCCAGGATCGTGAGTTAGTACACCTGCCATAAAGGCAGCTGGGTAATGCGTCTTAAGCCATGCTGATTGATAGGTAGGAAGTGCAAAAGCTGCCGCGTGAGCTTTACAGAAACCAAATGAGGCAAAGGCGCGTAAGACCTCCCAGATCTGTGTCACAACTGAAAGTGAATAGCCACGTTCAGTAGCTGCTGGAAAGAACCAATCACAGACCTCTTGTTGACCAGACTTATCTCCCAGCGCTCGTCGCTTCTCGTCAGCTGCGGCAAGTGAGATACCTGTCATGGTGGCGATAGTTGAGATAACTTGTTCGTGAAAGACAACTACGCCTTCAGTTTCAGACAAGATTGGTAGTAAATCGGGATGGACAATCTCAGCTGGATTCCAGCCATGTCGAGCGTTGAGAAAGGGGCGAATCATGTCGCTCTTCATGGGCCCTGGACGGAAGAGCGAGATATCGATAATCAAATCGGTAAAGGTACGTGGCTGTAACTTTCCAATAAGTTCGCGCTGCCCTGGGCTTTCAATCTGGAAGATGCCTAAGGTTCGAGTTGATTGAATCAATTTAAAGGTAGCAGGGTCATCAAGTGCAATGGCATCAATATCTAAATCACGACCTTCGGTACGTTTTATCTCAGTAACAGCATGTGCAATTGTTGATTGCATCCGCACCCCCAAGATATCGAGTTTTAAGAGACCGATATCTTCAACATCATCTTTATCAAACTCCACCATTGGAAAACCACCAGCGTTAAATTGC
Organism: uncultured Candidatus Planktophila sp.; assembly: GCA_964463845.1. Taxonomy (GTDB): domain Bacteria; phylum Actinomycetota; class Actinomycetes; order Nanopelagicales; family Nanopelagicaceae; genus Planktophila. Next base: position 52,425 of record CAYXDT010000001.1, on the reverse strand, counting down.
ACTGGAGCGCGATCAAGAAGTGAGGCATCTGAGAGAACGATGGCGCATGGGTGCATCGCCAAGTGGCGCGGTAGGCCATCAAGGCGCGCTGCTAACGCAATCGTGGCGCGTATAAGGGGGGCTGCGGTATTGAGATTTTTAAGTTCAGGTAAGGTCGCTAAAGCAGCTTCGATATTGCCAGCCCGGATATGTGGCATTGATTTAGCGAGCAGATCTATCTCCATAGCAGGAGCGCCAAGAGCGGCACCGGCATCACGGATAGCGTGCCGGGCGCGATAGGTATCAACCATGGCGACTGTGGCGCAGCGAGAGAGTAGATCTGGCTTGCTCCAATCACTTGCTCCGTAACGCTTAAAGACCATCTCATAAATTTCTAAACGGCGCGCAGATTCCACATCGATATCGATATCAGGAAGAGCTCGTCGTAGTGGAGAACAGAAACGTTCCATTAGCAACCCATGGCGCATGGGATCTACCCCTGAAATTCCAAGCAGGTGACAGATAAGAGAGCCGGCGCCACTACCGCGCGCTGCAACGCGAATATCTGCCGCTCGCGCCATATCGGTAATATCGGCAACAGTTAAAAAATATGATTCGTAACCTAAAGTGGCGACGGTGGCGAGTTCATCATCGAGGCGAGTACGTGCTTGCGCGATAGTTGCGCCGTCGTTGTAGCGCCAGTTAATTCCTGCTTCAGCGCGAGTACGTAAGAGTGCGCGCATAGCAGCTGCTGATTGCGCACCCACTACATGAGATTCTGGAAGATGAATTCCACCTAAACCAATATCGCCAGTACCGCTCTTATTATGTGGTGAGAGAACTGCTCGCTCAGCCCATTGGCGGGTGCTCTTAAGGAGTGCGCGCGGAGTGCGTTCACCTGCAGCTTGGGCAATCTCTGCCGCTAATGCGCTCATCTCTTGGCTATTTTTAAGATATCCCTCAGCGTTGGCCCGTTCGATATGGCGCGGATGTAGCGGCGTTAATTGGCGAGCGCAATCAAGGACATCAGCTGTTGGTCCATCTGCAGCATCACGCATACGCACTGCATTGGTAATAATGGCATCAATATCGTTATCGCGTGCAAAGATAAGAGAGCGCGCTGCATGAGCTGTTGAGCGCGGCCCTTTGCCTGGAACTAAGTGCGAGACGCATTCGATGGCATGGTCGGCAAATAGATCTCGAGTCTGGTTAAAGATATCGAGAGCTTTATCAAAGCGATGTATAGCAAGTGCTTGCGATACCGGAGATTCTGGGCCATGCAATAGATGAAGGTTTGAGGTATAGGCGCTAAATTTTTCTAGAAGTTGTGGAGTTAGAACTGGGTGGCGATCTGGAGTATTCATCTGTAGCCCCGTCATCAACCTAACGAGTGAGCGCCATCCCCCATCACCATGAGCTAAGACTGTAACGCGAGGCAGAGTTGCTGATGTATCACCAATTTGAATTGGCAGATTTACTCCGATAATAGGGGCGATGCCATGAGCTACACATGCTTTGGTAAAACGGATAGCGCCAGCTAAACCATCGCGATCGGTAAGTGCTATCGCCGGCATCTCAAATTCGGCAGCGCGAGCAACTAGATCACGCGGCTGAGTTGTTCCGTATTTAAAGGAGTATGCGCTGGCAACTCGCAGATGGATAAAGCTCATTACTTAGATTGTCCTAATAATCCACTGCCCAGTTGTTTCATCTCGCTCGAGTTCAAAAGTGGTGAGCGCACCAACTGGTGCAGCTTCTACCTTCCAGAGAGAGCGTGCTTGATCGTCAGGACGGAACTTTCCATCGCTAATGCGATTCCACCAACCGCCCGCCTCGCACCAGCGCGAGAGAACGGCATGGATTCGAAAACGTTTACCGCGGAAGGTAAATTCGATAGGAGTAAGCGCCCCATCGGAGAGAACTTCATGTGCTGGTATTACTTGAGTTGGTACTGGCGTTGGTAATGGCGTTGGTACTGACATTTTTACTGCTTCCCCTGAGTCCTTGTGGATATTCGAACATATGTTCGAAAAGTACGCCAGGGTGGTGACAAGGGCAAATTGCGCGTGTTGTGAGCGTAGATAGTTGAAACTTCAACTACTTATAACTACCCTAGAGAGGTAAGTCACCAAAAACGAAAATAAGGAGATATAAATTGGATGCAATTCTCATAATCGGACGGATCCTCTTCGGAGCCCTATTCGTCTTGTCAGGTATCGGCCACTTCGCAAAGTTGGAGGCGATGGTTGGTTATGCCAAGTACAAGAAGCTGCCTGCAGCTAAATTCGGCGTTCTTATCTCAGGGCTATTCTTCTTAATCGGTGGCATCTACATCATCCTCGGTCTCTGGGTAGATCTTGGTGCGCTACTTCTTGCAATTACCTTAATTCTGGCCGCCTTTATCTTCCATAATTTCTGGAAAGAGAGCGATGCTACCGCCAAGATGAATGAGCAGATCGCCTTTAATAAGGATTTATCACTTGCTGGAGCAGCACTTATCCTCTTTGCTTTAATTGCAAGTGGCACGCTTACCGACTTCGGTCCAAGCATTGGAAATATTCGCTTCTTCAGCTAGCGCAAAATAAATAACTAGTTAATATCTAGCAAATAAAGGTAGCGCCCCGCGAGTAATCGACTGGGCGCTACCTTTTCTACTGCCACAATTGTGTTGTGGAGTTAGTAGCAGCCCTAATTGCCGGTGCCAGTATCGGCGCTGTCTTGGGCTTTATAGGAGCCGGTGGAGCGATGCTCTCGGTGCCGATTCTCATTTATGGCTTTGGCTTTGATGCCAAGAGCGCAACTACTGCGGCTCTGGTAATTGTCGGATTAGCCGCTCTCTCTGGATTGATTCCTAAAGCGCGTAAAGGTGAAATTTTATATCGCGATGCTCTAGTCATCGTTGGGCTAGGGCTGGTAACAAATCTAGGATTTGCCTCCCTTGCAAATAGCATTCCTGATTCAGTAATTACTATCGGTTTTGCTGGCGTCTTAATATTGGCCGGTTTATCCATGTTACGCACTCCAAAATTCAGTGAACAGATGAAGATGCCAATTTCCATCTTGATTGTCATCTCGCTAGTAATTGGCTCCATTACTGGACTTTTTGGAATTGGTGGTGGTTTTCTCGCAATTCCCGTTCTAGTTCTCTACTTCGGAACTCCTCCATCAATTGCTGCGGGCACCTCACTCTTAATCATCGCTCTAAACTCACTAATCTCCTTCTTAGGGCGTAATCAAATTTGGGAGAATGTGCAGTGGAATATCCCGATTGCGATGGCGATCACCGCTATTTTGATTGCACAGGCAGCTTCGCGACTTTCTGGGAAGAGCTCACCAGCTGCTCTGCGTAAGGCCTTTGCCTATCTTCTTTTTGCAGTATCGGCTTTTACGCTAATCCAGAGTTGGATAGCCCTTTAAAAAAACTACCTACTGTTGTAGCAAGTTAATGCTTTAAGTTACGGACCTTAATATGTCTTGATTGGTATCCAGCGAGAAAGAAGAGAAAGACTGGCAGACCAAAGGCTACTGGTAATGATGTTAGCTCTGCGATTCCACCCATCAAGGTAGGACCAGCGAAGTAGGCAGCGATTGCGATGATTCCGATACGCGCTAAACCAACAGATGGCGCTACTCCTGGAATTGAAGCTGCCGCTAAATTAAATGCTGGAAAGAATGGCCCCATCCCAAGTCCTGCTGCGGCAAATCCGATACATACGATGATTAATCCCAGCATTTGATTGGTATCTGAAAGTGGAATTCCAATAAGTAGCGAGAGCCCCCAGATGCCACCACCAAAGTAGCCGCCGTATTTCACGGTATTTACATATCCCCATCTTTCGAAGGATTTATCTCCCAATAATCGACTAACAATCATGGCTAAAGAGAACGAGGTAGCGGCTGCGGCATTTAGCCCCTTACCAATGCCCATATGATCTTGCAGAAGGATTCCGCTCCATTCATAGGCGCCACCTTCAGGAATTAAAGATGCCATCAATCCAATACCAAGTGCCCAAAGAACCATCGCCTCTTTGCTAAAGAGCGGTACCTTGGATTCAGTTACCTCATCAGATTGCCCGAGGTGTCCATCTAAATCTGCTGGAAGGAGATAATGATTTACAACAAAGAAAGCTAAGAAGGTAAGAATTGAGATACCAATCAAATTTGCCTGCGGTGTAACAAAGTTTGCGATTAACCCACCGATTAAAGTTGCCGCAAAAGCGCCAACGCTCCATAAGCCATGGAAGGTGGACATCCATCTGGCCTGGGTATGTTTTTCAATTGCGATAGCTTGGGAGTTAATTGCAATATCCATAAAGGCGACGTTAAAGCCAGTAATAAATAGACCAATCAAGAGCGTTGTGACAGTCGTTGCCGTACCCATGATGCTTACACCTACCGGCAAGAGAATCCCAGAAATTCGAATTACCAACTTTGACGAGTGCATATGAACAATGCGCCCAGATAGTTGCGCACCTGGAATCGCTCCCAAGGTGCTGCCCAGCAGAACTAGACCGAATTGGCCATCACTTAAGCCAAGTGAATCTTTTATCTCAGGAATACGTGGCACCCAAGCCAAGCCGGCAAAACCCAGGAGGAAGAAGGAGGCCCAAAGGGCGTTACGCGCCTTAATTCCTCGCTCATATAGGGGCAGCTGGCTTAAAGACACAGCGCGACGCTATCTCATAAAGTTCTCACATGGATGGAATTCTCGAAAAAGCGGCCGTCAGACGTTTCAAGGAGGCAGCTGATTCACTTGGCGTTAAAGGTGAAATCAATATCTTGGCCGAAACTGCTCGCACAGCCATTGATGCGGCCACCGGCCTTGGAATTGAGGTTGGACAGATTGCATCCTCGCTCATCTTCAAACTTCCATCCGGTAACCCGCTTTTGATTATCACTAGTGGGCGCCATCGCGTTGATACAGATCTCGTCGCAAAGAACCTAGATATCCCAGAACTTGCTCGCGCAGATGCCAACTACGTCAAAGAGGTCTCTGGCTATTCAGTAGGTGGTGTATCTCCCATTGGCTGGATTACAACACCAGAAATCACATTAATTGATCAGGCCCTTAACGATTATGAAATCATCTGGGCGGCATCCGGTCATCCCCATGCTGTCTATCCGACAAGTTACACAGAACTCATCGCCTGTACTGGGGCAACACCAATGGTAGTGGGCGACTAAGCGAGAAGTTCTGCAAGTAACTTTTCTACGCGAGACTTAATCTCATCGCGAATAACGCGAACAGATTCAATGCCTTGTCCGGCCGGGTCATCCAAAACCCAATCTTCATAACGCTTGCCAGGATAGAACGGGCAGACATCGCCGCAGCCCATGGTGATGACAGCATCTGATTCTTGTACTGCTTCTGTTGTTAAGACTTTAGGGGTGTTGTTGGCGATATCGATGCCGACTTCAGCCATCGCTTCAACGGCAATCGGATTAATTGAATCTTTGGGCGCAGACCCAGCAGAGAGAACTTCTACGCGACCTTGGCCGAGTTCGCGCATAAAGCCTGCCGCCATTTGGGAGCGGCCGGCATTATGTACACAGACAAATAGAACTGTTGGCTTACTCATCTTCTCTCTCATCTCTTCTTAGCTTTGTTAACTTTTAAAAAACTACTTTGCGACAAGAATGCAAAGGCGGTGAACCCAAGTGCTGCGCCAATCACCTGCGCTGCAATAAATGCCGGAGCAGAGCTAGGGTCGATACCAGCAAAGGTGTCAGATAAGGTCCGCGCCAGCGTTACAGCAGGATTAGCAAATGAGGTAGATGAGGTAAAGAAGTAAGCAGCGCCGATCCAGGCAGCGATTAGGCGAGGTAGCTTGCGATTGAGGCCTAGGTGGGAAGCCTGGAAAATAATAAATATCAGCCCACTTGTAGCAATAATTTCGCCTAGGAAGAGATGTCCACCGGCTCGGGTTTTCTCAGAGATATTTACAAGTGGAAGTTCAAACATCGCATTAGCTATAAGTGCACCAAAGGCACCACCAGTTACTTGCGCAAGCAGATAGGCGCTAAAGGTCGCGCCATCTAACTTCTTCCTAAGGAGTTCGATTCCACTTACCAAGGGGTTGAAGTGAGCGCCGCTAACGGGTCCGAAGATGGTGATGATGATGTACAAGATAAAGACCGTTGCAACTGTATTGATAAGCAACTGCAGACCCACATCTTCGGTCAAATTCGCCGCCATCACACCAGAGCCAATTACCGTTGCAACTAGAGTCCCTGTCCCGAGAAACTCTGCGAAGGCTTTACGTAGCACCATCATCACCACTTCCCATATGCTTAGAGCGTGCAAAGGACTGTTATTTATCTCTTTGAAATTCCTGTGAAGAGTATTCCATTTGCCTTCTACAGCATGGCCATTGACCGAGTGCGAATCCGAAAGTTCACCGGGATTTCATTTTCCAAATCGCTAGGCACTGGCTCTGGGAAGAGATTTACGCCCAGCGATGCCGATCTCTTGCGCTGGGGCTTAGTTGTAGTAATCGAAGAGGAGCAGATTGCTGCCTTTGATTCTTCTGACTACATATCCCGTTGGCGAAAGCGCGCCACCTCTGAGTTTCAAGCAGTGCTATCTCCTATCTCATCCCACGGTCTTTGGTCTAAGCGCTCTCCCTTTGCCAGCACCGCTCCTGCCAGTCGCAGCGAGGCGCAGATCATGGCCATCACAAGAGCGCGTATTAAATGGCATAAGAACTTTAAATTCTGGGGCGCTGTTCCACCAGTCGTTACAGATTTGCATAACTCCCCCGGCCTAATAGCCGCTATTGGAATTGGCGAAGCGCCCCTAGGGCTACAAGGAACTCTCTCACTCTGGGAATCGGGCGCTGCTCTCCGTGACTTTGCATATAAGGGGCAGGCGCACCAAGTGGCAATTAAGCAGACCAAGGAGATTGATTGGTACAGCGAAGAGTTATTCGCGCGCTTTGAGGTATTAGCTATGCGAGGTTCGATTGTTAAGAAGTTAGCGGTGTAGGGCAGACTTAGCCCATGTCGATTCGCCATTACAACCCGCGCCGCCGGCGCCGGGGCGGAGTCTCCATTAAATCTCGTAACTCTCTCTTTGCGCTAGTCGGCCTGGTTATCGCGCTCCAGATTTCCTATCCACTCATTGATGGAACTCCACTGCAATATGTAACTATTGCAACTGTCATCGTGGGGGCCTTGGCCATGGTGGTACATGGCCATCTTGCATATGGATTTAAATACTCATCTCGCTACCTCCCAATTACTGCAGCCTTTGGCTTAGGTATAGAGATGGTCGGTGTTCATACCGGTTGGCCCTTTGGTACTTATGAATATGACGCCTCACTCGGCGTGCAAGTTTTTGGCGTGCCGTTAGTTGTCCCATTTGCTTGGGTGATGATGGTCCACCCATGTCTATGTGCAGCGCGCCGTATCGCAGGTAATTGGGTCTTTCTCTATGGCGGTGCACTTCTTGCGGCGTGGGATTTATTTCTAGATCCACTAATGGTCGGTGCCGGACGTTGGACCTGGGAAGTTCCCGGTGCCAGCGCGCCATTTACTCCAGATATTCCACTCTCCAATCCATTTGGTTGGTTACTTGCAGGATTCATGATTACCGGCGCACTCCATAAAGTTCTACCTCGCGAACGGCGCAAAGAGGCGGCCTCACTTGCGGCGGTAGATGCCTTGCTGCTTTGGACACTTTTCTCTGGCTTTATTGGAAATATCTTCTTCTTCGACCGCATTGGTCTGGCCTTCTTCGCCGCCTCCATCATGGGTGCGCTCTTGGCGCCCTATTTCTTCTCCAGCTGGCTCGGCAGCAAAGATTAAGTAAGAGCGCACTCGCCTAATGTCTGTGCTCATCTTCTCGCTGACGCTTCTAACTTTCTTAATTGCCACCTTTAACTTCTTTACCATCCGTCGCCCCCGCAATGATGATGCTGTATTAAATACAGTCACAGTTATTGTTCCCATGCGCAATGAGGCCGAGAATGTCAGTGAATGTATTGCATCCTTGGCAGATCAAAGCAGCGTTCCTAATTTAAAATTTTTGATCGTAAATGATTCCTCGACCGATAAGACCGGTGAGTTAATCGCTAGCGCTATCGCTGGTGATAAGAGATTTACCTTGATTGACTCTCCCGCCCTTGCACCCGGCTGGCTAGGCAAAGTTGGCGCTCTGCAGAGCGCCTACCAGGCAACAGATAGCGAATTTTTAGTCACTATCGATGCTGATGTGCGCCTACATCATCATGCGCTAGCTCGAGCACTCAATCAGATTAAGGATTTAGAGCTGGACTTTATCTCTCCATACCCAAGACAGATTATGGGTACCTTTACCGAAAAAATGGTGCAACCTCTACTGCATTGGTCTTGGATGAGCACCGTTGTTTTGCGAGTGGCGGAGAAATTTCCGCTGCGCTCTACTGCAATAGCTAATGGGCAATTCTTTATTGTTCGAAAGCGTGCACTCGATGAAGTTGCAGGTTTTTCAACTGTAAAGAATCAGATTCTGGATGATATTGAAATCGCCCGCTCTCTAATTGCAGCTGGATTTCGTGGCATCGTAACTGAAGGATCTACCCTGGCTAGCACTCGCATGTACACATCATTTGCGGAGGTAAGAAGTGGATATGGCAAATCTCTATGGAAAGCCTTCGGCGGGCGTTTCGGATCCTTGGCAGCGATTAGCTTTATCTTTCTGACCGGTATCGCTCCAGTAATTCTGGCGCTCAACGGCTACATCATTGGCGTTATCGCCTATCTACTCACAGTCCTAACCCGCGAGTTAAGCGCGCTCCGCTCGCGCTCTAATCCAACATATGCCTTCTTGCATCCAATCTCTTGCGCCTTATTAATCTTTCTCATTCTCTACTCGTGGAAGCGACGGGGAGAAATTTCTTGGAAAGGTCGCCCGGTATGACCGGAACTGTTGGCCGAGTTAAGCACCCAGAGAAAATTGCTGTAATCGGCGCTGGCATCGGAGGGCTCTGTGTAGCAGCGCGGCTGCAGAAAGCTGGCCACCAAGTAACAATTTTTGAGGCATCCCATCGCACTGGTGGCAAATGTCGCACCGAATGGATCGGCCGCTACGCCTTCGATACCGGCCCATCGTTATTTACTCTTCCTGCTGTCTATCGCGATTTCTTCCAGCGAACTGGTGAGGTAATGGGTCGCATCTTGGAGTTGCAAGAAGTGCAACCAGCCTTTGATTACAGATTTCATGATGGCAGAAATGTGAAATTTGCCAATCTCTCTCGTAAGAAGACGCTGGCTCAAATTAGCGAATCATTAGGGGCCGAGGCAGCAGCCGAGTGGAATCGCGTCATGTTGCAGGCTGAGGCGATGTGGGATGTTTCGCGCGAGCCATTTATTGAATCTGAGCTTAAATCGATTACCTCATTGCTAAAGCGCCCACGGTTATTGCGCGACTTAAAAGTCATTGCCCCCTGGAAATCACTGCGGCAGTTAAAAATTCGCAACCCCTATCTGGCAAAGATTATGGATCGCTACGCCACATATAGCGGCTCTGACCCAAGATTTGCACCTGCCGTTCTCTCCACTATTGCCTTCGTGGAAGAGGCCTTCGGCGCCTGGCATATAAAGGGAGGCGTTGGAACGCTCTCTGAAAGAGTTACAGAGAGGTGCCAAAAACTGGGCGTCGTAATCGAACTCAACACCCGAGTAGAAGAGATAGCCCTAAAGGATGATCAGGTCTCGGGTGTAATTATTGACGGAAACCTTCACCCATTTGATCGAGTCGTAGCTAATGCCGATGCGCAATTTGTCTATGAGAAATTACTTGCACCAACTAATAAAGTCATGAAGGTTCGTAAGCAGCTAGCTAAAGCGGAACCATCTCTAGCTGGCTTCTCCTTGTTACTTGGTTTAAAGCCAGCCACAACACCACCCCTGGCTCATCACACAATTTTATTTCCCAAAGATTACGATGCGGAATTTGAAGCAATCTTTACCAAGCAAATTCCAGTAGCTGCACCAACCATCTATATATGTGCCCCGCATGATGAGACGATGGTTAAAGATAAGGGCCACGAAGCTTGGTTCGTATTGGTTAATGCTCCACGACATAGCTCAAATCAAGCCAATAAGAAGCGTGGTGGCTTTGATTGGAGCGATAGTGAATTTAATCGCAAGTATGCGAACTCGATTATCGATCAGATTGAAGCTGCGGGAATTCCAATTAGAGAGCGGCTAGAGCTTATAGAAATTCGCACTCCTCTCGATTTGCAAGAGAGTGTCTGCGCTCCCGGAGGCTCCATCTATGGGAATTCAAGTAACGGTGCCCGCTCTGCCTTCTTACGTGCCAAAAATCGCTCCCCAATTTCTGGTCTCTATCTAGTCGGAGGTTCAGCTCATCCTGGTGGTGGCTTGCCACTTGTTGGATTAAGTGCGGAGATAGTTGCTAACGCAATATTAGAGCGCTAGCGCGCATTACCTGCAGGAAGCTAAAGATTAAGGCTCCTAAGAAGGCGTAGGAGAGAATCAGCGTTCCTGGAATATTAAAGATAGAAAAAGTGATTATGAAGGCCATGAAGATAGCGCGCACTGGCCTTTCAGTAACTGTGACAACGCCGATTTCAGAGTGACCAAGAGAGGACATGCGCGCACGCGCATACTCTTGAGTGGCAGCCACACTCCACATTGTTATAACTAACCAAGCAGGAATTCCTAAACGCCAACCAAGATAGAGCCAGCAAGCTTCGGAGATGCGATCGGCAACTGCATCAAGAAATCCGCCCCAGCGACTCTCTCGTCCTTGCACTATAGCAACGCTGCCATCTACGCCATCAAAGAAGAGCGATAGGACTAGCAGCAGAAGTGCGATAACGGTGGAGTCAGATAACGCCATAGCAACTGCCGTTACCAACCCCAAGAGTGTTAAGAAATTAGGCGAGATGCGAAGTACTGTGCAGATACGCGCTACTTGGTATGAGATGCGCAGCCAATTTTTTACAGCTCCCTTAATCTGTGCTCCGCCATGTAATTGGCTCCAGCGCTCTTGAAAAGCGATTTCAGTTAATCGGATTCGGCTCATCGCTGATCTTTTATCTGTGCAAAAATTTCGCGAGTAGCAGTTGAAGAGTTCATTGTGTAGAAGTGCAGACCTGGCGCTCCGGCAGTTAGTAATTCTCGGCAGAGCTTGGTGGCAATTTCTACTCCTACCTTGCTGACATCTGCTGGATTATCTTCCACAGCTGCAAAGGCGGCAGAGATATGAGATGGAATTGGTGTGCCACTTAATTCAGCCATTCGATTTAACTGCTTCACATTTGTGACCGGCAGAATCCCCGGAATGATTGGTAAGGTCGAACCCTTAGCAGCTAAAGCATCAACTAGCGCTTGCCACTTATCTACTTCAAAGAAGAATTGCGTAGTGGCAAATGTTGCACCACGTCGCTCTTTCTCCAATAAAACTTCAACATCTTTATCAAAATCTCCCCCTGATGCTGGATGGCCATCCGGGAAAGCGGCTACTCCAATTTCAAAGCCACCGTATTCAGCAGCCAGAGTTACCAACTCATCTGCATGATTTAGCCCTCCTGCAGTTGGAGTCCAAGGTGCGCGTGGTCCCCCAGTTGGGTCACCACGCAAAGCTAAAATGCTGGCTATTCCTGCTTCACGATACTTTCCAAGAATTTCAATTAATTCATCACGAGTTGAACCAACACAAGTTAGATGCGCAACTGTTGGAATCTGCGTCCGCGCAGTGATTTCAGAGGTTATCCGAATCGTGCGATCACGCGTTGAACCTCCTGCGCCATAGGTCACAGAGATGAAATCAGGGGCAATCGATTCCAGCTGCGACATAGCAGCCCAAAGGCGCGCCTCACCTTCTAGATCTTTCGGCGGAAAGAACTCAAAGGAGTAGGTCAAACCACTTTTCGTACTGCGATTGTCCACGGCGTCAGGGTACCGTTGCGCCGTGGATAAAGGGGTCATGAACAGCGCAGCGCAAGTAAGGGAAGCTATTAAAGAAGAGCTAACCAGCTATCTCGCAGAGCAGCGTGACTACCTCACAAATATTGCAGATGAATTAACCCCAGTTTGTGATGCCCTCGAAGATTATCTTCTCGAGGGTGGCAAGCGCTTACGTCCCTTATTTGCATATGCCGGCTGTCTAGCCGCTGGAAGCACTCCGACTCGTATTCAAATTCGTGCCATGGCTAGTCTGGAACTTTTACAAGCCTGTGCCTTGATTCATGATGATCTAATGGATGGCTCAGATACCAGACGTGGCAAGCCCGCTATACATCGCCACTTTGAAAATCTCCATCGCGAAGGCGCGATGGCGGGAGTCTCTGGACAATTTGGCGCAGCAGCTGCAGTACTACTCGGTGATCTCGCTCTTGTCTGGTCAGATCATATGCTCCATAACTCAGGCCTTACCTTTGAACCTCTTATGGCAGCGCTGCGAATTCATGATGAGATGCGTATTGAGCTAATGGCAGGGCAGTACTTAGATGTCCGTGAAGCAGGAGAGCGCGAACATAGCGTTAAGCGATCACTTCGAATTGCGCGTTATAAATCAGGTAAGTACACCATCGAACGCCCATTGCATCTCGGCGCTGTTATTGCTCGTCCGCAAGAATCTGCTCATGGGCAACTTTTAAATCTTCTCTCTGCCTACGGCCTGCCATTGGGTGAAGCATTTCAATTACGTGATGATTTATTGGGCGTATTTGGAGATCCTGCCACCACAGGAAAGCCGGCCGGTGATGACCTTCGCGAGGGTAAACGCACCGTCTTGTTAGCTATGGCGATGGAGAGGGCATCAGATGCAGCTCGCACAGAGTTGGCGACTCATCTCGGTGACCCCGAATTATCACTAGAGAAAATTGACTCATTACGTGCGCTAATTATTGAAAGTGGCGCAGTTGATGAAGTTGAGAAGTTAATTGATCGATTAGGTGAAGAATCCACTTCTGCAGCGCAATCGACTGCAATAGATGAAGGTGCACGTCCATTTCTCTTAGCTCTCGCTGAGACCGCAATCCGTAGGAGTCACTAATGGTAAGAAGAGTCAAAGGTCCAACTGATCATGTCGTTGTTGTTGGTGCAGGCCTAGGTGGCCTTAGTGCGGCGCTTCGTTTAGCTGGTGCGGGCCGCAAGGTAACTGTTGTAGAGCGTGAAGCTGTCCCTGGGGGAAGAAATGGTCTTCTAGAAAAAGATGGCTACTCCTTTGATACTGGGCCATCAGTTTTGACTATGCCCTCACTTATTCAAGATGCCTTTAGCTGTGTCGGTGAAGATATGAAGGATTGGCTTGATCTCATGCCACTTTCACCTCTCTACCGCGCCTTCTACGCCGATGGCTCACAGATCGATGTCCATGCCAATACTGCGCAGATGGAGGAGGAGATTCGTACGCATGTCTCTGCTGAAGAGGCGTTGGGTTATCGCAAGTACGTAGAATTTGTTACCAAGCTTTACAAATATGAGATGAATGATTTCATCGACAAAAATATTGACTCACCACTTAACCTGCTAACTCCCAACCTGGCCCGCTTAATCGCACTCGGCGGATTTAGACATTTACAACCTAAGGTAAATCAATTCTTGAAAGATCCTCGCTTGCAGAAGGTCTACTCATTCCAGGCGATGTATGCCGGAGTTAGTCCACAACAAGCTCTAGCTATCTATGCCGTAATCGCATATATGGATTCAGTAAATGGCGTCTTCTTCCCTAAAGGCGGCATGCACGCTGTTCCGCGGGCACTTGCGGCAGCGGCACAGAAGCACGGTGTGGAATTTAAGTACAACAGCACCGTAACAGGGCTTGAGAAGGAGAATGGTCGAGTAAAAGCAGTCTTGACCAATACCGGAGAGCGTATAGCTTGTGATGTTGTTGTCATGAACCCTGATCTGCCAGTGGTTTGGCGTGATTTGTTAGGCAAGACACCACTTAATGTAAAGCGACTTAAGTACTCGCCATCTTGCGCCACAATCTTGGTGGGCTCATCAAAGAAATATGATCACATTGCGCATCACAATATCCACTTCGGTGAATCTTGGGATGGCGTCTTTGATGAACTCATTAAGAAGAAGCAGCTCATGTCCGATCCTTCAGTTTTGGTAACTGTTCCAACCCATGATGATGCATCTCTTGCACCTGCTGGAAAACAGTCTTATTACATCCTCTATCCGACCCCGAACTTGGATGCTGATATCGATTGGACCAAGCAGGCTAAGCCATACCGCGATGAGATGATTAAAACTTTAGAAGATCGTGGCTACACCGGTTTTGGTGACGCTATTGAGACAGAAGTTTTAACTACTCCCCTAGATTGGCAGGCGCAGGGCATGGAGCGCGGCGCTCCATTTGCTAGCGCACATACCTTCTTCCAGACTGGACCATTTAGACCGCGCAATATGGCGGCAGGTTTTGAGAATGTGGTCTTTGCTGGAAGCGGTACTCAGCCGGGCGTTGGAGTTCCGATGGTACTTATCTCTGGCCGACTAGCGGCTGAACGAATAGTCGGTCCGGTTAAGTAGATGGAGGCAGCGCTCCTCGCCTCTTACGAGGAATGTAAGCGGCTCAACTCACTGCACGGGAAGACCTATTACTTGGCGACGCTGCTCCTGCCAAAGAACCGTCGTCCATATGTTCATGCCCTTTATGGTTTTGCCCGCTATGCCGATGAGATTGTCGATGATCTCGCTTCCACACTTACTCCAGCAGAGAAGGCCGAGCTGCTACAAAAGTGGAGCGCTGAACTGCTCGCAGATTTAAAGGTTGGAAAGAGTTCGGATCACATCGGGCGAGCGTTAGTTGATACCGTCTCCAAATTTAATATTCCGCACCAACACTTCGTTGCCTTCCTGCACTCCATGGAGATGGATCTGACAATCACCGAGTACCAGAATTACGAGGCGCTCCTGGAGTATGTCTATGGCTCTGCCGCCGTTATTGGCTTGCAGATGGTTCCAATTCTGGGCTATTCAGATGAGCGCGCTTTTGCAGCTGCCGAAAAGTTAGGTATCGCCTTTCAATTAGCTAACTTCATACGCGATGTTGGAGAAGATTTAGATCGTGGTCGCATCTATTTACCACTAGATGAACTGGCCCAATTTGGAGTAGATCGGGCAATGTTGGAGCGGCGTACCCTGACACCTGAAATTATCGCAGCCCTAAAATTTCAGATTGCACGGGTACGTCAATTACAAGCTGAATCCGCCGCTGGAATTGAGTATTTAGATAAGGTCTCTCGCCCTTGTATTCGCGCAGCTAGCGAGCTCTATTGTGGAATCGTTGATGAGGTAGAAGCGATTGGCTATGACATCTTCAATAAGCGCGCCAAGACCTCTACCGCCCGCCGAGCGCGCGTTGCCGCAGGCGCCTATATGCATGCAATTGCAGCACGTATCAGTTAAAGTATTACCAACGGGAGCCACCTTGGCTGAGAGGACTTCAACTTTGAAGTCGACCGTCTGACTGGTCCGGTAATGCGGATCTAGAAATGGAGTCTGCTGTGTTCTCAATTTTCTTTACGCTCTGGGGTTATGAAGTCTCTTACCTCGAATTTTTTGCATCTATCGCCTCCTTTATCGGAGTCGGTCTAGGAATTACAGGAAAGAGAATCACCTGGCCTTGGTGGGCTTTAAGTAGCGCGCTATACGGAATCTTCTTCTTAAACTTTGAACTTTATGCCAGCGCTGCGCTACAACTGGTCTTTATCGCAGCAGCAGCTGTCGGTTGGTTTGGCTGGGCTCCAACTGGTGCACAACCTGGTCCCCTAAAAGGAAAATTGCGAATTTATACAGTCACTACAGTATTGGTGGCAACGCTGCTCCTTGGCCCAGTCTTGAAGTGGCTTGGCGCTGCATCTACCTATTTTGATGCGGTCTTATTCTTCGGTAGCGTCGCGGCGCAAATTCTGATGGTCTATGAAAAGTATGAAACTTGGCCGATGTGGCTTGCTGTAAATATTGGTTACGTCATACTTTATGCTCGTCAAGAGTTACTCTTCACAACAGTTCTCTATATCGCCTTTACTCTGATGGCGGCAATCGGATGGAGACGTTGGTATGGATCTCATCAGCGCACTCTTAGATCTTTGTAACGAATCCGAACGGCCCATCATCGCAATTGATGGGCCCGCCGGTGCAGGAAAGACCACCCTCGCCCAAGTAATCAAATTGGCGCTAGCCGATCGTTATGAGGTGAATCTCCTTCATATGGATAATCTCTACGATGGCTGGGAAGCTGCACTTAGCCCACAATTAAGCCAAACCTTGACCTACATTGTTAAGAGCCACCGGGCGGGCAACAATCTAAATCTCGCTTTCTACGACTGGGCGCATGAGCACTTTCAAGAGGCGCAAGAGATTGTTGCTAAAGAGTTATTAATTTTAGAAGGTGTTGGTAGCGGACAGAGAGCTATTAGAGGAGATCTCACCGCGCTTATATGGATAGGGGTAGATGAAAAAGTTGGTCTGGGGCGGGTATTAGAACGCGATGGGGATTACATCTCCAGTCAGATGGATGGGTGGCTTACGACACAAGAGCAACATTTTCTTTTAGAAAAGACGGAAGAGAGCGCTGATTTCTCGCTGACTACCTAGACTTAGGGTTGTGTCTGACTTAACTGGTGAATTAATAGATGAGCGCTACCAGCTCATTCGCCAGTTAGCTACCGGTGGCATGGCCAGCATCTATGAAGCCCTAGATACCCGCCTTGATCGTAAAGTCGCAGTAAAGATAATGCACGCCCATCTTGCTCAAGATGAACAGTTTGTAGACCGCTTTATCCGCGAAGCTAAGGCGGCTGCGGCGCTATCGCACCCAAATATTGTTGCGGTCCAAGATCAAGGCTGGAACCGTAACGGCACTCCGGCCATCTTCTTGGTTATGGAACTTATTGAGGGAGATACGTTACGCGAGCACCTAAATGAGCAGGGTCGTTTATCAATTAAAGATGGTTTGAAATTCTTACTTCCTGTTTTAAGTGCGGTAGGTGCAGCTCATCGCTTGGGAATTGTGCACCGTGATTTGAAGCCAGAAAATATCCTGATCTCACGTGATGGTCGAATTAAGGTTGCCGACTTTGGTTTAGCCAAGGGGCCGCTGCTAGGTGAAACGCTTGAGGCAAGCGTTGTATTGGGTTCGGTCTCTTACCTCTCCCCTGAACAGGTGCAAAGAGGGGTTGCTGATTCACGTAGTGATATCTACTCGATTGCAATCACCGCATTTGAAATCTTTACCGGCCAAAAACCATTTACAGGCGAAGAACCGATTCAGATTGCCTATATGCATGTTAATAATCGAGTACCGCGGATTAGCACCATTATTAAGGATGTACCAAAAGAGCTAGATGACTTGATTTATGCGGCGACAAGTGCAAACCCCGACGAGCGCCCCCGGGATGGCACGGAATTCTTTGAAAAACTTACCAAAGTTAACCAGCGCTTAAATCCAAAAGATAATCAACTCAGCTTAGAGCTCGATATTCCCATCTCTCCTATGCGTCCAAAGCAGAAGGTGAAATCTTTACGTAAGAAATTACGGGAACTTACCTCGACTGTACCGATTCCAGTTGTGGCTGCAGCGCCAGATGCGACTGCCGACTTGCGGGAGACAACTGTCGAAGTAGCTAAACGAAGGCGAGCAAGTAAGCGAGTTCGGAGAAATCGTAAAGTTGCTCTCCTTTTAGCGGTAGCTGTCGGTATTACGAGTTGGTATGTGCTCATTGGTCCGGGCTCTCGCGTCGTAGTTCCATCTACCGTTGGCGCCACGCAGGAAGAGGTTAACTTTGCCTTTCAAAATCTAGGTTTGAGCTCACTAATTACTGAGCGCCGATTTAGTGAAGATATTGCACAGGGGCGCGTAATCTCCTCGATACCTGAGGCAGGCGGGCGGGTAGATCAGGGCGCGACCGTGAAGTTGATTCTTTCAAAAGGGCCAGAGAGATTTACCATTCCATCGCTATCGGGATTAACCCCAGGAGCGGCTCGTCGATTGGTAGCACGTCTGCCTCTATCGCTAAAGCCGATAGTGCAAGAGTTCAGCGAGAGCGTGCCTAAGGGATATGTAATTGGTTCCACGCCAATAGCTGGCGAACAGGTTAAGCGTGATACCGATGTAATTATTCGCGTCTCTAAAGGGTTAGAGCAGATCCCAATTGCATCATATGTTGGTAAGAGTTCTGATCAAGCTCTCAATGAGCTACAACAAGCGGGCTTTGAAGTTGAATCTAAATATGCTTTTAGTGAGACGCTTTTGCCAGGTGAGGTAATTTCCCAACAACCTGCCGGAGGCAGCGCTGCAGATAAAGGCGCGAAAGTTTCACTTCTTATCTCAAAGGGAACACAATTTGCCTATATTCCAAATGTCTTCTCGATTGAAGAGGCGAAGGCAGCTCAAGCGCTGCGTGACCTTGATTTCAAGGTAATTGTCAAGAAGATTGGAAAGAAAACAATTAAGAAGGTGACAAATATTGCACCTAAAGTCGGCACCAAGGTAAAACGTGGCAGTACGGTAACCATCACAGTAGGCTGATTCCATGCCTGCAACAAAGAGCCCTTCAACACAGATCCCTTCAATAAAGGGCCATGTAAAGAAGCCAAGAATCGGCGCTCATACACCTACATCTGGTGGAATGGCCAAGCGATCCATTGCCTACGCTGAAGAGATTGGCGCCGAAGCAATTCAAGTATTTACATCTAATCCTCGTGGTTGGGCGATGCCTGAGACAAATCATGAGGCAGATGCGCTATTCCGTGAGAAGGCTCTCGCCTTAGATTTAGAGACTTATGTACATGCGCCATTTCTAATCAATCTTGGCTCTCCCACCGAAGAGACATATAAGAATTCACTCGCCTCGACTGCCTACACGCTCAAGCGCGCTGCTGAAATTGGGGCGTTAGGTGTAGTCGTTCATACCGGCTCTGCTGTGAAGGAAGATTTCATTGATAAGGCGTGGCAGCAGATTAATAAAGGAATGATGCCGATTTTGGAGGCGCTCGGTGATGACGCCCCATACCTACTACTTGAACCCACTGCTGGTCAGGGTCAATCGCTAGTAAAGCGTTTAGAAGATTTAGAGAGTTACTTAAAAGCTTTGGAGTACCACCCAAAGGTAGGAATCTGTCTAGATACCTGCCATGTCTTTGCAGCAGGCCATGACATTGCAACCAAGGGGGGCATGAAGCAGACTCTTGATTTACTGGTCGAGGTAGCTGGAATTGAGAGAATTCAGTTAATTCACGCCAACGATTCGATGGATATTTGTGGCGCGCTCAAGGATCGCCACCAAAATATTGGTGATGGCTTTATCGGAGTTGATCCCTTTGCTGAGCTACTCAAGCACCCAGCGGTGGTAAATGCTCCACTGATTCTAGAAACTCCCGGAATGGAGCCAGAACACGGTAAAGAGGTAGCACTTCTTAAGAAGCTCCGTGGATGAAATCTAGCCACGCCTTAAAGATGCAGCTCGCCCCCTGGGCGCTGCTTTTAGTAGCCGCCTCTTGGGGAATGGCCTTTGTTGTAATGAAAGATCCGATTGAGAAACAAGGTGTCAATAGCTTTCTATTCACTCGCTTCCTTGTAGCAGTCCTTGTTATGTGGGCAATTCGTCCGGGAGTTATCAGAAAGATTGATCGTCAGACTGCGCGAAAGGGATTTCTCGCAGGCCTCTTCTTAGGTGCCGGATATGTCTTGCAGACTCTTGGCTTAGCACTGGCAGGTGCTGCCATTACTGGATTTATCACTGGCCTCTATGTCGTCGCGACTCCCTTGATTACTGCGCTGATCTTTAAGGTGAAAATCTCTCGCTTCACCTGGCAATGTGTCGCGCTAGCAACTATCGGATTAGCCCTTCTCTCACTCAAAGGTTGGAGCGCAGGGTTAGGTGAGTTCCTTGTTTTTCTCTGCGCAATCGCATTTGCCGCTCATATAGTTGCGCTTAGTCGCTGGAGTAAAGGCTTGGATGCTTATGCCTTAACGATTGTGCAACTTGCAACTTGCGCCCTGCTAACTGGTGGACTCTCATTTGTACAAGGATTTTTTGGCGCAGGTTATAAGGCGCCGGTAAATCTCAGTGGCTGGTTGGTCGTTGCCTACACTGCAGTAATTAGCACCGCCGTTGCATTTGTCGTGCAGACCTGGTCGCAAGCACATATGAGCGCTACCAAGGTTGCCGTAATTTTGACTATGGAGGTTGTCTTTGCAGCAATATTCGCGGTACTTTTCGGGGGCGAGTCACTAACTCTGCAAGCGCTCTTTGGTGGGCTATTGGTTCTTACCGCTATGTTCTTAATTGTTTTAAGGGAGGGCAAAGATGGTAATTGACCTGCGCTCCGATACGGTAACTGCTCCTTCCGATGGTATGCGCCAAGCAATTGCTCGCGCTGCAGTTGGCGATGATGTTTATGGCGATGATCCAACAGTTAACTCTCTTGAAGCTCGGGTTGCTGAACTCTTTGGACATGAAGCTGCTCTCTTCTGCCCCACTGGTTCACTCGCCAATCAATTAGCGATTCGCACCCTAGTCAAGCCTGGTGAAGAGCTACTAGTTGAGGTCAGATCCCATATCGTTCGCGCCGAACTAGGTGCTGCTGCTGCCTTTAGTGGAATCACCACCCGAACTTGGTCAGATCCAGATGGTCTGCTCCGTTCAGATGAAGCACTTGCCATCGCACATGAAAACGCTGGGCCTTACTTAGTTTCAACAAAGGCTATCGCTGTTGAAAATACCCATAACTTCGGGGGCGGAACCGTGCAGCCAATCTCAGAAATTTCCGCGCTCTCTAGCGCTGCCCGCGCACGCGGTATAGCCATGCACTTAGATGGAGCGCGAATCTGGAATGCTCATATTGCATCCGGCACGTCATTCGTTGAATATGGAAAACACTTCGACACCATTAGCGTCTGTCTATCAAAGGGGTTGGGCGCTCCAATTGGTTCGTTGATGATTAGTACTAAGGAGCGCATCAATGAAGCGCGTATCTGGCGCAAGCGATATGGCAGCGGCATGCGACAGGTCGGAATCTTGGCAGCAGCTGGCCATTACGCTTTAGATAACAATATTGCCCGGCTACAAGAAGATCACAGCCGCGCTAAGCAAATTGCAACTGCGCTAAATGCCATCAGCCCCACCTTAATTGACCCTAAAAAAGTTGAGACAAATATTGTCGGCTTAGAACTCTCACAGATAGGTATCTCTGCTGTCGAGCTAACTGCTCGCTGTAAAGAGGCTGGGCTCTGGATCAGCGCCCTTGGCCCTTACTACGCACGACTGGTAACCCACCTAGATTTTGCTGATACACAGTGCAATCAGGCAATTGAGATCCTTCAAGATATCTTCTCTCAAGGTAATCGAGCGAAGGGTCAGAGTTGATGCAGGCTCTACTACTAGGAGTAGATGTTGGAACGACTGCAACTAAGGCAGTTCTAGTTGATCAGAGTGGACATGTAGTTGCCCAAGGTAGAGCTGAGTATCCAACCCATCATTTACAAGCTGGCTGGGTAGAACAAGATCCTGAAGATTGGTGGCGCTCCTTCTGCGAAGCAGTTTCGCAAGCACGAGCTGCTGTAGAACCTTGCAGAATAAGTGGAGTTCTTATCAGCTCTCAAGCCCCCACACTTATCTGTGTTGATGAAAATGGTATCCCTTTACGTAACGCCCTAATCTGGATGGATCGCCGCGCGCAATCGCAGGCAGATCAGATTGCCAAAGAGTTTCCAGATATCTCTCAAAAAACCGGCAATCGCGCCGATCCATATTATGTGGCTGCCAAGATAAAGTGGCTGATTGAAAATGAGGCACATAACTACCAGAAGAGTAAGTATTTCCTGCAGATACCAGGATATTTAAACTTTAAACTTACTGGAAAATTTTCTTTAGATTCAGCTCACGCCTCCCTTCTGCAACTAAGAAGTGCTGATAACCGTAGCTGGGCCACAGATGTCATGAAATTTGTTGGAGTTACTGAGGATAAATTTCCTGAGATAGGGCTATCTAGCCAACTTTGCGGCGAGGTTGCAGGTGATAACCAATCAGGTATTGAAGCCGGAACGCCTGTCTTTTTTGGAACGGTAGATGGCTGTTCTGCAGCTGTTGAGACCGGAGTAATTGATTCCGGTGTTGTCGCAGAGATGACTGGAACCTCAACGGTTTTGATCATGCCAACTACAGAAAATATCTTTAATGATGTCTTTGTATCAATCGACCACGCAATAGCAGATCGTCAATTAAGACTTGGGGCAATGGTCGCCTCCGGAGCTAGCGTGGCATGGCTCACTGGGAATATTTTGAAGGAGCAGAGCTCTATTGAAGAGTTAACGCAGGAGGCCAAATCAGTTCCTCCAGGAAGCGAGGGCTTGATTTTCTTGCCCTACATGATGGGTGAACGAAGTCCCATATGGAATACCAATGCTCGTGGCGTCTTCTTCGGCCTATCGCTTTCAACGACTCCAGCGATGATGTTTAGAGCCGTTCTTGAAGGAACCGCCTTTGCGCTGGCACATAATGTTGAGCTAGCCAAGAGCTCTGGCATTGAAATTGATGAAATCCGCAGCATCGGTGGAGGCAGTAAGAGCGATCTATGGAATCAAATCAAGGCCGACGTGCTCGGTATTCCAATTGCAATCTTAAAAGATTCCAGTGGCGCAGCCGTTGGTGATGCCTATCTGGCAGGTCTTGGCACCGGGCAGATAGCCGATATCCGAGAGATTATTAAAGCAAATATAGAAATTGATAACCGCTACTCACCCGATGCCAAGAGAAATTCCTATTACCAAGAGCGTTACCAAAGATTTAGAGGGCTATATGAGAGCCTTAAGCCCGAGTTTGATAAATCAGCGGCAAGCGCTTCGTATAAGGTGGATAAATGAAGGTCTTCATCTCAGCTCGCATCGATGAGCAACAGGTACGTCGACTAGAAGATAGCGGCTTTACCGCCAAACTTGGCGGCTTCGGCCAGACCGGTGTGAAGCTAGATGAAGATAGCTTTATCCAAGAGCTATCTAGCGCCGATATTGCCATCTTTGAATTTGAGAATATGAGCGAGCGAGCCCTTAAGAGCGCTTCGCACTTAAAGGTAATCGCCTGTCTAAGAAATGAACCAGGAGCCAGCACTGATATAGCTGCAGCAACACAACTCAATATCCCTGTTCTCTTTACCCCTGGCCGTAACGCAGTAGCAGTTGCCGAGTACACCTTGGGGCTTATGCTCTCGATAGCACGCTCGATTCCGAATACCCATCACCTGCTCCGATATACCGATGAGCTAACCGCTGTTACTTATAGCGATAAGTCTGGTGATAGAGGTGGGGTTACTTCCGAATGGAGCATGGATCCTGATGCGCCATTCCAGCGCTTCCAAGGATCAGAATTGATGGGTAAAACTGTTGGTCTAGTTGGTGCCGGTTTTATCGGACAAGAGATTGCTAAACGAGTTCTAGCGCTTGGCATGAAGGCAATTGCATTTGATCCATATGCCAACGCTGCCAAGCTAAGAGGGTCCGCCATTGAAGTGGTAGACCTTGATCAACTCGCAGCAGAGAGTGACTTCGTAGTCATGGCAGCAAAGGTAACGAGTGAAAGCAAAGGAGTCTTTTCTAAGAAGTGCTTTGACCAGATGAAGAAGAGCGCCTTCTTTATCAATACTGCAAGAGCTGCGCTAGTTGATTATGAAGCGCTAATCGATGCGCTAGAGCGTGGCACCATTGCTGGGGCTGCGCTAGATGTCTATCCAGTCGAACCACTACCCAATGACTCCAAACTACGCCGGTTAAGCAATGTAGTGCTAAGTCCTCACCTAGCTGGAGCGACCCGTGAAGTAGTTCTGCACCACTCCACGATGGTTGTTGATGATTTACTCATGCTCAAGTCAGGACAGAGCCCTAGTAGAATTATTAACCCGGCAGTAATTGAGAATTTTATGAAGAATGGTGGCTTAAGATGAGAGTTGCTTTAGTCACAGGTGGCGCAACCGGAATAGGAGCTGCCACCATTGCTGAACTTGCGGCAAATAAAATTAACGTTGCTCTGCATTACTCAAGTAGTAAAGATGAGGCAGAGAAGTTAGCTGGCTCACTCAGTAAAGCCGGCGTAGAAGTAAAGGCATTTCAAG
The DNA here is from genome assembly GCA_964463845.1 of uncultured Candidatus Planktophila sp. GTDB lineage: Bacteria > Actinomycetota > Actinomycetes > Nanopelagicales > Nanopelagicaceae > Planktophila. The sequence goes on along the minus strand of CAYXDT010000001.1, from coordinate 28,377 downwards.
CAAATCTGGCAGAAAAAGATGCGCCGAGTTCTTTAGTTTCACAGGTCAAGGAGCACTTTGGCTCACTAGATATCTTGGTAAATAATGCAGGATTGATGACCGATGCCAGCATCATTGAAATGAGTGATGAAGTTTGGGATGAGACCATTAATCTAAACCTCACAGCATCATTTAAATTGATTCGGGCTGTAGCCGGCGATATGGTAAAGAATAATTGGGGCCGAATCATCAATATCTCCTCTCAAGTAGCCCTTACTGGCTCTACCAACCATGCCCATTATTCAGCTGCAAAATCTGGGATGCTCGGCTTGACTTATTCCGCCGCCAAAGAGTTTGGCGCAAGTGGCGTAACTGTCAATGCCGTCCTACCTGGACGAATTGAGACCAATATGATTTCAGTCAGATCTGCCGGACGTCTTGATGAATGGTTAGCCCAGACTCCCCTAGCTCGTTTAGGTGAGCCTTCCGAGGTGGCGAGCATGATCGCATTCCTAGCCTCGGATCAAGCCTCTTATATCAGCGGTGCTGCCATCAATGTCAATGGTGGATTGGTAATGGGCTAACCCCTAGTAAAGAAGGCTCAAATCTTTGAGTTTAAAGTATTGATGACACTCTTAAAGTGCTCCCTCGTGGCGAAGTAACCACTCTTTCTTCTCTAGGCCATAGGCATAGTTACCTAGCGCTCCCCCAGTTTTTACGATGCGATGACAAGGCACAATTAAAACTATTGCGTTCTTCGCACACGCGCTTCCGGCGGCGCGAACTGCTGCCGGACTTCCGGCTCGCTTCGCCAATTCACTATAAGAGATAACTTTTCCAGCTTTAACCTTCTTCATCGCTTGCCACGCAGCTTGCGAGAAGGGGGCACCGGGTTGGCGAACCTTGATTGCGTTTAGCGCTGCAATATCGCCATCAAAGTATTCACTAATTAAATCGCTGATGACGGGGATTCGCGAGACGCTCTTAATTTCTTTCTCAAAATCTTCTCGGCTAAGGCTCTCCTTCAGCGCTTTAAGGCTGGAGAGATTAGCGGCGAGCAGAACGTGCTCATCGGCAATTAGATTCAGGCTTCCGATTGGTGTGGAGAGAGTTGAGAGACGTAGCGTCACGCTCGCTAAATTAGCGGTCGCGCAACATTTCAGCAACTAAGAATGAGAGTTCAAGTGATTGAGAGTGGTTAAGGCGAGGATCACAAGCTGTCTCATAGCGTGACTCAAGGTCTTTCTCGGAGATCTCATTACCGCCGCCCAGGCACTCTGTTACATCATCACCAGTTAGCTCAATATGAATTCCACCTGGATGTGTGCCGAGCTTCTTGTGGACTTCAAAGAAGCCACGAACCTCATCAAGAACATCTTCAAAGTTTCGAGTCTTATAGCCATTTTTAGATTCAAAGGTATTGCCATGCATCGGATCGCAGACCCAAAGTACCTGGGCGCCGCTCTTGGTAACACCTTCTACTAGTGCAGGAAGTGCCTGGCGGATTGTGCCAGCCCCCATGCGAGTGATGAAGGTAAGACGTCCTGGTTCATTATCAGGATTTAGCTTTGCAATTAGTGCAAGGGCATCCGCAACAGTGGATTTTGGCCCCAACTTAACGCCAATTGGATTGCGCACCTTTGAGGCAAAATCAACATGGGCGCCATCTAGCTGGCGTGTACGCTCACCGATCCAGATGAAGTGACCGGAAACATCGTAAGGAAGATCTGTTCTTGAATCGATTCGAGTTAAAGCCTTCTCATACTCAATGATGAGCGCTTCATGGCTGGCAAAGAAATCTACAGATTTAAATGCTTCAGGATCAACCCCAGCTGACTCCATAAAGGCGAGGGCGCGGCCAATTTCATTAGCCATCTGCTCGTACTTTTCACCGAAGGTGGAGTCGCGGATAAATCCCTTATTCCATTCGTGTACTCGGCGCAGATCGGCAAAGCCACCGCGCGTAAAGGCGCGTACTAGGTTTAGCGTGGCAGCTGATGTGTTGTAGACGCGCAATAGGCGCTGTGGATCAGGGGTGCGAGAACTTTCGGTAAATTCGATGTCATTAACTGCATCTCCGCGGTAGGCCGGCAAGGTGACATCGCCACGAGTCTCTAAATCATTAGAGCGTGGCTTTGCAAACTGTCCTGCCATGCGGCCAACTTTGATTACCGGCAAACTTGAGTGGTACTGCAAAATTGCGGCCATCTGCAAAATTGTCTTGATGCGATTACGAATGGAATCTGCAGTTGCAGAGGCAAAAGTCTCTGCACAATCGCCACCTTGTAGCCAGAATGCTTCTCCTGCCGCAGCTTGAGCAATCTTCGCCTTTAAATCATCGCACTCACCAGCAAAGACAAGTGGTGGCAGGGCTTTTAACTCTGCTACTGCCTTTGCTAAAGGTGCACCTTCTTTTCCACCAGGCCAATTGGGCTGTTGTGCCGCAACCAGGGTTGGGTCAAAGAGTGAATCAAGTTGTGAAGGCGATGAATTCATAGTCATTAGGGTAGACAGTTCAGATGGTTTCTCGCGCGGAGATTAACCAAAGAACGACGTAATCTCCTCATATCTATCAAGTGGCACAGTCTTTAGGACATCTGTGGCTGAAGCCAGCGGTACGCGAGCAATCTTGGTGCCATGTAGCGCCATCATCTTCCCAAAGTCACCTTCGTGAACAGCTGTGATGGCTTCTAGACCAAAGCGTGAGCTGAGGACGCGATCAAAGGCTGATGGAGTTCCACCACGCTGGATATGTCCTAGAACTGTGCAACGAGTCTGATGGCCGGTCTTGGTCTCAATCTCTTTAGCGAGCCAATCACCAATTCCAGATAGTTGCACATGTCCAAAGGCATCAAGTGGCTGATCCTTGGTGACCATATCTCCATCTTGAGGGATCGCACCTTCTGCAATCACGATAATCGGGGCAGTTCCTGTCTTGAAGCGAGAGTTAACGAATTCACAGACCTTATCTACTGAGAATTTAACTTCTGGGATCAAGATGCAGGCTGCATCTCCAGCAATTCCAGAGTGAAGGGCAATCCAGCCAGCATGACGTCCCATGACCTCAACAATTAGTGGGCGGTGGTGAGATTCAGCCGTTGTATGAAGGCGATCAATTGCCTCCATAGCGATATTTACTGACGTGTCGAAACCAAAGGTGAAATCTGTATTATTTAAATCGTTATCAATTGTCTTCGGAACACCAATAACCTTCACACCTAAGGCATCAAGCTTGGTGGCAACTCCTAAAGTATCTTCCCCGCCAATTGCAATTAAGACATCGATTCCTTGATCAGCTAAATTCTGTTTGATGCGCTCTACGCCATTTTCAATTTTAAATGGGTTAGTGCGCGATGAACCGAGGATGGTTCCACCCTTGGCCAGAATCGGCTTAACAATCGCTAAATCCAGCGGCATGGTCAAAGCTTCAAGTGGACCCTTCCAACCATCACGGAAGCCTACAAATTCATAGCCATAATCTTTAATGCCCTTTGTTACTACACCACGAATAACGCCATTTAGCCCAGGGCAGTCTCCGCCACCAGTCAGAATTCCAATACGCATTGCAACGCTCCAAATTTATATAAATTGAGCCTGATATATAACAGGCGACGGTCAACGCTGACAGGTACAGTCTAGCCGTGAGAGGTATAAAAGAGGCAAATCTCTGGCAGGGTATAGCGCAAAAGTTGGCTACAAAATGAGTGCTAATCAGAAGATTGCCATCCTTTTACTAAATGACCATCTCCACCGAAATTATGGTGCACTCAAAGGCGCCCACCCAAAGAGCCATGAGATTCTCTTTATTGAGAGTAAGCGGATGCTACATACCCGAAAATGGCATCTCCAAAGACTCTACTTCTTTATATCAGCCCGTGATCACTTCTTGGCAGATCTTCGCAAGGAAGGTTTTACCGTTCACTTCATCTCCAGTACAGATACTGCGACAGGGATAAAAAGTTTTCGAAAAAGCAACCCCACCACAGAGCTAATTGCAGCAGAGCCGTCTTCACATAAGCAACTTGAAGAGTTTAAAAAGCTCAAGATAAATCTGGTAGCCAATGATTTCTTCTTAACTCCGCGTCCCCTATTTGCACAATGGGCCGCTTCGCAGAAATCGCTAGTCATGGAGAATTTCTATCGTGCACAGCGAGTGCGACTTGATATCTTGATGGAAGGCTCTCATCCGTTAGGTGGACAGTGGAATTACGATGCCGACAATCGCCTTCCTCCACCTAAAGGTGAACATAAGTGGCCTACCTACCTAGTTCACAAGCGTGATGAGATTGATGAGAGTGCACTCGCTTACATTGCCAAGGAGAAAATCTCTACCTTCGGAAACCCTCCTGATCAAACATGGGGAACCACTCGTGCCGCAGCGCTAGCGCAACTCGATCACTTTCTAAAGAGCGCCTTCTCTGAATTCGGGGCATATGAAGATGCCATGACTACGCAAAGCTGGGCGGTAAACCATTCACTTCTTAGCCCCTATCTAAATGTGGGATTAATTCACCCGCAGGAAGTTATTGATGCAGCACTGGCCCGTTTTGCAAAAGGTGGAATTCCTCTATCTGGCGCTGAAGGATTTATCAGGCAGATTATCGGGTGGCGTGAATATATAAATGGCCTTTACTGGTTCTTTGGAGATTTATATCGTGAAGAGAATGCCCTGCAGGCTAATCGCCCCTTGCTTCCACTCTTTGAAGATTCCACAAAGACGCAGATGCGCTGCGTTTCAACACAGGTGCGCGAGATAGAAGAGCGCGCTTGGGTACATCACATCCCCCGCCTAATGGTCTTAAGCAATTTAGCTTTAATAACTGGGACATCGCCCCAAGAGTTTCTCGATTGGATGCGCCGAGCATTTATTGATGCAGCAGATTGGGTGATGGTTCCAAATGTTATAGGGATGAGTCTGCATGCAGATGGTGGTCGCCTAGCAACTAAGCCCTATGCATCAGGGGGTTCATATATTTCGAAGATGAGTAATTACTGTAAAGAGTGCCCCTTTGATCCAAAGAAACGCGTAGGTGCAGATGCCTGTCCCTACACCACTCTCTATTGGGATTTCTTAGATCGCAATCGTCCGCACTTTGCCAAGAATCATCGTATGGGGCAACAGTTAGCTGGAATCAATAGGTTAAGTGAATTGCCTGAGTTAAAAGAACGGGCGAAAGAGGTCCTAGATCTGCTTTCTCGTGGCGAACTATAAATCCTAAGTAAGCGGCAAAGAATTAAGCAGAGACGACCATGCCTTTTCCAACAACCACAATTCCGCTATCGGTTACGGTAAATCTTTGCCGATCTCGCTCTAGATCAACTCCTATCTGTGCACCAGGTTCGACAATAACTCCCTTATCAATAATGGCTTTGCGAATAACAGCGCGATCACCAATTACAACGCCTGGCATAAGAACTCCCCCATCTACAAAGGCGCCAGCGCCGACATGTACATCGTAAGAAGTCACGGTGTGATTGACATGCCCACCGGCGATAATTGAGCCAGCTCCGACGATGGAATCTTGTGCAATTCCGCTGGCGCTAAATTTTGCAGGTGGCAGTGAAGGTGGATTGGTAAGTAGCGGCCACTCGCGGTTGTAAAGATTAAATATTGGATGAATAGAGACTAGATCCATATGAGCGTCATAATAGGAATCAATTGAACCTACATCGCGCCAATATCCTTTATCGCGATCGGTAGCCCCTGGAACGACATTATTTTCAAAGTCATAAACTTTGGCTTCTCCGGCTTTCGTTAACATGGGAATAATATTTGCGCCTAGATCATGGCGTGACTCTAAATCTTCAGAATCTAGAATTAGCGCCTCCTCCATAACGTCTCGCTTAAAGATGTAATTCCCCATGGAAACCAAACTTAAATCTGGATGCCCTGGCATCGCAGGTGGGTCTATTGGTTTTTCATGAAAAGCCTTAATGGTTATTCCATCTTCTGCTAACTCAATGACACCGAACTCGTGGGCTTCTGAGCGCGGCATACGGATAGCTGCAATAGTTATTCCAGCCCCTGTCTCGAGATGCTGCTCAAACATCTGGCTGGGATCCATCCGATACACGTGATCGGCGCCAAAAACTAAAACATGCTTAGGATTTTCATCTTGAATCAAATTGAAGTTCTGCAATATGGCATCAGCTGAGCCGGTATACCAACGCGGGCCCAAGCGCTGCTGCGCTGGAACTGGAGTGATGTAATTTCCTAGCAAGGTAGACATGCGCCAAGTAGTTGTGATGTGACGATCAAGTGAGTGAGATTTATATTGAGTAAGAACGGCAATCTTGCGCATCTCGGCATTAACTAGATTAGATAAGACAAAGTCCACTAAACGATATGAGCCACCGAAGGGCACCGCTGGTTTTGCGCGATCTGCAGTCAGGGGCATCAATCGCTTGCCCTCGCCACCGGCGAGAACGATTCCCAGCGGAGTTTCAAAGCGAGCCATGCGTGAAGGCTACTCCTGAAAGTACTAAGTAACTAGAGTCACCGATACTCTTGGCAAGTGAAGGCTACTCGAATTGGGATTGTCACTAAAGAGTGGCCGCCAGCTGTTTATGGTGGGGCAGGCGTTCATGTTGTGCAATTGACGCAGGCGCTGCGCAAAGTGGCTGGAATTTCAGTCGATATCCATTGCTTTGGTGGAGAGAGGACTGATGGCGCCTTCGGCTATGACACCCCAATCGGCTTTACCGATTCAAATCCAGCGCTGCAAGCGATTGCCACCGATCTTGCAATTGCTCAAAATTTAGGTGAAGTTGATTTAATCCATTCTCATACTTGGTATGCCAATATGGCAGGACATACCGCCTCACTTTTATATGGCACCCCTCATATCGTTAGCGCCCATTCGCTCGAACCTTTACGCCCTTGGAAGGCAGAGCAACTAGGAGGCGGCTACCAAATCTCTTCTTGGGCAGAAGCTACCGCCTACCATTCTGCAGCAGCGATAATCGCTGTCAGCGATGGCATGCGTGGTGATGTCCTTCGCGCATATCCAGATATTGATCCCGCCAAAGTTGTCACAATTCGTAACGGGGTAGATACCCAAAAATTTGCCCCAAATTACGATAAATCTCTTCTGGAAGAGTTTGGAATAACTGGTCCATATGCCATCTTCGTTGGACGTATAACTCGCCAGAAAGGTTTGGCACACCTACTTCGCGCTTGGAAGAGCGTTCCGAATGAATATGGGTTAGTTCTTGCTGCAGGATCTCCTGATGAAGAGGTAATTGGCGAAGAGGTAGCGGTGTTAATCGAGCAGTTACAGAGCAGCGGTAGAAAAGTTTGGTGGATTAAGCAGATGTTGCCACATGAGAAGTTAACCGCTGCACTCACACAGGCAGAGTTATTCCTCTGTCCTTCAATCTATGAACCCCTTGGCATCGTAAATCTAGAAGCGATGGGTTGCGAGACAGCCGTACTGGCCTCAAATGTTGGAGGGATTCCAGAGGTAGTCATCGATGGAGAAACTGGCGTCTTGGTAAATTACACCTCAGATAGCGCTAAATATGAGGCTGACTTATCCAGCGCAATTACAGAGCTACTTGCTAATCCAGCTCTGCTCGAGCGCTACGGCAAGGCTGGCCGAGTGCGGGCGCAACAAGATTTTGGATGGGATGCCATCGCTTCTCAGACAGTTGAGCTCTATCGAAAGGTAATCTCGTAGATGTCGCGTCGCGGTTGGTTCTTATTTATCTTGGTGGGCTTTTTATGGGGCATCCCATATCTATTTATCAGTATCGCAGTCGATCCAGAAGATGGCTTCTCACCAGCTACCGTTGTCTTTCTGCGCACCGCCATTGGTGCCGCAATTTTGCTTCCACTTGCGCTAAAGCAACGGCAATTGATTGCAGCCATCAAAGGCTGGCGCTACGTAGCTTTCTACGCCCTCCTTGAGATGATCGGCCCTTGGATTCTAATTAGTACCGCTCAACAGAAAATTTCATCTGGCTTAGCGGGATTATTGGTGGCATCTGTACCAATCTGGGCCACCATCTTCGCTTCAATGAAGGGTGATAAAACTGTCTGGCACCATAAGCGCTTGATGGGGCTTGTGGTCGGCTTCATCGGCTTAATTGCCGTAGTCGGAATTGAAAGCCTGACTGGTAGCGCTGATCCGCTATCGATAATGATGATTCTGCTGGCATCAATTGGATATGCCTATGCGGTGATGATGGTACAAAGCGCGCTCCCCACTGTTTCTGCGATTGCAGTCAATGGCGTCGCCATGGCGATGACTGCCCTCTTCTATCTACCTTTAACTGTTTTACAATGGCCAGCACACGATGTTTCTGGCGCTGCTATCGCTTCGATTATTGGTCTGGGTGTTCTCTCAACTGGCGCCGCCTTTGTCGCCTTCTTCGCGCTAGCTAAAATCATCGGCGTAGCTCGTGGCTCACTCGTTACCTATCTAAATACTGCAATTGCAGTTGTCCTAGGAGTAATTATTCTCAATGAACCGCTGACAGTTGGAATCATGATTGGCTTGCCGCTGGTACTGATTGGCTCTTACTTCGCGAGCCGCAAGCCAGCTAACGTGTAAAGGTTGAGATACTTACACCATGCTTGAGGTCATCTTCCTGGGAATTGTCCAGGGCTTAACTGAATTCTTGCCCATCTCATCTAGCGCGCATATTCGCATTGTCGGTGAATTCTTACCCAGCGCTAAAGATCCTGGAGCTGCCTTCACTGCAATAACTCAAATCGGTACTGAGATAGCTGTTCTAATCTACTTCCGTAAAGATATTTTGCGCATCTTTAACTCCTGGATCCGCAGAGATGGCACAGCTGAAGCGCGTCTAGGTAATTTAATAATTGTGGGCACTTTGCCTATTGTGGTTCTGGGTTACTTTGGACAGAGCTACATCACCAATAATTTCCGCTCACTCTGGATTGTTGCTGCCACTCTCATCATATTTGGCTTGATTCTGGGGGCTGCCGATCGTTATGGCGGTAGTGAGAAGAGATTGCAAGATCTAAATGGCAGAGATGGAATCGCCTATGGTTTTGCTCAAGCGCTGGCCTTGATTCCAGGCGTCTCTAGATCTGGTGCCACGATTGCGCTAGGGCGAATTCTTGGCTACCAACGAGAGGCGGCGCTGCGCTACTCATTTCTTCTAGCTCTACCGGCTGTCTTTGGTAGTGGCTTCTATCAATTACAGCAGGCTTTTTCAGATTCAACTATCTCGCCATATACCTATCCTGAAATTGCAGTAGCTACCGTAACTGCCTTCTTCGTCGGGTATGCCGTAATTGCTTGGCTCATGAAATTTATCGCCACGCGCAGCTTTACGCCCTTTGTTATCTACCGGGTAATTCTGGGCAGTGCACTTTTGGTTGCCTTAGCAACCGGTGCGATTAGCGCTCAGTAAAACCTAAGCGTTCAAGTAGCTTCGGATCACGTTGCCACTCTTTAGAGACCTTTACATGTAAACCTAAGAAGATTCGAGCGCCAAGTTCGCGTTCAATATCCTTACGGGCGCGCGTGCCAATATCTTTAAGGCGCTCTCCCTGATGGCCTAGCAATATGCCAGTCTGCGAATCGCGTTCGACATGGATAGTGGCATGGATATCAAAGAAGGGGCGGCTCCCCTTTTCATCACGCTCTGCCATCTCATCAATAGTGACCATAATTGAATGTGGCAGCTCCTCACGCGCATCCCGCAGGGCAGCCTCGCGAATCAATTCACAGATTAACTGCTCAATCTTCTGATCACTTTTCATATCTGCTGGATAAAAAGCAGGACCAGTCGGCAGGTTATCTCCGATTAACTTCTCGAGTAAATCAATCTGATCATGAATTGCGGCAGAGATTGGGATGATTTCATCCCAAGTAAAGCCTTTGGCTAGCTCATTAACAGTTAAAAGGCGATTGGCTAAATTCTTCTTAGCAACTAAATCAGTCTTCGTTACTAGGGCGAACTTCTTAGCCCGCGGATACTTGGCCAGCTCTGCTGCTAAAAATTCATCTCCCGCACCTGATAGCTCGTCGGCAGGTAGGCACATCATCACAATATCTACAGAATCTAGGCTCTCATTGACTACCGCATTTAGGCGAAAGCCTAAGAGAGTCTTGGGCTTATGGATGCCCGGTGTATCAACTAAGACTGCTTGAAAGGTTGGCGCATTGACGATGCCGCGGATGGCATGACGAGTGGTATTTGGATGCGGGGAGGTGATGGCAATCTTGCTGCCCACAAGAGCGTTAATTAGCGTTGATTTTCCAGTATTCGGGCGCCCCACAATTGCAACAAAGCCCGAACGGAAT
>CAYXDT010000001.1:0-18018 GCA_964463845.1 uncultured Candidatus Planktophila sp. | reverse complement strand
TTGCCTAAATATCTGGAGCTAGAGAGATGAGATGAGTTCATAGCAATCTGCGACAGAGGTGACTAACTCTGCTGCGCGCTCACCAATTAAGCGATGGCATCCTTCTGAAGATGGAGAGCTAATCGCTCCGGGGATTGCCATAACTGGACGGAGAAGTTCTGCCGCATCCCGCGCAGTTCGTAGCGATCCGCTTCGAAAGGCTGCCTCCACTACGAGTGTGGCTTGCGATAGCGCTGCAATAATGCGATTACGAGTTAGAAATCTAAAGGGTAGCGCCGGTGCACCAGGTGCGACCTCGCTAACGATTGCCCCACTTTCACAGATCTGCTCAAAGAGGCGGGAGTTGCCAGCTGGATATGCGATATCAATTCCAGATGCAATTACTGCGATGGTCCGTCCTTCAGCGATAAGAGCGCCGCGATGGGCTGCTGTATCAATTCCATAAGCTCCACCACTGACGATATCCCAGCCGCGATCGACAAATCCTGCAGCAAAGTCACCGGCGATACGAACTCCATATGGAGTGGGGTTACGGGTTCCAACTATGGCCAATGAAGGTGAACTCAAAACTTCCGCGTTACCTTTAAAGATAATTCCAATCGGTGGCACCGCAAGATCGTCTAACTTAGTTGGCCAATTGGAATCACCTGGAATTAAGAATTGGCCTTTAGCTGCTTCAATAGCTGCAAATGTCTGCGTTGCGTTATGGCTATCAAATTTTTCAAAGATAGCAGCTGATTTAATTGGATCATAGCTGTGCGTTGTCAGGCGCTGATAGATTTCGTCGACTCCGTACTGGGCAATCTCGCGCCCCCAGAAGGTAGCTCCTCCTTCGATGGCGCAGAAGAGCGCTAAACGAACCTCGCGCTCATTCACAGATCTGCTCCTTCGCGTAGTGAGTATGCGCGTTGCACATCATCCAAAGTTGGAGTTCTATTTTCCGATAGATCAGCCAAGGTCCAAGCCAAACGGATTACCTTATGAAGGCCGCGCGCTGTTAACCGTTCGCGATCTAACTCATCATGCAGAAAGTTGAGGGCGCTGCGCTCGGGGCGAAAGCGAGTACGTAGCTCACGGGCTGGAATTTCTGAGTTAAGCGACCAGCTCTCACCAGCAAATCTCGCTGCCGCGGTAGCCTGAGCTTTAACCACACGAGCTCTGATATCAGCACTCGCCTCACCTAACTCGATCTCGGCCATCTCGGTTCGACCAACTGGTTCAACTTGTACTCGCATATCGATGCGATCCATAAGCGGTCCAGATAACTTTCCAAGGTACCTGCGAACTTGCACAGATGTGCAACTACAACCCAGACCCTTGCCGCTGTACTTTCCGCATGGACAGGGATTGGCGGCAAGAACCAAGAGAAAGCGTGCTGGAAAAGTTATATTGCCAACGCTTCTTGTAATTGTGATGGTTCCTGATTCCAGCGGTTGACGAAGTGCATCAAGAAGTCCAATAGCGCACTCTGGCGCTTCATCGATAAAGAGAACTCCGTGATGTGCCAAGCTGCATGAACCGGGCTTAATTACATGCGATCCGCCACCAACTAAGGCGACCCGAGATGCGGTGTGATGAGGTGCAATGATTGGAGCGATGCGCGATAAGGCTGAGCGTTGCGTCAAGCCGCCTGAGATGGAATGAACTGCCGTTACCTCAAGTGCTTGCTCGAGAGTTAAAGGGGGCAAGATTGTTGGAATGCGAGAGGCAATCATGGTCTTACCTGCTCCCGGTGGCCCGATAAGTAAGAGATGGTGTCCACCACTTGCGGCAACTTCAGCGGCAAAGCGCGCCTTCTGCTGACCTGCTACATCTGCAAAATCGACTTCAGCAGGAAGTTCTGCTGCCTCCATTGATAAGACTGGGGCTTCAACTCGTTCTCCGGTCGCCGCCCAACGTATGAGTTGAGAGAGATTGGCAAAGGCAAGAATCTCCATATGGGTTAGTAGGGCAGCTTCCTCCAAATTTTCTTGCGGAACAATGGCGCGCTTTACTCCAGATTTATAGGCAGCAATTAGTGCAGGTAGCACACCGCGCACTGCGCGAATTTTTCCATCTAACGCTAACTCGCCCAGAATTACAGTTGCAGTAAAGGGCTCTTGCGGTAAGGCTCCTTGCGCAATTTCAATTGCTATTGCAATAGAGAGATCAAAGGCAGAGCCGCTCTTTGGTAGCCAAGCAGGTGAGAGCGAGACAGTTACCTTGCGATTAGGCCAGAGCCGACCACAATTTATCAACGCCGCTCGAACTCGATCGCGTGACTCTGAAAGCGCCGCATCAGGTAGACCCAAAAGTGTAAAGGAGGGAATTCCATCTGCGATATCAACTTCTACTTCAACTAGAGAGCCCACCAAGCCATTAAGAGCAATCGATTGCGCCTTTCCTAAAGTCATAGGATCGCACCACGATATTCGATATTTAGTTGACCATCTGATGCAATGAGACAGGCGGCGACATCGATGGCGTACCCACAGCCCAGACAACTATGGGTTGCTAGCCAAGCTAAAGCTAAGCGCTGCAGGCGATGCGCCTTCTCTCGATTGATTGCTTCGAAGGGGTGGCCATATGCCAGTGAGCTACGAGTCTTTACCTCTATAAAGTGAAAGAGGCCATCGCTTGATAGTGAGACGATATCTATCTCACCTTCACGGATTCGCCAGTTGCGATCTAAAATCTCATCGCCACGTTCTTGCACATATCGCGCTACCGCTTCTTCACCGAGCTGGCCAGTGCGGACTCTTCTTGCTGAATTAGCTGCCATGGCGCGGATGTTAAGTCGCACCTACCAATGCGCAGGATTGGGTCAGGTAGAGATGTGGATAAATTATTTAAGGAGGGCAGCGATATTTGAGAAAGAGGTGCGATGTTCTGCACATGGCCCATGCTCTTGCAGTGCAGCAGTATGAGCGGCAGTGATATAGCCCTTATGTTTAGCAAAGCCATATTGGGGATACTTTAAATCCAGCTCTAACATAATTCGATCACGCGTAACTTTTGCAATTATCGAAGCTGCGCTAATTGCCGTCACTACTTGGTCGCCCTTCCAGACTGCCACATTGGGAATTGCTAAACCTTCGATGGCGTAGCCATCTGTAAGTACATATGCCGGCTCTGGATTTAGACCCTTAACTGCGCGCCGCATTCCATCAAGATTTGCTGCATGTACCCCACGCTCATCAATCTCGGTGGGAGAGATTTCTATGATGCTGACACTTGTTGCAGCCTCCATGATTAAATCAAAAAGGCTCTCTCGCTTGCTCTCTGAAAGCTCCTTGGAATCGCGTATCTGTAAAAGTTTTGGTGAATTTAAATCTTCTAGAATTACCGCTGCAACTACTAGTGGACCAGCACATGGTCCACGGCCAGCCTCATCTACACCAGCAATTGGTGAGATACCTGCAGCGGAGAGAAGTTCTTCAATCGCCTTCATTTCTTAGGGCACCTTACGGGAGAGGATTATGTGAGGAGATTAGCCCTAAGCTCGTTAGCGGCCAGATAATTCCGAAAGCTGGACCTGTGATTCGAGATATTGGTACAAAACCATTATTGACATCATCTTGGTGATAGCGCGAATCAGCTGATGCGCCACGGTGATCTCCCATTACCCAGACCTTGTCTTTAGGTACGGTGACATTGAAATCTAACTCGGTTGGCTTATTGCCGGCGAAGATATATGGCTCATCAGCGACGATGCCGTTGATGGTAACAACTCCATCCTTACCGATGACAGTATCTCCAGGAATGCCAATTACTCGCTTCACCAGATACTGCTTAGCCGGATTTGGTAGTACCCCAACAGCGACTAGGCCATCTTTAAGCGTTGAAATAAATCTACTCTGCTCCGCTTCATATGGTTCAGGCAGCCAATTGGATGGATCGCGAAAAACAACAACATCGCCGCGATCAATTGAGCGCGCTAGGAATGGGATCTTATTGACCGCTACTCGGTCATTAACTTGCAAGGTATTTTCCATGGAGCCGGAAGGAATATAGAAAAATTGCACCAGAAAGGTTTTGATAAATAGAGAGACGGCGAGCGCCACAATGAGGAGTATTGGGAACTCACGAAGTACTGAGCCCTTTTTAAATGGGCGAAACACGAGGTTTTTGAAGTTACTTAACTTCGTCAGTGCCCGAAGTGTCAGCAGAGCTTGCTGAGTCTGCAGTTACAGCTTCGCTTGTAACTTCAGCCACTGGTGCTTCAGCCACTGGTGCTTCAGCCACTGGTGCTTCGGCAACTGGTGCTTCGGCAACTGGTGCTTCAGCAACTACTTCAGCTACCGGAGTTGAGAGAATTCCATCGCCGTAACCTTCGATGCCATCACGCTTTTCGCGAATCTTGGCAGCCTTACCGCGCAGATCGCGTAGGTAGTAAAGCTTGGCGCGACGAACATCGCCCTTCTTGATGAGTTCGATCTTTTCAATAACTGGTGTGTGAACTGGGAAGGTACGTTCAACGCCAACGCCGTAAGAGACCTTACGGATTGTGAAGGTCTCGCGAACACCATCACCTTGGCGGCCGATTACGATGCCCTGGAATACCTGAAGACGTGACTTGCTGCCCTCGATAACACGGACGTGGACCTTTAGCTCATCGCCTGCGCGGAACTGTGGGATGTCCTTACGGAGTGAGGCAGCATCTACTACATCGAGAATATTCATGGTGATTCCTGTTCATTACTAATCTACTTCAGCCCGGATAGCACCGTGCAGACTGCATATCTTGCCACAGAAGGGGCTGCGAGCGTAAATCGGCCCTTGCCCTAAGCGGTAAAGCCTAAAGTTTGGCAGATCTGGCGGTGCAGGCTGGGGCCAGCCGCTACTGAGGTCTGGCTAGGCGAAGTACCGAATTGAGCAAAGGTAGCGCCAGCTTCGGTAGCAATTAGCGAGCCAGCTGCCCAATCCCACTCCTTTAAACCGGCTTCGTAATATCCATCAAGAGCGCCCATTGCAACATGACAGAGATCCACGGCAGCAGCGCCATTGCGGCGCAAATCTCGCACCATAGGTACAAGTTTCTGTAAATCTGCAATCTGCGCAATTCGATGTTCCACATCATATTGAAAGCCGGTTGCAATTAGCGCCCTATCAAGGGCGATTGGATCATTGCAAGAAATTGAGTGGCCGTTATAGAAGGCTCCCCCTCCGCGAACTGCCCACCAGGTGGAGTTAATCGTTGGCGCTGTGACTACGCCAACAATTGAGCCTTCACTATCACGGGCGGCGATTGAGACATTCCAACCAGGCAGACCATAAACATAATTAACTGTTCCATCGAGCGGATCGATGACCCAGGTAATTCCAGATTTGCTCTCAACTGCAGAACCTTCTTCACCGATAATTCCATCTTCTGGACGAGCGGCAAGGAGGGCCTGCATAATAAATTTTTCGGCCTTGATATCCATCTGAGTAGCGATATCAATCGCGGTAGATTTTGAGGCAATCTCAAAGGCCGGTGGCCGCTCCATCAGAAGCTGCGCTGCATCTTCTCCGACGCGTTGCGCTAATTTAAGGAGTTCGGCGTACATAGTCAGAGTCTAGAGGGTCTATCTCTCGAGAAATCACCGCTTCATCAGTTATTCTCACCCCATGACCGACCTGCGACTTACTGGAAAGAGTGAGGATGGCACCCACCTCTCCCTAGTAGATGGCGATGGCAATAGCTTTGCGCTCCGCATTAGCGACACACTTCGCGCAACCATCAATCAACCGCGCTTGGCATCTGTTCCAGCAAGTAGTGAAACAATCTCAGTTAAAGAGATTCAGCGTCGCTTGCGCGCTGGCGAGAGCTTTGAGCAGGTCGCGCGCGAAGGTGCAACTACAGTTGAAAAAGTGGAGCGCTTCTCTGGCCCCATCATGCAAGAGCGAGAGTACATTTTAGATAGAGCTCGCGAATTAGTTATGCGTAAAGATGCCTACCGTAGCGATATGACCTTTGCCGATGTTGTTAGCGCCAAACTCACTCCACGTGGAGTTGATGCAGATGAAATCACCTGGAATACCTGGCGACTTCCTGATGGCATTTGGCATATCGAACTTCACTTCCCTAATCGCGATGGATCTGGTGTTGCTACCTGGAGCTTTGATATGGCTCGTCGCGCGCTCTCTGCCACAGACAGCAATGGTGCGTGGCTAATTGATGAAGATGCGCCAACTCGCACAGTTGCAACGGGATTGATTCATACTGAGCCAAACCATCCCTCACGTTATGAGGAGCCAGTCTCGCAAAGAACGCTACCTCAATCTAGCCTTTCACGAATTACCGATGCGCTTGACTCCTTAGATTCACCTGAAATACCCGAGGCGAAGATTGAGACTCCTCGTTTAGCTGTCATTCGCGAAACACCGACTGCAGCTGATTCCGTAGATGGAATTACCGCTCGCGCCAAAGTTCCTTCATGGGATGAGATTATGTTTGGACGCAAAGCTGAAGATGCAGATGAGACGGATGTAGATAGAGAGAATTAATCTCTAGCGCTGCAGCAAGAGCAGCGGAACAGTTGATTCAATCGCACTATCGCCACCATGGTGGCCAATCATGGCGCCCTCTTTATCGGCCCGCTCGGGATCGAGAAGAATTAACTTCTCTTGCGCGATCGCAATTACATCACCGATACGTTCCGCTGCAGCATCACTCATCTCTTCGCCAAATATTCCAGCAGCGATTGCACCCTGGCGCGAGAACATGGTGACGCGATTGCCGAGTCTGCTCTCCCACCTAGCTACCGCCTCAGCGACCGCACTTGGTGAGTCGGTATTTAGGTAGAGATGGCGCATCCGCGGCTCACCTGCAATTGTCGCAATATCCGTTAACAAATCATTATCTTGCCCCAAAATAACCTTCTCCTGCACATTAATCATGCCGTGATCTGCGCTCACCCAGATACGGGTTCCAACCGGAACTTGCTGGAGTAATCGGGCGAGCAGGGCATCTACTCCGCGCAAGGCGGCGAGCCACTTCTCAGAGCCAACTCCATCCGAATGCCCCGCCGAATCAACATCATTTACATAGAGATAGATAAAAGATGGGCTCTGTTGTAATGCCCGAACTGTCTCAGCGACCAAATCTGCTGCGATATTGGCCCCTTTATATTGCGCTCCACGAAATACTGCGCGAGTAAACCCAGAATCTTCATAACGTTTAGCAGCTACATGTGTAACTGATATTCCAGCGGCACTTGCCCGTTCAAAAAGTGTTGGTATCGGCTGCCAGATAGCGGGATCGACTCTCTCATCCCACTTTAATGAGTTAAGAACTCGCCCTCCGCTGCGCGGCACGCGCACCGTGTATCCCAACATGCCATGAGTACCTGGCATCGCCCCAGTAGTTAGCGTCGCCAGACTAGTTGCAGTAGTTGTGGGAAAAGAGGTCTGCACTGTTGCTCGCTTTAGCGCCTGCGAAAGCGTTGGTAGCGCATCGCTGTAGAGGGCGATGGCATCTGCACCCAATCCATCAACAAGGAAGAGAACCTCGCGACCTGATGGGCTCTGTCCACATTGCAAGAAATCTTCAGTATCTGCCAAATCCAGTGTGTTGAAGATTGATGGTAAAACTTGCGACAGATGCACGGCGCTATCTTCTCACGAGTATTGTTACATCCATGAAGAGTTCCTTTTCGACTTCGCCAGAAGTGGCAACAGCCCTTGCAGCTGGCACTCCCATCGTGGCTCTTGAGTCAACCATCATTAGCCATGGACTACCCCGTCCCTCAAATTTGCAGGTTGCTCGTGAAGTAGAAGAGATTGTCCGTGCCCATGGCGCTACACCAGCCACGATTGCAATTCTTGATGGGCAGGTTTATATCGGTCTAACTGATGAACAGTTAGTTGAAATTGCCAATCGTGACGATATTGCAAAGGCTTCAAGTCGAGATCTCGCCATAATCGCAGCCTCCGGGAAGAGCGCCGCAACAACTGTGGCAGCTACTGCGCACCTAGCGCACCTTGCTGGAATTCATATCTTTGCAACTGGTGGACTAGGAGGCGTTCATCGCGGGGCCAATGAGTCATTTGATGAATCAGCAGATCTAACCGCCCTTTCAAATTTAGATATCACCGTGGTCTGTGCGGGTGTGAAATCAATTCTCGATGTAGCAGCAACTTTAGAACGCCTTGAGACCCTAGCTATCGGAGTCCTCGGTTACAAGACCACTCACTTCCCGGGCTTCTATCTAACAGATTCTGGTTACACCATTGAGCATCAAGTTAACTCAGCTAGCGAAATTGCCAGCATAATTAAATCTCGAGAATCACTTCATACAGATAAGCACGCCCTGATTGTGGCAAATCCAGTATTGAAAGAGATGGAGCGAGCCCGTCATGATGCGATTTTAAAGAGCGGTTTAGCTGGAGCTGCCCAACTTGGGATAACCGGCAAAGCAGTTACTCCATATCTGCTCGAGCATTTTCACACCGCCTCTGAAGGCGAATCGCTAAAAGTAAATATTGAGATTATTAAATCTAATTCAGCGCTAGCTGCTGATATAGCTGTAGCTGTTGCGGCGCTTTAGATGACAGCCAAAGTCCTCTGTATCGGCGATGTCATGTTAGATGTTGTCACCAAGATTACGGTGATGCCCTCTGAGATAAATTATGGTAGCGATACCCCAGCGCAAATTTCTACACATGGTGGTGGCGCTGCTGGAAATGTGGCAGCGTGGCTAACTCGCACAGATGCCCGCGCCACAATCGTGGGACATGTCGGAAATGATTCTGCTGGATCGATTTTACTTAATGAGTTTGATGCTCTTGGGGTTCGCCACCACAACTTAGTTGTTGATAACGGTAGCTCTGGCGTTGTTGTGGTTCTAGTTGACCCAAGTGGTGAGCGAACCATGTTTCCAGATAATGGAGCGAACTCCGGACTGCGGCTCTCTGACCTACCTGATCTCGAAGGTTTTAACGCAGTCTATATATCTGGCTACTCTCCCCTAGACCCGCAATCACTAGTTGGTATTAAAGCGATGATTGCCAAGATAAAGGCGGCAGGTTTAACAATCTACTTTGACCCAGCATCTGTTGGTGGGATGAAAGAGGTTGATATTGATGAGATCAAAAGTTGGCTGCCGCTTATGGATGTAATTCTTCTAAATGAAGAAGAGGCAGAGTTTCTAACTGGAAGTTGCGATATCGAAACTTCGCTCGATATTTTGCTGCAATCTGCCAGCACAGTGGTTATTAAACGCGGAGCAGATGGAGCTATTGGCAAGATTCGCGGAGGCGAATCAGTTGCAGTGCCAGCAATTCCAGCGACCGTAATTGATACAACTGGGGCCGGAGATTCCTTTGCCGCAGGATTTATCTCTTACTTTGCAACAAAGAAGGATCTAACCCATGCACTTTTGGCCGGAGCCGAGGTTGCCGCCCATTGTGTTGCAATCATTGGGGCTAGACCGCGTGTAGGTACCAAGATTTAGCACCATCACTTGGCAGAATACCCGCCATGGCTACGAAGAAGAGCACAGCTCCTAAGAAATCAGCAAAGGTCGTTGGACCAAAGCCTGGTGAATTTCCCGGCAAGATTGTTGATATTGATGTCTCTTCTGAAATGTCTGAGTCTTTTCTTGAGTACGCCTATTCAGTAATTTACTCACGCGCTCTTCCAGATGCGCGCGATGGTCTAAAGCCAGTTCATCGTCGCATCCTGCACCAGATGAGCGATATGGGGTTACGTCCAGAGCGTGGCCATGTAAAGAGTGCACGTGTTGTTGGTGAAGTAATGGGTAAGTTGCACCCGCACGGTGACTCAGCTATCTATGACGCGCTAGTACGCATGGCGCAATCTTTCTCTATGCAGTTGCCTCTAATTGATGGCCATGGAAACTTTGGCTCGCTAGACGCCGGTCCGGCTGCGATGCGTTACACAGAGGCGCGCCTCGCTGCGGCTGCTATGTCGATGGTCGCTGAAGCCGATGAAAATACCGTTGACTTTGGACCCAATTACGACGGCCAACTCGCTGAACCGCTAGTTCTGCCAGCCGCCTTCCCAAATCTCTTAGTAAATGGTGGCTCTGGAATCGCTGTAGGTATGGCTACAAATATGGCACCACATAATTTGGGCGAGGTAATCGCTGCCACTAAATTCTTAATCGAAAACCCCAAGGCCACTTTAAATCAGTTGATGAAACATATCCCTGCCCCTGACTTTCCAACAGGTGGCGAGATTGTCGGACTAGAGGGCGTGCGCGAGGCCTATGCCACCGGCAAGGGCTCCTTTAAGGTCCGCGCCAGCACTGAGATCAGTAAGGTCACCTCTCGCAAGATGGGTATTGTAATTAAAGAGCTCCCCTTCAATATCGGACCTGAAAAAGTTGTAGAGAGAATTGCAGATTTAGTTAAGGCGAAGAAGATTCAAGGAATCTCAGACATCATCGATTTAACTGATGGCCAGACAGGTACCAATGTCGTTATCGAATTAAAGAATGGTTTTGAGCCAGAAGATGTTCTTGAGAAGCTCTTCAAGTTAACTCCAATGGAAGATGCCTTTGCTATCAATGCAGTTGCTCTTGTTAAAGGTAAGCCGCAGACTCTAGGGCTCAAGGAGCTGCTACAGGTCTTTATCGATCACCGTATCGAGGTAGTGCGTCGCCGCTCTGAATATCGTAAAGCCAAGGCAGAAGATCGTCTCTCGCTTGTAGATGGCCTACTTAAGGCAATTATCGATATCGATAAGGTCATCAAGATTATCCGCGGTAGCGATGATGCAGCTGCTGCAAAGGAGAAGTTAATTAAGGATTTCAAGTTAAATGATGAGCAGGCCACCTATATCCTGGATATGCCACTTCGTCGTTTGACCAAGATGAGTAAGTTAGAACTTGAGACTGAGTCAAAAGAGCTAAAAGCAGTAATCGCCGCCTTGGTTAAGTTACTAAAGGATGAAAGCGCCATTCGCGTTCAAGTTGCTGATGAACTTACCGCTGTCAGCAAGTCATATGCGATACCGCGCCGTACCCGCATCGGCGCTGCATAGTCAGAGTTAGATGGACTTCGGTCGTTAACTGACTTAATTTCTTATCCCACGCGCTCTGTGGGAGACTTATCCAAATGATCTCTACATCTGCCCTGGAATTGCGCGCTGGTGCACGACTCTTGGTATCAGGTGTAAATGTCCGCATCAATCACGGAGACCGGGTCGGCTTTGTTGGCCGCAATGGCGCTGGAAAATCCACCCTTGCCAAAGTTCTAGCTGGTGAGAATTTACCTGCCGGTGGCGCTGTGCAACGCACTGGAAAGATTGGTTATCTTCCACAAGATCCACGTACTGGAGAAGACCAGGGAACAACCCTAGATCGCATCCTTTCAGCTCGTGACCTGGATCAGATTGCAGCTCGTATGGCGCAGGTTGAGCAAGAGATGGCAACGTCTGAGGGTGCTGAACTTGAAAAAGCGCTAGAGCGATACACCCGAGTAGATGCCGAATTCACCGCAGCCGGAGGTTATGCCGCAACTGCTGAAGCCGAAGCAATCGCCAGCTCTCTGGGCGTGAGCGAAGCGGTCTTTCATAACCAACTAGATACTCTCTCAGGCGGACAACGTCGTCGTATCGAGTTAGCGCGCATCCTATTTTCAGGAGCTGAAACTCTGCTGCTAGATGAGCCCACCAACCACTTGGATGCTGACTCCATTATCTGGTTACGTAACTATTTGATTAACTACTCAGGCGGCTTGGTAATCATCTCTCACGATGTGAATCTAATTGAGACCGTTGTAAATAAAGTCTTCTACATCGATGGCAATCGGAATGTCATCGATGTCTACAACATGGGCTGGAAGCAGTATCTCTTGCAGCGCGAACAGGATGAGCATCGCCGTAAGAAAGAGCGGGCCAATGCTGAGAAGAAGGCAGAGATTTTGCAGAAGCAGGGCGAGAAGATGCGTGCTAAGGCATCAAAGGCAACTGCCGCACAAGGCATGTTACGTCGCGCCGAGAAGTTGCGCTCCTCTCTTGAAGATGTTCGCGTTAACGATAAGGTCGCAAAGTTGCGCTTTCCAACACCTGCTCCATGTGGCAAGACTCCCCTATCGGGTGAAGAGCTATCGAAGAATTATGGCTCACTTGAAATCTTCACCGATGTCTCTTGTGTGATTGATAAAGGCTCTCGCGTTGTCATCCTTGGACTTAACGGTGCTGGTAAGACCACGCTATTGAAGATTCTGGCCAACCAATTGGAATCTGATACCGGAAAAGTCGAACATGGCCATGGTTTAAAACTTGGTTACTACGCCCAGGAACATGAAATGCTCGACTTCGAGCGCACCATTTTAGAAAATATGATGTCTTCTAAAGATGACCTGCGTGAGCCAGAAGCTCGTAACGTTCTCGGTTCCTTCCTCTTTATCGGCGATGATGTCCATAAGCCGGTTAAGGTCTTATCTGGTGGAGAGCGAACTCGTCTAGCGCTAGCTACCTTGGTCGTCTCTGCCGCTAACGTTTTGCTCCTGGATGAGCCAACAAATAACTTAGATCCAGCCTCTCGTGCTGAAATCTTGGGCGCTCTTGGCGAATATCAAGGAGCTGTCATCATGGTCTCTCACGATGAAGGCGCAGTTCAAGCCTTAAAGCCAGAGCGAGTGATCTTGTTACCTGATGGCGATGAAGATATCTGGAAAGAGGAGTACTTCGATCTAGTCAGTATCGACTAATTGAAGGTGCTTTAGGCGTCAATCTGTTCGCGATCGATTTCAGCAGTTGCAATAAATTCTTTACGTGGCGCAACATCTGAGCCCATTAGTAGCTCAAACATCCGCTCTGCCGCTTCACCATCTGGCACGGTTATCCGGCGCAGGGTGCGTGCATCTGGATCCATAGTGGTTTCACGGAGCTGATCTGCATCCATCTCACCTAAGCCTTTGTAGCGCTGGATTGGCTCTTTCCACTTCTTGCCATTCTTACGTAAATCAGCAGTTACCTTATGCATCTCTTCATCAGAGTAGGTATAGATGTACTCGCCCTTTTTGCCTCCCCCGCCCATAGTTTCAATACGGTGCAGAGGTGGAATTGCGGCAAAGACGCGACCGGCATCGAGCATCGGGCGCATGTAGCGATACATCAATGTCAGAAGCAGGCAGCGAATATGCGCACCATCAACATCGGCATCAGACATCAAGATGACGCGGCCATAGCGCGCTTCATCTAATTCAAAGGATTTTCCAGAGCCAGCACCGATTACCTGGATGATCGAGCCACACTCTTTATCATCAAGCATCTGTGAAAGAGATGCTTTTTGAACATTAAGAATCTTGCCGCGGATAGGAAGAATCGCTTGGAATTCAGAGTTACGAGCAGCCTTGGTGGTTCCGAGGGCGGAGTCACCTTCTACGATAAATAGTTCTGTACGCGTAACATCTTCAGAGCGGCAATCAGAGAGCTTGGTCGGTAGCGATGATGATTCCAGAGCATTCTTACGGCGCTGCAGATCCTTGTGGGCGCGGGCGCTGATGCGAGTACGAGATGCGCCGGCAATTTTCTCCATGATTAACTTGCCATTGGCCTTATCGATGCGTCGAGTGGTGGCAAAGAACTCTTTTAACTTATCGGCGACAACTGCTGAAACAATCTTGGTGGCAGCTGCTGTGCCGAGAACCTCTTTGGTCTGGCCTTCAAATTGCGGTTCGGACATGCGAACGGTGATTACGGCGGTGAGCCCCTCCATCACATCGTCCTTGATTACATCTGCCTCATTCTTCTTTAATATTCCAGCGCTACGCATCGCTTCGTTAAAGGCCTTGGTAATTGCGCGTTCAAAGCCCAGGACGTGGGCGCCACCCTTAGGCGTTGCAATAATATTTACAAAGGAACGTAGCGTTGTATCAAAGCCCATTCCCCACTTAAGAGCGATATCAACTTCCATATCGCGCTCAACATCAGTTGAGACCATATGTCCCTTATCGTCGAGGACCGGAACAGTCTCTTGGTAATGACCGCTACCGTAGATACGAATTACATCGCCAACGGGTGCATCTGGCTGTAAGAAGTCACAGTATTCCGAGATACCGCCCTTATGAAAGAAGACTTGTGTCGTCTTCTCCTTCTTTCGATTATCGTTAACAGTTATTGAGAGGCCCGGAACTAGGAATGAAGTCTGGCGGGCGCGAGCGTAAATATCTTCTAAATCAAGCTCTGCATCCTTTAGAAAGATCTGCCGATCTGACCACCACTTGGTGCGTGTGCCGGTTACTTTCGCAGAGATCTTGCCAATCGTGCGTAGCCCCGATTGTGGAGTAAAGGGCGCCTTTGGGCCATCGCCATCAAAGATTCCAGCTACTCCCCGCTTAAATGACATCCAATAAATTTTGCCATTGCGATCTACCTCTACATCTAAACGCTCTGCCAGCGCATTTACAACCGACGCGCCAACGCCGTGCAATCCGCCTGAGGCAGCATATGAACCGCCACCAAACTTTCCACCCGCATGTAACTTAGTCATCACAACTTCTACGCCAGTCAGACCCGTCTTCGGCTCTTTATCAACTGGGATGCCACGGCCATCGTCATGAACTTCAACTGAGCCATCTGATTCAAGATTAATCTCAATCTTCTTGCAATGTCCGGCCAGGGATTCATCTACTGAGTTATCGATAATCTCCCAGAGGCAATGCTGGAGCCCGCGAGAGTCGGTGGAGCCGATATACATACCTGGGCGCTTACGAACGGCATCTAGACCCTCAAGGACCGCTAGGTCTTTGGCGGTATAGCTATCCTGCGAATCTGTCACAGTTGGGGTATTTAATTCGTCAGCCACGGTGGCAAAGGTTAGCCCGCGGATGGTTTGCAACTAGGTAAGCGCGCCGAACCGTCTCATATATTGAGGAAAGACGGAGAAAGTGAGCCTATTTTATCGATATTCACAATGATTTTAACGAGCGGGGAATAAAGAGAACTGGCATGATGTTCCATAGACGTACAGAAAACTTCCCACCAAGCGAATGGAGAGCGCGATGAACGAGCAAGTAATCCTCGAATCCACACCTCTTAATGCACTCGATCGTTGCGATCGATGTGGCGCACAGGCATATGTCCGTGCCACGCTTTTAACTGGTGGAGAACTTCTCTTCTGTGCTCATCACGGAAAAGAGTATGCAGAAAAGCTCAAGACCGTAGCAGCACGGATTCAAGATGAATCTGAGAAGTTGGTTGAATCCAAGTAATTAGTTTTTAATAAAAACTCCTTATGCGAACCCGCGTAAGGGGTTTTTTATCTAGTGCCAATTCGTCTAACGACTTGAACGCTCATATTTGCGCTTGCGGTGTTGTAAGCGCTATTGGTCGGCACTAGACGCGAAGTCAGATTTACCTGCTTTTGAATGGCTGGTTTCCATGTGCAGCTCTTGGTTGATCCATTTACGACTAAGTTGAAGCACCTTGGAATTCTCTTGCCATCTGCAAAAAATGAGATGCGACCTGCTTGATCTACCGTTGCAGTAATTACGATGTTTTGACCCTTGCTCGCTTGCGTAACCCCTCCTGCTAGTGAGAGCGATAGCGTAGTGACGCCATTTATAACTGTTACAGAGAGCGTTGTAGAGGTGGATGACTGATAGTTAGCTGAGTCGGTAGGAGTTAAAACCGCTGTAAGGGATGCTGCCCCAAGAGAACCTGGGGTCCAGGAACAGGTGGCACTTCCAGAACTTGATGCCACAGCAGAACAACCAGAAATTGATGAACCACCAAGCCTGAAGTTCACAGCTCCTGCCTGAGAGACACTTGCTGTGATGGTGATTGCTCCACCTAGGGCAGCCTCTGTGGCGCTGGAAGGAAGTGAAATCGTAATTGTTGTCGATGCTCTATTGACGGTGATGGTTAGCTGCTTAAGCCCGGTCTGGGAAGCGCTATCGGTTGAGATGACATTCTGTGTGTAGGTGCCAGCGGCAGTTGATGCAGAAGCTGTGACAACTCCGCCTGAGATAGAGACTCCGCTCGGTGTTGCAGAGAGGGTGTAGGTGTAGGGGCTGGTGCCACCTGTTGATGAATAGGTTCCAGTTGATGCAGCGCTTCCATAGGTAGTAGTTAGCGTTGCATCTCCTGCGATGACAACTGCAGAGGGCGTTGCAGCAACTGCTGTGGAGGAATCACCAGGGCCTGCTGCGTTAACTGCGCGGATCCGCACGTTATAGGAAGTTCCATTGTTAAGACCGGAAATTGATATCGGAGAGGTTGTTGCAACTGGTGATCGAGTAGTCCAGTTGAGACCATTATTTGTTGAATATTGATAGTTGGTAATAGCAGAGCCATTGGTAGCTCCTGCGGTAAAGGCCACGGAGAGGGTTCCGCTGCTGGGGGTAATTGAGGTAATAGTTGGAGCAGCAGGGGGTTGGGCCACCAGCACTGAGGTGAGGGTGGGGGCGCTAAAAGTTAGAGGCGAGAGAGCGTTGGTGGCAAGGTCTCGAATGGTTCCAGAGTTCAGATCTAAGGTTGTAGAGACTGCGATGCCATCGCTATCGAATTCAGCTGAATCGCTTCCTACGGTATACCGAAATGTCGCTGTCTTGGAATCGGTAAGTGCCACAAAGTTTGCATACTTTGTCAGCGACCCAACTGTCAGCGTTAAACGCGGAGTTCCAGTAACTGTCACTGATTCACTAAAGACCATGGTGAAGGTAGGAGTATTTGTGGGAATATAGGTGTTATTGGATGGGGCTGATACAGATGAAATGGTGGGGGCGGTCTGATCTATCGTCACACTAGCCGCTGCAGTATTTGAAGCCGGTGCACTCTGTGAGGATGAATTAGCAACGGCATTCGCAGCCATGGTGAGAATTATTGTTCCCGGTGAACACCCTGAAAGTGCGACTGTGTAGGTAGTCCCAGAGCCTGATGGAGTACCAATGGCGCAAGTCGAGGAACCCGTTCCACTCAATGAGAAATCATTAGCAGCGAGGCCAGAAACGGATTCGCTGAAGGTGATGTCGTAGGTGATTGAGGATGAGTTAGTCAGAGTTGTGCGTGGGACAAAGGAGGTAAGTGAGGGGCCCAAGGAGGTGATGGTTACGTAACCATGCACTGCCGTACCGCTTCGATTAAAACTCCTACCCGTATCAATAGACATCGAAGTTTCTAAGAAACCATTGGCGTAGCTTCCACCACCGCCTGCAATCCAGCCACCATTCCCACCTGTGTAGCCACCTCCACCTCCGCCGCCATTA
Organism: uncultured Candidatus Planktophila sp.; assembly: GCA_964463845.1. GTDB lineage: Bacteria > Actinomycetota > Actinomycetes > Nanopelagicales > Nanopelagicaceae > Planktophila. Next base: position 876 of record CAYXDT010000001.1, on the reverse strand, counting down.
CAACCTTTTCCATTTCCACCACCCCCAAATCCTCCATCTGCCGTTCCGCCAGTGCCACCTATCGCTGTGCCACCTAGCGCCTTAGCGCTAGTGGTGCCTCCACTGCCATCGTCATAGCCATCGCCAAACCATCCCGATCCACCATCGCCAAAGCAACTCTCGGCTCCAAGTCCGCCGAATCCAATACCTGTCCACGCATTAGTACTCGTACCTTGAGGGGGAGTTAGGGCTGAACGGAAACTATTTGCAGATGTATTTGCACTAAATGAAGTGACTGTGCCTGAACTGTAACCAGCTCCAGGTGACATTCCCGATGTAGTAGTACTGGCATCACCCCCGTTTGCGCTCGCACCCGAACGAGTGCCGCCCCCACCACCAGCTACTAACAAGTTCGAGGTACCAGTACCGATACGGATAAACGACGCACCACCACCACCTCCGTGCAAGCTATCCGCACTCCCGGCCTGTCCAACAACGATAAATAATTTTGTACCTACTGTCAGAGTCCTAGTCGCGGAGATAACCACCGATCTTCCGCCTCGAGTATTGCTCGCTCCTGTTGACGCCGCGCCATGCGCGCCAGCAACTGAAAATGAATATCGTCCTGAAGCCGGAACAATCCACTCTTGTATTCCTTGAGTATTTACGGTCACACTCGAAGCAAGTGTGGTCCCAGCATAGGCAGTATTGACTTGTGCTTGCGTCGGACCCGTTGCACCAGTAGCAGATGCATTTGTGAATGAATACGAAGTTGCGGCGAATGCTGGTTCAATGGAAAAAGTCAGTGAGGCGATTACTGATAGTACGACGGTTAGCCAGCCAGCGCGCTTCACATCTATAGTTTAGAGGGCTACTGGCCCCTAGCCAAGAAATCAG